>NZ_RQFK01000011.1 GCF_004770765.1 Leptospira noumeaensis | reverse complement strand
GTAACAAGGTAGCCGTATCGGAAGGTGCGGCTGGATCACCTCCTTTTATAAAGGAAACCAATTACCTTTCGTTAGGATTGTCGTCACGCTACGTTGTATATTGTAAAAGTTAGTCTTAAAGACTAAATTCTTTAACCATTGTTACTTTGAAACCTCGCTAGTTTAGCGGGGTTTTTTTATGTAAAGATACGGTTTTGTATTCTGCCTATATGAGTGAGTTCATTTTTGAAAAACTTACTTTTTACATTGGTAGTGGTCTTGATGAAATTAATGATTCTCATGATAATGGATTCCAGATGAAAAACGGATTCGGTGACCAATTAAGGGAATGGAGAAAACTTCGTAAAAAAAGCCAACTGGAATTGGCTTTGGATGCGGAAATTTCAAGCAAACACATCAGCTTTCTGGAAACCGGAAGGGCAAATCCTAGCAAAGAAATGATTCATCGACTTTCGGATGTATTGGACATTCCATTCCGTGAAAGAAATTTATTAATGTTAGGTGCTGGTCTTTCTCCATCTTATTCTGATCAGAAAATTGACGATCCTTCAATGAAATCAGTTTCAGATGCCATTCATTTCATTCTGAAACAACAAGAACCTTATCCAGCAATTCTAATCAATTCAAGTTGGAAAGTACTTAGAATGAATCATTCTGCGGGACTTCTGTTCTCTCATTTATTTCCTGGATCGTTTACGATTGGTCAAAATCTTATGGAATTGATTTTTCACCCTGACGGTTTCAGAAAGTATTTGATCAACTGGGAAGAAGTTTCCGCTTATTTATTGGGAAGATTGCGACAGGAAGCAAGACTTGGCAAAAAGGAAAATTTCGAGTTGTATCAAAAGATTACCTCTTTTTTACCCCAAGATCAAATTGAGTTTGTTCCTAAAGAAAATTTACCACTCATCAGCATTGATGTTTCCTTTGAAGGAAAGGTTTTGTCTTTTTTATCGGTGATTTCCTCGTTTGGAACTCCTTTGGACGTCGGATTACAAGAATTAAAGATTGAAACTTTTTTCCCGAATAACAAAGAAACAGCGGAAACGATGTCTCATCTCGCATCTGCCATAGGAAATTAAATACGTATTATTTTTTAGTTTCTATCTTTTTTATCCCTTTGAATTCAAAAATTGCAAACCCCAATACCGCTAGTCCGACTGCGGTAGCGAATGCGAATCCTCGAATGTGGATACTTTCAAAAAACAATGCGAGAAGTCCCGTCGTTCCCAAAACCCAAACTACATCCAAATAAAAAATGATATGCGCAATCATAAGATTCGGCTTTTCCTTTTTTCCTATAAAAAATACAAAACTTCCGAAAACGACAAGTCCTCCTCCAATTACTTCCAGATACAAGCTCGAAATATTTCCGAATAGTGTGGATAGATAATCGGAAAGAAACAAACAAATAAGTCCTGTCATTGCAGACAGAAATCCATTGATTAAGAAGGTGTTTTTTAAGAGGGAATATTGGTTCATATACTGTTCTCCATAGAGTTTCATTATATGCTGATATAAAGGTCAGTCGATTACCTGTGAGGTAATATTCTGATGTTTGTCCCCAGTTACAGAAAAAATGGGAAAAGAGTATTTTGTTAAAGTTTCATCAGCTAGAAATTTAGTATGAGTTTCTCGATAGACTTGTAAGGGAACCTAATCGTGGATTTCTTATAGTCAATATTTTACAATTTCTATCTCTCAATTCTAAAAGAAGATACGTAAAATTAAATCAAGTCGAATTATAATAGAATATATTTTTATGATAAAATCAAAAAATCCATAATTATTAAGAATTTGAAATTGGCCCTGAGTTACGAAGTTTACAGAAGAATGGGAGAGGGATAGAAAGGGCGCGTTAGCGGTCGCTTTGCGACCGAAGCCCTGAATAGCCCGACCCCAAATAATAGATCAATTTTTTCTATATTAATAATTCATTTTGAAATAGCTAAGTTGGTTTGGGGGCTCGCCCATTATCCCCGCATAACGAATGGGGGAGGCGCTTTTAAAGTGAAACTCTTGTTAGTGTTAGGTTTTAACAAGGTAACCACAGAATATTTTCCGTAAGAAAATATTCTAGTTATAACTTAAAAATCGCGACTCGATCACCTCCTTTTGTAAAGGAAACCAACTACCTTTGCTAGAATTGTCGTCACGCTACGGTGTATATTGTAAAAGTTAAGTCATAAATACTAAAACATTAACCATTGTTCACTGACAAACCTCGCTAGTTTAGCGGGGTTTTTATGTAAAGATGGGTGGTTGGGATGGGACATAATACGGCTGTGAGTCCACAAACCCCTCCCGAGTTAGGGTGGAGGGGAGTGGCTCGTGGGAAGGTGCAAATTTCTCCTATACCTTAATTCTCCTTAACCGACAATCTTGTTTCCAAAATACAGTTTTTTATTCTAAAAGTTTTCACCTTTTGGAAAGTCATCAAACTTATACCAATACTAACCTATTTAAAGTTAAAGGATGGTTGGATCGGATAATTTCAATCTTTAGTCATTGTTAATTTAGCATCCTCGTAAGGAACATGCGGCGTTTTTAATGTGGTTAGTGTGTTTGCTTGTGGTCGGGTTGTGTTTTTAAATATCGCCCTGATTGCAAATCCGATGACAGCAAGTTGGATCGGAAGGAATATCATATCCCACTGATATTTTTGTAGATTGGTTATATAATAACCTTTGATTTCAAATGGTGGTAGGATCGGATACCGAGCCAGCAGGGTTAAGGTTGTGACAACGATTGTGTCCGCAAAACCAAAATAATAATGGAGAGGATAGCGCTTTTTATGCAAACGATGGAGGACGACCATAACGAGAAGACTCAATGGTTCCAGAAGCAAGTATTGTATACTATTAAAGGTTGGTAGTGATAAAAGTGCGATGCGATAAGCAGCGTGACAATAAATCCATTTTAAAGGTGAGGACCGAAAGATAAAAAATTTACGGTCAAACTTTGTTGTCTGGAACCGTTCTTTTGCCATTTCTTGGAACAACCAAATGAGGAGGACAAGACATACAACGCGACTCAAGTATCCGCGGTAAGTGTCGCCGTCGGGTGCGAAAACCATAGCGAAGATATTGGCCACCACGGCAAAGTTGATATAACGGGAAAACCAAAGCAGGAACCTTTGTTGTTTGTCTTCGGAAAAACTAGCAAAGATGAGGACTGCTCCTAAGCCAAAGGGGAGAAGCAGCATAAACTTGATAAAACTCAAGATTTCAATCAGGTTATGATGAGGGTCAAAGATAAATTGAATGCCAGCTAACAGTGCAAATGCCATGACCAACATCAAAAGAATGGTTTGGCGAAAACTTGCCAGGTAACAAACAAATGCTACCACTAGAATGGCAATGGAGCTATTCCAAATGAGTAACGTGAGATTCAGGCCCTGTTCGCTATACATGATTAAAAAACTCTGGCCTGAATGACTCTCGGCGTCGATTATAAATGAAGCCAATTCATTTTTTGGGAAAATTTCGCAAATAATGAAACGATTCATTGGAGGCGCGGGTTAAAAGAGGGAAGGATTGTGATCTTGAATAATGCGACATAATGTGGTTGCGAATCTAAAATCCCCCGCCCGAGTTAGGGTGGAGGGGTGTGGCTCGTGGGATGTGCGAATTTCCCCTATACCACATCCAAACTGATTGAAAACGAAATTCCCTTATTTCCCTATTTTATTTTGAATTAGTTCACTTTTCGCAAATAACGCTCCTGGTTTGAGGCTTTCTATTCTTTTGGCTTTGGCGATTCCGCTAGAATTAGAACACTCAAAAACTAACGAACAATTGTTGTTTTTTTAGCTTAAGAGTCGTTAAATTTTTATAATTTATTTTTGTTAGGCTTAAATCATTTGACAATCGTTACTATTTAAAAATAGTTTGCTATAAAAATCAGTGGGTAATTAGAATATATGAAAAAGTTAATATTATTTATATTGGTGATAGCGAATATTGCGATATATGCGGAAGTAGGTAAGGAGAAGGTCATTTATCTCCGAGGCGTTGACTTAACCGTGGATTCCGCTACATTAAAGAACGGATTGACAATGCAAAATTCTTTAATCGTCAATCGTTTGGTAGGTGGAACCACAAGTTTTAGCATTCCAGCCACCAATAAATTTAAAGGGAAGGGAGTTGAATTTGGAATCAACGCTCGTCACAGTGGTCTTTTAGGGACTGACTTCGGCATTTCATTTGCTACCCTGTTTGCAGATTCTATTTTTTCCGGTGATTACAGTAACTCAACAGCTCGGCTTGGTTCTGGTTCTTCCGCAGTGACAATCGGATCTGAAAGTTTTGTCGCTAGTGAATTTACCTCTAACCGTCTGCAAACTGCAAATATCAAACTTGCTGAGAATATATATATATTTCATGACTCTGGGAATAAATTCTTAGAAGGATTAGCACTCAGACTTGGCGGTGAAATTTATGGAAACGAAGTGAAATCAAAATCTCCATATTATTTTACTAACTCTTCCACAACTACGAATGGGACAACAGCTTTTTCCAGTGGTGCAGGAGCAAGTTCCATTGAAAAACTTACTTATAATGAAGCTTATCTAAATGCCATCTTAGGTTTAGGATATAACTTAAAAATCGCAGAAGGACATAACATCAGTCTCGGATATGAATATCTCAAAAGTGTTGCCAATAGTGGAAATTACGAAAATAAAACTTCTTCATTGTTCGTGCTTACACCTACAATAGCGTTTCCTTTTGAAAACAAAATCAAAGGAAAAGTGGATTCAGAGTTAGTTGGAAGTCGAATCAGTATTGGATACAGATTCAATATTTCTGAAAACGTAAGTTTTGGATTAAATTATTCACATACGGAAGCGACCCATCGAGTGGTAGATAGCAAGGTAAAAGAAGCCGGAAATATCTTAACCCTATTGGGTGGATCATCAAGCAGTATCAATTTTTTACCTTTTATATTGGGAAGTCAGCCGGGATTTGGCCCTTTTCCTGAGAACAAAGACATTCGTAGACAGATTGGATTTGAAGTTTCTTACCGATTTTAAAATTATTTAGTTTAATATATCCTTTGTGGATCGGAAACAAAATGCTTTCTTCACACAGGAATTTAAGAACCTCGCCTTTGGCGGGGTTTTTCTTTTTGGAATTGGTTCTCAAATATTTTATTTATATTAGGTGATAATGGGGCAGCAACTCTGGCTGTGCCTGGGAGTAATTCCCCGAGAGATCTAAAGTGATGGATCAATCCATTGGGAATTTTTATCTTGGGATTTTGGCTGACGGAGGTATACTGTGTTCCAACGCCTAGCATTCACTTTCTTTCTTATTGTTCTGACCCTAACTTGCCAGGTAACCTCTCATCAGGTGAAACCATTTTTGGCAGAGAAGCTTACAGAAGAAATCCCCCTTTCTCCAAAACCAAAAACATGGATTGAATTCCAAGTAATCAAAGCGGCGGATTGGGAAACTTCACTCGCAGGACTTTTAGATTTGGAGAATCCTAAGGCAAAAGCTGCTGGTTTAAAGGATCGTTTAGAACCTATTTCGATTTATTTTTATCTCATCAAACACCCGAAGTATGGGACTTTTCTGATCGATTCAGGAGTGGGTGACATTTTTACCAAAGATAAGAATGAGATACCTATCAATTCCATAGTAGAATCTCAATTGCATTTTTCTAAACTAAAAATCTACGAAACAACCAAAGTTTATTTGAGTAAAAATAAAATAGATGTAAAGGGTATCTTTTTCACTCATTTGCATTTAGATCATACCCTCGGAGCTTATGAGTTGGATCGGTCTGTGCCTTTTTATGTGGGTCCAGGTGAGGTTACTAAAAAACAATTCATAAACTTATTTGTTCAAGGATCCACAAATCGTTTGTTAGGAGAAAATCCAAATTTATTCCAACTCGATTTTGGTAAAGAACCAAGTGAGATCGGTGTTTTGGATTTTTTTGGCGATGAAAGTTTTTATGTGATTTCTGTTCCGGGCCATACGCCAGGAAGTTTAGCATTTTTCATTCCAGCCAAAGATGGGGCTCATTTAGTATTAGGAGATTCTTGCCATACGCAGTGGGGTTGGAAAGAAGGAGTAACACCAGGGACTTTTACTTCTGATCATAAACTCAATCAAAAAAGTTTGGATTATTTAAAACGTTTGGAAAACACAAACCAACTGAAATTTGTATATCCTGGTCACCAAGAACGAATTCAAATTTTAGGAAAGAGGTAGTGAACTCATTTGAAATGAACAAATGATCATTCTCCTCTATCAAATAGGTGTCTGTTGACTATATAACTGTGTTTGGAATAGGATTTATTTTTTCTGATCAAAGGCTTTTGAAAAAAAGAAAGAAAAAGATGAAATCAATTTCGGAAGCTCCAATAAGGTCATTAGATTAAATCCAGTATCCCCATGGGAGATGAGAGTGGTCACACATAGTTTACTATCTACACCTTGTGCGATTAACCTTTTGTGTAATATGACAGACTCGGTTGCAGGCACAACATCATCTTTTAAACCGTGAATCAATAAAATTGGTAATTTTAAATTGGAGATATGGTTTGTAACCGATAATGCCGTAAGTAATTCACGATTTTTCCCACCTTTTTTTAGAACTACATTCCAATGTTTGATTCTAAATTCTGGATCATTTTTTAGCTGATCAAAAAACAATCGATCTGCATTTTTCATTTTTTGATAATGAGGTTTTAAATAAAGATCTTTGGATTTGTAATAATTATCTAAGATGGTCAATTTGATGGCCTTAAAAAGACTTTCATTTTTTCCAATGGAAATTGGGAGAAAGTTAAGTAAAAGAATCATCCGACCATATTCATCTAAGTTTTGGTTAGCAAATAAATTTCCGATAATATCATCGACTTTTGCATAAGCTCCTATTGTACAAATACAATTAATCCTGTCTGCAATTTGATTGTCACTGGCAGCAATCAGACTAAGTGATCCCGAAAAGGAAGGGGAAAAAATAGAAACTTTTCCAGAGGGTGAAATTTCTTTTTGTTTTGAGATAAATAAAATTGAGTCTTTAATATCCTCTATATTGCGAAGGGAAATTTTATAGTCACAAATTTCATCATAAAAAGGGCTAACGACCGTATAACCAATCTTTTGTAGGCTTTTGTTGACAATGATAAACCTGGGGTCTCTGTTTCCCAAAGGAGCCAAACCATTGATTGTAACAATCGTACCGAGAGATTTTGATTTCGGAAAGTAACAATCTGTTCGTAAATTACCGTTACGGATTGGAATTAAGATTTCTTTGATATCAGGAAGGGAATCGTCCTGGCTCTGTAGTCCAAGTGTAAATTGGATTGATTTGGACCATGCGGTTAATTGATTCATAGATTTGATTGTCTGCAAATAGCAGAATTTATCACAAAGTTTAAATTTCTATTTTAAAATCAACGCAAATCATTTTTTGAATGATTTATAATGATTGTTTGCAATGGATATAGAAGACTTTGGTTTTTCGAATTTAATTTCTTTTTCACTCAATTGAAATCAGAATTTAACAAAAAGATCATTCGAATTTCGAACGTTTAGTTTATGATGTTCATTTGGTGGTTTAGGATTTTTCGGAAATGTCTTTTTTCGGCTAACGAATCATAGGTGAAAATCTAAAAATGAGAAGGAGTTGTTTTAAAGAATTGGAATTAGAGTGATCGATCAGTGAAAAGCAGGGGATCTTGGTGATTGAAATGAATAAGATCCCTCTCGTTGTTTAAAATTAAAATATATATTAATCTCCGCCTTCAACAAAAAATATCATAGACCAAGCGCTCTTTTTCTTTGAAAATCCAACTCGATAACCTAAAGGGCTTCGTAAATATTGTTCGCAAATGTATCCGATTTGTCCGTCCGAAATACAAACTTTTTTGAAGTTACATGGTTCCTTCGAACTTGGTTTAGAATTTGTCTCATCGTATTCGTTTTTTACAAATTCCCAGCTAAGTTGCGTTAGTATTTTTCCTTTGGTGGATGGTTTGTCACGGACATTCACTACACTGCCCGTGATGAGTGAATATGAGTATTGGTCAATGGATTCGGGTGTTTGATTGAATAAAAAAGGGGCCGACCAAATTTGATCTTTGAATGTAAAACCTAAATTAACTGTTTGGGAAAGTTCGTTCCAGAATTCCGGATTTTTTGGATTTTGTTTTAGTTTCCAATGTTTTAAAAAATTGGATTTCCCCATTCCCTCTTCCGAGAAAGCAAACGAGATTTGTGGATCAATGACTGATTCAATAAACTGAATGTTTTTTTCTTGGATTGCTTTTTCCAATTTTTGTTTGAAGGAGAAAAAATCCTTATCTTCTCTGGATGCATCCGTGGGTTTGAGAGAAACTGGGTCAAATGGTTCACAAGGAAGAAGCGGGGATTGGAAACTTACTAAAAAGATGAAAAGAAATCCGATTCGTAGGTACATTTCACGTAAATATAGGGTGAACATTTTAACCATGTCAAATCAAAATCAGTAGAAATTATTTAAGATCCTGCCATTCTGATAGAATCTTTGGAAATTAATTTATTGAAAAAAATAAAAGTTTAAATTGGCTTTGATGTTAGTTGATTCATAGTTAGTTGAAATTAGGAGATCTGATTTAATCTCATAAATCCCATATAAAATATCCGCCTTTGGGTCTATTGTTCACATCTGTGATTTTCCCACCAAAGTAATGCCTATTCTTAACAGAGAAAGAAAGATTTACGTTTCCATTAGATGGAAGATTGGAATCTAAAACTTTTTTATTTAGAAAATCATAAAATACAAATCCTGGTTTTGATGATCCATTGATGGTGGTAAAACTTCCACCGACGATGCCCTTACCATTCTCTCCAATGGAGATGGTAGAAACACTGCTATCAGCTGTAAATAATTGGTGTGTATATACACCTGTAGAACCATCAAAGGCGCTAATGTAAGAGGTTGCCTGTCCTCCGACGGAAATAAATGCCCCACCGATAAAAAATTGGTTTTGGTATTGGGCAATGGAGGCAACATTTCCATTCGGAAAATTGACGTTGGATGGAAATAGTAAATTAATTCCCGTCGACCGATTGAGAGATGAAAAATAGGGAGAACCTGAACTACCGATACTTGTAAAAGACCCTCCTATAAATATTTTATCTTCTGTGGGTAAAATGGAATTAACAACTGCGTCACCACTTGGGTTCCAGCTGTCTAGACTTCCATTTGCAAGCACCAAACGTGCGATATATGGACGAGATGAACCTGCCACATTGATAAAATTACCACCGGTATAGATATAATTTACATCACTAGTTACTATATTGATATCGGAATTGAATGTGGGAGACATTCCTTCCAAAGATAATGAGTTTAGATTTAAGGCAAAAAAGTTGGTTCTGGATTGGCTAAGAATAGAAGTAAAAGACCCACCAGCAAAAAGAATATTATCTCTTACATGTAAACTATTGATCGTTCCTGTTAGTTGTGGATTAAAATCTGTGGCTTTCCCTGTGATCAAATCAATGGATCCAAATCCACTTCGTTCTACAACATTTACGCTATAAAAATTTCCAGGAACCAATACCTTCGATCCATCTGATGAAAATGCAATTCTGCCACCTGGATAGGAAAAACTCGTTGTAAAACTTGGATTCCAATCAGAAATATTTCCATTATTAGGATCGATAGAAAATCCATACCTTCTTGGTTTACTAGCGACAGAAGTAAAATTTCCTAGAATGTAAATCTTGCCACCAAAATCGGTAATTGATGCTAGTGTGTCGCTACCATTTAACATTAAATTTTCAGAACCAACAAGACCAGTGTTGTTATCAACAGCAGCAAAATTGGTTCTGGATGTGGCACCTAAGAGATTAAAACTGCCAATCAAATAGACTTTTGATCCTAAATAAACTAGATCATCCACTAACCCGTTTGGCGCAGGGTTCCACGCCGTCATGTTGCCATCCATTTCAAAGGATCTAGCATTCGAAGGAGAAACAGCAGTAAAACTGCCTCCGGCATAAACTACTTTATTGTTTGAAGCATCTTTTCCTATCGCAATAGTACGAATGGCTCCAGCACTTATATTTGGGGAAAAACTTGGATCGGGAGTCCCCGTATCATAGGAAATTTTTGATAGTCTTCCAATTCCGCTTCCATTGATATTTAAAAATTGTCCTGCAACAAAGATGCCGTCAGTATCTGCGATGATCGATTCTACTGTTCCATCCGCATTGGCAATCCAAGTAGTATCTAAATTACCTGATATACGATTCACTGCAGCAAGATATCCACGAGTGGAACCATTCCAAGTGGAAAAACTCCCAGCGATATATATTTTTTCACCAACTAGTAATAAGTCGCGGACATCTGCACCACCAGCGCCTGTTCCCACATCAAAATTTGTATCCAACTTACAATTGGAATCAATATGGACAAGGCTCTGTTTTTGAATCCCTTGGACATGGGTAAAACTTCCAGCTAGATAGAAACCACCTCTTTCATCCGAAATGGCTACATTGCTAAAGTTAAGGACTTCTAAATAAGGACATACTCCCGCATCAAACAAAGATCCATCGGTTGTATTTAGAATGGCAGCTCCTCCCGTATTGGGACCTAAAAATTGAAAGGCTCCTGCTAAGTAAAGTTTGTTGTCATGAACTACCATCCCTTTGATGTCTACGTTGGTGGAGTTACTACTATGGGCTCCCCAAATTTGAACGGGAGTTTTCGGAAATCCAGGTAGACAAGAAGGAGAACTATCGTTGATTAGAAACCTAAGGATGGATCCTTTTAAATAGGACTCAGATTTTGGATCACAAGAATTCGAAAGTTCAGGAGGTTTACAAAAAATAAAGGATATTAGAATGAAGAAAAAATAGAACAATTGGGACATTCGCATCATAGGATTACCGATACTTTGGACTTTTTGGAAAGAGACTCTATTGACAACTGTTATTTTAGAATTGTAATATTAGAACATTTGATTTGTCAATAAATATTTGCAACTGTGTTTGTGATTCAATAAACTCTTGTTTGGTGAAAAATGCCAAATTTTGTCTTTGGCATTTTTTAGATTTTCACATTCTCAACTACTAAATCATTTTTTCGTAAATTTCTCTTTCGATTTGGATGGAGTTTTCTTTTAAAAATTCTGGCATTACGAACCCTTGTTTTTCATATTCTGTAAAAACCAGTGTTTTCGCGTTTTCTAGACTCTGTTTGTCTTTCCAGGTGGCAATGGTGATAAATTGAATCTTATTTTGTTCTTCTCTGATATAGGTTTGGTCTCCTAAAAATCCATCTATGTTTTTAATAAAATCGCGATTGATTTTTACTCTTTCTAAAAATATTTTTTTTGACTCTGCTGGTAAACGGAATCGATCGATTAAAATTTGGTTCATCATATCCTCTTTATGGTAATTGATTCTAAATTTAGGATACCGCGAAGATGGATATGCGAATTGTAAAAAATCAGAAAAGGGAAACCAGTTACCAGTTTTGTGGATTTTTAAAATATTCCTTGGGTGTTGATCCTGTAAAGAGTTTGAACTCTTTGTTGAAATGGGGTTGGTCAAAGTATCCTGCATCGTATGCTAAATCAGTTAGGTTTGTTTTTTGTGAATGAGAGGATATGACAGACCGAATCCTTAAAAGATTGGAATAATGTTTTAAGGTAGTTCCAATCGAGGCCTTAAATTTTTTCTCTAAAGAATCAATACTAATGGGAAGACCTTGTCTAATATCTCCTATTTTGATTTTACCATTGGTTTCTTTAATTTTCAGAAGAGTTTTCGTAATGATGGGATCTATAATTCGATCCTTTTTAATTTGATATAAAAAGTTTTCGATTAGACTAATTCGTTCGTTGTTTGATTTACAAACAAACAATTGTTCTTCGATTCTATTGATCATGGACTCTGAAAACAAATCCTTCAAACTGACTGTTTTTCCATAGAACTCAGAAATTGGTTCCTTAAAAAAAGTAAAAGCACCGACTTCGGAAAAAAGGACAAGAAGGGCCGATGAGTTTTTGGGGTAAATGATGGTTCTTACGCACTTTCGAAAACCCGCAAGGCCAACCTTTGGCAAATCATAGAGGGAATTTGATTCTTCCGATTTTAAATTCCCTTTGAGTTGAAAAGATAAAACTAAATTTGGGTTGGGAAGGATACGATTTTCTATTCCTTCTTCTGCTGTAATGATCAGATATTTTTGTACATAGGGTTTTAAGTTTTCAGAAGGAACGAAACTATCAACTTTCATTTAAAAAAAAACTCCTATACAATTTGTACACTCTAAAAGTAATGTTTGCTAGAAGAGTGGCAACTCGATTTTTTTAGTAAATTTCTTTCGTTTGACAATTTATTGATCCATAAAAACTCTCTCTTCCAGAAGAGACCTGCCCCATTGAAACCCCGTCTAACCTTACCTCTCATCTGGTTCAGTCTCTGTACCCATTTACTCTTTCTCTCTTGTAAACTTCCCAGTTTAGAAAATGGATGTGACCCTGGTTCGGAATCCTTTCAGGATTTTTATTTGGCAAGGATTCTTGTCGATGATGACAGAGAATTTTGTGGCTCAGTGGCTCCCAATCGTTCCATTTGTGAAATGGATCCTTTGGCAGTGATCCAACCGAGACGGTGGAAGTATGTCTCTGCTGAAATGAAAAAACAAGCAGCCCTAGGTTCAACTAGTATCACTACTTCTACCTTTACCCCGGCCTATACTGGTTTAGCGAAGTGGCTTGGTGGAGTTCTTGCCGATAACGGAAAAATTTATTCCATGCCCTTCAATCAATCGGATATTCTTGTCATCGATCCGAATACAAATAGTACTTCTAGTTTTTCTTCTGGAGCGAGTGGGGGTGGTCTTTGGGAAGGGGGAGTGCTTGCTCAGAATGGAAAAATATATGGTATCCCAAGAGATGGGAATCAAATTTTAGTCATCAAACCAGAAACAAATGAAAGTTATACGTTGCCAACTCCAGAAACGGGACTTGGAAAGTGGAGGGGAGGAGTTCTTGCTCCCAATGGTCTGATCTATGGAATTCCTATGGGAGTGGACAAAATTCTTGTGATTGATCCAAAAACGGATTCGGTTAGAACCATTCCTTCTCCTTTATCCGAGACAAATATGTGGGAAGGTGGAGTTCTTGCACCTAACGGAAAGATATATGCATTCCCAGTGGTATCCAATTCCATTTTCGTTTTGGATCCTTACTCTGAAAGGTCATACCTGATTCCTTCACCAAAAATTAGTGCAACTAATAAGTGGAGACATGCAGTCGTAACACCTAACGGGAAAATTTTTGCCATTGTTTCCGATGATTCTGATTTTTTAATCCTAGATCCAACAAATGACTCCATAAGTTTATGGCCTTCGCCAATTGCAAATACAGGAAAATGGAGGGGTGGAATATTAGCGGCGGATGGAAAAATTTATACCATTCCTGCTGACATTGACCAATTGATTGCAATTGATCCTGACAATCTCACATCCACTACATATAGCACAGGGATTTCTGGAGGTAATAAATGGGGAGACGCTGTTTATGCACCTAATGGAAAGATATTTACCATTCCTCATACGGATGACAGAGTGCTTGTCATAAATCCAGGTGCCAATGGTAAAATTTGTGATTCTTTATTACGAAGTAGTTACTGGAACTTATACTAATATCATAGGTTCTGAATATTTCTAAAATTCAATTGACACTACTTAAAGTTTCAATTACAAATTGTGCATGAGATGGAAGGCTTCTGAGTTCTGGAAAAATGCATCTCCAAACGAATTATTAGATTTTTTTCAATCCATCGAACAAGGTGCTGATTTAAAGTCTTTAGCTGATCATATGTTGGTTGAAGATGAGTTTTGTGATTTAGTTTTTGAATATTTATGGTTGTTACGTTCGGAAGAAGGTTCGAAACGTTTTTTAAATGATGAAAATCTAACTCCCGAACTTCTGATGAAGTTTATTTATTTTGGATACGGAAAACAATTTTTATCGGGTAATTTTGATTCTAATTCCTATTTTTTGCAAGTAAGGACTTTGTTTGGTTCTGGTCAAAGCTTACGAATTTTATCTTTAGCAGAGGAGATGGACAGAGATCCGACTCTTAAAATCCATCTTTTGTCCAATTTAGATCCTCAGACATGGGAAGCTTATTTTGATATATTAGAAGAAAAGAATATGACCATGCAGACTCTGCTTGGTATTTTTTCCAATCTAAGAGAAAACGAAATTCGTAAAATTTTACTCAATAGCCATACTCTTTATTATTATCTCCGCATGATGATGGTATCTGGGATTAAAAAGTCAAACGAACAAACGCCTAAAGAAATGGAAAACCGAATGCGCTTGGTATCCATATTAGAATCCATTCGAGTTTGGGAAACATTTTGCCAAAACTTAGGGGAGAGATTTGATTTTAAAAAGGAATCTGCCCTTTCACCAAACAAAAGAGATCCAGATAGATTATCCCTTGTATTACGAGAACTCACCAAGGTTCCTTCTTTAGACAGAGAGGATGTTTTAGTGTATATGAAATCCAATGGCGCCGTGATTGATGTTTGGGAGGAAACAACAATCCTCTCCGCACTTGGAAACTTTGATCGAGATGGTAAATACTTTTAATAAGAAAAATACAAATACGTTTGTTTGTTTTCTAGATTTACATTTTGTTTTTTTATTAAAGTTCTAAAGTAAAACCAACATTGATTTGGCGAAATGGTCCAGGTTGGATTCCCGTTGGCAATCTACCGGAAACATATTGTTTATCTTGGATATTTTTCGCATTGATAAAGACTGACCATTTTTCGGGAGATCTGTATCCCAAACTTGTGTTCCAGAGTTCCACTTTCGGTATGATCCCTTTGTTTCCATCCTCCGATTCATCTTTTGTGTTCAATAAATCCGAATATTGTTTTCCAATGTATTGGTATTCTAACCTTCCATAATACCCTTGGGGTGAAGATACACTGACAGCAAGCGTAATGGTTTCTTTTGGCACATAAGGTAGGTAGTTCCCTGTTGTATCTGTGGAAATGTATTGGTAGTTGTTCAACGTATAAGCCGGTAGGATTTCAATGGTTTCTTTTCCGTCACTCGATTGAGATACGGGAAAAGGATTAAAACTTCTGGATTTAGCTTCAATTCTAGAATATATGAGTTCGATAGGAACACGCCATTCTGATTTTTGCATTTTTGCTGGATCCCAAACAAAAACAGATTCTCCTCCCGTATGAGTTGAATAACCAGTGTTTGCTGGTCTAATTCCTGCTTCTCCACCAACTTCGTTTACGTTAATGATTTGGTCGCGAAAGTACATTTTGTAACCTACTAGTTCTGTATACAAATAGGATGTAATGTCTCCTCTCACTCCTGTTTCATAATTTGTGGAGGTTTCTGGTTTTAAACGGTAGTCATTTCCCTGTGGGCTAAATGAGGTTCCAAAAGTAGGAGGTGAAAACCCTTTGTGCGCTCCTGAAAACCAAATGAATTTTTTAGTGATGTCGTAGGTGATCCCCATTCCCGGAAGGATGATATGAGTTCTTGATTCACTGGAACTACGTCGATTGACAGAAACATCACCCGGAAGAACAGCACCTAAGAGATAGTCTTCTTGTGTGGCCTGCCTTCTTGTTGTAATGGCTTTTTGCCTTACTTCTTCAAAGCGAACCCCAGGAATGAGTTTCCAGTTTTCAGAAAGTTGGATTCTATCTTGAAAGTAAGCAGCAAAGGATTCAATTTTTCTTTCTTGGCGGTTGAGGTTAAAATTTGGTAAAGTAGTTTGTGCCAAATTGTTTACAACGGAGTCTTCTTGGATGATTGCTTTCGAAAGATAACCTAATGGATCATCGGTTTTTTTAAGATTCGTTTGTGTTAAGTTATTTTCTCCATGAATACGAACCCCTAAATCTGTTTCATGTTTGAGTCCAAAAGTAGAAAACTTTGATTCTAGTTTTGTTTCGATACCACCCACCATAAAGGATTGGTCACGGCTTATATACGAATCACGCATATAAATTGTGTCTCCAGGACGATTTCCAATAATACCTGGAGAATACGTACGAAGTGTATCTTGTGGTGGGTTTAGATAACCACCAGAGGACGATTTACCAGATAAAAAATCTTGCCTGGCCCAGTTCCGTTCTGCCTGCGAAAAATAACCTCGAATGATGAGTGTATGTTCCTCTGCGAGTTTCCAATTGTGAGAAATCACCGTTTGGCTGCGGTTCAATTGTTTTTCATCATACTCAGCCGGATTGATTTTTGGATCCATCCTAAATAAACCTTGTGAAAGTCCCAAGTAGGTGGACTGAGCATTTTGGACATGATAACCTAACTTAATCGTTGTGCTATGGTTTTCATTCCAATCTTGGATCCATTTGATATTCCCCTCGGTGACATCAAAGTTTTGGTAATTTCGAAATCCATTCCCTTGTTTTCTGAGTAAAGAAACTTCAAAAGAACTAGAATTAAAACTTTTGCCATATGAATTATAAGTTGATAAATATCCATTTTCTCCACCGACATTTTTTGTATAAAATGTGGATTCGGTTGGTGGTCGTTTGGTGACAAAGTTTACAATTCCTCCAATGGTATTTGGCCCAAATAAAATGGAACCAGACCCTTTGATGATTTCGATCCTTTCCATTCTTTCGATGGAAGGAGAGTAATAACTTTCTGGTTGTCCATAGGGGGAAAGAGAAGTAAGTATTCCATCTTCTAAAATTAAAGTTTTTCGGGATTCTTCATTGCTTACACCCCTAAAACCAATATTTGGTGTAAGGCCTGCTGCATCTTGGAAACGAACACTTGCACCTGGCGACCTTCTTAGTGCTTCCATCGGGTCAGTAGGTGAGGCTTCTTCTAGATATTTTTTATCAATGATGTAGGCCGAACCTGGGATTTTTTTTAAGTCTTCTTTTTTATTTCCAATGACATGAATGCCTTCACTTTTTTTTTGAGGCAATGAATCTTTATCCTCTGTATTCGTTTGAGAAAGGATGGGATAGTCCAGAACTAGGGAGAGGAAAAGATAGAATGATAGTTTTTCAAATTTAGATATCATCGAATGAGTCCTTGCATAGGAAAAAATGTAATTTCGATCTTGGTTAGATCTTCGTTAGGTGAAAATAATGGTTTTGCTGGTTTTCCGTTGATTGAAACATGGGATTGAACATACACAGGTAGATTTTTTTTCCCGGAGCTTTCGTATTCTTTTTTTTGTAAATACTTTGCAAACTGTAAGATATGTTCTGGTTGGATGGTCATCATTCTATATTGGTAGTTGGTCAGTGTATCTCTTGGATCAATGGGTTGATTGTTTATCCAAAAAATTGCAGATCCCACTTTGTCTGCCACCATCACCTGCCACGAAAACTTAATGGCTTCTTCTGTCCAAATCACTTGTCCCGGATAAAAAATATGTCGGAAGGGAATCGTAATCTGTAGTATAAGGTAGGTGAGAAGAAGGTATTCTTTGAATCTAAAATGGTAAGTTACTATTTTTTGTTTTGGATCTGTATGAGAATTTATTTCCCCTGAAGGATCGAATTGTTTTTTGAAAACTTTGTTTAATAGAAGAATCGGCCAATTAGGTTCAAAAAATATTAGTGAGGATAAACTCATAACAATGGGAAAAATTCCGATTGGAAATAAGAACGAAGTAAAGGTGTGAAAGATTAATACAATAAGCCAAGACGGAAATCGAAATCTTCTTGTACAAAGTAAAAATGGAACACTTAAATCAAAGACCACACCAATCCAAGAAAAAACATAAGCAGTTAAAGGAAGGCCAAGAATGGGATCGAGGAATGGAAGTTTTCCTTCCGATTGGTACAACCACAGCTTTAGTGGGAGGGCTTCGAGTAGCCAATCTGGTTGGAGTTTAGCAACTCCTCCAAAAAAATAAATGAGTCCCATTTGTAGCCGAAAGGCATAAAGCCAAAGTTCAGGAATTGGTTTCAGTGTTTGGATCCAAACCTTCCATTTCCATAGAGGGAGATTTCGTTCGCTTACGGGAGATAACCACAATAAAAAACCAAGTAACGAAATTAGGTAATAATGATTCAAATAGATGGTGGCATCAGAAAAATGAAACCATGTGAATCCAATGGTAAAAACAAAGAGATTGAATCTGAGAAAGTATCCTAAAAAAATCCCAAGAGCCGTAAGGAAAAGAACCACAAACAATAGATAGGTGAAAACTGGAGGAAATGGGTGAATCCATTCGAAGCCAAAATGTTTGAAGAAAAAGGTAGGTTTGATGAAGTAGGAATGAATCCATCCATAATAAAAATATCTAAAGATAAGAATCGTAGTCGCAAACCCATAAGCAATGCGAAAGAAATGTAAGGAATAAGAAGGAACGGCCTTGTGTATTTTTTTAATCGCCATCATTTGAACTCACTCCGATGGTCCCCCCAAGGGCACTGATCACTTCTGTAGAGATGAGCACTCTTAGCTTTTTAAATTCATTTAACATGAGTTCTACGTCACTTCCACCCGTCAAAATTGCATTTTGAAAGGTTCCGTATTTCGTTTTTACCAAGGTTACGGCAGTAGTTGTGGTTTTGATTTGGCTCTGCAGTCTTGGTGTCACTGTTTCACTTCGGAGTGAAAGGAATTTATAGAACCCAACATCTCCCAAATCAGAAAATCCCTGCAAGTTTCGTAGTAAAGAATCAAGGGATAAATTTGCATACGGTGTTTCTACCTTACTTATATCTTTCACACCTAAATTAGTGGCTCGGAGTCCAGATGGTTCTGCAATTTTAATATCAACAATGGTATTACAGAAAAACACCATTTGGTTGGTTAACTCGGTGAGTCCATCTTTTGTATTGGGATAATCACGACTTCCTTTGCCGGCATTGGTAAAAGAATAATAAAAAGAAGACCCCCTGGATTTGTCCCAATGGAAAAGGAGTAAACCTGTTTGGGTTTTGATATCTTGGATGAGTTTATTGAGATAGGTTTTTCTGTTGGTATCAGCAAATGCGGTGTTGGTTGTAGTGGCGTTATCTTTAAAAAGTAAATATTCTGCGGTATCAAGGCCATCCACTCGTAAACCATTTGGTGCTAAATTGGAAGTGATTTTGGATTCGATAGCTGTTGGATCAATGGGAAATGACTTAGAAAAACTATCCAAGTAAAGATAAACATTATAAGGAATATAAGCCGGACCAAAATAAGCCCATTCAATTTCTCTATAAGCCAAATCGGTTTCAATCCAAGCATTCCTAACCAAGTTTAAATTAGTAACATCAGGGTTTGTCGTATAGGTAGTAGCGGCCGTTTGTAAGGCAGACATTTTTGTATCTAAATTTGTATATTTAGGAATGATGAGTTTGTTTGTGACGTCACTGAGTAAACTGGAAGTGCTATAAGTTTTTAAATAGGTATCCACCAAACCTAGAATTTGTGCTTTTTGTGAAGCTTTGTCTGAATTCACTCCACAGTTGTATAACAAAATGTAGAATCCAAAGGTTAAAATTTTTAATAAAAGATTGAATGGTTTCATAGGGATTTTAAAAAACTGAGGACCTTTGTTCTAGATTCTTTAGGTAAAAGTTTATAATTGTTTTTACTTTGTTCCCCTTCACCACCGTGCCATAAGATTGCTTCTTGAATTCCCCGAGCTCTTCCATCATGCATCAAAAGTTCATGACCATTCACTCGTTCAATGAGGCCAAGTCCCCAAAGTGGAGTGGTCCTCCACTCATTCCCTGATGCTAAAAAATCAGAACGATTATCACTCAAAGCATCTCCCATATCGTGGAGAAGTAGATCTGTATAAGGTCGTATTTCTTGGTTGGAAATTTCTGCAATGGAATGATCTCCCGTTTTTAATCTCGGGATATGGCAAGAGGAACATCCAATTTGAATGAATAGTTCTTTTCCTTTTTTCACATCCTCTGATCTCCAACCACGTCTACCGGGAACACTCACAAGACTTGTATAAAACGTAACTCTCGACAAACGTTCGTTAGAGATTTCGGGGCTTGTTCCATTACCAGATGGACTTGCTGCGCAGACTGTTTGTCCAGTGGCACAGTTTTCGCTGGGAAAAACAGGTGTTGTAAGACCAATGTCACCAAGAAAAGCACTTGCGTTTTGATGTGTTAGGTTGGGTTGGTTTGCTTTCCATCCAAACCGTCCGAGAAATGATTTTGCTTGTGTTGTATCCCAAACCAAGTTTGCCCTTCCTGAAATTCCATCTCCATTGGAATCATTGGCATCGACAAAAGAACGAACGGTGGATTCAGGAATGGCTTCCAAAAGTCCAAGCCCTGGGAGCATTGGTGCTGTTCTTGGTGAAATGAAATAAGTTCCTGAAGGATTGTTTGTTGGATGATAGGCTTGGCCAGGATTGGCGACATTGATTTGAGTCGCGCCGCCTCCCACATTCCAAGTGATCGTATAACTTGGTTTCCGCAGGGAATATGATTCTCCATCGGGAAAATTTCCTGGTTCCTCCGTATACGTAATGGTAACTGTTCCTTCTTTAGGAATTTGAGTTCCTGTTCCAAATTCTAAAATCCCTTCTGTATTCAATTGGGTTCCGAAGTTTGTCATGGGAAGGGGGCCACCTGTTGTAGGATTGGATCCAGAAACACTCAAACGAATGAGCATAGAAGAAAGACTTGTCCCATCGGCAGGAGGTCTACCTCTTCCATCTTTGACATGGCAACCTTGGCAGGAACGGTTGTTAAAGACAGGTCCAAGTCCTGCTACAGAAGAATTTCCAGTAGGTAGCCAAGTTCGATTGAAGTTTGCATTTCCATCTTGGAAATCGATAGATCGTCTTGGATCCACAACATTGGCGGCTTCTAAATCGAATGCAGATTCCGTAGAATCAAAGGTGGTAGTGTCACCACCACTGTATTGTTCACAGGGATCATTTAAAAAATCTCCCGTAGAGCAGGAAGTAGATGAAAGAATGGCAGATAGAATGATGGCAGTGTTTAAGTTTTTTTCATCTTCATTTTTTTTGCATTGGAGAAGGAATCCGATAATTACGATTAGGATAAGGTGTTTTATTTTCATTTTTATATTTTTGCTTTATTGTTTATTATTTACTGGAGAACGAGTCCATCGTCGCCAATGGAAACACCAAAACTAGCGGCAGACCTTTGGAGTGCTTTTGCAATTTCTTGTACAGATGGTTGGATTTGGTAACGGAAGAGGTTGTAATCTGCGTTTTCTGTTGCGGATCCAGAAACATTTACCGTTGCAATCATACGATCGAATCGACTGGAAACAATGGAACTATTACACGTTTGGTTTAGGGAAACATCTTCAGTGAATTCATTTAGACAAAATAATTCTGCTGTCGCGATTCTTTCTTTGATATAACTGGATTCATTACCAAGTAGATTTTTTAAGCCGTAACCATTAATGGTTTGAGAACCTGTGTAAGTTCCATTAAAAAGATTATCGAGTCCCTTGGCGTCATAATAAAAGTCAGCTTTTGTATTGTCTGAAAAACAAGAATGTTCTTCTTCTTGTTCTCCACCAAAGACTCCGGTCATCCTTTCGCCGCCCCATTCTCCACCTGAAAATCTTGCAATTCCACGTAGGATATTTTCAAAAGAAGTGGAAGTAGATTTAAATTTCGAAACATAGGAAGTAGAGGAAGTTGGATCCCATGCATTTTTTAATTGAAGGAGGTGGTTTTCCAAAATCTCAGTAGAATACAAAAGATAAGCCGATCGTTTGGCCTGTGCATTCCCTGATCCATTTGCTGTCGTAAAATTGGATTGGGTAATGGTGTTTCCTGGTGTGAAGTTATTTGGTGCATCAGCTCCCCATAACAGATATTCAATGGCATGCCAACCTACAGAAATATTTTTTGCAGAATCTCCATCGGGGCAGGTTCCAGTGGCACAATCACCTTCATTCGCATCAATTAATCCTTGTTTTGTGATTGTTCCTGCCAGGACAACTGTATCAATGTATCCTTCATCGAGTGGCCATGCGTTCATCAGTGGTTCTAGTTCTACTCCACCAGTGAGTGCGGGATTATCAATTGGACCTTGGCTAAATCGAAAGATTTCTGTTTGGAGATAACTGCGGCGAGCTTTCCTCCAATAGGTTTTGATTTCGTTTAGCTCGGCGAGGGTAGGGGAAGCCTTCGCTGTAAATGCAGATACTTTCTGTCTTAGAGCGACCACATCTGTGTAGGCATCGCTGTAATTTTGAAAAGCGATCTGGGAATAGGTTTCCAAAAAAGCTGCTTGGCTCGGTGCATTTGCCGCAAGGGCTAAAGCTGCGAGCATATTTGTCTCTGTGTTTTTTGTTTCTGGCGTACAATCATTTAGTACAAGACCAAGTGAAAGTACGAGCATCAGAGTTCGTTTTGTGTTCATATGAGTTCCCTCTTTGATGATAATGAGAATAAATCTCGTTATCAATTAAACAAAGTTCATAACGTTCTCTGCACCGGCAATATGATTTATTTTGTATCTGATTGATTTTTATCAGGGCGGAGATTTTGAAAAATCGTGAACTTTGTTCAAAAAATCTCAACGGTTCGGAAATAAATTATTTGACACTCGTTCAAAAAGTCATGAAATTGTGGCAATTGTATAAAATATGTTAAAAATGTTCCGATTGGGAGGAAATATGAACGTAAAGATAGCAAAAGGACTGGTATTGTCACTGGTTTTCGCAGGA
Organism: Leptospira noumeaensis; assembly: GCF_004770765.1. Taxonomy (NCBI): domain Bacteria; kingdom Pseudomonadati; phylum Spirochaetota; class Leptospiria; order Leptospirales; family Leptospiraceae; genus Leptospira; species Leptospira noumeaensis. The sequence goes on along the minus strand of NZ_RQFK01000011.1, from coordinate 594,101 downwards.
TCACTTTCTGCACAAAGCCAAAGCCAGATGTTCCAAAGAGTAGGGGTCGTGGGAGATTCCCTCAGCCAAGGATTCTTTGGGGTTACGGTAGAGAAAAAAACACAAGATTGGGCTTATCCTGTTCTTGTCAGCAAACAAGCGGGAGCTTCTGTTTCTTATAACGTCCTCAAAGGGCCTTATGTAAATTTAGAAGATGTACTCAAATGGAACTGCGGTATTTTCTGTATCGCGGAAAGTATCATCGGTGGAAATGCATCCACAGTGTCTTTGCCTACACACGCAGGGATCACTGGAGCTGAGTATACTAGCCTACTCAAAACTTCCGGTAAATGCGAAGACATCACTGCCACCAAACAAGAAAAAGAATGGTATTGGGAAAAATGGTATTGGTACACATACCGTTGGGTGACCGTCGCTGATTGCCAAGAACCAGATAAGTTCCACCGTTTTGGACTTCGAGACGCGGGAACACAAACCCAGGTGATGGAAAAAGTAAAACCAACTTTCCTTTTTGGATCGGCTGGTGCGAACCACGTACTTTGTACTGCATTACATACATCCACTGATTGTTTGGATGAAACCAGATTCAAAAGAGACATCCGTGAATTTTTCCGTAGAATGTCTGCTATGGGAAGTTTGCAAGGTGGAGTTCTTTTTACCGTTCCTAATGTAACATCAATTGCTTTCTTAGAAAATTACAAAGATCCAAATGGTCGTGCGAACTACACAGGTTTAAAAGCATTTTTTAGAAATTCTGTATCGGATCCTAACCAAGTATTGGATGCCAATGAAATCGCTTCCATTTCCACTTTCCTTACTATGTTAAACAATGAAATCAAAGCACAAGCTGCGACTATGCGATTTGCGGTTGCTGACTTAAAAGTGATTTTTGATGATTTAAAAGAAAATGGAAGACCGATTCGTAGTGCGGATGGTTGGTCTCCTGGAAATGCTCGTGCCAATTGGCCACTTCCTAATCAACCAGGTGTGTTTGGATTAGATGGTGTTCACCCGAATATGTATGGTCACTCTTTGTTTGCAAATGAGTTGATCAAAGCAATTAACACTCGTTATGGATATTCAATCCCACAAGTGAGTGAATACACTGCTTGGTATTACGATTCCCTCAATAGAAACCCTGTAGACTTAAAAAAATTCCTAACAGAGAATATCTTTGGTCAGGCAATTTCTTGGGTAGTTTCTATCTTTACTTAAGAGGTTAAAAAATGAATAAACGGTTTATAGGTATCATTTCGGTTTGTGGATTTCTACTAGTTTTGTTTTCTTTTGCGATCTGGAAATTTTCTGCACAGAAAACAAAACAACAGGTAGATGTTACCGATTCCGATTTCGGAAATTCAGAAAGTCACGCCAAGTCGTTGTTTGACGATCCAGAGTTTGCTGACGCTCCCAATCCAGAAGAATTGGAATTGGCACAGGCAGAGGTTCTATGGCCGTTTGCATTGGAAAAAAAACCAAATCGTAAAGAAGAGGTCAAAGAAGAATGGAGAGATTTTGCGGCCAAATATCCAAAGAATTTCTACATTCCTCGTGAAATCAAAACAAGTATGACCGAAGCGGAAGAAAAACAACATATGGAAATGTTGGATTCTTTTACAGCAATGGACGCTAGTTTTTCTGCTTCGATTGCAAAAGAAAAATGGTCTGAAAAACCTTCGGGCGAAGAACCGAAGGTGGCTGATAGACCTTCTGCCAAAACCCAAAGAGCTTATTTCGATTTTAAAATTAACGAATTGGAATCAAGAATCCAAATGGTTGAGTATTGGATCGAAAACAAACACCCATCGGGTGATGTAAAACTTTCTGCAGAGAAAGATTTAAAACTTTGGAAAACAGAACTCACTACCTTACGTGAAGTGAGAAGCCAAGTTCCGAATTCATAATTCTCGCATTTTGAACTTACCTGATCTATTTCTAAGAGGACGAACCGTCCTCTTTTTTTTTAAATACAGTTTCCAAATTTTTTCTTCGAGTGCCAAGGGTGGTGGGGAGCCCGGAAGTCTCAAAAGAAAAAGTAAAAAATATTTTACCCTTGAATGTATTGAACCGCGCCAGCATGATTCGATTTTTATTTTCACTGTAATTGAACTAGTTAGCAAAGTTTGCGAACTTAAGGGATGAATGAAAAAATCATTCCTTATATTTGAATTATCACTTGTATGCAGATTTTTAAATTGATACATTTGTCTGGCATGCAAACGAATCTGAGTTCTCTTTTCTTTTTTTTAGCCCTTTTTCTTATTTTGAATTGTGATCCAGTCCCGGTGAAGCAGGATACAAACTCCGTAGAGGAAATTGTGTCAGAAGAACCAACCACAAAAGAACTATTGGAAAAACTCGATGCAAATGATACCTTCACTCGATCCCAAGCAGCCATACAACTTGGCAGTCGTGAAGAAAAATCGGCCATCCCCAAATTAAAAAAACTTCTATCAGATAAGGAACCGGGGGTGCGTGCTGGGGCTGCCATTGCCCTCGGGGATTTAAAAGACAAATCTTCTTCGGCTACCATTGCCAATTTGATGTGGTCGGATACCGATAATCCCAAAGATGTTTATTTGGATGCCCTCACAAGGATGAAAGATCCTTCGGTGGGAAATCGAATTTATCCTTTGTTAGATGATGTAAATCCAACTCTTCGTTTACAAGCAGTGGATGCACTTGTACAAATTGGTGCGGGATCTGTTGGTTCACAAATTTTAAGTTTGGCATCCAAAAACAGAGATCGGGAAAAAGACAAAACCTATGCGATGGCACTGGGGAAGTTAAAAGTAAGTGCTTCTGAATCTTATTTACTCGGTCTTACAAAAACGCAAGATGAATCTCCCACTCTTGCTGCTGCTTATTTGGCTCTCGGAAGGATCAAAGCAAAAAATGCAAATGATGTTCTTGTGAAAGCACTGGGTCTTCCTTATAGCAAAGGAAAAGAAAATGCTTCCATGGCTCTGATTGAAATTGGAAATCCTTCCGTGGTTCCTAAGGTTTTTCGGTTTTTAAGTTCTGAAGATGCGGAAACCAAACTTTATACAACTGATGTACTGTGTTCGATTCCATCCAAAGAAGCGGCAAAGTTAGCCTTTGGTCTGTTAAACGAAAAGGAAACGAAAAGTTGGGGAAGTGCCGCAAAAATTGTAGGACGGCAAAGATACAAAGAGGGAAGACTTCGTATTGAAGAGTTACTCGAAAAAACATCCACTCCCGAGCGGGATAGTTTTGCTGAAGCCCTGGGTTGGATTGGAGACAGGGCTTCCGTTCCCATTCTTCGGAAAGTTTTGTTATCTGGAGATCCGGAAGGGCCTTATGGTTCTGCATGGGCACTGGGAATTCTTGGTGCCAAAGAAGCAGTTCCTGATCTGATCAAAGCTCTAGACAAAGGGGATGCCAAACTAATGGTTTATGCTTTGGAAGCACTTGGTTCCATCGCGGATCCCACAAGCCTTCCAAAACTAAAAACTCTGTTAGTCGATCGGCCTAAAATGTCTCCACAAATCCTTTCAACAGTGGCTCTCATTCCCACAGAAGAGGCTCGCCTCATCTTGGAAGACGCAAGTAAATCCAAAGATGCTGATGTCTATAGACCGGCGATGGAAGAAATTGCCAAACGAAAAGATAAAAAATCCATTCCTCTTTTGTTAACTTATGCCAATGGAGATGATTCTGAAAAACGTAAGTTGAGTTATTACGCACTCACAGCGATCACAGGAGAAAAATTTCGCACTGCCAAAGATTGGAATGAGTGGGCAAAAAGGTAATGATCGATTTTGAAAATAGTTTTAGTGTCTGCGATTACTATTGATTGTATTTCAATTTCCATCAATACGATAGAAGACACGGGATCAGTGAGCTTATCTTTATCTCAATTTCTTTTTGTCTTGTAATTGATTTAAAAATTTTTTTATATCGGGAACTCCATATTGTTGTTTTGGTATTAAACTCGAAATTAGTATCCCATCCTGAATTGCAAATAATCCGTGAGCCAGTCGATGTGAGCCTATAACGCCAATTCCTAACATAGTTTTAAGTGTATTAATTTCTTTTTCGTTACAGTTTTTAAGGCTATAACCATGAGCTTTTAGGTGAGGATGGAGTTTTTTTATTTCTTCCCAAGAGGTGATTCCATCTGACGCAAGATGGATGATTTTAGCAGAGATTTTCCTTTTTATTATCTCTTCCTCTAATTCTAAAACTTGAGTAGAACAAGCAAAACTTTTAACATTTGGTAAAGTCGAAATCAAAAAAATTCCCTTTCTAATTCTTAGATTTGGAAATTTTGAGTTTGTATTCAAAACGGGAGCAAATTGAAAATCTTCTTTCCACTTAAATCCATTTTTTGGTCGTTTGCCGGTAAGTTCTACCGGCTCGTCTCCTAAATATACTTTCATATATTTGATTCTTCTAATGGAATATTTTCCGACTTTTCCATCATCGCATCCCAATCGGGAAATGGATCGGCATACTTTGCCCAAATATCCGGCCCTTCCTTATATTCTTTCTCACTTAATAGGCATTTGTCGAGAGAGGATCTGATTTTTTTCTCATCCATATCCCGACCAATGAAGACAATCTCTTGTCTACGATCGCCCCAAGGTTCCAACCAATGTGTTTGTAAATTTTCAAAAACATCGGGATCGTCAGGAATATCTTCGTCGGGAATACTTGCCCACCAATACCCTTCGGGTTTGTAAGAGGATAAATTACCAGCTTGGGAGTAGAGAAGAACCCAGTCCATTTTAGTTGCGAGCCAAACAAATCCTTTGGCACGAACGAGTCCCGGTTTTTCTGAATCTAACCATTTGTAAAAACGTTCCGGATGGAAGGGACGTCTGTGCACGTAAACAAAACTTTTGATTCCATATTCTTCGGTTTCGGGAACATGTTCCCCTCGAAGTTCTTTGAGCCATAAGGGGGACTGACTGGCCTTATCAAAATCAAATCGACCTGTATTCAAAACTTTGGATAAAGGGACTTTGCTATAATCTGTGGTTATCATTTCTGCATTTGCATTTAAGGAACGTAAAATGGTAAGGAGCCGATTCTTTTTTTCATCCGATAACAAACTGATTTTGTTTACGATGATCGTATCACTAAATTCCACTTGGTCTACAAGTAAGTCCACAATGTCACGATCATCTTCTTCACCGGCACCTAGTTTACGTTCTTTTAAAGAATCTAAACTTTCAAAATCCTTTAAAAAGTTAAGAGCATCCACAACTGTAATCATAGAATCTAGACTAACTAGATCCGATAAACTAACTCCGTTTTCATCGGCAAAAGTAAAGGTCTCAGCAATGGGAAGGGGTTCTGAAATTCCAGTGGATTCAATGAGGATGGAATCAAATTTTCCTTCGTTCGCAAGTTTGGTAATTTCCAAAAGCAAATCCTCTCTTAACGTGCAACAGATACAACCATTCGACATCTCCACTAACTTTTCATTGGTGCGACTCAAACTGCCACCGGAGGCAACAAGTTTTGCGTCAATATTCACTTCACTCATATCATTCACAATGACTGCCACTCGAAGGCCTTCGCGGTTGGACAAAATGTGGTTTAGGAGGGTGGTTTTGCCCGCTCCTAAAAATCCGGAGAGAACAGTGACTGGAATTTTTGGTTTCATTGGATTTTCCTTAACGCAATATAGTTGCATTTGTTTTGTCCGCGAAATTCCGTCAAGCGTAAATGCAAATTTGTTGCATTTACTTTGGGAAAGGATTTTAATCAGGATTTCTCAGTAATTGTGCGAAATTCTTGCTTTTTATGAACTAAGTTCAAATTCTTAAGAAATGCATCTGGATTTCTATTCCCTAAAAGCCACAAAAACCATCAATTCCATCCGTACCACTTTACTTGTGATTTTTATTTTAGGAATTTTGGGGAGTCTCGGTTCGCTTCACAGGAACCAACTTCTTATGATGCTTTGTACTACTTTCTTTTATGGAATGGTGGCACTCACTCAGTTTGTTTTATTGAAAAAACGAAAAAACCCTTATGCCTTTTGGTTTGTTTTCGTCGATATCATTTTGATTGGTTCAAATACTTGGGGCCAAAGTATCATTAACTTAGATATTGCATCTTCTGCTTTAAAGGACGGGGTCAATTATATCATTTCCTTTTTTATCCTGCTATATTCTGGTTTTTTATTTTCTTCCCGCCAAACTTATGTTTTAGGAGGGATGCTTGTTGTGGTACAAGTGGGTTCTCTAATCCTTGCAGGTATGTCCGGTATGGAGTTTGTTGATCGCAACGATACACATAAAATGGCATATTCCATTTCATTGCCAGTGGAAATCGTAAAAGTTTTTTTTCTGGTGATGGCTACCGTCGCCATTGCAAAAATGGTGGGGCTTCTTACTTCGATTCGAGATGAAGCCGTCGATGGGAAAAAAACTTCGGAAGAACATTCAAAAGTAATGGAAAAACAAAAAGAAGCATTGGTTGAGACTGGTGAAAATTTAAATCAATCTGTTGCCGCCTTGAAAGTGTTTGCTGACGATTTGAGTGGACTTGTGCAAAACCAAGCAGCTTCTATTGAAGAAATTTCAGCCTCCCTAACAAAAATATCACAATCCACAGAAAACTCTTTTTCTTTTGTCAAAGACCAGTACAAACGGATTGAAACCTTAAACGAAGAAAGCCATACCTTAGAAGGAATTGTAAAGTCAGTAAGAGTCGAAATAGATACAATTTCAGGTCAAATTAACGAATCATCGCAGTTGAGTAATTTAGTAACAAACTCTATGGAAAACTTAAATTTTGTATTAAACGAAGTGAGTTCCAGTTTCCAAAAAGTAGAAGATGTAAATCAAATTATGAAAGAAATTGCTGACCAAACCAATTTACTTGCTCTCAATGCTTCGATTGAGGCGGCAAGAGCAGGGGAACATGGTCGGGGGTTTGCAGTTGTTGCACAAGAAGTGGCAAAACTTGCCGAAAACTCAGCGTTAAATGCCAGTGTCATTTCCAAAACCATTCTCAAATCTAAATCGGATTTACTCAAAGGGAATTCATCTGCGAAAGAGGCAAGTGGAATGGCTTTGAACCAAAAAAATGAAATGAGTAAAATTCAAAATAAAGTAATTAGTTTTAATGAAAAGTTTATCGACTTACAAGAGTTAAATACACGTGTTTTGAAATCTCAAAAAGAACTAAAAGAATTATCCTCTCAATTAGAATCCATCGCCAAAGACCAAACCTTCGGAAACAAGGAAGTGATGCGAGCAGCACAAAGTATAGAACGTGACGTCCAGGTCGTGGCAGAAAATACCAGAATCCTCGCAGAACATATTGAGGACATCCAGGACTTGGCCAACCGGATCAAATGATCCTTGTCTAACACCATTAACTTAACAACTGTCCCTTTCGTTCAGGCCCTGGTATGGGAAAATTATTTGTAATTCTTCTCCCCACTTGGATCTTTGAGTGAAAGTGTGAAAGTCCTGCTTAAGGAGCCGACTGTATGATTTCCAATAACTATTTTAACGATAACGATGACCTAATTGATCATTTTGATTCCCTAACACCTTGGAACGAGGTAGTAGACCAATACGAACAAGGTTTTGAAGACTTTGCAGAATACCAAAAATCGGGAAAGGAAGAACTCGCGTTCGCACCCGGAAACTATGAAGACGCCATCGAATTTTACCGTTCTACCTTAGAAGCAGGTGGAGACATTGCTGGAAACGATATTTCTCAAATTGCCAAACAAATGGATGAAGAAGGTCTCAAATACAAAGACGGCCAAGTTGGTTTCCCAAAAGCCATGTTAGACGTGGTGGATAAAATCAAATCGGCCGGACTCCTTCCATACGGAATCCACAGACATTACGGTGGATTGGGATTGCCATCTGTCGTACAATCAATGTTATCTGAATGTGTTTCTCGTGGCGATGGGTCACTTGCGATCACTCTTGGTTGTATGAACCTAGCAGAAACTGTGGAACGATTTGGAACCGAAGAAATGATTCACGAATTTGTTCCAAAGATGGCAGCTGGGGAACTTTGTGGTGCCATGGCACTCACGGAACCTAATTACGGATCGGATCTTCCTAATTTACAAACAAAAGCAGTGAAAGGTGAAGACGGAACTTGGAAGATCACTGGAACCAAACGATTCATCACACATGCTTGTGGTTTTGGATCGGCACCTTCTATCATCCTCACACTCGCAAGAACTGGAACGACTACTAGTGGTGCTCGCGGGCTTTCTTTCTTTTTAGTTCACTCTAAAGATGTATTTGTTGCTTCCATCGAAAAGAAAATGGGACTTCACTGTTCTCCTACTTGCGAAGTGGTTTTTGAAAACAGTCCAGGAATTCTGATTGGTGACGAAGGCAAAGGCCTTGTGAAATATTCCATGGCTATGATGAACCAAGCTCGTCTGAACATTGCAGCACAAGCGATGGGGATTGCCACTGCCGCTTACTTCGAAGGCAAAAAATATGCAGAAGAAAGGGTTCAGTTTGGAAAAACTATCAATAACATCACAGCTGTGAAAAAGATGTTGGAAAGAATGGAACGTGAAGTGGCTGCGATGCGTTGTATTTTATACGAAGCAAGTTACGCAGTAGACCAATACCGTTGGAAAGAAGAACGAGGAAAGATGAAAGGTCTTTCTGAGAAAGACATCAAAAAAGATGAATCTTTCAAAAAGTGGGAAAAACTTGCCTCACTATTCACGCCACTTTCCAAATACTATATCACTGAAATGGCAAACCTCGTGGCTTATGATGCGATGCAAATCCATGGTGGTTCTGGTTATACAGAAGATTATGATGTAGCTCGACTTTATCGCGATGTAAGAATCACAAATATCTACGAAGGAACCACACAACTCCAAACTGTGGCTTGTATTGGTGGGATTGTTTCTGGTATGACGGAGACAGGAATTTACCGTGAATACTTAAAATCGGAAATGGCAACATTTGCTGCAAGCAATGGCCTAAACGATTTATTCAAACAATTTGAAACGGTTGTGGCTGAATTTGCGGAAATCGAATCAACTCCACTTCGGGAAGAGTTGGCTTTTGAAGTTGTAGAATCGGCAGCACGTTTCCACAATAGTTTGTTACTCGAAAGAAGTATTGGTCGCTCAAAGGTTGAAAGAAGATCCTATCGTAAATCGATTACGGATGCTTACATCCTTGATAGTTCGGCTATCTTAGCATCGAACCTAACAAAGATTCGTGGAAAGAAAAAAACACCAGTCACTGCATAAACCAGTAGATTTTTCTCCTCTTCTTCCTTGTTTCGCTTGTTTTATGGAAGAAGGGGAAGGTGTAAAATCTTCTAACAAACCTGACATTCGGATCTCTTCTCCGTTTTCTTGGAGGGGAGATACATTTCCTCCCATTATAGATTCAGAAACTCCAGACCATTTAACACGGATTCGCGATTTAGGAATTCCTTATATCTTCGATATCCATACTCATTTTTTTCCAGAGACCGTGATGAAACTCATTTGGCGTTGGTTTGATAATGTAAACTGGGCCATTGGATACAGGATGCCAGAAGCGGAACGAGTGGAAAGACTCCACCACAATGGGATCGAACGCTTTACTACATTAAACTATGCGCATAAAGCTGGTATGGCTTCTTCCTTAAATGATTGGACTTATGCCAATTACAAAAATTGGAAGGGAGCGGTTCCCTTTGGAACTTTTTATCCGGAGGAGGGAGTCCTGGCTTACGTAAAAAAGGCTGTGGAAGAGTATGGGTTCCGAGGTTTCAAACTCCACTGTGAAGTCTCCAAACTCAATTTAAACCGCCCGGAACTTGCTGATACCTTCCTTTACTTGCAAGAAAAACAAATTCCTATCCTCATCCATACAGGAACTGCGCCACTTCCAGGTGAGTTTACAGGAATCCAATTTTTCAAACCATTTCTCGAAACCTATCCTAATTTAAAGATCATTGTGGCTCATATGGGTGCGAATGAAATTTCCGCCTATGCTTCGTTACTGGATTCTTATCCCAACTTGGCACTCGATACCACAATGGTATTTGTGGATTTCCTTGCCACGGGCAAAGCTGCTGATGTGGACGCTGCAGTTTCTTATTTGGAAACATACCAAAACCAAATTTACTTTGGATCCGACTTTCCAAACATTCCTTACAACCTAAACCATCCCATCACTCGGTTTTTGGATTTGCCGATTAGCGATTTGGCCAAACAAAAAATTCTCTACAAAAACGCAGAAAACTTATTTTTTAAATGAAACGTGGTTGCATTTGCAACAGTGTTGCAAATGATTGTCCCACAGAGGTATTTATGAAATTTGTAAAACTTATCCTATGTTCCACCATCCTTCTTTCTTTGATGAACTGTGCGGAACTTTTTCAGAAAGATAAAAAAGATAATAATGATGCTCTGTTTGCTCTTCTATTGAATGCAGGTTGTACAATCTCCGATGTTTCTTCACCTACGAGTGGAAGAAAGATTGATTTCACCGCTTGTCGAGGTGATGCCAACGCAGCACTTACAGCGAGTGGTTTTTCTTCTTCCTCCATTTCTCTCAGTGGTGGACTTGTCGGCACCGGATCTACTTCCACTGTTTATACAAACTCTTCCAGTTTGTCTAGTCTTGGCGGTGATAAAAAAGCTAGTATCGAGATTGTTTATGTTTTATCCCAAAGTGATTCCAGTATCAGTGCCATCCTTCCTTCCACTACGAATTTATCAGGCCCTGGATTTTATATTTCACCAACGACTGTGAATAAATTAACATCCAATGGTTCTAACTCTGCCTTAACTACTCCGAGAGTTTGGTCATCTTCTGTATCTGCCGAAAAAATATTATGTTTAGAAGTCCACCAAGAGAGTGGGAATGCCCATGTGTTTGGTTGGGAATCTTCTTGTGCTGCGGCCAACCGGGGGACTTACCAATTTGAGGAAGATGGAGTGGCGGCCGATTTCGGAGGAGATAGAATTGGATTGCGGATCAATAAGGCCACTATAAAATCGATCACAATCTATTCTGCTAACATTGGAACCTCTGGATCCTTTCAATAGAATCGAATTGATTGAATCGAAAACAAAGTGAAACAAATCCATCGTTTTTCTAAAATCAAAAAGGGAGGAGTGATCCTCTCGTTATTGTTTTCCGTGATTCTTTTTGCCCAAACATCGGAATGGGAAAAAGAATTAGAAGACAAAGAACAACCTAACAAAAAGAATACGAACTCTTCTCTTAAATCAAAAGAACCCGTTTCCGATTGGGAAGCGGATTTAGAAAAAGACCTCCAAGACCAAGAAAAAAGAGAAAAAGGAACGGAAGGAAGTCGGGGGATCACATCTCCTGTCCAATCCAACCAACAAATCAATCGTTCCGCACAGAATCTCATGATGGATGCATATGCGGCACTTGATATTGTCGGAGCCTGGGACAGAAACAAACCCAGAGGAACGGGAGATAGAATCGATAACCAACTCGACATTCGCACCGCCGAATTCGGGTTTAATGGTGCTGTTGACCAGTGGATGCGTGCCAATTTTATTGGGGCCGCACACGGTGAAAATGGTAAGTATTTTTTTGAAGTCCATGAGGCTTGGGTTCAGTTTCCTTTTTTACCTTTTAATACATCACTGAAAGCCGGACAGATGTTTATCGATGTGGGTAGGCTCAATAAAATCCATGCCCATGACCGTGCCTTTACCATGACTCCCATTGTTCATGAAAAATTTATCGGTTGGGAATCGGCAATTGATACAGGTGCTGAGTTTAGTATCCTTTTTCCTTGGAAGTGGATCACTCAAGAACTTGTACTCGGTGCTACCAATGGAAGGAAATGGGGGCATTCCCATGATGCAGGTGTTCAAAAAAACAATCCTTTGTTATATGCTCACTTAAAACATTTTTATTATTTTGGAAACAATTGGGGAACCCAGTTTGGATTTTCTGGGATTCGGTTTGAACCCACTACAGAAAGAAAAAACCAAAGGTTATTGTATGGGGCCGACGCAGTACTTCGTTGGAACAGATCCAACTTAAGCGAAATTATGTTAATGGGAGAGGGCTGGTACCAACAAGAAGTGTTTCCATCCAATATAGACCCAGTCACATTCCAAAAATTCAAATCACCCACCAAAGACCAATGGGGTGCATATGTTTTTATCGATTTTAAATTTCATCAATTGTGGTCTGTGGGTTTTCGGTATGATTATTTTACAGATAAGTCTCTAGTGGATAAAAATGGAGATCCAGCAAAAAATGCCATTGAAGCCCAATCCTTCCAAATGACTTTCCATAGTTCTGAATTTGGAAAGGTTAGAGGTTCTGTTGAAAGAAGATTCATCCAAGACTATTCACGAACCTCTGGCGAAGAAACTAGGGAATATCGATTTTATATCCAAACCGTTGCGGTTCTTGGTTCTCATCCCGCACATAGTTACTAAAGACAAAAGAGGAAAGAGATGTTAGAAAAATTGTTTTCAAACCAAGTATCCAAGATTTTATTTTATAGTCTTTTTTCGGTGACTGTTTTTACAACAAACCTTAACGCTAAGGTTTCCCTTGTCACAAGTCTTCCTGATATCAAATACATCGCCGAACAAGTTGCAGGTGATAGAGCCGAAGTTTCCGGAATGATTCGCGGAACCGATGATCCCCATTTTGTGATGACAAGACCTGACTTTTTAGTCAAACTCAGCGAAGCCGATGTGCTTTGTGTGATTGGGCTTGATTTAGAAATTGGTTGGATTCCCTACCTCCAACAACAATCGCGAAATATCAAAATCCAAAAAGGCCAACCGGGGTATTGTGATACTTCTTTTGGAGTAAAAATTCTTGGTGAACCCACAGTGATGATGGATAGATCCATGGGGGATATGCATATCTATGGAAATCCGCATTATTCGAATGATCCCATCAACGCCATCCAAATGGCACAAAATATAAAAAATGCCCTGACCCGTGTGGACCCTTTGAATGGAGAGTATTACGAAGGGAATTTTAATAATTTTAAAAAACGCCTCATCCAACTCACAAAAGAAGAAATGAAAAAAATGGAACCATACTTTGGGCTGAAAGTGGCTGTTTTTCATGACCAATTTGTGTATTTGGCATCCAGATTTAAATTCAACGCAAATTTAACAATCGAAGAACGTCCCGGGGTTCCACCTTCGGTTCGTTATATGGATCAGGTCATCTCTTATATGACTGCCGAAAAGATAAAAATTATCTTGATTGGCCCTTATCACAATCCAAAGTATGCTGAGTATGTATCTTCTAAGGTTCCGGGTTCCGTGGTTGTCACTTTGCCTGTTTCTGTGGGAGGGTTACCAGAGGCTGTCACCTACGAAGACACCCTAAGGTTGATGTTACAAAAGATACGAGATGCAAGCGACAGAACCAAATAGTAAGAACCTTCATTCTACTTTTATCCATACGGAACATTTGAGTGTGGGATACAGGAAAGAATTTCCTGTTGTCTCGGACATTCATTTGCACATCCACCCAGGGAAAACTTATGCCCTTGTCGGCGGAAATGGAGCAGGGAAAACCACTCTATTTAGAACCTTAACCGATTTACTTCCTCCACTTTCTGGATCCATTCAGTTTTCCAAACAAATTACCACTTCCTATGTTCCCCAAGCCAAAAAGATGTCCTTGGATTTCCCTTTGAGAGTACAAGACGTACTTTTAATGCCAAAAAATATAGGGCTTAGTTTTTTACCCAAAAAGAAGTTTTCCGAAGAAGATATGGTTCTCATCGAGAGAACGGGTGTTAGTTCCTATTTAAAAAAACAAATTTCTCTTTGTAGTGGGGGACAGCTACAAAAGGTTCTGATCCTTCGTTCCCTTCTTACCAAAGCCAATTTGATTTTTTTGGATGAACCTATGGATTCATTGGACCACAATGCGAGAGAACTCTTTCAATCGGTTTTATCTGAATACCTAAAAGAAGGAAACCGGTCTCTATTTTTTATCACTCATAGTTTGGAACATGATTGGGGATTTGGCTTTGATGAAATTTTTGAAATAGACGAAGGAAAACTCTACAATATCACCAGTGGAGAAAGGCCCCCGAACTGCCACCATCATGACTAATATACTTTCTAGTTGGACTTTGTTTTTACCGCAGATGGTAGTGGGTAGCCTTGTCGGTGCCCTTTTATCAGTTCTTGGAATTTTGATTGTACTCCGAGGTATGACTTTTTTTGGAGTGACCTTATCCCAAGCGGTGACTTTCTCTGTCGCCTTATCCTTGTTTATGGAGTGGCCAGGAGAAATTTTTCCTGTTTTGTTTTCTTGTGTTCTGGTATTTCCTCTTTTGTATGTCAGAAAACTTCCAGGAATGAAAGAAGAAGTAATCCTTGGAATTTTGTTCGTATTTTTCTCCGCGGCATCTCAGTTTATGTTGGCTCTTGGTGGGAATGTCCAAAACCATTTGATGGCAGCTTTTTTTGGAGATATTTTAACTTCACAAGTAAGAGCCGATTCTTTTGGAATTTATATCGCAGTTTTCTTTTTTATCCTTTATCTTAGTTTTTTCCGAAGGTTCCTCTTCATCAGTTTTGATAGGGACGAATACAAAATCCAAGTGGGAAATCCTCTTCCTTTTGATCTTTTGTTTTATATCATTCTAGCGGCTTCTCTGACTGTAGCAGTCAATTTGCTGGGAACCTTTTATAGCATTGCCCATTTGATTTTACCTGTGTTTGCACTGCTTCCCGTCATTCGTTCTTTAAAACTGCTAACCCTGGTTTGTGCTTTATTTTCTGTACTAGCTACCATTTCCGGATTTTTAATTTCACTCGTTGGGTTCGAACGAAATGGGGAACTCATTTACTTTCCCACATCCTCAAGCATCATTCTTGTGCTTTGTGTTTTGGCCTTTTTAATCCACCTCGTTCGCTTTCTAACTACTTCCGTTTTTTCCAAATCTGTCCGATAGGTAATTTGTGGAACTCATCCCTTGTAATACCTGCGGACAAAACCGCTTCCTTCCTATTTTTACCAAAAATAGCCCTCTCGGGGAATCTTTCTCCATTGTCTCCTGTGAGTCTTGTGGCCTTGTCCAAGTGAATCCCCAGCCAGATTTCCAGGCGGTAAAAAAGTATTATGATGATTCTTATTTCACCCAAAGAACAGAAAGGGGTTATGATAATTATTATTCTGACAAACTTCGTTCAGAAATCTCTCGGGTTTTCCAACTGAACCTTAAGGACTTGGATTTTTTTTCTTGGGAAGAGAACCGAATCAAGGAAGTTCCGTCAGGTGAAAAACTTTCTTCCCTAGATATTGGTTGTGCTGCTGGTTATTTTGTGGCTTACCAAAAAGACCGAGGGTATGATGCTTTTGGAATTGAAATTGCTGATGGTCCCGTGCGTTTTGCCCGCGAAACCTTAAACCTAAATATCTTCCAAGAGAACTTTCTCGACTGGGATACAAAGTTTCAAAACAAGTATGATCTCATCACTCTTTGGGCCACCATAGAACACCTTCACAAACCCAAAGAAACTTTGGCAAAAATCAGAAACCATTTGAAACCAGGCGGAGTGCTCATCCTTTCTACTTGTCGATACGGAATCCTTGCTAAACGAGCAGGCCTTACTTGGCGGTATTTGAATGTTCCCGAACATCTATATTATTATTCCTACAAAGGATTAAAAAATTTACTAATTTCTCTCGGTTACAAGAATCCTGTTTCCTTTACTTATGGAAGTGGAATGACAACTCGAGCCGGAGCCAGTTTCTTTTTCAAACTCCGGAAATGGGTTATGGACCGAGCGGTGAAGTGGTTAGAGATTGGAGATATGATGGTTTATATGGTAAAGAAGGGATAGTAATTTATCCCTCGAGTGATTTCAAAATATCCTCTACACAAAAAGCCACCACT
The DNA here is from genome assembly GCF_004770765.1 of Leptospira noumeaensis. NCBI lineage: Bacteria > Pseudomonadati > Spirochaetota > Leptospiria > Leptospirales > Leptospiraceae > Leptospira > Leptospira noumeaensis. The sequence goes on along the minus strand of NZ_RQFK01000011.1, from coordinate 578,246 downwards.
TCTTCTAGTTCAGCAGTCGCATCCACAAAGATGGTGGACTCAGGCAAAATTGCCAAATAATTTTGGTAGATTCGAGTTTGTTCTGAATCCACATCAAACACCTCTTTGGCACCACTGCGAGCGATTCTTCTTTCATGTGCTTCTTCGGGGGATAAGTCTAAAAAATAAATTCGATTGGGTTCCGGAAATCCTTTGTCTTCATTTTTATATAAAATGTCAGCAGCATGTTCTTCGTCCCGGCCTTGGTAAGCAGCTGTGGAAAAATAATATCTATCTTGTACAATTGATTTACCATTCTTTAACGTTGGTAAGATGACTTCGTTTACAGAAACCTCACGATCCTTTATAAAGATATCAATTTGTTCTTCTTTGTTTAGTTTGATTTTCCCTTCCAAGAATTCTCTGATTTTTTTACCGTACACACTGTCCGTTGGTTCCCTATGCCAGAGGTTGGGGAAGGATTTTTTTAAGAGTGCTTCGGAAACCAAACGAGAGACTGTGGTTTTCCCGGAACCATCGATCCCTTCAAAGACAAAGAACTGATTATTTTGAGGCATATCCCCTCCATTTTAAGAAAGGGCGTTTTTTCCTCGACTTATTTACTAAACTCGACAATTTAGTCTAAGGAGCAAAAACATGAAAAAAATTTCGTCTATGCTGATCATTGCTTTTTTGGCTGTATTTATGATTAACTGTGCCTCTGAAGAAGTTAAACAAACGCCAGTGGTGGAAGAACCAAAACCTTCTAAAAAACCAAAATTGGATGATTCATTCAAAACAAGAGCTAGAGACATTAAATAATTTCTACTCGAAAAAACTTTAAAACCACCTAAGGTAACTTGGGTGGTTTTTTTATGCCATTTTGCTTATTCTGTAAGCAGCCAATCACTCCCTTTTTGGCATAGCGTTCTTGTATGCCTAATCTTTGAGCGAAATGCAGTAAAATTCCCTACAATGCTTACTGGTACCGATCTTGCATTATAAAGTAGCATCGGTCTATGATTACAGAAAGAGAAAGCCATAAGTTTTTACGAGAATGGAAAGATTGGTTATCCGGGGGAACCCTAGTTCCTGTTTTCCAACCCATCCTCTCGTCCGAATCCACAGGCATTTACGGTTATGAACTACTCGGACGACTTTCCACACCGGAAGGATTGTTAAGTCTTGGAGATTTCTTTTTATCCCAGACTTTTGGGTATGATGAAATATTTTTCCTGAAAAAAAAAGTGGATGAAGAGATTCGTTTTGCCGCCATACAAAGATTCGCTGACGAAGCTCCTGCGGAAACCAAGTTATTTTTAAACATTTCCCCAAACGTAATGTACCATGCTCTCTTACAATTGGAAACGGCACTTCCCCAAACCATCCAAATGGTGAGAGAAGTGGGTGTAGATCCTGAAAGGATTGTGATCGAAATTACAGAAGAAAGGTTTCCGCATAATTTAGAATTACTCCGACCTGTTTTGAATCTATACCGGCAAGAGGGATTTTCGATTGCTGTGGATGATGCGGGATCTGAGGCGAGTAATTTAGATCGAATCGGATTATTCCATCCAGAAATTATCAAAGTCGACTTACAAATGTTACGCAGGTCAACATTCTCCAGGAACTTCAAAGAAATATTACTCAACCTTTCTAAACTTGGTGAGTCTTTAGGAAGTAGTTTGTTATTTGAAGGAATTGAATCGGAAGACGAACTTTACAATGCTCTAAATTACGGAGCAAGATACATCCAAGGTTTTTATTTTGCCAAACCCCAAACTGAATTTGCCAAACGTTTTGATTACCGAATGGAAATGCAATCATCGCTCGAGTACTTTCATGCACGCAAACAAGGAGAAATGAATCGGCAAATCGAATGGGAAAACGTTTGGAAAGATAAACTTTCCGAAATTATGATGGGATTTACCGAAGAAAATGGGATCTGGGAATGGAAGGGAGGATTTGAAACCAATGTGTTTGGAGACGGAAATTTCTTCCGCATGTACATCACAAATCCACTTGGGTTTCAGGTTTCCCCCAATTACTCTCGTGACCATTCAGGAACTGGGACAATGGCTCCCGACTATTCCTTTCTTGGCAAAAACTGGTCCTTTCGGCCTTATTTTTTTGAACATTTGCATAAATCCAAAACCAGCCGAGATGCATGGACCTTATCTCAAATGTACCACGACATCTCAGAACGGATGATGTTACGGACATTTGCTAGAAACTTATCTGAAAATTTGATTTTATTTATCGATGTAGTGGTTTCCAGATCCTGAAAGGTTTTGCGAAAAACCCTCTCTGGGTAGATACTGGCAGGAGCTATGGCAAAAATACAATTTTTGCAATTACCAGTTCCTCCTCCTTCTTACTATGCAGCCACAGGAAATGTTCCTTTAGCAGCTGCTAGTTTAGCAAGTTGTCTGGAATCAAAAGAAGATCCTGTCAAAGGAATTCGTCCCTATGTGATTTCACCGGAAGATACCGATTCTTTAGGTGACAAGGAACTTGTGGACAAAATAACAAAAGAAGGTGCTGAATTTTTAGGGCTCTCTCTTTATTTATGGAATACAGAACGTAGCCTTTACCTCGCAAGGGAAGTCAAAAAAAGAAATCCCGATACAACCATTCTGATTGGAGGGCCCGAGGTCAATGAAGACAACCCTTATGTTTTAGGGGAAGAGGGTTATGATATTGCGGTCTCAGGTGAGGCAGAACATAGTTTTCGAAATCTTATGCGGACTGTATTATCCAAATCTTCCTTGGAAGGTTTAGACAATGTAGCGTACCGAAAAAAAGAAGGGGGACTGAGTGCATTTGGAAAACCAATTGCTGCCGACTTTCCTCTGACAGACTTTCCCTCACCATACACAACCGGCCATCTGTTAGTGGATCCAAAAAGATCTACTTATTTGGAAACGGTTCGCGGTTGTAAGTCTCAATGTACTTATTGTTTTTATCCAAAATCGTCGCAAAATCTTAGAACCTTAGACATTCCAGAAACCATCAAACTCATCACGGATTTAAAAGAGAAGGGAGCTAGAGAACTTGTATTTTTAGATCCTACTTTCAACCACCGGCCTGGATTTGAAAATTTTTTGGATGCCATTGCGGAAGTGAACTCCGATGGTCGTATGTCCATGTTTGCCGAACTTCGTTCGGAAGGTGTGACTCCAAAACTTGCAACTAAACTCCGTAAGGCGGGGTTCACTCGTGTGGAGTTAGGACTCCAATCGGTAAACGAAGAAACTTTGAAACGTGTCAAACGGTATGGTAGCCCTCATAAAGTGGCAGAAGTGGCAAAGATGCTTGCGGGTGAAGGAATGGAACTTTTACTGGATCTCATCATCGGCCTACCTGGAGACAAACCAGATGATGTCGAAAGAGGGATCCATTTCTTTTTGGAACATGGCCTTGGTGAATGGGTGCAGGCCTTTCCTTTGTCTGTTTTACCGGGAACAGCAATGCGTCGGGATGCCGAAAAAGAAGGTCTCCTCTTTATGCCAACTCCACCTTATCGAATCATAAAAACTCCTACCTTTAGTCCTCGCGATCTAACAGAATCTTTGTATTTTGCAGAGGACTTACTCGAAAGACGTTTGGATGAATTTCCAAGACCATTTTTATGTGATCCAGTCCAAACAAAAAATGATCGGATTGATGTGGATCTAAAAGAATTCAAAATTTTCAATTCTCAAGGTTTGGTTTCTAATTTAGAAAAGGGTTTGTCTGAATGGATGGGAAGTCGCCATCACAGTGTTTGGTTCCATACAGAAAATTTATCTTTGGATATTGGAAGGATCCAATCACTCATCGAAGATCGGATTACCGCAGAACCATTTTGTACAATTGATTTTGTGATCCAACTTGGGAATGTTCCAAAATCGGGTGAAATTACAAAGTTAGTAACACAACTAGAGTCCAAAAGAAATTCGTATTTATCTCGTACACTGGCACATAGGGGAGAAAACCTGCAACACCGATTGGTTTTTGTCATCGAGGAAAATCAGGAAGAACTAAAGAAGTGGAGAGATAAAAATATTGATTCTACTTCCTTTTTGGTCTATGAAAAAATTAAAAATAAAAACATAAAAAACTTAGATCCATCCAAAGAAGGTTTTTACTTAATCGAAGGGAACGAGATAGACAGTTCCGATTTTGAATTTTTAAAAGAGGAAATGGATCCAGAATCCATAACTTTTTCAGCTAGAGTTTTGGAAGAAAGATGGTCTTTCGAAGTTTTAGGTTACGGAGAACTTTAAATTAAGTTTTCTGCGTTTGTTTACGGAAAAATTCTACGTTTTCTAAAAATCTTTTTTTCTCACCAGATCGTGATGAGTGGCCTGCAATCGCAAGGCCAACTGTTAGGTGGCCTTCTTCGTTTTTGGTAATGGTTTTTATGGTTCCAAAAGCCGTTAGAGGCGATTGCATTTTGAAAAAAATATCAAATTGAAAACCAGAAAGTTTTGGTAAACTTTGGATGAGATCTGGATGGTCCACAATCACTTTGAGTCCACCTTCCGAAATATCAATCACCGGAAATTTTCCATCCGATTTGATCATATTGGAATGACGAATCCGATCCACCATTTCAAAACATACTGTTTTCATTTCCATTGCTTTTAGTAAATCAAAGGTTTCTGTTTTACTTTGCATTTGGATGTAACCAATGGGGATGGAATCTTCTTCATCGGTTAAATATAAAATGGGGAGGATGAGTTCTGATTTGATCTTTTGGTTTCGTCTATTATTGATTTCTTTATTGATGTCTAAGTCAATTTCCTCAGAAAACACCAAAAAATCTTCGTTAGGTGACTCTTCGTAACATTTCCTGTCGGTTGCATCCTCTAAAAGTAGACCTTTTTTGGTTTTTTTGATTTGGAGGATGATTTCAGAATCTTCACTCGAGTTAAAAGTCGAAATTTTGATAAAATCAACCGAGTTTTTTAATTTGTTTTCGTAGTCTTGAAAGTTGACTTTTACGGCCGTTGGAACGTGAAACATATCGGTTTCAATTTTTGCCTTACTGGAAACTACGTTTGTGATCCAAGCAGACCCTGGGGGAACGGGAATTCTTGAACTTTCTCTATCTTTTTTGGCAATGGCAATTTTATCTAAATGTAAAACGTATTGAGATTCCGCCTTTTCTTGTTCGACGGTGCATTCTAAATGAAGGTATCTTCCTAGAATTTTATATAGGGTGATTTTTTGGCCCACGGAGAGGGACATGGTTGGACGTACGCTGACTAGTACTTTGTTCCCGTCGGCTGAAACTTTTTTTAAAAAACAACTCTCTCCAGAATGAATATTGTCCTTTAGGCTTAATTCCTGGTTTAATAAAAATTTCGTCAAAACATGGAGTTTTTTTTCGGTGTCGGAAAAAACATCCAAAGATCGCTTACTTCTTTCTAGTGTATCCATAAAAGGTTGTGTACTCACTATTATCGGACGAATTTCTCCTGAAATTCTCTTGCACGGAGAGTTTTCTTGCCTAAAGTAGAAAAAGGAAGGATAATTATGTCAAATCAACCCCTACCTGGATCTGAGCTTCTCGATGGAGTCAGCGGACAAGAGCTCTTCTCGGTCAACATGGGACTCACGTATCGGGACTTTTTAGTTCTACCCGGTTATATAGACTTCAACCCAAGTGATGTGGAACTAGAAACCAAACTTTCCAAAAATATTTCTCTCAAAAGACCACTGATGAGTTCTCCTATGGACACAGTCACTGAGTCAGAAATGGCGATTGCACAAGCGCTAATGGGTGGAATTGGAATCATCCATTATAACAATAGCATCGATGAACAAGTGGATCTTGTTCGCAAAGTAAAACGATATGAAAATGGATTTATTAAAGATCCGATCTTACTTTCTCCAGAACATAAACTAGCTGATTTGGACGCCGTAAAAGAAAAGTATGGGTTTAGTGGGATTCCTATCACAGAAGATGGAACTGCCAGTACAAAGTTAGTTGGTATTGTGACCAACAGAGATGTAGATTTTGAAAGAGATCGTGATATCAAACTTGGCAAGGTGATGACAACAGAACTCATCACAGCAAATGTTGGAATTAGTTTACAAGAAGCAAATAACATCCTTCGTACAAGTAAAAAAGGAAAATTGCCAATCGTTGACAAACAAGGAAAACTTGTAGCCCTTATCTGCCGTAGTGACCTGAAAAAAAATAAAGAATTTCCTCAGTCTTCTAAGGATGACCAAAAAAGATTACGAGTTGGGGCAGCACTATCTACTTTGCCTGAGTCTCGTGATCGTATGGCCGCTCTTGCGGGAGTGGGAGTGGATGCAATCATCATCGATTCGGCTCAAGGAAACTCTAGTTACCAAATGGAGATGATCCAATGGATCAAATCCAATTTTCCAAACATAGATGTGATTGGTGGAAACGTGGTAACAAAAGCGCAAGCAGCAAACTTAATCGCTGCCGGTGCCGATGGTCTTAGAATTGGAATGGGTCCTGGTTCTATTTGTATCACACAAGATACTATGGCCGTGGGTAGAGCACAAGCCACAGCCGTTTTTAAAACTGCTGAGTATGCACAAGCACATGGAGTTCCCGTGATTGCTGATGGTGGAATTTCCAATATTGGTGACATTGCCAATGCTCTCGCAATTGGTGCATCCATGTGTATGATGGGTTCTATGTTTGCAGGAACAAAAGAAGCTCCTGGCGAGTATTTTTATGAAAATGGAATTCGTCTAAAGAAATACCGAGGTATGGCAAGTTTAGAAGCGATGAGTAAGGGTGGGGACAAACGGTATTTCTCGGAATCCCAAAAGATCAAAGTTGCACAAGGTGTCTCAGGATACGTTGTGGATAAAGGATCTGTTCTCAATCTCATTCCTTATCTCGTCCAAGGGCTCAGACAAAGTTTTCAAGACATGGGATTCAAAAATATTCCTGACCTTCATAAAGCACTCAGAGAAGGAAAACTACGTTTTGAAAGAAGGACAGAGTCTGCCCAAGCACAAGGTAGTGTTCACGGATTGTATTCCTATACAAAACCATCGATGAGAGCGGAATAACAATCATACATGCGAAAAATTTGGGTTCTATTATTCTTTTTTAGTTTTGGTTCGATAGATGCGCAAGGTGCGCCTGATACTAGTTTGTCGGCGCAGGAACTTTTGGCAAGGTTAGACCGTGAAATGGACTTCGGAAAAGGCCTTGTGAAAGGAACTTACGTCCTCATTCGCAGAAACGGAACTTCGGAAACTTGGAGAATCAACCGGTTTTTTAATGGGGAAGATGCTCTCCTTCTATTTGATAGAAAGGGGCGGGGATTAGAATCCAAACTTCTCACTAAGGACGAAGGGGAAAATGTATTTTTCTTCAATGTTCTCAGTGCTAAGTTGTTCCGAAAAACAGATGACGAAAAGTATGAAGCCCTTATGGGAACCGGATTTTTTTACGTAGATTTATCCGGATATTCCTATCAGGCCAATTACAACCCTCTTGTGAATGGGGATTTGGAAATTGGTGGAGAAGTGTATTACCGAATTTCTCTCAAACCCATCCTTCCTTACTTTTATAAAAAGTTAGTTCTCCTTGTCGGAAAAAAAGATCTAAAACCTTACCGCGTTGACTTTCATGACCGGGATGGGATTTTATTCAAAACTTTAAACTTAAAATACGGACCTGTGAAAGTAAAAGAAGTTTCTGGAAAGGTAGAAGAAATTCAAAAAGCATCTCGTTTGGAAATGTTAGATTTGAATACAGGTAGTATCACTGTTTGGGAAATCCAAGAAGTAGATAAATCTGTAAATCCTGATGCTTCTCTTTTTGCAGTTGATAACTTAAGCCGTTAAATCCTTGTTAGAACCTGGTCTGATACTTTTTCGCACAGGGTTTTTATGCAAACCTTCAATCACACTTTCTCCCGAAGAGATGGCTCACCTTCGTGCCTTACGACTTAGTAAAGAAGAAACCATAATTCAAATTCGAGATGGAGAAGGTGGTCTTTATGATTATCAATTCTCACCGCATTCCAAAGAATTAAAATTTCTAAACGAAACACAAGTTCCTAAAAAAACAGAAAGGAAAACCGTCGCCATTGCCCTTCCGAAAGGAAACCGGTTCGATTTTTTTTTACAAAAGGTGACTGAGATTGGAGTGAATGCCGTTGTTTTTTTAGTGTTTCGGCATTCCATTCGCAAAGAATTCAATTTGGAACGAGCGGAAAAGATTGTAAAGGAAGCAGCCGCGCAGTCCAAACAAACAGAGTTACTCAAACTTTCCATTGAACCTGCGGGAGAGTGGATGAAGTCGCATAAAGATAGTTTGGTGGTTTTTCATCCTCATAAGTCAGAAATATTTTCAGCCAATCATTTGATTGGAAAAATCCCTGTGATTGGTCCGGAAGGTGGTTTTCATTTAGATGAGGAAAACTGGATGGAAGAAAACAGAATTCCAAGGTTAACCCTTCCCGGGGGAGTCCTTAGAACGGAAACGGCAGGTATTGTTGCTGCCAGTTTCCTTGTATATGGAACTTAAAGAAAAATCCTCTCTTACTTGTTGGAAAGTAGGAGAAGGGTGGTAGATAAGTTACAATTCGTAGAACAAGCGGTAAAACAAGCAGAAGCAGCTGGATAATTATCACCAGTCACGTCAGGGTATTTTCCTGCACAACCAGCATTACAAGCTTCTAAACTTCCTCCCGTACATGTCGCCAGGAAAGTTAAAAGATTATTTCTTACAGTATTGTCTTCTCTCTTTTCGCAGGATGTAGAGAAGATCATGACAAAACACAACACAAACAAGACGAACAAACGATTCATATTCCTAAACTCCGTTCTCCCTGCATTTCGTCAATCGGTTCGTAAAAATCTTGACCCTTGTGACTTTTCCTATGCATTGGATGAGATTCTATTATGTCAGACGGTTCTAAAAAGGTTTTAGAAAAAAAAGCGCACGGAGAATATGAATTCACCGCTTATGGGGAGTTCTTATCCTATTTTCACGCCCATATTGATATTTTCAAAAAACTTCTAAAAGCTCGTAAAATGGATCCGGCAAAAGTGGAAGAGGTCGCAAAACAAATCAAATCCTACATGACGGGTAATATCAAAAAAACCGACCATTTTTTTGAACACCTCCCGCAGTTTGCGACGATGTTAGGTGTTCCTCAAAACGAAGTTTCAACATATTTAAATTCTAATTTTATCGAAGTCCTGAATAAAGTACAGGATAAACTAAAAGCCCAAGAGTTGGAAAAACTAGCAAATGCCCCGGCTCCTAGTTTTGCCTCCATTGCCGAAGAAATTGTAGAAAGCTTGCAAGTCACTCATCCTAAAGATTTTGTTTTTGCCCAAAAAGGAATTTTAACAGTTCTCGAAAATCCACTGACGGGAGAGATCATTGAACCAAAAGGTTTGATGGCTGAATCAGCAAAGGCCGCTCTTTCTATGCCGGCCAGTGCGGAATCAGAAAAAGAGCCAGTTTCCCTAACAGACGCTTTGGCCATTGCCAACGCACCACCGACACCAGTTGTCAAAAAACAAACCCTCATCCCTGAAAAAGACAAATCCATTCTTTTGGAAATTGTAGAAACTTTTGGGGATATTCTCACAGGTGAGACCTTAGACATCAAAATTGGCCCGGATCCCAAAGACAATCCAGTCGTTGAAACAACACCAACTAACAACCAATCTAATTCCGATGAATATGAAATTGAAGATTTAGAATTTGATGATTCAGATTCCAGGTCTACGCAAAGTTCAGGGTCTAGTGCGGATGATTCCGATGATTTTTCACAAGACATCGAAGTTGATTTTGAAGAAGAACCAGTCGCAGTCATTGATCCCAATTTAGCTAAGTTAGAATCTTTTAGTGTCAAAGAGTTTATGGATCTTGTGCAAACTATCACTGGATACCAAACCAAAGCTGACCAAGTGGGTTACCAAAACTGGTTACGTGGTCTTTCTGAATTTGAAAAGGCAGTTGTGTCTTTACGCACCCAAGTTTTAAAAGAACAAAAAAATGAAGTTGTGGATTGGAATTCTCTTTTTCAAATGATGAGTTCTAAATCTGAATTGAGCCGGGAAGTATTGGTTGGGATTGTTAAAAAACTCAAAAACTTTCAAATCGTCAAACTTACATTAGATCGTATGATTCAAGAGTTCAAAAAAGGAAGTCCTGAATTTATGCAAATGGTAAAGATGGCTTGGCCACATATCCAAAAATCTTTTTATGAAGTTCCCAATTATACCCAAGTGCAAACTCTCTTAAAAGGAATTTTATCAAGAGTGTCTGACGAAAACCATAAACGAGATTTTTCTAAAATCTTTACTATGGCCTTAAACTTCATCCAATCTAAATTTCAGGTATAAACATGATAGGGGAGAAATACTCTCTTCTATTTTCTAAATTTTCCCTAAAATTAGGATCTTTGGTTTTATTCTTTTTTGTTCCAGGTTTATCTTTGCCTTCCCAAACAAATCCAAACATCATTGTGGATCCCTTATTACAAAAACCTTGGATTTCGGATGCAGAAGAAGAGGAGAGTCGGAGTTTTCACCGTTTCCTTTCCGAACATAAAAACAAACAGTCCACTGTGAAAAAAAAAGATTCCTTTGGCCGAAATTATTTGGTTTCGCCCAAAGGCCTTATGCGGTTTCTCATCGATGATGATTACATCAAAGAATTTCCTGTCATTACGGATGCAGACATTGCCGCCAAAGAATTGGAAGCATTGTATGATGTTCGTAAGGAGAAGGATGTAGTTTTCCTCGGAAAAGGCATCCATCTTTGTTACCGATTGCAAAGGGAAAAAGAACCAGGATTTTTTCCAAACTGGCTTGTTCGTTCCAATGAAATTACGAATCGTGCAGCCAATGAATGGTCAGACCAAACCATCCCATTGGATTTAGTCAGTGATCCTTATGGTTGTTATGTGGGAGTTGTAAAACCGCAAGATCATTTGGTTTTAGAATCAGAATCCTTTCGGTATCGAATTCGAATTTCCTCAAATCTTCGTTATGAAGGTTTGTATGGAAATCGTTTGGGAATTTATGGTGAAAACAGAGATTCGATTTATCGGGTGGTACGTTTTGTTCAGTTTCTTTCCAATTATTTACCGGAGGGCCAAACAGAATGGGATGAAGCCTTAAAGCTGCAAACATCTGGAAAAAAGAAAAAAAATCTACCGAAGATCATTTTGTCCGTAGGTTCTAGTTTTGATAAATCTCGGCCACTCTGGGACAATAAAAATTATTTTCGGTTTTGGGATTCTATGCGTTCCTTATCACCGGCTCTCATTCGTAAGTTGGGATTCAAAAGGACAGAGTCCAAATCCGAATATTTGAGCGAATGGACAGAGGTAGATGAAATTGGAAATTCAGTTGCAATGGAAATGAAAGAGTATTATCTTTATAACGCACCTAGAGGTTACTTTTTATCCTTGTCTTATCCTAAAAGAGAAAAGGAGATCGCAGAACTCTATTGGCAAACCATTCGAAGTTCATTTGAAGTAAAGGAGTAACGAATGTTTGTTGGTTTTGTCGAAAATCAAAACAGAAGAAAACGAGAACCAAATGAAGAGCCGGCCTCCTTCCATTTTGTTTTTTGGATTGGGTTTTCCTTTATCCTTGGGTTTGGTTTGTTTTTACTTCCTTTTGGTGCTTATCTGCCTCTTTCCGTTTCTGTTTGGGCCATCATTATTCTTTTTTTGCCTGTTTTGTTTCTTGGAATTTTACTTTCTAAAAAAACTGGTTTGAAGATCCTACTTGCTGTTTTTTTATCCTTACTCGCAGGAGGAAATTCCATTTTATTTTTAGGTGATTCGATTGGTTACAGTTTGGGAATCACAGCAAAGATGGATGTTCTTCCAGAGGAAGTTTCTCATTACCTGGGGTATCGTTATTTATTCCTCCGCGATTTTTATTTGGATGATGCAAGTGCTGGTGAGTTTCGTTCTCCGCTTCTCGTTCGGAAAAGGTCCGGAGGATCTGTGTATGGGCCTGTCATCCGTTTTCAATACAAAGAGATTCGTTCCATCTCAGGTAAATACGTAAAACCTTCGTTATATGCTATATGTTATTCGAAAGATAATAGTAAATGCCATCTTTCCAGTTTGTTTTCAGGAGGAGTTCTTTTGTTAGAGCCTCTTTGGGATTTGGAAGATCTCCCTTTTTCTAAAGACTCTATTTACCTTGTTTGGCGTGGGTCGATGGATTCAGAGATGTTTGTCAAGGGAGTGTATTCACTTCTTTTCTTTTTGTTTCTTGTATTGATTTGGGCTGTTGTGGTGTATTTTTCGCAAAATCAGGGAAACGAGTCTTAATCTTTTCTTAATGTGATTTCCCTTCTCCTTAAGTGGGGAGGTATTTACTTGTAGTAGTAATCATGAGAGAATTTCTCTATGGTTGAATTACTTTATTTTCCATTCTATTTAGGGTTACTCATTTTAGTTTCACCCTTTGTCGGATACTATATGGCATTTGTATTGAATGCTAAATCTTTGCCTCTGGAAAAGAAGCTGTTCCAGTTTTTGTTTTCTGGTGCACCACCCACGCAAACGCCAAAACAATATTTGAATAGCCTCATCATTTTCCATTTCCTTGGGGCAGTCATTTTGTTTTTGATTTTAAAATTTCAAAATCTTTTGCCAATGAATCCTTTGCATCTTCCGGCAATGAATTGGGATCTAGCACTGAATACAACAATCTCATTCATTACAAATACCAATTGGCAGGCATATTCAGGTGAAAGCCAACTGAGTAGTTTTTCCCAAATGGTAGGACTTACTCCACAAAATTTCTTAAGTGCAGGTGTTGGTATTTCTGTATTAGCGTTTGTGAGTCGTACCGTTGTTTCAACGAAATCAAACCGATTTGGAAACTTTTGGTCGGATCTTTTTCGGTCTACATTTTATATCCTTTTGCCGATTTCGTTTTTTGTTTCTTTATTCCTTGTTTCGCAAGGTGTCATCCAAACCTTTCAAAATCCTGTTCAAAGCGTAGGAATGGATGGAGTGCCAAATATTTTACCTATGGGACCTGCGGCTTCACAAATTGCCATCAAACAAATTGGAACCAATGGTGGCGGTTATTTTGGTGTGAACAGCGCCCATCCCTTTGAAAATCCAACACCCCTTTCAAACTTCATCCAATTGTTTTCGATTCTTTTTTTGCCAGCTTCTTGTGTATTCTTATACGGCAAAATTACCAATTCCTTTCGTCATGTTTGGGTGATATTCTTTGTGATGTTTTCATTTTTGATATTAGGGTTTACGGGAGCCTATTTCTCGGAAATCCATCACTTGGGATTTTGGGAAGGAAAGGAATTTCGATTTAGTTTGACTGAATCCACACTCTGGTTGTCCGCAACAACTGCTGCTTCGAATGGTTCGGTGAACTCTATGTTTGATAGTTATTCTCCGTTAGCTGGAGGGATTGCTATTTTTCAAATGATGTTAGGTGAAATTATTTTCGGTGGTGTAGGGACGGGAATGTATGGAATGTTTTTGTTTTTGATACTCACCGTTTTTTTGTCTGGGTTAATGATTGGTAGGACTCCGGAATACTTTGGCAAAAAAATTGGTAGTTATGAAATCAAATGGACTTTGTTTGGAATTTTATCACCAACCGTTTGTATCCTTCTTGGTTCCGCTTTCACAATCTTTTTAGAATCAGGTTATTCAGCGAAAGGCCCTCATGCCTTATCACAAATCCTTTATGCCTATAGTTCCGCTGCAGGTAATAATGGTTCTGCTTTTGCTGGATTTTCGGCTGATACATTATGGGGAAATTTATCTTTGGGGATCTCGATGTTAGTCGGAAGATTTAGTGTCATTTATGCAGTTGTTTTTGTCGCAGGCAGTCTCGGAGGAAAAGTCACTACTAAATCTTCGGATGGAAACTTTAAATTGGATTCTGTATTGTTTGGAGTTTTACTCTTCTCCGTTATATTAATTGTTTGTGGCCTTTCTTTTTTTCCTGTTCTGGCACTCGGGCCAATTTTGGAACAATTACTAATCAATAAAGGAATATTCTTTTAAGAGGCTTATATGACAAATTCAAAAAATCTAATATCAAAAGAACTATTTACAACATCACTCCTGGATGCGGTTCGTAAGTTTTCTCCTAAGTATGCATTTTCTAATCCCGTGATGGCAACTGTTTGGATTGGTACTTTTTTACTTCTATTGCAAATCTTTTATTATTGGAGTTCGAAGGTTCCGTTTCAAAACGAATTGCCTATATTCTTTTGGCTTCTCGTCACTTTGTTTTTTGCAAACTTTGCTGAAAGTGTGGCGGAAGGGAGAGGTAAAGCAAGAGCCGATAGTTTACGAAAAACAAGATCCAAAACTATTTCTAAAAAAGTGGATTCTATTGGAGACTTAAATTATAAAGAAATCATCTCTAGTGAATTAAAAATCAACGATATCGTTTATGTAAAAGCGGGAGATACAATCCCTGGTGATGGAGAAGTTGTCTTAGGAATTGCAAGTGTTGATGAATCAGCAGTGACCGGCGAATCAGCACCCGTCATTCGAGAGAGTGGTGGGGATAGGTCAGCGGTTACGGGAGGTACTCGAGTGATCTCCGATCATTTGTACATCAAAATGACAACGAAACCTGGAGAGAGTTTTATTGATAAAATGATCTCAATGATTGAAGGAGCTACCAGACAAAAAACGCCAAACGAAATTGCATTAGGCATCGTACTTTTTGCACTGACCATTTTGTTTCTGTTAACGGTTCTTTCTCTGATTCCCATTGCCAACTTTGTGGGAAATGAGATTGGTCAAAATTGGAACTTTCGGTTTTCTGTGTGGTTGGCAATATTTATTTGTCTCATTCCTACTACCATTGCCGCACTTTTAAGTGCGATTGGGATATCAGGGATGGAAAGGTTGATTCGTTGTAATGTGATTGCAAAAAGTGGAAAGGCCGTAGAAGCCGCCGGTGACATTCACGTTTTGTTATTAGATAAAACAGGAACCATCACACTCGGAAACAGAGAAGCCCATCGTTTTTATCCTACTTTGGGAGTGAGTGAAGAAGAGTTGGCCGATGCCAGTCAACTTTCATCCCTTTCTGATGAAACACCGGAAGGAAGATCCATTGTGGTTCTCGCCAAACAGAAGTATGCAATCCGTGAAAGAAATTTAAATTCTTTAGATGTTCGTTGGATTCCTTTTTCTGCATCCACAAAAATGAGTGGGGTTGAAATTTACGAAAATGGAAAACTGGTTCGAAACATTCGTAAAGGTGCCTCCGATTCCATTAGAAAATATATAGAATCCTTAGGAGGAACCGTTCCTGAATCCATTCAAAAGATATCTGATGAAATTTCTAAAAAAGGGAGCACTCCCATATTTGTCACGGAAGGCGAAAGATTACTGGGTGTGATTGAATTAAAAGACATTGTGAAAGGAGGACTGAAAGAAAGGTTCAGTACTTTAAGGAGGATGGGAATTCGCACAGTGATGATTACTGGTGATAATCCTCTCACGGCTGCGGCCATAGCGGCAGAGGCAGGTGTGGATGATTTTATCGCAGAGGCTACACCGGAAGCAAAACTAAAACGGATTCGAGAAGAACAAACAAACGGATATTTGGTGGCAATGATTGGGGATGGAACCAATGATGCACCGGCTCTTGCACAATCTGATGTTGGTGTTGCTATGAATACAGGAACTCAAACGGCAAGAGAAGCAGGGAATATGATCGATTTAGATAGTAACCCAAGTAAACTCATTGAAATTGTAGAGATTGGAAAACAACTTCTGATGACAAGGGGAGCACTGACTACTTTTAGTATTGCCAATGACGTTGCTAAATACTTTGCTATCTTACCCGCTTTGTTTTTGCCTTTAGCTCCGCTAAACATCATGCATCTATCAAGTCCAGATCATGCCATTTTAGCTGCTGTGATTTTTAATGCCCTTGTCATTCCGGCACTCATCCCTCTTTCCCTTCGCGGAGTGAAGTACGTTCCCAAGTCCCCTGATTCTGCCTTACTACGAAATTTTCTGATGTATGGTGGTGGAGGAATGGTCTTTCCATTTTTAGGAATCAAACTCATTGACTTAATTATCTCTGGAGGTTATTTATGAAGTCGAACGAAACATCAAACCAATGGGAAATCGCCATTCGATTTTTTTTCTTATCCATTTTAGTTTTCGGATTTATCTATCCACTTTCTGTCACAGGTCTCAGCCAAACTTTTTTTCCATTTCAGGCAAATGGAAGTTTGGTGGTAAACCAAGGAAATATCATTGGCTCTGAATTATTAGCGCAAAAGGTTAACATGGAAAATATGTTTTTGTATCGGCCCAGTGCGGCCAATTACAATACAATACCAAGTGGTGCTTCCAATTTAAGTCCATCTAGTTCCCATTTAAAAACCTTTGTGGAAACTAGGAAATCGGAATTGGAAAGTTTAGGCCTTCGGCCCGATCGTTGTCCCGAACTTTTGTATGCTTCAGGGTCTGGACTTGATCCACATATCTCAGTAACCTGTGCTCGTGAACAAGCGGAATTCCTAAATAAACATTCCAAAGTTCCGTTAGAAGTCATCAATGAGTTGATTGATAAAAATACGGAATATCCGTTATTTGGAATGATAGGTCAGAAACGAGTGAATGTGACAAAACTGAATGTTTCCTGGAAACAATTGAAAGATGAATGAAGAAAAAAGACCGGAAGATTTTCTTTCCTTAGCCAATCAGGAAGAACCGAAAAAAAAAGGTTTTCTAAAAGTTTATTTCGGAATGTCTCCGGGTGTGGGTAAAACCTATGCAATGTTAACCGAGGCCCATCACTTAAAAGAAGATGGGGAAGATATAAAAATCGGCATTGTCGAAAGTCACGGGAGAGAAGAAACAAAGGCATTAATCGAAGGGCTTGAAAGTATTCCTCTTAAATCAATCGAATATCGAGAAAAAGTATGGGAGGAAATGGATGTCGAATTGATCCTAAAGGAAAAACCAGGTTACGTTTTAGTCGATGAATTAGCCCATACCAATATTCCTGGTTCGATCAATAAAAAAAGATACCAAGATGTTTTTTTATTGATCGATGCCGGCATCAATGTTTTATCAACAGTCAATGTACAACATTTAGAAAGCCAAGTAGACTCCATCGAAAAAATCATCCAAAGTCCAGTCAAAGAAACCATACCAGATAGTATTTTGGAAAGGGCCGATGAACTTGTGTTAATCGATATTATACCAGATGAATTATTAAAAAGACTATCTGAAGGTAAGGTTTACATTCCAGAAAAAATAGTTTCTGCAAAAGAAAACTTTTTTCGTAAAGAAAATCTAACCTATCTTCGGGAATTGTCTTTGTCGTATACGGCAAAGTATGTGGAAAAACGAATGACACAGGGAAGAGAACGAATTTTGGTAGCCATTTCGGCAAGCCCCCATTCCAAAACTTTACTTAGATATGCGAAAAGATTGGCATTAGAAAGGAATTCCGAATTGTATGCAATTTTTTCAGAGAACGATGAAGATAAAAGTTTGGAAGCTGCAAATTCCATACGTTCCCATATTCGTTTTGCCAAAGAGTTAGGTGCAGAGGTAGTCCATTCCTTTGAAGCAGATCCCGTGGTAGGAATTGTGGCGGTGGCAAGGGAAAAAAGAATCAATCGATTGATGATCGGCGGGTCTAAAAAAAGTTTTTTTTGGGATTTGTTTCAAAATAATATTTCTTCAAAAATCATCAAACAACTTAGAGATGTAGAAATTATTGTAGTTCCTTATACTTATGATCAAAACTATCAATTCGATTTTTATAAGAAACTAATTCCATCTTCGGGGATTCGTCAATATATATCTGTGTTTGCATTGACCTCCCTTGTGACTTTTTGTAACCAAATTTTGCTTTCCTATATTGGGTATTGGACAATTTCCATTCTGTATTTGTTTTATGTGGCAGTTCTTGGAATGTTCTTCAGTAGGGGCCCTGTGTTACTTGCCGCCATTCTTTCTGCATCGTTTTGGAACTTTTTATTTATCCCTCCACTGTATACATTTTACATTTCGAAGTTAGAAGATGCATTGATGTTCGTTATTTTTATGTTGATCGCTCTAATTAACGGAAGTTTGACGGCGAGACTTAAAAAAAATGAATCAAAACTTAAGTCAAGGGAGGAAAAACTTTCCATTTTATATGAACTGACTAGAAATTTATCTCAAACATCAACTTCTTCAGAAATCATTAAAACAGGAGAGACCTTTTTTAAACGAATTTTTCCTTTTCCCGTGAAACTTCATTTTTATCAAGCAGGCGAATTTTCACCCGCTATCGAAGATACCAAGGATTTAGCGGTTGCTACGTGGACGATTAAAAATGGGAAACCAGCAGGTAAATATACAGAAACTTTGTCTTTGGCAAATGCTACTTTTTATCCCCTGGTGTCTCCGGGTGGGATCAGTGGAGTCATCAATATTGTGACAGAGGAAGAACCGAGTTTGGAAAAAGAGATTTTACTGAATACGGTAGCAAACCAAGTAGCTCTGGCTCTTGATAGAGATATTCTTTCTGAGGATTCTAAAAAAAATTTTTTATTAAAAGAATCGGAAAAAGTTTACAATCTAATTTTTAATTCCTTATCGCATGAACTGAAAACCCCACTCACATCCATCCAAGGTTCTGCTTCTGCATTGCTCGATCCAGAAATAGATGCAAATCCAAAAGTTAGAAAAGATTTGGTTGAAGAAATTCAGGAAAGTTCGCTTGTATTAAATTTGCTTTTAGGAAACTTACTGGATATCAGTCGAATTGAATCGGGGTATTTGACTTTGAAGAAAGAAAAAGTTTATCCTTCCGAGATCATCCATGATTCTATCTCTTACTTAGGAAAAAATAAAATCAATCATTTGATAAAAATTCAGTTAAATGATTTGGATTTTCCTTTAGAACTAGATCGTGTTCTCTTTTCGCATGCCATTTTTAATTTGTTGTATAATGCTTGTATGTATACTCAGAGCGGATCAACCATTTGGATATCACTCTCAAAAACCGAAAGTTCCTTTCAATGGATTGTGGAAGATAACGGAAACGGTCTTCCGCTTGATTCCTCTCGGATCTTTCAAAAGTTTTATAGAGGGGAGTCTTCTGGAAAAATTGGAACTGGTCTTGGCCTTGCCATTTCGAAATCCATCATTGAGTTACACGGAGGAAGTATCGAGGCAATGAATCGAAAAGAAGGTGGTGCCAGGTTTCTCATTGACATTCCCTATTTTTAAACTATTACCTTCTTATGGGTAAAGATTTGATTTTACTTGTCGATGACGATGGTGCCATTCGCAAGATGTTACGCATCGCTCTCGAGGCAAAAGGGTATCAAACCATTGAGGCAATATCTAAAAAAGAAGCCATAGAATCCATTGCTCTTCATTCGCCAAAATTAGTTTTACTCGATTTACAATTGCCGGATGGTTCTGGGTTAGAGGTAATCAAAGAAGTCCGCCAATTTTCGGAAATTCCTTTTATTGTTTTGTCAGTGATGAGTTCTGAGGAAGACAAAATTTCCTTACTTGATTCTGGTGCTGATGATTATATTACAAAACCATTTAGTATGGGTGAGTTACTTGCTAGGATTCGGACGGCCCTGCGTAGACTCCCCGTGGAAGAAACTCCTTCCAATTGGGAAAAAGAAAGTTTAACGGTGGATTTTGTCAATCACCAGGTTGTTAAAAATCAGGTTCAAATTCGATTGACCCCAACAGAATTTCAAATCCTTACTTTTTTAATTAAAAATTCGGGTAAAGTCATCACTCATGATGTGTTAATCAAAAAAATTTGGGGAGAACAAGCGTTAAATGAAATGAATTCCTTAAGAGTTCATATCACTCAGCTTAGAAAAAAAATTGAGGATTCACCTAGTGAACCCAAATTTTTAATTACGGAGCCAGGCATTGGTTATCGTTGGGTGACCCAATCTTAATTCCAAAGTTTTTAAAGAAAAGATCATTTTATCTATCTTAATGAGTTCTTAAGGTAAATTAGAAGATCATAATTCGCGAACCATTGTAACTCAAAACAAAAAGTGCTAAATTGATCTGATGATGTTAGATCAATTTAAAATATTTCCAAATATTTTTTGGAAATATACAAAGGTATTAAAATCAGTTCTCTATCTGGAGATAATTATCTGTATTGGGTTTGTGTATCCGATCCAATCACAATCACAGGTCGCAGCAGAAGAAACAAAGATTTCTGATAAAAAAGAGGAAACAGTTTCCCTTCCGAAAACGGTATCTTTGGCAAATTCCATTCAAATGGGTGGATTTGTTGATTCCTACTATTTATACAATCGAAACTTACCAAAAGATACAGAACGAAATTATACAACGCAAGCTGTAAGAAATAATGAGTTCAATATCAACTTGGCATATTTAGAAGCTCGGATTGATGAGAAAAAATACAGAGGTAGGTTTGCATTGCAGTGGGGAACTTCCGTAAACGCAAATTATGCGGGAGAGGTATCTACTGAAAAATATTCAAATCAAAACTCAGTTAAAAATATCCAAGAGGCATATGCTGGTTTTAAGATTGCGAAGGACACTTGGCTTGATGTTGGAATTTTTTTTGGAAATATCGGTCATGAGTCTTGGATCTCACATAACAATGTGAACTATACAAGAGCCTTTGCCTTGGATTATGTTCCTTATTATTCTTCTGGGGTTCGATTGACTCACCAGTTTTCAGACAAACTGAGTGGACAATTGCAGGTGTTGAATGGTTGGCAAAACATTACAGATAATAATAAAGATAAGGCATTCGGAAGCCAGATTAAATATTTGTTTAGTCCAAATTTAATTTTAACACTGAACCAATTTGCCGGAAACGAAGCACCAAATAACGAAAGAAAACAAATGCGTTACTACCAAAATACAATTTTGGAATGGATGGTCTCTGATCAGTTGAGTTTAGTCGGACAGTTCGATGTGGGAGCGCAAAAAGCAAAAGAAAGTTTTGTCTACGAACCATGGTTAGCGGCTTATGATTCGAGTTTGGGGGAATATCGCGAAACTTCTTCCCATGCATATAGACAATGGTATCATGGGACAATTTGGTTCAGTTATAAAATCGCTCCTGAGTATCGGTTGAGTTTTCGTATCGAACGTTTTTATGATCCACTCCAGGTCATGGCAAACACAGGCACTCGTAATGGATTTATGAGTAACGGATACACAACTACCTTTGATATTCTTAAATTTGATCCAGGTTTACTTAGATTTGAATATGTCTACCGAAGGTCAGCCGATTCGATTTTTGTTTACCGAGACTCGCAGACTTCCAAGAAAGAGGATTTTTTTGTGATCGCTTTTTCCCTTAAATTTTAAGGGAAAAAATGAGTCTTGGCGGAAAGTTTTCCGGCAATTAGAAACCTTTCCACAGGTGAAAGGGTCTAAATATCGTTCATAGATGTTTCTCCTTATGATACCCGCAGGGAGGGGTCAATATCCCTGATTTTCTTTTTTTTCTTTCCAAAGAAATTCCTCTTCCTAAATTCTCTCCATGTTCGTTCGGTTTCGTTATCCTATCCTTTTACTCCTTTCCCTTTTTTTGGTTCGTTCTGATTTTACACAAAGCCAACCTGCAAGTATTGAATTTTTTACACCGAATGGATTTATCAAACAACCCAAACAGGTGACCGTTCGGTTCACAAAACCCATGGTGGCGCTTGGTGATATACGCCCCAAAGTTGATATCTTCCAAGTGAATTGCCCTTTGCCGGGAACCAGTCGTTTTATTGATTCCACAACTTGGGTTTATGAATTTGAAGCGGAAGTCCCAGGTGGCGTTGAATGTTCCTTCCAATTGAAAGAGGGAACCAAAACTTTAAGCGGTGAGACTGTACAAGGGGAACGCAAATTTTCTTTCCATACGGGTGGACCATCAGTCCAGTATTCCACTCCTTACAACGGAGCCTCTATCACTGAAGATCAAATTTTTATTTTGCACCTGGATGCAAAACCAGACTTAACCTCGTTTCAAAAGTATGTATACTTTCGTTCGGAAGAACTGGGAAACCGGATTCCGATTGTCCTCATCACAGGATCTGATCGCAAGTCAATATTACAATCAACCGGAGACACAGATAGAGAAGAAACTGTCCTTCTAAAATCCAAACAAACTTTTTTGCCAGAGAGACAAATCCAATTGGTTCTAGGAAAAGGAACTAAATCGGTTTGGGGTGGTGAAATCCGTGAAGACGAAGTCATTCCCTTTACAGTAAGATCTGTATTTTCAGTTCGCTTTACTTGCGAACGAGTGAATGCAAAAGCAGATTGTATTCCTATCCTTCCTGTTTCGCTGTCTTTTAGTTCGGCGGTCTCTCGGGATAGTTTACAAAAAATCAAACTTGTTTCCAAAGAGGGAAAGGAATTCCCTCAGTCGCCCCAAGCAGAAAAAGGAAATGAGTTTTATGAATGGGTGAGTTTCCCTGGACCTTTTCCTGAAAATACAGAATTTGAAATTCGAATTCCCGATTTGGAAGATGAAACAAACAGAAAATTATCCAACCAAACTTCCTTTCCATTGAAGTTTAAAACAGATGAATTTCCACCTCTTGCAAAGTTTGGTGCCAAATTTGGAATTTTAGAATCGAAAGCCAAACCAGCGTTACCGGTTACACTTCGTAATTTAGAAGTCAATCTTCCGATGAAATCAGTTTCTCTCGGTGTAGGTGGAAAAAGCCAAAAGACCATGGATATTTTAGAGATCCAAAAATGGTTCCAAGTTTTAGCCACAAGAGAAAGAGAACAATCAGTCTTTCAAAATCCGCCCACATCTTCAGGCATTTCTTCTTTCACTCTTCCGAAACCGAATGGGAAAAAACCAATGGAAGTGGTTGGGATTCCTCTGGATACTCCCGGATTTTATGTGGTCGAACTGGCAAGTGATATCCTTGGAAATAGTTTGTTAGAAAAAAAAGGAAAGATGTATGTATCCAGTGCAGCCCTAGTCACAAACCTCTCGGCTCATTTCAAATGGGGAAAGGATACAAGTCTTGTATGGGTGACAAATTTAGACCAAGGCCTACCAGAGGCAGGAGTCCAAATCAAAATCCTGGATTGTAAGGGGAATTTGCGCGGAGCCGGGATCACTGGAAAAGATGGAAGTATGTTATTTGGAAATTTAAATTTCCAAGAGGTTCCTTATTGCGGTTATCATGAGTTAGGTTCTGGACTTACCATCTTTGTTCAAAAAAACGATGACATTAGTTTTACCTCAAGCATCTGGGACAAAGGGATTGAAAGTTGGCGTTACCAATTGCCAAGTACCTCTACAGGCCATTCGAAAGAAATCAAATCCATTGTGCTCGATAGAACCTTATTTAAAAAAGGAGAAACCGTTCACCTAAGACATGTTCGGCGTGGATTTGGAAACAAGGGTTTAACACCTGCGGATCCAAAGGATTATCCATCACAAGTCATCATCAAACATGAAGGTTCCGGTGAGGCATATCCTTTACCACTTGTTTGGTCATTTCCTGGTCAGTCCGAATCCGAATTTAAAATTCCAAAAACGGCAAAACATGGGGTTTATATTGTTTATTATCCCTATTCAAATGATGACGCAAGTTATGGAGAAACCGTCACTCAGTTCCGAGTGGAGGAATTTCGTCTTCCGGTGGTCAAAGGAAATATTCAACTTGCGGGCGACAAACAAGAGTTAGTATCTCCAAAAGAATCCAAAGTTCTATTTGGATTAGAATATTTATCGGGAGGAGGGGCCGGTGGGTTTCCAGTCAAAATTCGTTCCCAAGTGGTTCCTAGTTTTTATTCTCCTAAAGAAGAATATTCGGCATTTACTTTTTCTCCAGAAAAAATAACGGAAGGAAAATGGAAGGTGAGTGGGTATGAGGAAGAAGAAGCGGAAGAAACAAAACCAACAGTTTTATCCACGGCACTCAAAACCGATCCCAAGGGATTTTTACAATATACCTTCAGTGGATTAAAACCAGTTACTGGTTACGGAAGTTTCCAAGTAGAAATGGAATATGCCGATCCATCCGGTGAAATTCAAACTGTCTCTAGAAGTTTTCCCGTTTCCCAGTCCGAAGTGCATTTAGGAATTTTACCGGATGGTTGGTTATTCACTGAAGATAACGTAAAACTTCAATTAGTTGCTTTAAATTCTAAAGACAAAGCCATCTCTTCCCAAAAAATAAAAGTTACGGCTTACAAAAGAGAATTTTATTCCAACAGAAAACGCCTTGTTGGTGGATTTTATGCTTACGAACACTATGAAGAGGTCACTAAACTCGGAGAATTCTGTGAAGGAAAAACCGATTCCAAAGGGATTCTCATTTGTGAAGGAAAATCCCCTGCTGTAGGTGATATCGTTTTTCTCGCAGAAACTAAAGATGCTGATGGGAATGCCACTAACTCTAGTTATAGTGTTTGGGTGAGTTCCAAACAAGAAGCCTGGTTTGATGTGAGTGACCACAACCGTATGGACATTTTACCTGAAAAAAGGAGTGTCGATGTCGGAGAAACCATCAAAGTTCAAATTCGTTCCCCTTTCCGCGAAGCAACAGCCCTTGTGAGTTTAGAAAGAGAAGGGGTTCTTGATTATTTTGTGACACAAGTCTCAGGCAAAGATCCTGTGATTTCGATTCCTATCAAAAAGGAATATGCACCCAATGTTTTTGTCTCGGTTTTACTGGTGCGGGGTCGTGTGGGTGATCCTAAACCCACTGGCCTTGTGGATTTGGCAAAACCGGGATACCGTTTGGGCCTTACCATGTTAAAAGTAGGTTCCAAACCGTACACTTTGTCCGTTTCGGTTAGTCCCGATAAAAAACTCTACCAAGTCAGAGAAACTGCTAACGTGGAATTGGAAATCAAAACTTCCGATGGAAAAGTTCCTCTGGAATCGACAGAGGTGACTTTGGCAGTTGTGGATGAAGCACTTCTGGAACTTTCCCCCAATCCTACTTGGAACTTACTCGATACAATGATGGGAACAAGACCTCATTCTGTCGGAACTTCCACGGCTCAATCACAGATCATTGGAAAACGACATTTTGGCCTAAAGGCAAAACCAGATGGGGGTGGCGGTGGAAAACAATCCACTCGGTCTCTTTTTGATACTTTGGTGTATTGGAAAGGAAAGGCCATCATCGGAAAGGATGGAAAGTATAAATTTAGTTTTCCTTTAAATGATTCCCTTACCAGTTTTCGCATTGTTGCCGTGGCTACTTCCGGTGCCAAAGAGTTTGGAACAGGAATGGCAAAAATCCAAACCACTCAAAAAATCCAATCCTTCTCTGGAATTCCGCCAGTGGTTCGGTTAGGTGATAACCTTCGTCATGAAGTGACACTTCGGAATGCGGGAGAAAATAAAGAACAACTTCGGTTGCGTCTTTCTGTGGCAGACTCAATCAATGGAACGGAATCCAAAGTGGAATTGGAAACTAAATCAGCGATGTTGGGATCAGGGGAAACAAAAGTTGTGTTCTGGGATTTAACCGTTCCTGAAAATACCACCAAACGAAAGTTCCATTTGGAAGTTTCCTCACCTAATGGCAATGTCCTTGACCAATTGTCCGTAGATCAAACGGTTTTGCCTGTGGACACAGAACGGGTTTACCAAGCCGGATTATTTTTGTATGAATCGCCCATCAAAGAATCCGTCCAAGTTCCCGAAGGTTCCAAACCAAACTCGGGTAAGATGGTGTGGAAGGCCTCTCCTACGATTCTTACTAGCCTTTCTGGAATCCAAACTTATTTTCAAAATTACCCATACTATTGTATGGAACAACGAGTGTCAAAAGCCATTGGTCTCAAATCTGAGCCCATGTGGAATGATGTATTCGCTGATTTGAATTCCTTTTTGGATTATGATGGACTTGTGAAATACTTTGCTCGAATGGAAAATGGAAGCGAAATCCTAACCGCTTACGTATTAACATCGGCACAATTGGCAAACAAAAAAATCCCAGAGGAAACATTGGGTCGAATGATTGTTGGCCTACAAGGTTATTTAGAAGGACGAGTGAAGGGAGAAAGATACAAATTTGGTGCCGACTCCATTGTGCGTAAGATCATTGTATGGGAAGCTCTCACTCGTTACCAAACTTATGAATGGGAACAAGTAAGGCCCATTTTTGAAGGGATCGAGTTTTTACCAACGGCATCTCTCATTGACCTTTCTGAAATTTGGGGTCGGGTGAATGGGGGAGATGGATCTGTAAAGTCTCGCCTGACAAGTACATTGCGATCCAGGCTAAACATCCAAGGATCAGAACTTATGGTAGCTGATTCCGGTTTTACCAATCCTTGGTGGATTTTGGGAAGCCGTGATTATACGATGGCAAAACTTTTACTTTGGGCATTCTCTGAACCAAGTTATAAAAAAGATATGCCAAGGCTCATCAAAGCCTTTGTCAAAATGCAAAAAAAGGGAAGTTATGATACTACCCTTGGAAATGCCTATTCCATTTTGGTTTTTGATCGGGTGAGTAAACTTTTGGAATCCGAAAAAGTGACTGGTGGAAAAATTTCTATCCAATCCGCTAAAGAAACTTTAAATTTAGAACCTAACGGAAAACAAACGGTAACACAATCCATTGGAACGAGCCCTGAATCTGTATCTGTAAGTTATGATGGAAAGGGGAAACCTTGGGTGGAATGGTCGGTGAAATCCATCCTTCCATTAAAAGCACCTATCTCCAGTGGTTACCGATTGAAACGAACTTGGGAACCTTTGCAGGTGGCAAAGCCTGGGGTTTTATCCAAAGGAGATACCATCCGTGTCACGATTGAAATCCAAGCTGATTCCGATAAAACTTGGGTGGTTGTGGAAGACCCGATCCCACCAGGTTCCCTACCTTTGGGACGGGGATTTGGTCGGGAGTCCATCATCACACAAGACTCTAAATCGGGGGATTCTTCCTATTATTTGAGTTTTGAAGAAAAGACCTTATCTCAGTACAGAGCGTATTTTGAATACCTACCGAAAGGGACACATACCTTAGAGCACAGTTTCCGATTGAACCATACGGGCACCTTCCAATTGCCTGCCACACGGGTGGAAGCCATGTATTCTCCGGAAACCCACGCCGAATGGCCGAATGAAACTGTGAGGATTTCGGAAAATCTGGACTAGGAAAAGTTTACGGATAAAGAGGGCCTGGAATTATGACTCTAATGGGTCCGATCCAAGCCCCTCTTTTCCCTATCCGAATCCTTAAACTTGCCATTTGGTTTACCGTTTTTTTTTATCTATTTTTTCTAATCTTTAATACTAGTTTTACAATCATGGGAGTAGACGTAGGTGACTTCCTCAAACAGTACTTAGGTGCTTTTTTTGGGGTTTATCTTTCCACAACTTTCAAAGTTTTTTCAGTTTCTCTTTTTCTACACCTAAGTCTTTTTTCTCTCGTTTATTTAACTTACCATTTTCTAAAACAATCAGATGTTTCTTGGATTCATTTGTCTGCTTGGGTTGTTTTCATTGAATGTTTGGCTTTACTGCATTCGATGGTGAGTTATCCACAAATTTACGGAGAGTTCTTTTTTTTCCGTTATCCTACCTTTGCACCATTTTTATATTTTTTAACAGACCATACAAGTCCTGGGTATTTTACCTTGGTTCTCGGAATACTAATCTTAGTGTTTCTTTCCGTGTTATCCTTACAAATTTACCTACATAAAAACAAAGAGAGTTTTTTCGTTTTGGTTCATGTTCTAATCCTTGGGTTAGTACATATTTCCGGTTATTATATGGTCGGAATCTTTTATTTTGCGATTCTATTCTGGCAAGGCAAACAATACCAAAGGATTCATATCAAGTCCTATGGAATCATTCTTTTTCTTTTAATCCTTTTTTATTTAGTTCCAGGTATCTGGACTAGGATTGAGGCATTCACTCATTCGAATGAAAAAGAAAAACCTCCTGTTTTTATCATCGCCGCAGATTCCCTCAGATATGACAAAATTGGTTATAAAATTGGTGGAAAGAGCATCACTCCTAAGATTGATTTGTTTGCCAAAGATGGATTTGTATTTCACGACCATCATACCACCATCCCTCGCACCTTTCCTAGTTGGGCAGATTTACTCACCGGCCAATATGCAATGAGCCACAAGGTTCGTGATATGTTTCCTTCACCGGAAGAAAAAAAGCGAATCGGATCTCCTGCTTTTTCCACAATCCAACAAAAGTTAAAAGAAATTGGATACCGTAGTTATGCGATTGGAAGTTTTGCCGCCGATATTTTCCCCCGTGCCAACTTTGGATTTGATGAGGTTCATGCACCGAATTTTAATGCTCGCATTATGACGGTTCAACGGACAGCCGAGTCCCAACTTTTCCTTATGCCTTTTCTTACAGGTTCTTGGTTTTCTGGTGGGATGTATTTGGAAGAAATGGACGGATTGTCCACTTGGGGAGATGGTAGTCGAATTTTAGACAGATTCCGATCGGTTCTCCATCGAGAAGGAAAAGATTCATTTTCTGTAACCTACTTTTCCAGTGTCATACATTTCCCTTACACACCAGCATACCCATATTACAAAACATTTACCGATCCCAATTATTATGGTAAGTATAAATATTTAAAGTTTGTAGATCCCACAAACTCTACAACTCCCGATGAATTAGAAACAAAACAAATTCGTGGGCTTTTTGATAGTGCTGTATTTGCCTTTGATTCTGAATTTGGAGAGATCATTTCTGAATTAAAAGACAAAGAGATTTATGACGAAGCCATCATCATACTCACTGCCGACCACGGGGAAGCTTTGTATGAAGATGTACATGGTCAAGGGCATGGAGAACATTTACGTGGGGAAGCAGTCACCCATGTTCCTTTTATTATAAAATTTCCTAAATCAACAAACCCTACGAAACCAGACAATGAGTTTTTCGGAATTACATCCAGTGTGGATATTTATCCGACTCTTATGGAATATTTTAATCTTACCACCAAACAAAAGTTCCCTGGTAGATCGTTATTGCCAATGTTTGGAAAATCAAATTGGGAAGATGATCGTTTGGTATATGCGGAAACTGGAATTTGGTTTTCGGATGCTGGGGATCATTTTTTTCAAAAACAAAGAATTCCTTATCCGAACATCCTTTCTCTCCACCAAGTAATCCCAGAAGAAGATTACCAAATTATGATCACAGATCCAATTTACAGAGAAACCATTGCTTTTTCAAAACATAGGTCTGTTCAAAATTCCAATTACAAACTCATTTATATTCCCACACGCCAAGGAGTGGTTTTTGAATTGTATGACCGTAAAAAAGATCCTCTAAACACAAAGAATCTTTACCCGAACCACCCTATGGCAACAAAAATGAAAGACATGTTATACCAAACTGTGATTCAATGGGAAGACGCCTCTCTCGCGGGAGAGTATTTAATACCAAGTTCTTTATCAGATATCAATGAAAACTAAAAA
Organism: Leptospira noumeaensis; assembly: GCF_004770765.1. Classification (NCBI taxonomy): domain Bacteria; kingdom Pseudomonadati; phylum Spirochaetota; class Leptospiria; order Leptospirales; family Leptospiraceae; genus Leptospira; species Leptospira noumeaensis. The sequence goes on along the minus strand of NZ_RQFK01000011.1, from coordinate 548,859 downwards.
TAAATGGGAAAATAAAAGAGGAAACTATGCCGCAACGTAACGACTTAAAATCAATTTTGATCATCGGATCCGGACCTATCGTCATCGGGCAGGCATGCGAATTTGACTACTCCGGAACCCAGGCAACAAAGGCCCTTAGGGAAAAGGGGATACGAGTCATTCTCGTAAATTCCAATCCGGCCACAATTATGACGGATCCCGATCTTGCGGATGCCACTTATATCGAACCACTCACAGTCCCTGTATTAGAAAAAATTATCAAAAAAGAAAAACCGGATGCCATCTTACCAACAGTAGGTGGACAAACTGCTTTGAACTTAGCTTTAGCACTCCACAAAGAAGGAGTTTTAGAGAAATATAATGTCGAACTCATAGGTGCTAAGGTTGAGGCCATTCGTAAAGCAGAGGATAGGGAACTATTCAAACTAGCGATGGAAAAACTGGGGATTCGTGTTGCAAAATCATTTATGGTTTCCGACATGGAAGCGGCTAGAAAAGCAAAGGATGAAATTGGGTTTCCAATCATCATTCGACCGGCTTTCACTTTAGGTGGAACTGGTGGTGGAACTTGTTACGAAGAATCTGAATTCGAAGAAATTGCTCAAAAAGGACTCTCTGCATCTCCCATCTCACAAGTATTAGTGGAAGAGTCGGTGATGGGTTGGAAAGAGTTCGAGTTAGAGGTGATGAGAGACCTTGCGGACAACGTAGTCATCATTTGTTCGATTGAAAATTTGGATCCAATGGGTGTCCATACAGGAGATTCAATCACAGTTGCCCCACAACAAACGTTAAGTGATAAAGAATACCAAAGACTTCGCGATATGTCGATTGATATCATAAGGGAAATTGGAGTGGAAACCGGTGGTTCCAATATCCAATTTGCCGTGAATCCAGAAAACGGAGATGTCATTGTCATTGAAATGAATCCGCGTGTTTCACGTTCTTCCGCATTGGCATCAAAAGCCACAGGATTTCCTATCGCAAAAATTGCAGCATTACTTTCTATCGGTTACACCTTAGACGAAATCAGGAATGACATCACTCGAGTGACACCAGCAAGTTTTGAACCTTCCATTGATTATGTTGTGACCAAAATTCCAAGATTTGCTTTTGAAAAATTCCCAGGTTCTGATCCAACCTTAGGTGTTCAAATGAAAGCCGTTGGGGAAGCCATGGCCATTGGTCGTAACTTCAAAGAAAGTTTTCAAAAAGCACTGAGATCTCTGGAAACCGATCGTTTTGGTTTTGGTAGTGATGGATACCTAAAAGAACTTTTAGAGTGGGAATCGAACCCCAAAGAAGAAAGAAAAACCTGGCTAACAGCAAAGGTAAAAAGACCAACTGACAAACGAATTTTTTATGTGAAGATGGCATTTGACTTTGGAATGAGTGTCGAAGAAATTTTTGAAATTTGTAAAATAGATCCATGGTTTCTTTATCAATTCGAAGAATTATATCTTTTAGAAAACAAATTTCGTAAAGAGGGAAAGGCCATCATTGAAGAGATGAAAAAATCTGGTTTTTCCAATCGCCAACTTGCCTTTCTTTTGAAAGAAGAACAAATACTCGCCCAAGTTCGTAGCGGTGCAGCCATTGAAATCACCAAAGCAAAAGTAGAAAAAACCCTTCGCGATGAAGAAGAGTCCATAGAAAAATTCTTAGAAGAAAAAAATATCCATCCAGTATACAAAAGAATTGATACTTGTGCTGGTGAATTCGAAGCATTCACACCTTATATGTATTCTTCTTATGACGAAGAAGATGAAGCTGAAGTCACTTCCAAAAAGAAAGTGATGATTCTTGGTGGTGGACCAAACCGAATTGGCCAAGGGATAGAGTTTGATTATTGTTGTTGTCATGCCTCCTTTTCCTTACAAGAAGCAGGAGTGGAATCCATTATGGTCAACTCCAATCCAGAAACAGTTTCCACAGACTACGATACTTCCGACCGATTGTATTTTGAACCATTAAGTCTTGAAGATGTAATGGCAATTTTCAAAAAAGAAAAACCTGACGGTGTGATTGTTCAGTTAGGTGGACAAACTCCTTTGAAATTAGCAAAAGCTCTCGAAAAAAGAGGAGTTCCTATTATGGGAACAAGTCCTGACTCGATTGACCGTGCGGAAGATCGTAAACGTTTCGCTGAAGTTTTAGAAAAACTAAATTTAAAATCACCTGACAATGGAATAGCGGCCTCCAAAGACAAAGCAAGGGAAATTGCCAGAAAAATTGGATACCCGGTTCTTGTTAGACCATCCTATGTATTGGGTGGAAGGGCAATGCTCATTGTAAACGAAGAGTCAGAACTTGATAAATACATGGAAGAGGCAGAAGAGGTATCGGAAGATAGACCACTTCTTGTGGATTCCTTTTTACAAGATGCCATCGAAGTAGATGTGGATGCTCTATGTGACGGCAAAGATGTTTTTATTGCAGGGATAATGGAACATATTGAAGAAGCAGGGATTCACTCTGGTGACTCGGCTTGTGTATTACCTCCTCAATCCATTTCTCAACGAATGTTACAAGAAATTGAAGAAGCAACCTACCGTTTGGCTTTGGAATTAGATGTAAAGGGTTTGATCAACGTACAATATGCAATCAAAGAAGAAACTTTGTATGTTTTGGAAGTAAATCCTCGTGCTTCGAGAACTGTACCTTTTGTCGCTAAGTCAATTGGTATCCCGGTTGTGAAAATTGCCGTTAGACTTATGTTAGGTGAAACTTTGGCATCCTTTAAACTAGGGAAACGTTTTTCTGCACCTATGATTACTGTAAAAGAGGCAGTATTACCTTTTAGTAAGTTCCCAGGTGTTGATACCATCCTTGGTCCAGAGATGAGGTCCACTGGGGAAGTGATGGGTGTTGCGATGACAAAAGGAGAAGCCTTTGTCAAAGCTCAGATCATGGCAGGGGAAGAACCACCTAAACATGGAACCGTCTTTGTGACCATCAATGATAAAACTAAAAAAGAATTGTTAGAGTCAGTTCGTTCCTTATCGAACTTAGGATACAATATCATTGCCACAGAAGGAACTCATAAATTTCTTTCCGACAATGGAATCCTTTCTAGTAAAATTAATAAAATCTACGACGGATACTTTCCGAATGTGATTGATTACATCAAAGAAAAGAAAATCCATTTGATCATCAACACACCACTCTCAAGGGTCACTCGTGAAAATGCTTTTACGATCCGGCAAGCTGCCATTAAATACAAAGTGCCTTGTTTAACTACCGCACAAGCGGCAAAGGCACTGATTCATGGTTTGGTGGAAATGAAAGATAAAGGTTTTTCCGTGAATTCCCTTCAGGAAATCCACGCGAAACATAAAAAAACTTAAAACTGAATACAAGGTTTGGAAAATCTAAAAATACTTTGTATGATTAGATTTCCAAATCTTTCAGAATTAACTCGATTCGTTTTCGGTTCACACCAAAATCAGATTTTCCTAATCTTGAAGCCGATCGAAAGTGAAGGATTTTGTTTTTTTCATCAAAATAAAATTCCACGTCATCCACATAACGCATGATCAGTGAAGTAAACTCCGCATAAATATAGTTTGTATTTACTTGGATGAGTTTGACTCTGGGTGACTGTTCCAATTTTTCTTTTAAAGATAGTTGTGCCGCGGCCAAGGGTTTTTTATAAGGAACGGAACTTCTATAATGTTCCAAGTCGCTCGGGTCTGCAAAACTACTGACACAGTTTGGAGTTTTGGGACATTCTGCTAGTTTCTCTGATTTGACTCCCAAGGTATCCGGTCTTGTGCCGGTGCAACTAAATAGGAAGTAGAAGAGGGCGGTGGTGGTTAATACGGAAATTTTATGATTCATTTGGTTTTTTCCTTTGCTAAGAGCATGTTCCTAGACTTTCTGTTTGCGATTAGGGAAAAAGTGAGGGATGGGAAAAGGTAAGTCACTTACTTTTTGCAGCCAGAAAAGATTGTTTGTTGGTGTATTGGGAAAGTCACTTTCTTTCTCAGATCAGTGGAATATGAAACTGACTGTCTAAAGAAAGTCAGTTTAATTCGAAAGCCAGTCTCCGGTATAAATCCTGTAAGCAATTGCCCACTTTCCAAGTTGAGCTATTTTGATGCGAAACTTGCTAGAAATAGAAACTCACTTTCTTAAGTAAGCCGGAGTCATTTGAAATCCGCTTTCCAAAGAAAGTTATTAAAATTAGAAATCCGCTCTCGAAAGTAAGCTGCCACCATTGGAAACTAACTTTCTTAAGTAAGCTAGTTTCCTTTTCCCCTCGCTAGCCAGTTGGTGACCCTCATCTCTTGCCAGAATGATCCCCCATTCTTACCTGAACTTTCTTACATTTCTATCCCATTTGGCCCAATTTCCGCAATTGACAGCTAGGAGTGGAAAAGGGATAGGGAAAGAACTAGCCCTATATGGAAATTAGAGAAAAAATGGGAATTTATGTTATGACTTTGAAAAAAGAATGGACAAATTGTGGAATAAGTAATTATTTATATCAATCGTTCGATATAAATAAAAGGTGTTTCTTGTGCCAAAGATAGTCGATCACGATCTTTACCGGGCGGAACTCTTAACCAAGTGTATGCCTATTTTTGTGACCAAAGGGGTGTCTTCAGTTTCGATGCGTGAGTTGTCCAAAGAGTTAGGTGTTTCTACCGGAACTCTTTATCATTACTTTCCAACGAAAGAGATTCTCTTTGAATCCATGGTAAAACAAGTCGTGGCCATTGATGAAAAGGAGATTCGGGAGTTATCAGAAACTCAGTTTAGCCTGGAAGATATCATGAATTTCGTCGCGAAGAGGGAAGATCATTTTATGAATTTGGTTTTGCTCGCAGTGGATGTAAAGAGACAACTGAATGACTCCAATGAATTGGCAGAGTTAGTGGAAGATTCCTTTCATTCGTATCGAACGGCTTTGGATCAATTTTTTCCTTCTGATACAAACGTAAAAGCAGGGAAGGCATTTTTGTCTTTTTTTATTGGAGCTTTGTTTTTGAAAAATAAAGCCACTATAGAAACAGAATGGCCGGAACTATTTGAGGGTTTGGGGAACTTAATGGCATTATTCCAAAGCAAAAAATAAGGAGATAGGTATGACTCTTACCAAACGATTTAGTTTTTTACTTTGTTACGTATTACCTTTGTTAGTAGTATTTTCGGAACAGTTTGGAGGAGTAACTTATTTAATTGTTCCCATTACCGTTTTTATCATTTTACCGTTATTGGATTTATTCGTCGGAAAGGATGATTCCAATCCAAGTGATACAAATTTTCTTAACTTACAAAATGATTCTTTTTTTCGTTATCTAACACAGATTTGGGCTTATCTGCAACTTATCTTTGTAATTTGGTCAGTTTACCGAATTGTTTTATTTCCTCATTCGATTATGGAATTTGTATTATTTGCAATCGCAGTGGGCATTGTCACTGGTGGGATTGGAATTACTGTCGGTCATGAACTTGGTCATAAAAATACCCGTTATGAACAGTTCCTTTCTAAAATGATTTATATGACTGTTTCCTATATGCATTTTTACATCGAACATAACCGGGGACACCATACCAATGTATCCACTCCCAATGACCCAGCCTCCTCGAAAAAAAACCAATCCTTCTACCAGTTTTATCCGCAAACAGTTGTAGGTGCTCTCGAGTCAGCTTGGGAACTCGAAAAAAAACGATTATCTAAGTTGGGACTGGGTGTTTTTCATTATCGAAATGAGATGATTTGGTATTTGGTCATCACAATTCTTTTTTTATTTTGCATGGTAATGTTTGGAACCATACTTCTGGGCGGAGAGATTCCTTTTGAAGTTCTTGGTTTTTTATTATTACAGTCATTTGTTGCATTTTCTCTTTTAGAAATGACAAATTACATTGAACATTATGGTTTGAAACGAAAGGAAGTTTCGATTGGTAAATTTGAGAAAGTATTGCCAGTCCACTCTTGGAATCAAAATTATTTTGTTTCGAATGCTCTTCTATTCCAATTACAAAGACATTCTGATCATCATGCCAATGCCGGTCGAAGATACCAAGCGCTTCGTCATTATGAAGAAGCTCCCCAGTTGCCTTTTGGTTATGAATTAATGATTCTAATTGCATTAGTTCCCCCTCTATGGTTTTCTATGATGAACCCTATCCTGGAATCTTGGGAAAAAAATCAAAACACTACGTCATAAAGTATGAATTAGTAACGATTGTTACGAAGGCTGGTTTAGGGAACCGTTCTATCTCACAAAAAATAAAATACTCTGTGAGATAGAACTGAAATTAGTTCTTATTTGGATTCTGATTCTGTCAAAACGGAGCGTTTTGTTTTTAAAATCGAAAACAAAAGAAATAACAAAGTCGCAACACCTAAATAAAAGAATCCTGTTGCCAAATAACCAGACATAGGTGGGTAGAGTAAACTAAAACTGAAATCGGGATTTTCCACTTCTGATAACAATGTGGCCGTTTTTGCATCATTATTTTTGATTTCATCACCTGTAGGATAAGTGTATGGATCAAAACTTGGTAACCACTGGTATGGGTTCCCGTAGTAAAGGGCATATCCATCTTTGGTTCCATCTGGATTTGCAAAAAAATAAATTTCTTCTAAAGGTTGCACTGTGATTACATTTGTTAAATGTAATGTCTGGTTTTCTCCATCATAAATTTGAATTTCGAATTCTCTGCTGATGGTTTTGGAAAGTGGAATTTCAGCATAAATGCCATCTGCTTTGTTATGACTGATTGTTCCTTCAAATACTGTGTCCCATTCCTTTTTGTCGATTTTCCCACGAACCGTAACTTGGCGTTCCCAGTTTCCCTCTTCAAATTCTAATTTTAAAATTTGAAATGCTGATTGCGATTCGTTAGGAAATGAAAATTTACAGAGGTTTTCCGCCAGTTCAGGATTGGATACCGTGTGTGACTTTTCCCAATAAAGATTTTTGTTTTGTTTGGCTCGAAAAGCAGATGGGAATTTTAAGTCGGAGCCTGGTTCTGCTTCCAATCGAACGAATCTATGTTTTGTTCCACCCAAATCAATTTCGTTTAAAGCCTGATTTCCATATTTGTAGAGAAAAACAGATTTTGATTCCGAAAAGTTATCGGGATTGTCACCTAACTTAAGAGTGACTGACGTTTCATAGTCATAAGAGTTTGTAACGGAAAGTTTGGTATAATTCATTCCTTCCGGTAATTTGGGGAGTTCCAAAACATAAATTTCCAATTCATTTTTTTTGGAAAACAAAAGTTCTGGTTTTACTTTTTCTATATTTTTTGAAATTTCCTCTGCATTCTGAATATGATAAGGAACAATTTCTCCGTTATGGGTGACTCGGAGGTCTCCATAAAATGAATGTTTATAAACTTCTTCATCTAAAGTAAGTTTGACAACTCCTTGGGGAGAAAGAGTCCCTGTGATTTTTAAATCTTTTTTGTATTTAAAATTTTCAACCGCAAGTGGTCGGCTCATAATTTCTGATGCCATAACACTGATAAATAATATTGGGAGTAAATACTTGGTCTTCATTTTGTTTCCTTTTTGAAATGATTGTATAATGTTCCTGTTACGATAAGCGTAACACCTAAGAATAAACCTGCGAGAATTCTGTATCCCAAACTTAAATTCCAGAAATCGTATAAATAGAATTTGATGATCACAAGAGATAGTGATCCAAATCCTACGATTTTTAGTGGTTGGATTCTTTTTAGAAATCCGACTGACAAAGCAATTAATCCATACACAATCAAACTCAGTGTATAGAGGAATAATTTTTTATCTTCAGGGAAACCTAAATGGATTTCAACAAAGGTTCCGAGTAACCAGTAAGGATAAGCTGCGTATAAAAAGACTTTGGCTAAGTCGGAAAACTTTCTGCTATAAAAATAGGAAAGTACGAGATAAACTGAACCTGTGGCAAAAACCAAAAATCTTCCGTTTAAAAATGGAATTTCGTTTATAGAACGATAGGTGAATGCAAAAACATAAAACAATGCAAAAAACCAAACCGGAAAAGCAGCCCAGTACATATAAAGTTGTTTGGAATAGGTAGAAGCAACCGTCACGAGAAAGGCAAAACTGATCAGACTAAATGCTAATAGTTTTCCTGTAGTTCCAATGACGATTAGGCTTACAATAAAGGGAAGTCCGAATAACCCAATCAAATCGTAGATTTTTTTCTTCTCCATACTGAGTTCTGTTTTTCGAATGGAACGTTCATACAATCCGTAAAATAGAATCAGGATTAAACTGAGTAAAAATGGTTTTGCGATTGGATAAAAAACGGAAAAAACCCAGAAGGACTGAATGAATCCAAGTCCAACGGTAAACCCAATTGTGACTAAAGTAAAAATTGGTTCTTTGGATTTTGTAGTTTCAAGTGTTTGGAACTCTCTGAGTAAAAATAATACAAAAACACCTAGTTGAAAAACAATTGGAAAAAATGGTTTTGCATCCACTAAGTTGTCATTGGCCCATCCAACAAAAATTAGGTGGTTTGCGGCGAGTAAAATCAGTGGGATCACTTTCCAACCTGTATCTTTTTTCACCCAAAAGAATAATAAATTCCAAAGGAGTAAATAGGTGAATAAAAAAGGATAGGAGTTTTGGCCCGTGGAAAGAAGTAGGGGAACAAGGAAAGCACCAAAAGAGGCAAACCCAAATAACACTTCGCTTTTTTGTGCATGGGCGATGGCAACTGTTGTTAAACTGATGATGAGTAGTCCAACAAAACATGTTTCTGTGGAATACAAATCATACCATAAATACCCCGAATAATAGGCGGAAAACAAAACAGCAATCCCAAGCCCCAAAAGACTTGGAGAGAGATACGGCCGAGTGTTTCTTACTCGGTATCCATAGAGTAAAATGGGGATGGCGGATATAAGGCCTATCCAAATACGAACTGATTCGTTGATCCAATATTCTTCGATTGCTAAATAGAAAAACCAAATGGAGGCAAGTAATAAGGAGAAAACTCCTAACTTAACAAATAGGTTTTCTCCGATCCATTCCACAAACCAACCTGGGCCATCATTTAATGGAACCTCTGTTTGGTGATTTACGACAGGAATTGGTTTTGGAACAGGTGGGTTAACTTGTTTCTGAGTGACTTTAGGACTCGATAGGGATAAAACTCTTTCTTTTAGAAAAGAAAGCTCCCTTTCCATAGTTTGGATCCTAGTGAGGATCTCTTGGGTTTCTTTTTCTTCCACGGTGGAAATGGTTCACATCCGTGGAAAGAGGGGAACTACTTTTTATTCTGGATCGCTCCACATTCCATTTTCGCGAATGAGTTCAATGAGTTGGTCGGCTGCTTCCACCTCAGACACTCCTTTTTTGACAATTTCTTTCCCTTTGTAGAGATGAACCTTACCAATTCCGGCTCCGACGTATCCAAAATCGGCATCCGCCATCTCTCCAGGACCATTCACGATACAACCCATCACAGCAATTTTCACACCTTTTAGGTGGCCTGTCATTTTTTTGATCATAGCCGTTGTGGATTGTAAATCAAACATGGTTCGACCGCAAGAGGGGCAGGAAATATATTCAGTCTTTGTTAGGCGAAGTCTCGTGGCCTGTAAAATATCAAAACTCAAAACCAGAGATTCGTCTGGTTCTCCGTCCCCAAAAGAGAGGCGCACCACATCTCCGATTCCATCGAGTAAACTCCCGCCCACTTGGATTGAAGAATCATAAAGAAGTTTTTCTTTGTTGTCGGATTTTGTGACTAGAGTGATGGGATAATCTGATTCACTTAAATGAAAAGCTAATTTTCGTATGGTGAGGAGATCTCCGTTTTTAACCGAAAAAATTAAATTTTGAATTTTTCTCTTTTGGGATTCTCTTACAACTTTTTCTACTAACTGGATGTCTTTTGGGTCGATACTCCATTCGATACATCGTTTGTCTTTTGCGAAACGTGTGACAAAATCCAAAAGGTCATCCCATGACTCTTCTGATTCTTGGAAAAAAATACTCGGGTTGATCACCCATTTATGAATGCGATACAGGTCTTCTGCCAAACTATCATATTGGTAGGTGAGTTCTTTAGATAATTCCACAGAAACAGGAAGAGGGAATGATCCTCGTCTGACCATAGTTCCTAGCGAAATCAAATCCATTTCCGATTGGATATCGAAATGAATGATTTCTGGGATTCTCCCCGATTTGGTTTCTCTTTGGATAAGGTTTAGAACTTCTTCTGCGGATTCGGATCCAAAAAATGGAAAACTAATTTCGATTCTCACAGGGGACGTATCCCCCAGTTTTGTTTCTCCCAAACTTAATTCTTTTGAATAGAATCTAGAGTATTGGAAAGGATCACGAAATTCTGTATAGATGGTTTCTCTGTTTTGTGAAACTGAGGCATCGGATGCGGAAGTTAGATTTGCGGAACTAGGTGAAACTGCTAGTTCTTTTAAAAAACTTTCATTGTATTTCCTGACTAATTCTTTCGCAACAGGGATTTCATAAATGGCATCTTCGGTAAGAGATACACGGATGGTGTCACCAAGTCCATCTTCTAACAAACTTCCAATCCCAATAGCAGATTTGATCCTTCCATCCTTTCCATCCCCAGCCTCAGTCACACCCAAGTGTAAGGGATAGTCCATTCCTAAATCATAAAATCTCGAAACTAACATACGATAGGCTTGGATCATCACTTGGGGATTGGATGCCTTCATGGAAACAACAATGTCTTTATAGGAATTTCTTTCTGCGATACGAATAAACTCCAAGGCAGATTCTACCATCCCAAGGGGAGTGTCCCCAAACCTGTTCATAATCCGGTCGGATAGGCTTCCGTGGTTTGTTCCGATCCTCATGGCAACACCCAGTTCTTTGGCACGTAAAACAAGAGGTGTGAATACTTCATCGATTCTTTCTAACTCTTCGTTGTAGTCTTTGTCTGTGTATTCGATGATTTCAAATTTTTTTTTGTCTGCAAAGTTACCTGGATTGATTCGCACCTTCTCAACCCATTCCACAGATTTGAGAGCAACTTGTGGAGTAAAATGAATGTCTGCTACCAATGGAACTTTGAGCCCGAGTTCTTTCATCCTCTTACGAATGTTTGGTAGGTTGTCTGCATCAGCTTGGCTTGGAACTGTTAGGCGAACGATTTCTGACCCAGCTTTTTCTAAATCGGAAATTTGTTTGATACTTGCTTCCGTATCTCTTGTGTTAGATGTAATCATGGATTGGATGCGAATTGGGTTTTTTCCTCCAATTCCAACGTTTCCTACCATCACTTCTCGAGTGGGACGTCTTTTGTAAAAAAATGGCGATTCGTTGTATTTGGTGCTCATTTGAATCTTATGTTCTCATTATCTAGGAAATTAAATTCGAAATTTTGGGCAAGCAGTATGAAAAAAATCTGTGGGTTTCAATTTCCATCCTTTGAAGACCGAAAATCAATTTAGGAAGAAAACCCCTTAGTTTTGGATACGATGAATACTGAAGTAAAACAAGGCCTACAGAGAAAATATAGGGTGCAAGTCACGGTCGCGATCTACCGCGAGGGAAGTTTGTCCTACAAAAGTGAAATCCTCTCGCCTGCCTATTATGACAAACGCCAAGAAGCTAGGGATCATATCCGTCAGGAAATTCGTGAAAGACTGGCTCATTCCAAATTCTTCCGTTCCACTCGTTTGGACTATGATTTAGTTCGGTACACCGAAGAAGGAAGTTGTAATACCTACCTTCGTTATAGCATCCAAGATTCAGAAATTTGAATCCAAAGAAAAAACTCCACGATTGGTATTTAACCCACAAAAGGGATCTCCCGTTTCGTAAAAAAAAACAGGCTTATCCCATTTGGATCTCAGAAGTAATGCTGCAACAAACTCGCGTTAATGCGATGTTGCCTTTGTATGAATCCTTTATCAAACGATTTCCAAATCCTGAATCATTAGCCCATGCCGAAGAAGAGGAAGTTTTGGCAAATTGGAAGGGGCTTGGGTATTACAGCCGTGCTAGAAATATAAGAAAGGCCGCCATCTTATTAGTTCAAAATTATAATGGAGCCTTTCCCAAGGACCTTAACTTAATTTTAAAACTTCCAGGAATTGGAAATTATACTGCAAGAGCCATCCTTTCCATCGCCTACGACCTACCCTTTGCCGTTTTGGATGGAAACGTAAAACGTGTTTTGTCTCGTTATTATGGTTATACTAATAATATCTTAGGGGCCAAAGCAGATACCGACTTACAAAAGATAGCAGATGAGTTTTTAAACGAAGATCATCCGGGAGACCACAACCAAGCGGTGATGGAACTTGGTGCCACCATTTGTCTCCCTGAATCACCTAAATGTCTGTTATGCCCTCTTTCTGAATTTTGTTTTGCTAGAATCCACCAAAAAACTTCAGAAATCCCACTCAGGGTAAAAGACAAAAAACAAATCATCTTAAAGGGTGAGATTTTTGTTCTCTATTATAAAAATTCCATCCTCCTCCTCCGAGAACCAAAGATGCGTTTTTTGAAAGGGATGTTTCATTTGCCCTACGGCTTTATCGGTGAAATTCCCGAAGAAACCTATGAACCGAGTCAGATCTTTTTATCCATAAAAGATTCGAATCCTAGTAAAAACTTAACACCCATTGGAGAGTTCAAACATACCATCACCCACCATAAGATGGGATTTTCCGTATATTCTTATGTTTTGGAAAGTCGGGAATGGGTGGAAGTTCTGGCAAAAAAATTCGGAGTCGAAACTAAGTGGGTGAGTCTTTCTGATTTAGATACAGAGTTTCCTTCTTCCCTCGCTTCCAAAGTAAAAAAGATTTTGCTTTACTTAGAATCCTAGTTCGCTTACGATTCACGGGCCATGGCCGAAATCATTGTTTGGATTGAACGTATCGTTTCAAACATCCCTTTGCCGATTTTAGAGGTTTGGGGTCGGTTCTCTTTTTTATTCGGTTCGATTCTTTCCATTTTTGCTTTTACAGGATTCACATTTAGAAATGGAAAATCTTTCCGCATTTCACGGGAAGTCTGGAATTGGAATCTAACTAGTTTTTATTGGTTTCTCATTACCTTTGTTTCTATCTTTGTCACTGGGTATTTAGGTAGTTCCATTGTTCTCATCCCGGGAGCACAAACTTTAGAGAGCCTGAAAGATTTATCTGTATTCCTTTGTTTGAATTTTTTTGGATTCCCAGCCCTTCTTGCAGTTCCTTTTGCTTATGGGTTATCGGATCTCATTGAAGGAGTTCCTCCTGAATTTTTATGGGACTGGTTGCCTGGTTACTTTATCAATCCCACAATGTTTTGGCTTTCTTACCAAATGATAGGTAAGTCACCTGACTTTCGTAAATTTAGGATATGGGTTTATTATTTTCTTTTTGTTCTATTATTTTTAATCCTTGAACCTTTTTTATGGGGATTTTTATGTTCAGAACAATTTGGAGCAGAGATTTCTTACCATACAATTAGTTCTGCACTACTTTTCACAACAGGGATTACTTGGATCCTTGCTCCTTTTGTCATGTTAGTCACCTTTCCTATTGTTAGGCGGTTTGGCTTTTTTTGGGCAGAACTTCCTGGCCAAATGAAGGAGGTGACCCTTTCTGACCCACAATCCATTTGGAAATCAGGCCCTAAGGAATGGAAAATCCTACAACCCGAATCGGATACTCGAACAGGGATTTCGTTACAGTTATTCATTGTGGCCCCTTTTGTCTTTTTAGTTTTGTTTCTTGTTGGAGTGACTGCTTACGTGACCTTGAAAAATGCAGAAAAATCTGCCTTTCAAATGGTGGAAGTTTTACACAGGCAATGGTCAAAAAATATCAATTTAAGTATGGATCGTTACTTATCGGAACTTCCTAAGGTAACTGGTCACAATTTTAATCCCAAAGACTTAGTCACTGTACTGGATGATTCCAAAGTAAATCCACAAGCTCGTGTTTTTTTGTTAGATGAAAATTTGAATCCTTTGGCATCACTTTCTATGGATCTTGGAAAAACTAGATTACAAGAAACCGTAAGAGTTGAATTAAAAAAATTAGGAAACGAAATCAATACTTCTGAAAAACGATTTAGTTTTGCCATCGTTACCAAAAAACCACTCTCCAGAGAAAATTGGAATGCAATGGTCACCATTTACACACATCCGAATTTAAAAGAAAAAACCTATCTCATCACTTTGTTTCCTTATTCATTTTATTTGAGTGGAGTCATTTCAGGAAATAGTGAATCGGCAATGGTTTTTGCATGGGCCATCTTACTAAGTTTGCTTCTTGCCGTAGTTCTTGCCGAGTTTGTGACAAGGCCCGTATTGTCCTTTGCCAAAGCATCCAAATCATTAGCCAAAGGGCATTGGGACATTCCTATTGGCGAAAGTATGATTGCTGAACTCAAAGATTTATCCGAGGCTTTTCGTTTTATGTCTTCCGAACTCAAACAAAGTTTTGAAAGAGTGGAAGAAAGCCAACGTTTGGTGATGGAAACTAATTCCAATTTAGAAGATAAAATTGGTCAAAGAACAGAAGCACTCATCGAAAGTAATCGTAGCCTTGTGGAGATGATTGAAACAAAAGAAAAAATTCTCATCGATTTACACAAAACACAAACCCAACTTTTACAAAGTGAAAAATTAGCAGCCCTTGGACAATTCGCAGCTGGGATCACACATGAACTGAACACACCTCTTGGTGCCATCACTTCCAGTGTACATACCATGTCTGAGATTCTAAAAAATGATGTGACCAGTTTGCCTGAATTTTTAGAATCTTTGGATGTATCGGAAAGAGAGGACTTCCGACATTTACTGCATATGAGTGTGTCGTTTGGATCTCGTAATTCAGGACTTCTCAATCGTATGGAAAAAAAGGAAAGGTTAGGAATTCTAAATTCTCACCAAATCGAAAATCCGGAAGAGATGATGGATGATTTGGCTTCTCTTGGTATCCTTCAACTGGATGAACCTCTCTTAAAAATTTTAAAAAAACCAAGAACAGGAATCATTCTACAAAATGTTTTGATTTTAGGAAGTTTGTATCGTTTGGTTTATGTTGTACAAACTGCCACAGAAAAAGCAGCCCATGTTGTGAATGCACTCAAACATTATCTTTACACTGATAGGTTGGAAACCGAAACCAACGTCCAAAATGTTCATATTCCTACGGAACTTGATTCCATTCTCACCTTATACCAAACTAAAATTAAAAACGATGTGGAAATTACCAAATTTTATACAACAACTGATGATTGTTTGGCGGAGAGAGACAAACTCAATCAAGTTTGGATCAATATCATTAACAATGCTTTACAAGCTATGGACTATCGTGGTAAATTAAGAATTTCTGTTTCTTCAAATGATGATTCGGTGGTCACTACCATTCATGATACGGGTAAAGGAATTGCTCCTGAAATTCGGGATAAAATTTTCCTACCTTTTTTCACTACAAAAAAACATGGCGAAGGAATTGGGCTTGGGCTTGACATTTGTAAACAAATCGTAGAAAAGATGAGGGGTTCGATTGAATTTTCGTCAGATGAGAATGGAACAGAGTTTAGGGTGTATTTGCCAAAGGCACAAAAAGGGGAACGAGATTGAATTTTACGCAGCTGCAACATGAGAAAAACGCAATTCTTTGCGTTGATGATGAACCCATTCTGCTATTATCCCTCGTACAAGAACTAAAACGCGAGATTGGTGGTGGTTATACCTATGAAACCGCGCAAAATCCCGAAGAAGCCATGGAAGTGATCGATGATCTCTGTAGTTCAGGAGTGGAAGTCATTCTCATTTTATCCGATTGGCTGATGCCCGGAATGCGAGGGGACGAATTTCTCATCCAAGTCCACCAAAAATACCCACAAATCAAATCGATCATGATATCGGGCCATGCCGACCGGGATGCCATCAACCGCGTAAAAGAAGAGGCAAAAACCTACGCCATTTTTTCTAAACCTTGGAACACTCGAGAATTGCTCGATGCTGTTCGTTTCTGTTGCAATTTGACCTAAGTCCCATTTTCTGGACTTAAGGTGCGTACCATATACATCCGCAAACTCCGATTTGAAGAGGCTCGTATCAAACTAGAACGAGAACTCCATGATGCCTTTATGGATGGGGAATCGTACGTCGAAATCCTTCACGGTATCGGGGAAGGAATCCTCCGCCGAATGGCGATTGACTACGTAGAGACTTGCGATTTTCTGAAATTAGTGGAGACCGATCCGATGTTTCGGTCAAACCCGGGCGCAACGATTGTGGAAATCCTAGCTCCGTCCAAAGAATACATCAACCGATTGAAATCATGACCGAATCTAATTCTCGAATCGAAATCCTGGACGTCACTTTACGAGACGGGGAACAAACCAATGGTGTTTCTTTTTCCTGGCAACAAAAACTAAACATCACCAAACATCTATTAAAAGATTTGAAAACAGATCGAGTGGAAATTGCCAGTGCCCGCGTTTCTCCGGGAGAGTTTGAGGCTGTTAAAAAAATTATAGAGTGGGCAAAATCAGAAGGCCTTCAAAATCGAATCGAAATTTTAGGGTTTGTTGATTATGATAAAACTGTGGAGTGGATGAACGGGACAGGAGTCCGAGTTCTAAATCTCCTCACTAAGGGTTCACTCAACCACCTAACAAATCAACTTCGAAAAACTCCGGCAGAACATTTTTCAGATATCCAAAAAACAGTGGAGTATGCCGCAAAATCAGGGATCACTGTAAATGTTTATTTGGAAGATTGGTCCAATGGATACACTCATTCCCGTGATTATGTTTTAGAATATTTGAGTGTTGTATCAAAGTTCCCTGTAAGCAAATTTTATTTAGCAGATACACTCGGTGTTTTGTCGCCTGCGGAAGTCCGAAATGCAATCACTGATTTAGTGAAAGAATTTCCAAAACTTTGGTTTGAGTTTCATGGCCACAATGATTACGACTTGGCTGTCGCCAATTGTTTGGAAGCAGTCTCGGCAGGAGTTCGTGGCCTTCATGTGGCTGTGAACGGTCTTGGGGAAAGAGCGGGAAATTCACCTTTAGAGGCAGTGGTCACAGCTCTCCATGATAAAACAAAATACAGAACTTCCGTAGTCGAAAGAGAAATTACCAATGCATCTAGACTTGTGGAAGTTTTTTCTGGGAAACGAATTTCGGACAACCGTCCGATTGTCGGCGAAGATGTATTCACGCAAACCGCAGGAGTACACGCGGATGGTGATAAAAAAGGTAATTTATATGCGAATCCCATTTTACCGGAACGATTTGGAAGGGCCAGGGTTTACGCATTAGGAAAGTTAGCTGGTAAAGCCAGTATTACAGAAAATTTAAAACAATTAGGTATGGTTCTTTCCCCGGAAATCGAAAAAAAAGTTTTAGAACGAGTGATCGAACTGGGAGACCAAAACAAAACCGTCACAAAAGAAGACCTTCCTTATATTATCTCAGACATTACTGGTGAAAACTTAGAAGCCAGTTTTCGGATCGAAACTTGCACTGTGACCAGTGGAATTGGTGTGAAACCTAAGGCCGAAGTAAAGGTGAATTATTTAGGAAAGGATTACATGGCAAAGGGAGAAGGGGATGGTGGATATGATGCTTTTATGAATGCCCTTGGCAAAATCCTAAAAGAATTAAACATTCAAATTCCAACCCTTTCTGATTATGAAGTGAGGATTCCTCCCGGAGGGAATACCAATGCTCTTGTGGAAACAGTCATCACTTGGAAAAAAGATGGTGAAACTAATCCCATCCGCACCATCGGTATTGACTCTGACCAACAAGTGGCTGCAGTGAAAGCTACCGAACGTTTGTTACATATTTTACTCGGAAACGTATGATTCATTTTTTAATCGTAGGCCTTGGAAATCCAGGGGATAAATACAAAAACACCCGCCATAACATTGGTTTTATGGTTCTTGATGCATTGGCATCTAGTTTTGGTGTTTCTTTTAAAGATTCCAAAAAATATGCAGATTCTACTCATACTTGGGAAGGGGATAAAATCCACCTTTTGAAACCTTTGGAATTTATGAACCTTTCCGGAAAGGCAACTCAAACCCTTGCCAATCTATATAAAATTCCCGCCGCACAAATCCTTGTCGTCCAAGACGAAGTGGATTTACCCTTTGGTAAGATAAAAAATAAAATTGGGGGCGGAACCGCAGGCCATAATGGACTAAAAGATATCGTTGCAAAACTTGGCACGCAAGACTTCCATCGGTTGCGGTTTGGAGTAGGTAAACCTGAAAAAGGCGGAATGGAAGTGGCTGACTTTGTTTTGCAAAATTTTAATTCGGAAGAACGAAATACCTTGGATAGTCTAATTAAAGAATCTATTAACAAAATAGAAGATTGGATAAAAACAAATCGGAATTTGATCAAAAAAGAAACAAATGCATAACTTAAGGTTATCACTTAATAAAGTAGAATATAAGGTTAACATCATTGTCCATGTCAAATGAAAAAGAGACAGCTATCAATCTTCGGAATCTCCTCTTTCAAACGGTCTTATCAATTGTTATTGTTTTAGTAATTGTATTCGGATTGGCTTTTTTCTTTCGAAAAGAACTTTTGGGGTTTAGTGAACACTTTGTCCGTATCTTCGGATACTGGGGACTATTTGTTGGAATGATTTTTTCGGATAGCCTTCCGGCCTTTGTTCCGCCCGATGCTTTCCTCATGCTTGCCATCACCGGAGAAATGGATCCTTTAAAAACAATTCTATCAATGTCCTTTGGTAGTATCCTTGGTGGATCATTAGCTTATTTGATTGGATTGTATGTGATTCCGCGATTTCATTTGGGAAGACAAATGGTTCTGCATTATGAAGATAAATTGCTTCCTTACTTACGTAAATATGGATTTGGGGCAGTGGTTCTAAGTGCCCTCACTCCCATTCCTTATTCTTGGATGGCTTATACTGTTGGAACCTTTAAGATGCGTTATTCGTTGTTTTTACTCGGTTCACTCTTTCGGTTTGTCCGTGTGACTGTATATTTTTACGCTATGTATCTTGGTTGGATTACAGGAGGATAGATGTCGGAAGACCGGTTGTTTCCAAAATCTGTAGATGAAGTCATTCTAGAAAAAGTTAGATTTTTCTTTTTGCCAGACCGGACTGCTGCTTTTGTGAAAAATTTGGTGGATGGAAAGGTCTCCGAAAGATCTCTCATTTGTTGTAACTCCGGATGTGATGTTTGTAATGAAACCATATACAACTGTTATATGGCTGTAAAAAAAGAATTGGAAAAATCATAAATTGGATTCTCTTTTTTCGCAGAACAAACAGATCCCTCTTGCCCATGCGGTCAGGCCTAAGACTTGGTCTGAGTTTGTAGGGCAAACTCAAGTGGTTCAGTCTTTAAGAGCCATTTCTAAACCCACCTCCATTCTGTTATATGGGCCACCTGGTTCGGGAAAAACCACTTTAGCTCATCTTCTTAGCCAAGGTTGGAATCTGCAAAACCGTTATCTCAGTTGTGTGACTAGTGGTTTGAAGGAGGTAAGGGAAGTTTTAGATGAAGCCAAAAGACAGGGAACTATTGTTTTATTTTTAGACGAAATCCATCGTTTTTCTTCCTCTCAACAAGATGCACTCCTTTCGGCCGTAGAGGAAGGAGAAATCATTTTGATTGCCGCTACCACTGAAAACCCAAGTTTTCGTGTGAATAAGGCTCTACTTTCTCGGATGCTCGTTTATCGACTCACCACTCTTTCAGAAGAAGAAGAAAATTCTATTTTTGAAACATGCCTTACAAAATTAGATCATAAGGGTAAATTTCCAGAGGATTTAAAAAAGGAACTCTTTCGTAGGAGTTCGGGTGATGCGAGAAAACTCCTCGGCTATCTCGAACGAATATTAAGTTTTACAGAAGATACGGGAAGTATCAACGAATCCAAGTTAGCTGAGATTTTGGGTGAAAATGTAATTTTTTATGATAAAAATAGCGAAAGTCACTATGATATCATCTCTGCTTTTATCAAATCCCTTCGTGGGAGTGATCCAGATGCCGCCCTTTTTTATTTAGCGCTTATGATCGAAGGCGGAGAAGACCCACTTTTTATTGCAAGAAGGCTTGTGATTTTTGCTAGTGAGGATGTCGGGAATGCTAGTGTCCATGCCCTTCCACTTGCGATCTCAACTTGGCATGCCGTTGAACGAGTGGGAATGCCAGAAGGAAGGATTCCTTTGGGTCAGTGTACCACTTTTTTAGCATCAGCTCCAAAGTCTAATGCTAGTTATTTGGCAATTGACAGAGCATTGCAACTGGTTCGGGAAAGAAAACGTGAGTTCCAAATTCCAAATCATCTTCGCAATGCTCCCACAGCCACACATAAGAAGGAAGGGGCAGGGAAGGATTACCAATACCCTCATGATTTTCCAGATCATTTTGTAAGAGAAAAATATTTTCCTGAATCCTTTTATCCGAATCCACCGAAGTTCTATGAACCAACAAACCAAGGGATGGAAAAAAATTTAAAAGACCAACTCAAAAAACTTTGGGAACCTGGGAAGTAAGTTCGATCATTCTAGAAACAGGTATCATTCAAATTTGAAAACAATTATCTATCGACCTTACTATGTTTCAGGTAATCTGCATTCTCGACTTTTTTCTTTTTAATTCATTCCTGGAATACTTTCCTTTTTTGTTTGGCATGAACATGTTCGATTCGTGTCCAATACTTCTCTAGTTTTTCCAATTGATCCTTGTCATTTGTTGATTCTATCGCGAATTGTAAAAACTCCTTCGCTTTTTCAAAATCTCCTTTTTTTCCATATAGAACTGCTAGGTGGGTTGTGTTTTTTAAATGTTGTGGTTCTCTAAGGATGAGTCTTTCCGAATATTCAATTGCCTTATTGATCTTTCCTAACTTTTGATAAGCAAATGACAATGAGAGTAGTATGTGGTTGCTGTCTGCCTTTAAGGATAAATATTCCTCGCCATACTTAATGGCTTGTTCGTATTCATTATTTGCGATTCTAAATTTCATCAAATTTTGTAATACTTCTAGATTGTGTCGGTTGAGTTCGTAAGCATTTTCTAAAAGGGTTCGGGCTGCGACGAAATTTCCCTTTCGAATTTCTTGTTTGAACCTCAATACTTGCTCGAATCCATCTTTGATCAAGATAGTTTCTCCTTGTCGATCCGGACTAAATTCTAATCGGAATAGAGACAAGTCATCGGTAAGTTCTCCCGTTTGTTGGATGGATCGAACGATTCCAGAAAGATCACCTTCTCTTCTTCTGACATGTTCCAAAAAAAGTTTTTCATCTGTATTTAGAAAATGTTCACCGCTACAAGCACCATGAACCAAAATATCATCTTTTCCATCGGATCCACCAAAAAGTACATCTCCGATTTGTAATTGGAAAATGTTGATAGCAAACCGGTCTTGAGGAAGGGTAGCACCAATTTTTAGATAACTGTATTTTGTTTTGATAAAACTTGGAACTCCATCTCTGTATAAAATTAAATGGGGATGTTCTGCATTTACAAAATATAATAGACCTGACTCGTCTTCGACTAATCCAAGAATGAGTGATACAAGCATAGTGTAGTCAAAACTCTCAAAGGTTTTGTTTAGTTCATCAAACACTTCACGTAACCACTGTTCTGGATAACGATTTTGGTATTCCTCTCTATTTTTGGTTCTTTCTATGATAGATCGAAATACCGCTCCGAGAACCAAAGCACCGGCAGCACCTTGTAAAGATTTTCCCATTGCATCTGCATTGATGAAAACAATATGTTTTTTTCCACGTAAGTAGACAGTGTGTGCAACAGATAAATCACCTCCAATTTCTCCTTGTTTTCCTTGGAAGGAAAATTCCTTCTTTTGTTTTGTTAAAAATTCTATTTTTACATTGGAACTTTCGATTTCAGTTCCTCCCAAAGGTTTCACAAGTAAGGAAGTTAAATAATAATCTCCATCTTGGTGGAGTTTGATTTTTTTGATTTCTTCGGCGGCTTTTCTTTTTTCAATTTCATAAGCGATACTTCGACTCATCATCTCAATGACTTCAATGAAATGGTTTTCGATCGGAGTTCCGCCTATCTCTGTGGAGAAAAAACCAATGGATCCTTCCATTTTTCCGTCAATGACTATCGGCGATTCTATGTACTTCAGAAATCCAAACTCTTTAAAAAAAGAAGTTTTTTGAAGGTTATCCTCTGAAGATAATATATCTTCAGAGAAGATAGTTTTTTTTGATTCGTTTGCCTTTGCAAAAAAACTATCTACAATCCGAAAGGTCTCACCTTGTTTAAGGTCGCCTGATTCTCCTTCAATTTGTAAAATTTTATATCTATCTTGGCTCACTTTGCTGATGATCCCAACCGGAAAATGGAATAGTTGTAATCCAGTTTTAAGATATCCTGAAAATAAATCTTCAATGGATTCAAAATGTGAAGTGGTGAGTCTGTGAATTTCTTTTAAAGAATGGCTGAGTGCATACACTGATTCGATGGCATGAGAAATATAAGTATCTGATTTACGTCTTTCCAGTTCCTGGGCTGTTCTCACAGAAAGTAGTTCTAAAATTCGAATCAATCTATTTAGGTGTGTGATATGTTTCCTGTTGAGAACAGCGATGACTCCGATGATTTCGCCCGATCTTGATTTAAGAGGATAACCAAGGTAATTACTTCCTTTGATTGATAATACCGATTCAAAACCGGGATACCTATCTTCTAAATTCAAAGTATGGTAATAGGATTTTGTTTCGATCACTTCTGAACATGGAGCAATGTTACCATTGTAGGTTTTGGTTGCTGAAAGTTCTCCTAAATGAACCAAGGATAAAGTTTGAAATTGTGAGGATTCTTTTTTCCATTCAGCGATCCAAACGGCTGATAGGTGAAATATTTGTGAGAGTCTCAAAACTCTTGTCTGAAAAAAATCACCTGATGGCGGAGATAAAATCACAGAAGAAAATGATTCCAAAATCTCATGGGACTCTCTGGAAATTTCGTAAGGGTTGTAACTGGGTTTTGTTTCTGTAAACATTCCGGACTCCTTTTATTTTAGGAAAAAGTAGGATTTCTCACTAAACAAGGAGTAATTCGTTATTGCAGATAAATACTTCACTATAACGCACATGCGTTTATCTGAATGTAAAAGATTCTAGGCCATTTAGGTTGTGGGAGTTTCTATTCAGCTCACCCTTCTGTAAAAAACATCTTTCTTTCGCCTCTCTGAGATTGGTAATTAATAATGACAAGTCGGCAAGTCTGGTTTTCTCTTAGGGGAATGGAATCATCGCACTTGTGACAAAAGGAAGGTAAGTGATTTCTTCACTGACTTTCCTTTTTAAGATGTTTTGGGATTCCTTACCATTTCCTCTTGTAGGGAGTCGTTCTTTCATTTCAGTCACCGCTCCTTTCTATTGGGCAGCAACTCTACTGGGTTATCAGCTTTCGTTCTGCATGCGGTTTCCATTTTCACTGACTTTCCTCTTATAGTGACTTTCCCTTTCCAACCAAGTTCCTTTCCCAGTGCCTTTCTTTTTACACTCGCTGGAAATCGAAATTCTGTGATTTTTGAGAGCCATTCTCAAATGACAAGTTTTGTTCCCCATTGAATGAGAAAAATGACCCGAAAAGAATCTCGCCTTGACAATTCAAAATAAGGATGAGATCATTCAATGAATGGGTTCTGCACCAGATAGTTTTGCGCCAATCCTCCTACAACTTTTACTCGGAGTCGGTTTCTCCGCTCTGATCTTGACCCTTGCCTTCCTCATCAATCCGAAGAAAAAATCGAAACCCCAAGATACATTTGAATGTGGGGTTACGTATTATGGTGATGCTAGAGGACTCTTCAACATTAAGTTCTACCTTGTTGCAGTTCTTTTCATCCTCTTCGATATTGAAGCTGTCTTTTTATACCCTTGGGCGGTAAACTTAATTGGTTTTAAAGAAGCAGGTCTTGGGACTTTCTTTTTACTAGAGATGTTTTTCTTTTTACTCATACTTGTTGTGGGTCTATACTATATATGGAAGAAGGGAGCACTGGAATGGGATTAACAGAAACACTATCCAAACCTGGTGAGATGTTTGGCGACATGTTCCAAGTCGCTACACTGGACAATGTGGTTCAATGGGGACAAAGTTTTTCTTTGTGGCCTTACCCATTTGCCACTGCATGTTGCGGAATCGAATACATGAGTACATCTTGTGCTGATTATGACATTGCTCGTTTTGGTGCAGAACGTCCGTCCTTTTCTCCACGCCAAGCAGATATGATTTTGGTTCTAGGAACCATCACTTATAAGATGGCTCCCGTCTTACGCCAGATATACGACCAATTGGCTGAACCAAAATTTGTGATTTCTGTCGGTGCTTGTGCTTCTTCTGGTGGAATGTTTCACACCTACGGCGTGTTACAAGGTGTTGATCGAATCTTACCTGTCGACGTATACGTTCCTGGTTGCCCTCCGAGACCGGAGGCACTTTTGGATGCTCTCATGAAACTCCAAAAGAAAGTACAAAGCCAAGGTTTGGAAGCACGACGCCAAGAAGTCATGAGAAAAATCGAAGAAATTAACGAACGCAACAAACCTCTCGTAGTGGCATGAAAGAAACAATTACCGAATACTTTAATTCTAGGTTTTCCGATGTGTTACTCCCGCAAAGGGACATAAACACCAATTTGCTCTATTTCAGCATCAAAAAGGAATCCCTTCCGACCGTTGTACAAACATTAAAGGATCATCCGGAGTTTGCCTTCACTTACCTGAATGACCTTACCTCTGTGGATTGGCTCGGAAAAAGAGAACCAAGGTTCGAAGTGGTTTATTTGCTTCGTTCTCCAAAAAACAAACACTTCCGATTGCAACTTCGTGTTCCAGTGGGAGAAGGGGAAGAGGTTCCTAGTCTTGTGAGTATTTTTCCCGCTGCCAACTGGCCAGAAAGGGAAGTATTCGACCTTATGGGCATTCCTTTTTCAAACCATCCTCAAATGGAAAGGCTCATTATGCCTGATAACTTTATTGGACATCCACTTCGTAAAGATTACCCATTGGAAGGCCCGGGGCAAGATTATCTCATCGAAGACTTACTCACCATTCACGTAAACGAGGATATTGCCAGTTAGGCGGTAGCAAATCATTATGGTAATGTACGAAAAAACAGCCGAACATTTTGGCAAAAAATTCAAAGACCTACCGGAAGGCCATTTACTCGTCAACCTGGGCCCAAGTCATCCCGCCACCCATGGAATTTTACAAAACGTAATCCAAATTGATGGAGAACGTGTTGTGGATACAGAATCAGTCATTGGTTATGTACATCGTTGTTTTGAAAAACTCGGAGAACGTTACGACTACAATCAGTTCTTAGTGTGTACGGATCGTATGAACTACGTATCCACTCCTCTCAATAACATTGGTTGGATTCTGACAGTAGAAAAAATGATGCAGATCCAAGTTCCGGAACGAGTCACTTATGTTCGTATGATTATTTCCGAACTTTCTCGGATTATGGATCATATCATTTGTAACGGAATTATGGGTGTGGATCTTGGTGCTTTCTCTGGTTTACTCCATTTATTCCATCACAGAGAAAATATTTATCAGATTTTGGAGAAGCTAACTGGCGCTAGGCTTACTACAACCTTCTGCCGTGTGGGTGGAATGGAACGTGATATTTATCCTGAATTCCAATCTGAAATCAAAACTATCATCAAAGGCCTAAAACCAGCTTTGGATGAATTCCAAGACCTTCTCATTCGGAATAAAATTTTTAATGAAAGGACTGCTGGTATTGGTGGCCTTTCAGCGGAACGTGCGATTGCTTATGGATTTTCTGGTCCAAACCTACGTGCAGCTGGTGTTCCTTGGGATGTAAGAAAAGATGATCCTTATATGTTATACGATAAAGTGGATTTTGATATTGCTGTAGGCGAAGATGGATCGGCCCTCGACAGAACTCTCGTCCGTATGGAAGAGATGCGTCAGTCCATGCGAATCATCGAACAACTGATCGATGGAATTCCAGAAGGCCCGTACCATGCGGATGTTCCCCACACTTTCCTTCCACCGAAAGATCGTGTGTACAACAATATGGAAGAACTCATTTATCATTTTAAAATCATTATGCACGGCGTGAAGGTTCCTCCGGGAGAATACTATATGTCTACCGAAGCGGCCAATGGAGAACTCGGGTTTTATGTAGTTTCCGAAGGAGAAAAATCTCCATGGAGAGTGCATGTGAGACGACCTTGTTTTTGGTATTACCAGGCTTTCCCTGAACTTGTGAAGGGGGGCTTACTTGCTGATACCATTGCTACTATGTCTTCACTCAATGTCATTGCAGGGGAGTTGGATTGTTAATGGCTTATCAATTTTCACAAGATTCGGAAAAAAGATTCCAGAGGTTGATTCCACAATTTCCGAGCAAACGTTCGTTAATTTTACCCTGTCTTTTTTTATTACAAGCTGACAAAGGTTTTGTGGATCAGGAAGGAATGGAATACATTGCTAGCCGCATTGGGGATCCCATTTCCCTCGCCCATGTCCATGGGGTTGCTACCTTTTACACAATGTACAACAAAAAACCTGTGGGTAAGTTCCATATCCAGATTTGTGGAAATATCTCTTGTTATCTTTCGGGCTCGGATTCCATCACTGAACATGTTTGTTCTAAGTTAGGAATCGAAGCAGGAGAAACCACTGGTGACAAAAAGTTTACGGTGGATGAAGTTCAATGCCTTGGTGCTTGTGGGTTTGGACCTGTGGCTCAAATCAATGATAAATATTATGAAAACCTAACACCGGAAAAAATTGAAGCCATTCTTTCCGAACTGGAAAAGCAGGTATAAAATGGGATTAAAAACTCTTCTCACAACTCATGTTGGTGCTGCTGATTCTCATACTTTAAATCATTACCGTTCGGTCGGAGGGTATGAAAGCCAAAAAAAGGCCCTTACTGAAATGACCGCCGAACAAATCGTAAACGATGTTAAAAACTCTGGCCTTCGTGGTCGTGGTGGTGCTGGTTTTCCTACCGGAAACAAATGGGGATTCATTCCTAAAACCGACAAACCAAAGTATTTGATTTGTAATGGGGATGAAGGAGAACCGGGAACTTTTAAAGACAGGCTCCTCATTGAAAAATTTCCGCATATGCTCATCGAAGGGATGGTGATTGCTGCCAAAGCCATCGATTCCCACCAAGGTTATATTTACATTCGAGGCGAGTTTCATAAAGGAATTCGTATCGTTGAAGAGGCAGTGGAAGAAGCGTACAAAGCGGGACTTCTTGGAAAAAATATCTTAGGCCTTGGTTACGATTTTGATTTAGCCGTGTATTCTGGTGCTGGCGCTTATATTTGTGGGGAAGAATCCGCACTTATCAATTCCCTTGAGGGAAGGAGGGGCCACCCACGGCTCAAACCACCTTTCCCTGCTGTATCTGGATTGTATGCTTGCCCAACTGTTGTGAACAATGTCGAAACATTTTGTAATGTCCCGCATATCATTCGTATGACGGGTGATGAATACAAAAAAATTGGAACAGAAAAATCACCAGGGACAAGACTTTTTGCAGTCAGTGGGCATGTGAAAAAACCGGGGATTTATGAAGTAGAAATGGGAACTCCGATGAAGGAACTCATTTACGATATTTGTGGTGGGATTAAAAACGATGGAACTCTGAAAGCTGTGATCCCAGGAGGGAGTTCTTCTCCAATCTTAACTGCCGAAGAAGCCATGACCGCCACAATGGATTATGAATCGATTGCTTCCCTCAAATCTATGTTAGGTTCTGGGGCAGTCATCATTCTTTCTGAATCTGCGGATCTTGTGGAAACTACATACAGATTGGCAGAGTTTTATTCTCATGAATCCTGTGGCCAATGTACACCTTGTCGGGAAGGTACACACTGGGTTAAAGACCTTCTCCATAAAATTAAAATTGGAGAAGGAACTGAAAAAGATGTAGAACTCATTTTTTCTTTGTCTAGGAATATGGAAGGTGGGACCACCATCTGTCCGTTAGCGGATGCATGTGTTATGGCAGTCCGACCTACAATGACAAAGTTTAAAGGGGAGTTCTCGGCTCGATTGAAAAAGGAAGTGAGTATCTCTCACTAAAGGTCATCGAAACAATATGGACTGGGCTCTAATACTTGCTTGGGGAATCAAAATCCTCTCTTTGTTTTTTATCATTTTGACGGGTGTCGCCTATTACACACTCGCAGAACGTAAGTTCGCTGGTTTTATCCAAGATCGTCCGGGTCCAAATAGAGCCGGAATTTTTGGACTGTTCCAACCACTGGCCGATGGAATTAAGTTTATCGCCAAAGAAGAAATTTTTCCAAAAAACGTATCCAAAGGGATGTATCTTTTGGCTCCCACCATCTCCATGACCTGTGCGATTATGGCTTGGGCTGTGATTCCTTTTGGGGGAAGTCTTCCTGCACCGGAATGGCTCGCGGCACTTACTGGTGTCACTACCATTGACTTACAAATTGCAAACCCTGACTCTGGGGTTTTGTATATGCTTGCTATTTCTTCTCTTTCTGTGTATGGAATTATGATTGCAGGTTGGTCGAGTAACAACAAATATTCGTTACTTGGTGGGGTTCGTTCTACGGCTCAGATGATCAGTTACGAACTTCCTATGGGTCTTTCCATTGTTGTGATTGTGATTATGACTGGATCACTCAAACTAACGGACATTAGTGATTCCCAGAAAGATATGTGGAATATTCTATCACCTCCCGGTTTTGTTGCCTTTTTTATTTATGTGACTGCGATGTTTGCAGAAACCAATCGCCTCCCTTTTGACCTCGCGGAAGCAGAATCGGAACTAGTTGTAGGTTTCCATACAGAATACGGTGCCTTTAAGTTTGCACTTTTCTTTTTAGCAGAATATATGAACATGATTACCATGTCTTGTCTTACCACCTTACTCTTTTTTGGTGGATACAATGTCCCTTTTCAATTGGGAGCCGGTTCTCCGTATCAGGCATTCATTGGTCTTGGGTTTTTTGTTTTAAAAGTTCTATTCTTTGCCTTCCTATTCATTTGGGTTCGTTGGACTTTACCGCGTTTTCGTTATGACCAACTCATGAAACTGGGTTGGAAAAAAATGATCCCTTGGGGACTTTTTGCAGTGATGTTCGCTGCCATTTACACAGTATATTGGAAAGAAGGATGGATGAAATTATTTATATGAATATAGAATCTTCACCTTCCTTTTTATTATTTATTTTTTTTGGAACCGTGACTGTGGTTACTGCACTCAGTGTTATCTTTCAAAAAAATCCTGTTGTCTCTGCTGTTTCCTTAGTATTTACCTTCTTTGCTTTGGCAGGGATTTATGGAATTATGGGAGCTTTGTTTATTGCCACCATGCAGGTGTTAGTATATGCTGGGGCCATTATGGTTCTCATCGTTTTTGTTTTGATGTTACTTTCACAAAGAGCAGAAACCTTGTCTCGTTATAGAAAACACCCGATTCGTTTGGTTTTACTTTCTGTGTTTGCCTTGGGTTTTTTCTTTTTATTGTATAGTGCGCTGACAACCGGTGTTCCTCACTCCGACCAAGTTGGAAAAGGGTATGAAAATGCTGAATATTCCTTTCCCATCCAAGGAACAGCTACTGTGAATGCGAAGGGAAACGTAGGTGTTGTCGGTGCTTCCACATATTTAGATTACCTTCTTCCTTTCGAAATGATTTCCATCTTACTTCTTGTTGCAGTCCTTGGGGCAGTGATTCTCGCCAAAAAGAAAAATACAGAAGTAGAACAAACAAAGGATAACGTCCTATGAATCCAATCATCAATGGCATTCCCATCTCTTATATCCTTGGACTTGCTGGAATTTTATTTTCCATAGGAGTTCTTGGAGTTCTCATTCGTCGGAACATCGTTATCATCTTTATGTCAGTGGAACTCATTTTAAATTCTGTGAATTTAGTTTTTGTTACCTTCTCAAAAGCTCTTTCCCATATCTCCGGTGAAACTGTTGTATTTTTCGTAATGGCAATTGCTGCTGCAGAAGCGGCTGTGGGTCTTGCCCTTGTGATTGCCATTTTCCGGCATAAAAAATCCACCAATGTGGACGAACTCCAATCGATGAAATGGTAACCCAATGTTAGAAATATTTCCTTTAGTTGTTTTTCTTCCTCTTTTTGGATTTCTTTTCAATGGTTTTTTGAAAGGAAGAATCCCTCATCGGATGGCTGGTGCCATTGGGACTTTGGCAGTTTTTGTTCCTTTTCTCATCACCTTAGCTGCGTTTAACGAATTTCGCCCTATGGAAAGAACAGCTCCTCATTTGGTTTCTGTTTTTGATTGGATTGTGATTGGGAATTTTAAATCCTCGTTTGGCTACCAAATCGACCAACTTTCCTTGTATATGACTCTCATCATTACAGGAATTGGGTCTCTCATCCACTTGTATTCAATGGGATACATGAAAGGGAACACAAGTTACAACCGATTTTTTGCCTATTTGAATTTATTCATCTTTTGTATGTTAAACCTTGTCCTCAGTGACAACTTAGTATTAACCTTCCTCGGTTGGGAAGGTGTAGGACTTTCTTCTTATCTCTTAATTGGTTTTGATTATGAAAAAAGTTCCGCTGCCGAAGCAGGGATGAAAGCATTCATCTTAAACCGAATTGGGGATGTTGGTTTTATTTTCGGAACCGGTTTTCTTTTTTGGTTTGGTGGCAGTTTACAATATTTGGAACTACAAACCAACTTGAGCGGGTTAGGTGAATTTGCTAACTACGCCAATATAGTGGCTCTCTTTTTCTTTGTTGCTGCTATGGGTAAATCGGCACAGATTCCCCTCTATGTTTGGCTTCCAGATGCGATGGCAGGCCCAACTCCTGTTTCGGCTCTCATCCATGCGGCCACTATGGTCACGGCTGGGGTATTTCTCATTGTTCGCTTAAACTTTGTATTTTTACTCGCACCAGAAACATCTCTTTTTATCGCATGTATTGGTGCCACAACGGCACTTTTTGCAGCGACGATTGGAACCTTACAAAACGATATTAAAAAAATCCTCGCGTATTCGACTGTATCCCAACTTGGATTTATGTTTCTTGCGATGGGTAGTATGAGTTATGTAGCGGGACTTTTCCATTTAATGACTCACGCCTTTTTTAAAGCCTTACTGTTCCTCGGGGCAGGTTCCGTGATTCATGCTCTCCACCACGAACAAAATATCAAAAATATGGGAGGTCTTTTTGGTAAAATCAAAATCACTTCCTTTACATTCTTACTCGGCACATTAGCCATTGCTGGATTTTTTCCGTTCTCTGGATTTTTCTCTAAAGATTTAATTTTAGAAAAGGCTTATACATACGGAAGTTTCGGAACCATCCTTTGGACCATGGGAATTGCTGCTGCATTTTTCACTTCGTTTTATATGTTTCGTTTAGTTTTCGTTGTATTTTTTGGAAAGGACAACACAGACTCTCACCACAAAATACACGAATCTCCTTGGACGATGACTTTTCCACTTGTGGTTCTCGCCATCGGTGCTGCTTCCGTTGGATTTTTACAAACTCCACATTTCTTTTTACACATTGATACTTTAGAAAGGTACTTTGCCCCTGTTTTGAGTAAGGGTTATGAATTGGCTTCTTTAAAGGGAAGTCTTGCCGAACACAAGTCACTCGTTCATGACGTGGAACTTTCGTTAGCTGGTTTTTCTGTGGGAATCGCAACCATTGGTCTGATCCTTGCTTATTTCCTTTACCAAAGAAAACACAGTCCCATTCTCGAAGAACACACTGGATTTCGAAAGATTCTATTTCACAAATACTATATCGATGAAATCTATGATTTTCTTTTGGTTCGTCCCTTTCTTTTTCTTTCTAAGGGCGTAGCATTTTTCTTTGATACCAAAATCCTAGATCGTTTTTTCATAAGTATTGGGCTTAGTTTTGGAGTGATTGCAGGTGGACTTCGCAGGCTCCAATCAGGATTCATTGGAGATTATGCATTGTTTATAGTCATAGGTACATTTTGTATCTTAGTATATTTGTTAACGAGGGGGGTGTAAAGTGCCGGAACAAATTCTTTCCTTCATTATCTTTTTACCAATTCTTTCTGCAGCCATCATTGTTTTTCAAAAACGGATGGGGACAGTTGTTGTTATCTCCGCTTTATCTTCTGCATTTACTACCATTCTTTCCGTTGGATTGTTTTTTCTCTATGATCCAACCAAATCGGGTCTTCAGTTTGTTCATTGGATTCCGGATTGGATTTTGTCAGGAAGACTGAGTGTTGATTACCATGTGGGTCTGGATGGGATTTCACTTTTACTTTTTGGCCTCACGGCATTTATGTTTTTTCTTTCGAGCCTTGCTTCTTGGTCGAACATTCCCAAAAAGATCAAAGAATTTCATATTTGTTTACTCGTTTTAGAAACAGCAGTTCTCGGTGTGTTTGCCGCAGGGAACTTGGTTCTTTACTATGTATTTTGGGAACTAATGGTTTTACCGATGGTTCTTATGATTGGAATTTGGGGTGGGGAAGATCGAACTAAAGCTGCTTTAAAATACTTTTTGTTTTCGATGGCTGGCTCCTTGTTTATGTTAGGTGGTATCCTTACCCTTTATTTCAAAACAGGAAAAACCTCCATTGAATCTTTGGCAACCGCAGATCTAGGGGCATATTCAGAACCTCTCCAATGGTTTTTGTTTTTTAGTTTTTTCTTAGCTTTTGCCGTAAAAATTCCTCTTTTTCCTTTCCATACTTGGATGCCAGATGTGCACACCCAAGCACCTACGGTTGGTTCGGTGGATTTGGCTGGAGTTCTTTTAAAAATCGGTGCTTATGGTTTCATTCGGTTTTGTATTCCTTTTTTCCCTGAACCAAGTCTTTTGTCGCAAGATGGAATTCAAATCCTTGCAGTGATTGGAATTGTTTATGGTTCTATGGCAGCTCTTGTTCAAACCGATATCAAACGAATCATTGCTTATAGTTCCTTATCCCATTTGGGTTTTTGTATTTTGGGTCTTTTTTCTTTCACGAATGAAGGGGTTGTGGGTGGAATGTTGCAGATGATTTCCCATGGAATTTCAACTGGTATGATCTTTCTTATGATCGGTATGATTTATGAGAGAGCGCACACTCGAAACATAAGTGAGTTTGGTGGACTCGCCAAACAAATGCCAGTTTTTTCTACCTTCTTTCTGATTGCCGTTTTATCTTCTGTTGGTCTCCCTGGAACCAATGGGTTTGTGGGTGAATTTCTCATTTTAATGGGAGCTATCAAATCGAATGTGTGGCTTGGTGGGATTGCCGCCACTGGTGTTGTTCTTGGCGCACTATATCTTTTATGGTTTGTGAAACGATTTCTATTCGGTGTGAGTAAAACCATCCAAGCAAAACCTTATAAAGATTTAACTTTTAGGGAAGTGGGGATTTTATCCCCTCTTGTAATCTTTATATTTTGGATTGGAATTTATCCAAAACCATTTTTGGAAATTTTACAATCCTCATCCAATGTGTATTTAAATGCAGCGTCCGTTCAATCCATTTCGGAAAGAAAAGAAAGTAAGAAAGATTTCCTTGGTGGAAATGTAAGTCGCAAGTTTTCGGATTATTCCAGTATGGGAGTGGAGCCACTTTCATTTGAAGAAAGATTGGGTTCTTTTCGATCAAAGTTTGCACTCCCGACCTTTGTATCCCTAAAAGCGGATCCACCAATTTTAAATGAAAATTTAGACAATTTGGAAAAGTCCATTGAGTCAGATTTTCCGTTGGAACCAACACCGAAAGAGACAATAGGAAACTAACCAATGTCATATACTCCTTCTGCCAATGATTTAATCGCAATCTCTCCCATGCTCATTCTTTGTGGCGTGGCATTACTTTCTCTTGTGGTACAGTTTTTTGTGCCCAAGGAAGAGGATTCCAAGTTACTTTGGGTTCTTTCGATCCTTGGAATTTTTGGTGCGATGTATGCTTTGTATCATACCACCAGTTCTCCAGGTTATGGTAAATTTTTTGGATCACAAGTTTCACTCAGTCCGCTGACTGTTTGGCTCAGTGCTATTTATTTGATAGCAGGTCTTATCACTCTTCTCATAGCTCCTCCATTTTTATCACAACACAAAACATTGTTTCCTGAGTTCTTTCCTCTCTTACTTTTTTGTTTGTCGGGGATGATGTTTCTAACTTCGGGTTATGATTTTATAGTCATTTTTGTAGGACTAGAAATTTTATCTCTCTCTCTATATGTAATGATTGGAATGGCTCGTTCTTCCGTATCTTCTTTAGAGAGTGCTATGAAATACTTTTTACTTGGATCTTTTAGTTCTGGGTTTATGTTACTCGGGATTGCTTTTTTGTATGGTGGATCGGGAACCACAAATCTGGATGGTGCCCTTCGTGGACTGTTTCTAAAAGGTTATGAATCCAATTTTTCTAAATTAGGTTTTGGATTATTTTTGGTAGGTGTTTCCTTTAAGGCAGCACTTGTACCTTTTCATTCTTGGACACCAGATGTTTACGAAGGTTCGCAAACACCAATCACTGGTTTTATGGCCAGCGCTGGAAAGGCTTCGGCTCTTGGTTTAATCATTGTATTGTTCAATCATGTCCCACTTGGGGCAATTGGTGAATCATGGAAAATCCTTATGGGTGTGATTGCACTTGTTTCCATGACTTGGGGAAACATTGTAGCTTTGAGGCAAGAAAATCTCAAACGAATGTTAGCTTATTCTTCTATTTCCCATGCAGGCTATATTGTTGCAGGGATAGTCTCTGGGGCGGGCCTTGAAGCATTGTATTATCTGTTTTCCTATTCCCTTTTGAATTTGGTGGCTTTTGCCATCATTTCTTATTTAGAACAAGGGAAACATGAAGTCACTGTAGAAGGAATCTCCCATTTGAGTGGAGAGTATCCTTTAACGGCTGTTTCCTTATCCATTGTGTTTTTATCTTTTGCTGGTTTTCCTCCCTTCATTGGATTTTGGTCTAAACTTTTCCTTTTGCAAAAAATCGCGGAATCCGATTTATTATTCAACCGAATCCTTCTGTTTGGTGCCGTGGCAAACTCTTGTCTCGCCTTCTACTACTATATGAAGATTACCATCCAATCCTATATGAAACAAGAAACGGGAAAAGTAGCAGGTGTGCGTGACCTGCCAAGTATGCCAACCCTTGGGTTTTTGGTATTTTTACTCTGTGTATTTTTTACAGCGGGTTGGTTGTTTTTCCAACCAGGAGCATTGTTGTAAATCAACCATTCTGTTATAACGGAAATACTTCCAGGATAACGAAAAAACGGGTTGATCCAAACAGCAGGAGCTAGAGGGTTGTCCATAAGTAGGTACTTTCCGTATGGCAACCATTATTAGAAAATCAGAAACCCTCACAGACAGCAATGAGATTAGAGCCTTCCTTGTTTCCAAGGGGCTTGTGTATGAATCTTATAAAACACCGGAAACTTTGGATTTGATCCTTGGACAAAAAGGATTAAACGATGCTGAAAAAGAAGAAGTTCTTTCTGGACTCGCATACCGTTTTGATCAGTTAAAAAAAGATCATGGATATAAAGCCAATGACCTTGTTGTCCTCCATGATGAAGTTCCTGGAATCCAAGATATGTTAGCTAAGTTTGATAAACTACATATTCATACGGATGAAGAAGTACGTTATATCATTGATGGTAGTGGAGTTTTTGGATTTATCATTGATGGAGAAAAGTTTGAAGTTCATGTCAGTAAAGGAGATTTTATCTCAATTCCTGCCAATACCAACCACTGGTTTACTCTCGACAAAAATTTAAGAATCAAAGCGGTTCGTTACTTCAAAGACAATTCAGGATGGACTCCGGTTTATGTGGATGAGTCCAAGGTTCTGGTTAACGTTTGATAAAAAGAAAATTCTTTCGAAGCCGAAGGAATTTTCAGAACAACTTAAAGATGTTTAGAAGGTAAAACTTTAGGATGACGCGGCAGAATTTTCTGCTGCAATCCCAAACCACTCGACAATGAACTGCAGGGTGGTTCTCCCTTGGTAAAAATTTTCTTCCAAACTTCCAACCAAATCAAAACTTCCATGTTCTGACATAAACTTTTGAAACTCTTCACCCTTATTCCAAATCATATACTTTAAAGAACCACTTCCAATTAAGTGAAACCGAACATGTTTTCCCCCGCTGAGTGGTGTTAGGTGGATGGCCTTCGCGTTACGAATGGCAAGTTTGATGTCTGGATTTCCCTGTCCAAATGGTTCCAAATCTTTCCATTCTTTGAGTAACCGGTCCCCCATTTCTTCTGTTAGAACTGTGAAATCTGTTTCAATGGAATGGGTGGTTTTTCTTTCTTTATCTTTGGATAACCATTCGCCTGCAGCCTTGTACAATTCAGCTTCGAAGGTTGGGATTTTATCGATTTGGATGGAAAATCCTCCAGCCTCTGGATGGCCTCCAAAATGTAAAAAATGGTGAGAAAGAGATTCTAGAAGTTCTAAAACATTTTCCTTTGCATAAGAACGAATGCTTCCTCTCGCATCACCATTGTCAGGTGCTAGGAATATGGCAGGTTTTTTATAGGTATCCACCATTCTTGTTGCTACAATCCCACTGACACCTGGTTCCATATCTGGTTCGTAACAAAATACAATTTCTTTGGTTGTCCGTTCTGGTTTTCTTGCGAAGTAACGTTCCACCCTGTCCATGTTTCGTTTGGTTCTTTCTTTTCGTTCTTCATTGATGGACAGAAGTTGTTTGGCCTTGGTTTTGGCATCCGTTACTGTTTCTGCCAATAGTAAGGAAACTGCTTCTTCTGTTTTCCCCATACGACCAGCGGAATTGAGAACTGGACCAATGGACCAACCTAGGTCTTTTGTGGTAACACCTTGGGGACTTAGTTTTAGTTCTTTTAAAAGTTCGGATAATCCTTTTCTCTTTTTATCACCTGCATAAAGTTTGGTGAGAGAGTTTAAAGCAAGTTTTACAAAATGTCGGTTTTCTCCAACAAGAGGCATCATATCGGTAATGGTTCCGATCCCTGCTAGGTCTATTTCTTCTTCTAAACTAGTAAAAAAGTCAGGGATCTTGGAACATTGGTAATAGAAAAGTTTTCGTTCCGTGTCAACCGGGATGGGTGTTACAAATTCTTCTGGATAGGGAAGGAATGATTTTTCATCTAAAGTAAGAGAGACGAGTGTTTCCCTTTTGATTTCGATTCCATTTTGGAAGTAGTGGGAAATCGTTTTTCCTGTTCCTTCTTCTACTTCTGATTTGACATAGATCCTACCAAATTCATCACTCAAACGAAACAAAATGGCTGATACTAATTTAAAAGATAAAACGGCTGTGCAGATTTTTTTTTCTGGATATACGGAATCGGTTCTTCTTGGGTTCACCAAGGAACAGTTAGTTGGGATTCGGACAGGGACTTCATGATGGTCAAGGACAATGACTTGGATTCCGGAATTGGTTAGTTCTTCAATTTCATCGGCTTGGCTAGAACCAAAGTCAAGTGTGACAAGTAGGTCTGGTTTTACTTTTTTGATTTTAACCAGTGCTTCTCTGCAAAGTCCATAAGGATCACTTTCGGAAGAAACCATAACTTCTAGGTTAATGGAACTAAACTCAGGATGTGATTTCAAAAAAAATGCAAAC
Source organism: Leptospira noumeaensis (assembly GCF_004770765.1). Classification (NCBI taxonomy): domain Bacteria; kingdom Pseudomonadati; phylum Spirochaetota; class Leptospiria; order Leptospirales; family Leptospiraceae; genus Leptospira; species Leptospira noumeaensis. The sequence continues at coordinate 511,291 of NZ_RQFK01000011.1, read as the reverse complement.
AAACAGGTGGAACTGACACCGTCAGAATCCCTATCTCCATAAAGCAGGATTTTTTTTCCTGCTTTTGCAAAACTCAAAATCAATTCAACGGCATTGGCTAAATCTGGTAATGAATAGGGAGAGTGTAAACAGGAAAAATCGGAACTAAGAAGTTCCTTCGGGTGGATGTTACGTAGGCCCTCTCTTTTATCGACTAAGTAACGTAAGAGGGGGCGTTTGGATTCAACTTTAGTTCGAACTTCGGCCAGTAATGGGCCAAAGTGAACCTTGGTTACATGATGCAATTGCCAATAATTTTGGAACCGAATTCGACTTCGAGTCCAGGAGTTTTGATATCGCCTACGACCTTACCATTTTTTTTAAGTTCTACTTTTTCTTTGGCGTCTACGTTTCCTTTTAGGTTTCCATGAACCACAAGGCTGCCAACTTCTACGTCAGCTTCTACATCACCGGTTTCATCAATGATGAGTTTTCCTTGGGAAGTGATAGTGCCTTTGAATTGCCCTTTGATTTTTAAAGTTTGATTGAAGGAAAGGGTTCCGCGAAACGTGATGTCGTCGCTAATGATGGTGTCTATAGATTCGTCTTTCATCGGTAAGGATAGTCTTGTTTGGGAGTTCCGTTTTGGCAACTACACAAGTATTTGTAACCAAAAGGAAATGTAAAAAAGTTCATATTTCAAGGGTTTTCTCTTGAGTCTCTGGGCCGATTCTTGAACCTGGGTCTCAGATAGGAAAAAATAGTGAAAATTAGGCGCTTCTGGAAGTCAGGGTTCATCCTGCTTTTAGCGGTTTTCATCAATCTGAATCTGGTCGACGACCGGTATGTTTCTCCTCTCGAAGATTTGGACTTTCAATACCAATCCTACGAGTTAGAAGAGACGACTCGTGTTCTTTCCTCATCTAAAGAATCCAACCAAGTTTTAAAACTTGTTCCCTCTCGTCGGATCCAACCTCCTGTAAAGATATCTGTCCTTCGTTGGTCGACACTTTCCACAGAAACTCTATTTTTTCCTGAAATTCTCATCTTATTTCACTTTCTATACCTTCCACCTCCATTTTTGGCTTAATCGTTGCATGTAGATTAGTCTTAAGTCCCAACCTAATTTTAGGTTTCGGGGTGTACTAGAATTTGAAATAGGAATTATGTTAGAAAAAATCATTCAGTTTTCCATTCACAAACGGGCCACAGTCCTTGTGATCACTGCAGTGTTGACCATTGTGGGATTTTATAATGCTCTCAATTTATCCATTGATGCCATTCCGGATGTGACTAACGTCCAGGTATCGGCGGTCACTTCTGTTCCTGGACTTTCTCCACTTGAGGTGGAACAATTTATTACTTATCCCATTGAACTAGAGTTTAACGGGATGCCAAAGGTGACAGAGATTCGTTCGATCTCAAGAACGGGCGTAAGTTCTGTGACTGTTATCTTTGAAGACGGAACAGACATATATTTTGCAAGGCAACTTGTAAATGAAAGATTAAAACAAGCAGAGAACTTTATTCCCAAATCATACGGGAGGCCAGAGTTATCACCCATTGCCACAGGTCTTGGTGATATTTATGAATTTGCCCTTGTATCAGAAAGTCATACTCCCGAAGAACTTAGAACGGTTATGGAATGGGAAGTCGCAAGACAACTTCGTTCGGTCAAAGGAATCATTGATGTGAACGTAGTGGGGGGAGATGCCAAACAATTCCAAATTAAAATTGACCCCAAACGTTTGTTATCTCATAATTTAACACTTTCTCATATTACAGAAGCACTGGAAGGTGCCAACGTCAACCTTGGTGGCGGTTACATCCAAAAAGACGAAGAACAATTTGTGATTCGCGGCGAAAGTCAATTTAAATCCATCGATGACATTGCAAGATTATCTGTTAGAACATCAAGAGATGGAATTCCACTCACCCTTGGTCAAATTGCTAAAGTGGAAACGGGACCTGCTCTTCGTTTTGGATTAAGCACAATGAACGGAAAACGCGAAGTTGTGGGTGGGACTGCCATGATGTTACTCGGTAGTAACTCCCTCCAAGTTGTTAGCCGTGTGAAAGAAAAAATGAAAGAGATTGAATCCCGTCTTCCACAAGGGATGAAAATTCAAGTTTATTATGACCGGTCTGAATTCATTGGCCGAACTCTTTCTACTGTATTTACCAATTTGGTGGAAGCTGCCATCATCGTTTTAGTTTGTCTCATTTTAACATTAGGTACTGTTAAGGGAGCCTTTGCTGTCGCCCTTGCCATTCCTGTTTCCATGATGGTGGCAACCATTCTTATGAACGCCTTTGGGATTGTGGGAAACTTGATGTCTCTTGGTGCTCTTGACTTTGGCCTTCTTGTGGATGGTTCCATTGTGATGTTGGAATCCACACTCCATGGATTTTTACTTCGTAAAAGTTTTTTACTTTCGAAAACTTCTGCCCAAGACATGGAAGATGGAATGGAGGAAGTCATTATGGAGTCCTGTATCAAAGTGGTGCGGGCTTCTGCTTTTAGTGTGGGGATTATTTTACTCGTTTATTTACCGCTCATGACACTGGAAGGAGTAGAAGGAAGGATGTTCCGACCGATGGCTATTACCGTTGCGTTCGCGTTAGGTGCAGCCCTTCTTTATTCCATTACTACGTTTCCGGCACTCATGTCTTATATTTATAAAAAACCAATTTTACATGAATCTGCTTTTTGGGACAAATTCCAACTCAAATATGGGGAAGTCCTTACTTATGGAATGAAATTCAAACGCCAGTTTACTTATGCAGGAATTGGTGTGGTATTACTCTCTTTTATACTCGCATCAACTCTTGGTTCTGAATTTTTACCTAGGATTGATGAAGGGGAAATCGCGATCGATATCAAAAGATTACCTTCCACAGCCATCAATCATTCACGTGATTTAAACCTGGAAATGGAAAAGGTAATTTTGAAATTTCCGGAAGCAGTCAGTGTTGTTTCTAGACAAGGCCGTGGTGAGTCAGCAGCGGAACCCATTGGATCGGAAGAAGGGGAAATGATGGTCAAACTGAAACCAAAGAAAGAATGGGTTTCTGCAAATGACCGTGAAGAACTGATGGAACTAATGAAAAATTCGGTGAACAATAGTGTTCCTTCTTCTTACATTAGTTTGTCGCAACCAATTGAAAACCGGGTCAATGCATTATTATCCGGTTCCAAAGCTGATATTGTAATCAAAATTTATGGGGATGATTTAAAATCCTTAAAGGCAATTGCAGACAATTACGCCTCCAAAATTAAAAAAATCCAAGGTGCTGCTGATTTACGAGTTCAGAAGTTACTTGGATTGCCACTTCTAGAAATCAAAATGAATCGCGGGAATATGGCTCGTTATGGGGTTCGAGCTGAAGAGGTGCTTACTACCATTGAAACTCTTCGCGTAGGAGCCAACGCAGGAAAGGTTTATGAAGGATATAAACGATTTGATCTCATTGTTAGGTTAGATGCGGATCTAACAGATATTGGTGTGATTGAAAATGTGCCCGTAATGACGGAACTTGGTGGAACCGTTCCATTGGGTCAAGTCACGGATATCACAATGACAGAAGGTCCGGCAGCCTTATACCACGAAGGATTGAAACGAAGAATCCTTGTGGAAGTAAACGTTCGTGGTCGAGATATGATTGGGTTTGTGAATGATGTGCAAGCAGCAACTCAGTCGATTGAATCTAGTTTGCCACAAGGTTATTATGTGGATTGGGGTGGCCAGTTTGAAAACTTCACTCGAGCGAAAAACCGATTGGCGATTGTGATTCCTATTGCAGGTGCCATTATTTTTGCAATGTTATTTATCGCATTTGGAAGTGTCTATTATGCATTGGGAGTTTTTATTCTAGTGCCTTTGTCGTTATCTGGTGGAATTTTATCCTTAGTGATTCGTGGCCTTCCTTTTTCCATTCCCGCTGGCGTTGGATTCATTGCTGCTGCTGGTATTTCCGTGTTAAACGGGGTTGTTTATGCCTCTGCATTGAAAGACCAATTGAAGGTGACTCGTGATCCTTCCAAAGCAGTTGTGGAAGCAGCCGTTTATACACTCCGAGCTGTAGCAACTACGGAACTTGTGGCCATCATTGGATTTTTACCTATGGCCATTGCATCCAGTGCGGGAGCAGAAGTGCAAAGACCGCTCGCAACAGTGGTTATGGGTGGGGTTCTTGTGGCGACCATCCTATCACGTTTTTTACTTCCCATTGCATTTGAGTTTTTAGTCAAACTAGCACAAAGACAAGAAATTAGACAGATGGAAAGAGAACGTAAGATGAATGAATACTTTGTAGAAGAAATGAAAAAATACAAAGCATCAGAAATTCATACGGATCACGGACATTCACACCATGATGAACCATATCAAAATGAATCATCAAATGAAGATGAATCTAAATCAAACAAACAAAATCAAAAATCAAAGAGAAAGAGGACTTAAATGAAACCGAATTATTACGTAGCACACCCTTGGCATGGACTCGAGCTTGGACCAAAGGCTCCCGATGAGTTAGATGTATTTATTGAACTCACACCGCAAGACACAGTGAAATATGAAATCGATAAAGCTTCTGGTTTCATCCGAGTGGACAGACCGCAAAAATATAGCAACCGTTCCCCAACTTTATATGGATTCATTCCGAGAACATTTTCAGGAGAAGCTTCCGGAAAACATTGTTCGGATGTAGTCGGAAGGCCAGACATCATTGGTGATGGTGATCCTATCGACATCTGCGTACTCAGTGTGAATCCTATCACTCATGGAAATATGATTCTAACTGTAATTCCTATTGGGGGACTACGGATGATTGATAAGGGGGAAGCTGATGATAAAATTGTGGCTGTCCTCAAAGGGGACGAAGTGTTCGGTGAGATCAAAGATATTTCAGAAGTTCCGAAAGCTCTCATCAATAAACTTCATCATTATTTTTTAACTTACAAACTAGATCCAAACTCTCCATCCACGGGAACTGTGGAAATCACAGAAGTGTATGACCGTAAAGAAGCCATCAAAGTGATTCAGTTTGGGATCGAAGATTATATAAAGAAATTTGTAACTGTATGAAGTTTTTAGGTAAATTTTTAATCCTATTCTTTTTTGGAATTCAATCTTACGCTGTTTTTCCGAAAGAAAAAGCAGTGTATGAACTCCATTCGAAAGATGAGTTGTTTTTTCTCGGGGAAGACTCTCGGGCCCAAGATTCGAAAGAAAAATGGAACCTAAACGAATTAGAAGATTTTGCTGTTACTAGCAATCCACTGTACCTTCGTGAAAAACAAAACATTGGTATGGCGAGGGGAGATATCATTACTGCCAGTTTGTATTACAATCCAATTGTGAATATGCAACAGCAGTTTATGGGAGCTTCCGCGAATGCAGCGACAGGAAGGCCAGAAACATCCCTTATCTATAACCAACCATTTGATATGAGTGGTGTGATTCCGCAAAGGGAAAAGGTCGCCAAACAAGAGTTTCTCGGAACAATTGCAAGTTTTCGAGACTTCGATCGTTTGTTTCGTCTTCGTCTTCGCCAAAACTTTTGGACTTATCTATATGTTACAGAACAGATCAATTACCAAAAAGAGTTTTTAGAAAACTACCAAGACCTTTTGGATTTAACCAAACTGAGAGCGGAAAAGGGAGATATTTCCTTTTTGGAATACGATCGTTTGGCTTTGGAACGGGTTCAAATCGAAAGGGAATACCGAAATGCAAGGATCCTGCGGGCGCAAGTGGTAAAGAATTTAAGAGTTCTTATCGGAATTTCGGATTTGAATTCCCCTTTGACCATTAAGGGGAGGTTGGAGTTTATTTCCACTCGTGAGTTTGGAATTGAAATCAACGATTTTGATATCGAAGAAAGACCAGACTTAGTGGCTCTGAAAATTCGCCAACAAAGAGAGAGGATGAATATCGAATTAAAAAAACGTGAAATCATTCCTCCTTTAACTTTGGGTGTAGAATTTTTAAATAAAGGCAATGAAAATGTAACGGGCGTATATGCGGCAACGGCTCTACCATTGTTTGATCGGAAACAAGGGGAAATTTTAAAATCAGAAGAGTCTTATAAAAAATTAGGATTTGATGTGGATGCCAAACGAAACGAAATCATTTCTGAAATTTCAGCAGCCATCAAAGAATTACAGGCTCGGGAATCACAGTTACTTGATTACCAAAAAATGGGATTACTCGAAAAAAACAAAGAAGTCCAAGAGAAGTCAAGGCTTGCTTACATTCGTGGTGCATCAAATTTAGTAACTTTTTTAGAGGCGGAGAAAAACTATCTCAGTGTTCTTCGTAGTTATTATGAAATCATTTATCTCTATTACAATGCTTTGGAAGGATACAAAGCTTCTATCGGAAAGATGGATAGCTCGGAGTTTTAAATTTATATGAAAACAGAATTCAATTTTAAGAGTATTAGATCTTTAAGTATCCTCGTTCTTGTGGGAAGTTTAGCATACTTTGGTTATACAAAGTTTTTTGGGGCTGGTAAAAAAACAGAAGCACTAACTGATGATAAATCTAAATTTGTGATCTCTCAAGAAATCCAAAAGAACCATCCATTTTCCCTAGTATATTTGGAAGAAAAGGCTCTGGAAGAAGAACTTCAACTCCCAGGCACTGTATCTTATGATATGAACAGTGTGGCCAAAGTTGGTTCTCGTGTGAGTGGACGAATTGTTCAAGTTTTCGTGAAGGAAGGGGAACATGTCAAAAAAAGTACAGCCCTTGCTTCCATCCAATCGGTAGAACTAGGAACAACAGAAGCCAATTACTTAAAAGCAAGAGCAAGACTAGAAGCATTAAAAGTCCAGGCTGATAGAGCAAAAGATCTTTATGAAAGAAAAGTAACCTCTGCGAAAGAGTACGAAATGTCCCTTATGGATTATAAATCAGTAAAGGCAGAGATGGAAACATCTCGAAATGCCTTAGAAAATCTTGGACTGAATGAAGTAGAAATTGCAAACTTAGAAGCAGGAAAATACAATTCCAAGAACTTATACATCCGAACACCAATTTCTGGGACCGTCACTGAAAGAGAAGCCATCATTGGTCAAGCTGTGAATGCACGTGATAATCTTTTTACCGTAGCTGATTTGAGTGTATTGTGGATCAACTTAGAAGTTTATGAAAAGGACTTAGCTTCCATTCGAGTGGGAAACGAAGCGAAGGTAATTCCCATTGGATCTAAAGATGATTCATTAAAAGCTGTGGTTTCTCATGTCGGAGATGTGATTGATCCCATTAAAAAAACAGCAGAGATTCGTTTGGAAGTTCGAAACTCAAAAGGCAGACTTCGTCCCGGACAAAGTGTGACAGCAACTGTTGTAGGTGCGATGGTAGAATCATCGGTAAACAAAGCGAAGGTGATCCCAGCTGATTGTATTCATAAAATTGAAGGTGAAAATTTTATCTTTGTTCGAAACACTGATGGATCCTTTTCTGCAAAAAAAGTGGGAGTGGGAAAAACTTATGATCACTGGGTGGAAATCACTACGGGTGTAGAATCTGGAGAAGCCATTGTAGAAGAAGGAAGTTTTGTTTTAAAAAGTGAGTATTTAAAATTATAACTCCTAGTTTTTTGTTGACATAACGCCCATTTCCTAGTTATCTGTTTAGTATGAAAGACCTCACGGAAAAACAAGAATCTGTCCTGCAATACATAACGGACACAGTGCGCGAGAAGGGGTTTCCACCCACCATCCGTGAAATGGGAGACCAATTTGGAATCACTGCCAAAGGTGCTTACGACCACCTTAAGGCCATTGAAAAAAAAGGGTACATCCGCACTTCAAAAAACCAAAGCCGGGCCATCGAACTTTTAAAAGGAAATGCAGATGAGGCACTCCTCGTCCGCGCTTCAGGAATTCCTCTCCTCGGCCAAGTGGCTGCCGGTTCTCCCATTCTAGCAGAAGAAAATATCGAAGAATACATTGCTGTTCCGGATGGAATGGCCGCCAAACCAGGAACCTTTGCCCTTCGTGTGAAAGGTGATTCTATGGTGGAAGCAGGGATTAGCGATGGCGACATTGCCATCATCCAAAAAAAAGATACAGCTAGGAACGGAGAAATTGTTGTGGCTATGATCGAAAACGAAGCCACTCTCAAGGTCTTTTACAAAGAGACAGATATGATCCGCCTTGAACCAAGAAATGCAAAATTAAAACCCATCCGCACCAAAAAGGCTACGATAATCGGAAAACTAATCGGACTCTACCGCATTTACTGATTGACCAAAGCCCCGTTCAGAGTGAGTTTAGAAGGGATGTCGAAACATCTCTTCTTTATTCCCTTATTTTTTATCCTCTCCGTTTTCCTCTCTTGCACTCCCAAAAAACAGGAAATTAATGCCTACGACCTCAAACGAGTTTTGGAAAGGTTTGCACAAAACAGGATCCAAACGGGGATCATGGCAGATACCAAAAGGCCAACTCCAACGGACAGTGCCCTTTTTGAAGAGGCTTGTGATGTTTACCGGTTGTCGGTGCCTGAAGCCAAAGAAATGTTAAAAAAAGAAAACAAAGCCCTTTACGAGTCAATTTATGGAAATGAATAGAATTAAAATCTCTGAACGATTGGTTTGGGGTAGTATAACAGCCTGTTTGGTGGCTCTGGTTTTTTTTATTAGTTCAGAAAAAGTAAAAGCGATTTCCACTGATGGGGAAAAATACTTACAAATTTTACATGAAGTCGTTTCTTATATTGAAAACGACTATGTAGACCCACAAGAAGAAAAAAAAATCTATACTGGTGCCATTCTTGGCGCCTTGCAAAGTTTAGGTGATCCTCACACTAGATTTTTAGATACGGATGAATTTGGTGAATTACAAAATGAAACCAAAGGAAGTTTCGGCGGGATTGGTGTAGAAATCAGTTTCCAAGAAAATGCATTTATCATTGTAGCTCCCATCGAAGGGACACCGGCATGGAAAGCTGGTCTCCAACCCCAAGATAAAATTATAGAAATCAACGGCAGAAGTACAAAGGCAGTTTCTTTATCTGAGTCAATTGGAATGATGCGGGGAGAAGTTGGTTCCTCCATTTCTATGAAAATTGAAAGAAAAGGAATCAAAGATCCTTTTACTGTGAATTTGGTCAGAGAACTCATTCAAATCAGATATGTCAGGTCTCATTACCTGCAAGAAACGGAAACAGGTTATATCAAACTTGTTCAGTTTATGGGAAAAGAAACCACTGCAAAAGAATTTTCCTCGGCAGTGAATGCCATGAAAGAAGCGGGTGCAAAAAAACTCGTGATTGATTTACGGATGAATCCCGGTGGACTTTTAGATTTAGCCATTGACCTTGCTGATTTGTTTTTACCTCCGGAAGCGGACATTGTGTCCGTAAAAGGCCGTGGTGGAGTTCTTGTAAAAAGTTATAAAGCCGACAAAAAGGAAAAAAAGTTTTTAGATATCCCTGTTGCCATTTTGGTAAACGGAGGGTCGGCCAGTGCTTCTGAAATTTTAGCAGGTGCTTTAAAGGATAACAAACGTGCTATCGTTGTGGGAACACAGAGTTTCGGGAAAGGAAGTGTACAATCTATTTTTCCTCTTTCTGGAGGTACAGGAGTTGCTATCACCATCCAAAAATACTACACTCCTTCTGGCGTTTCCATCCATGGAAAAGGGATCACTCCTGATTATATTGTAAATCCCATTGCAGCAAGTGAAGATGAAAAATATGCTTTGGAAAAACTTTATAAAAAGAATTTGGTGCGGCCATTTTTAGAATCACATGCAGATTATAATGAAGCAGCCATTACAGATTTTACGGCCCTTCTAAAAAAAGAAAATATAAACATTTCGGATTCTGTCACACGGGTATTTTTATTCAATGAAATGAGAGCAGGTTCATCTAATTCCAAACCAAGATTGGATTTGGATACGCAACTTGCAGAAGCCATTCGTATTTTGAAATAATGACCTACGGGTTAGGAATCGAATCCAGTTGTGATGAAACTTCCATTGCCATCGTTCGCGATGGAAAGGATCTCCTTTCTTTAAAAATCTATAGCCAAATCGATTCCCATTCTCCGTATCGGGGAGTGGTTCCAGAAATTGCTTCTCGGGCGCATTTAGAAAAAATCAATTCTATACTTGCAGAAGCGATGGATGAGTCTGGGATCGAATTTTCTGATTTAGACTACGTTGCAGTTACCAGCTATCCTGGGTTAGTTGGTTCTCTGATGATAGGAGCTCAACTTGCCCGTAGTATTTCACTTGTGTTTGGGATTCCCATTGTTGCCGTCAACCATTTGGAAGCACATCTGGCTGTGATTGGTTTGGAAAGAGAACTTCCACCTTTTCCTTGGCTTGGTCTCCTTCTTTCCGGAGGAAATTCGTCCATTTATCTTTACAAAGGGTTTGGTGATTTGCAAATCCTTGCCGATACAAGGGACGATTCTTTAGGGGAAGCCTTTGATAAGGTCAGTGCAGTTCTAAAACTTCCCTATCCCGGTGGTCCCTATTTAGAGGCCAAAGCAAATGTTTATAATCCAGCCAAGGCAGGACCGAATCCCTTTCCAAAACTCTTAAAAGAAGACGGGGAGGATCTCATTCGGTTTTCCTATAGTGGTCTCAAAACGGCAGTTCTCTATTATTTAAAAGCAAATGCAGAAAATCCACCTCTGGAAAAGATCTCTTACTTCTTTCAAAAAACTGCCTTTGAACTCGTCACTCGGAATGTCCGGAAGGCCATAGCCCAAACCGGAATTCGAACGGTGGTGGCGGCAGGTGGAGTTCTCGCTAATGAAACCCTTCGGAAGCAACTGGAAAAAGAAAAGGAAAGGTCTCGGTTCGATCTATTTTATCCTGGCAAAAAAATTTACTGCACAGATAACGGAGCGATGGTGGCATGTCTTGGATACCATCTTTGGAAACAAAAATCTTTTGTGGGGCTCGACTTTAAGGTTAGCCCTAAACGAAACTTTGAACAAATAATATGAAACTAAAATTAACTTGGATTCCGAATACTCTCACTTTAGGGAACTTAACTTTAGGATTTGTTTCGATGCTCCTCGTAGCAGAAACAAACCCTTCCCAATCCAACTCCCATGAACTTTACACATTGGCAGGAGTGTTTATCATCTTAGCCGCGTTATTCGACGGTTTTGATGGGATGGCTGCTCGTGCCCTCAACTGCACAAGTGAACTTGGTGCGGACTTAGACAGTCTTGCTGACCTGACCACCTTTGGGATTGCACCAGGTTTTTTATCGTACAAAATGTTCTTTTATGATATCAAACTGGATATCTTTGACAAACCTGATTATTTTCCTTTGGGTATGTTCATTGCAGCTCTTTATCCGATTTGTGCAGCTTACCGGTTGGCACGTTTTAACGTAGCACACGATCCAAAATCTTTTAATGGTCTTCCCTCTCCCGTCGCTGGAGTTGTGATTGGAATTTTCCCTCTTGTGTTTTCCGTATCACAAGTTCCTGTCTGGACTGCGGTTCTCTTTTTTGTGATAACGGCATTACTCATGGTTTCGACTCTCCGTTATAGCAAACCACAAGTAGCCATCCGAGGGCTTTTCTCCTGGAAAAAATTAGGGATCAGTATCATTGGGCTTGGACTTTTGTTACTCGCCATTGGATTTTACAGATGGCCTTACGTGATGTATGGTGCTGTGGGATTTTATGTATTTTCCGGAATTGTTTCCTTTCTCATCCAAACCATTCAGGACTACCGGGTTTAGGTTTTTTCTTTTAGTTGGAAAATATCTAGTAGGTTGGCAACAGTAAATATAGTTCGTACTTCATCGGAAAGATGGATGATACGGACTAGTTTGTTTTTTTCTTTGGTCCAACTGTAACTGTGGAGAAGGATTCCAATCCCCGAAGAGTCTAGGTAACTCAAATTTTTAAAATCGAAAACCAGTTCCTGAATTTCTGGGTTATCGATTAAGGTTTTGATATCTGCTTTCAGTTTGGGAGTGTCGCGAAGGGACAAGGATCCTTCTAGAAGGACAAGGGCCTTTTCATTTTCGCGTTTGATTTCATACTGAAACATAACTTAAGTTAAGACAACATCTGAAAGAACCAAATACAATCAAAAAACGTTTGATTTTTCAAAAAAGGACTCTAGAAAAAGAGCAATGAAAATCAAGTTTTGGGGTGTTCGCGGATCCATAGGTTCACCCATTCGGCCTGAAAACGTAAAACATAAAATAGAAAAAATTCTCTCTTTGGCAAGTCCTACGGACATTCAAAACGAACAAAGTATTCATAGTTTTCTTAATTCTTTAAGTTTTTCTTCTTCATCAACTTACGGTGGTAATACGACCTGTGTAGAAATCCGTGACAAAGATGGAAATTTAATTATCATTGATGGGGGAACCGGGCTTAGGGAATTAGGAAACCAAATGATGGGTTCGGATTTTGGAAAAGGAACTGGCCATGCTTATTGGATTTTAACTCATACACACTGGGATCATATCCAAGGGATTCCATTTTTTGTTCCGCTTTTTTTACCAGGGAACCATTTTGAATTTATCTCTTGTATGAACGATATAGAAAAAAGATTGGAACACCAGTTTGTATTTACACATTTTCCTGTATCTTTCGATCATTATGCAGCCAATAAAACCTTTCAATATTTAGAAGAAGGGGAGACAATATCTCTTGGCCCAAACATTCAGGCCTTTAGTAAAGCGGTGCGTCATCCGGGTGGGAGTTTTTCTTACCGGTTTATGGAAGATGGAAAGGCAATTATTTTTGCATCGGATGCGGAATTCAATTTAGAAGAAATGGAAAACATAGACACCTATATTGATTACTTCCGAGATGCTGATGTTTTGGTTTTCGATACACAATATACTTTTGAAGAGTCACTTCAGAAAATTGATTGGGGGCATAGTTCTGCTTCCATTGCCACAGACATTGCCCTTCGTGCTAAGGTCAAAAAATTAGTGATGTTTCATCATGACCCTTCTTATGATGATGAAAAATTAGACTTGGTGTATTTACGCGCACTCAAATACAAAGAGATGTTTGATCCACATGGCAAATTAGAAATCATTATGGCTTATGAAGGTTTGGAAATAGAGGTTTAAAATGGCAAAAAAAAGTTATATTATCGGGATAGATGCAGGTACAACAGGGATTAGAACATTTTGTTTTAATGATAAAGGAAAGGTAATTTCTTCCGCATACCAAGAATTCAAACAATACTATCCAAAACCAGGTTGGGTAGAACATGATCCAGAAGAGATCTGGGCCAAAACTCAAAAACTCATTGGAACCGCCATAAAAAATGGAAATCTAAATCCCAAAGATGCTGTTGCTATTGGGATCACAAACCAAAGAGAAACTTCTGTGGTTTGGGATAAAAAGACCGGCAAACCCGTGTATAACGCCATTGTTTGGCAATGTAGAAGAACCTCTGATATTTGTAAGGAATTAAAAAAACAAAGTCTAGATTCTAACTTTCGAAATAAAACAGGTCTTGTTTTGGATGCGTATTTTTCGGGAACCAAAATCCAATGGATCTTAGATAACGTAAAAGGGGCTCGTGCCAAAGCAGAAAAAGGTGATTTGTTATTTGGAACCATTGACACTTGGTTATTATACAAACTTACAGGTCATAAAGAACACAAAACCGATCATACCAATGCCTCAAGAACCCTTCTTTTTAATATCCAAACCAAAGAATGGGATGAGGAACTTTGTGAAATTTTAAGAGTTCCAATGTCTATGCTTCCGAAAGCGTTCAATTCAAAAAATCTATTTGGATTCACTTCGAATGTAAAATCTCTTCCCGATGGCATTCCTATATCGTCACTCGTAGGTGACCAACAAGGAGCTCTTTTTGGACAACTTTGTACGGAACCTGGAGAAGCCAAAAACACATATGGAACTGGATGTTTTTTACTCTTCAATGTAGGAGATGAATTTAGAATTTCCAACCAAGGTCTCATCACAACCCTTGCACTTGGTCCTGAAGGGAAAACAGTCTATTGTTTGGAAGGATCTGTATTTATTGGTGGAGCGGTCGTGCAGTTCCTTCGAGATAATTTAGAATTTTTTAAATACTCGAAAGATTCTGAAAAATTGGTGAAGGCCATTAAAACTAAAGATGATTTGGTTTTTGTTCCTGCCTTTGCTGGCCTTGGAGCTCCTCATTGGGACCAAGAGGCACGTGGTGCTATCTTTGGTCTTTCGCGTGACACAAGTCCCGCACAGATCACAAGAGCCGCACTCAAAGCCATTGCTTTACAATCCTATGAACTTGCCAATGCCATGGAAAAAGAAACAGGAAAACCATTGAAGTTTTTACGTGTGGATGGGGGAGCCACTTCCAATGCTTGGCTTATGCAGTTCCAAGCAGACATTCTAGGAACCAAAGTCATCCGACCACAAAATGTTGATACAACTGTACTTGGTGCCGCATACCTGGCAGGACTCGAACGTGGATTTTTTAAATCTGTGGCAAGCCTTAGAAAAGAAGAAACCAAAACGACCCAATTTTTGCCTAAGATGAAAGAATCGGAACGAAACGAAGAAATTGATAAATGGAACTGGGCGATTTCACGAGTGAAAACAGGAAATTAGTTTGATACCTTTGTGTGAGTAAGAATGTTTGTTAGGTGTAGTTTTTAAATATTAATAAAATGACAAAACAAATGAAAATAAAGATACACCTAATCACATTGTTACTTTTTTTTACAATTAGTTCGCTTGATTCAATTAACTTTCAAAAGTCAAAACCAAATCTCAATTGTAAATTTAAACCAGGGTATTATACAGAAACCATTCATTTTGGTGAAAATTCACTTGTCATTCATGTAGAAATCACCGAGGAATTGATCAACTTTCATCGAGTGATCGATCAATTTTATGTAAAAAATAAATTGGTTTGGAATGGTGGTTGCGAATTTGAAATGGTTACTTTGGAAATTACTGATCCGATTTTAATGGATTCCGATTGGATTGGAAAAAGAACCTATTACAAAGCTGTTGCCATCGATGATCATGTTTATAACTATATAAAAATAGAAAAAAACGCAACAAGCCAAACCTTAAAATTCCAAGGTAAAAGTTTTCCTCATTAACAAACTTTAATAATCAAACCAAAGAAGAGAAAATTCAAATGGTTTTCTCTCTTTGGTTACCCCGCCACCAACAAGAAAAATTCCTGTTGCATAGTAGGGAATTTCAATGAGTAAATCCGGTGGCAACCGATGGAATTCGGTTGTTTCTATTTCTTTTCTCGATAAAAAGAAATCAAATCGCAAAACATCGATCCAATCACAGGTTTTGAAAAATAATTTGGTGGCAGTACATCCATAAAACTGAACCAAGTGGCCATCGGTAAAAAAATTGAATTTTTCAGTATTTGTAAAAGGAACTTCTTCTTTTCGTTCCTCTTCACCATTTTCCCGGTAGGTAAAGATACTCCCTTCTTCATAATAAATATTTCTCGCAAAACGTTTGAAGAGTTCTGTTTCTATAATGGAAATCAAATCTTCACCCTCTGGAGGTTTTTTTGATGGCCCATCTAAAATTTGTTTCATTTTGTTTTTAGAGATAGACGTTCGAACGACTTCCATGACAGGTTTGGAAAGACTGGGAAGGATGTATTTGGTATACCTCTCATCGTGGTCACGAAGAATCTCTTGTAAAAAATTTCCATGAATGAGTGGGATCATTTCTACGGTAAACATTTGTTTGTTTAAGAATTTGGCAAATTCTGGTTCATGGCGAAATAAATTGGAAACAATGGTTTCTTCTTCTTTTGGTGTTCCAGAAAAAAGAATGGATACCAAACGAAATAGGTAGGTTTTACTTTTGGGATCAAAATACAAAGACTCAATTTTTTCCCGCACTAAGTCTTCCGAAAGTTCTGGGTTTATGATGTCTCTAAGTGATAGATACTTTGTCGATTGGAACTTGTCACGTTTTCCCCGGTAAAGAAAGGATGAGGTGCTACGGATTCCGCCAATCTGAATGGTTAGAGGAAAAAATCCTGGTTTTGGTTTGGATTCGGTATCTTTTGGAACTTTCGTACTACCAATATAAGTCGGTGTAAAAACAGGTTTGGATGCAAAGGATTGTCTGTTGTATTGTAACTCGTATAAAAACTGTGGGAATAGAATTGGATCTGAAGTGACAGATGGTAGATCTGGGATTTTCTTCTTTGGGATAGGGTAGAAGGATTTTTTCGTCGATTGGAACCGAGCCACAGAGTCGGGGCTTGCTAAAAAGAAATGGTAATTGTTTCCTTGTCTGTAAATCAAAGGGGTGGAGATTTTTTTAGTTTTTTCTGGATCCGAATCCGAAAGTGTTCCCAATTATAATCTGTTTTTAAAATTTCCAACTCATTTTCCACACCAAACCGCATGAAGTCATAAATCTCTTCATGTTCCATTCCAACGACGATGGAAAGATCCTGGATGACTCTTTGTAATCTTCTGGCATCACGATCACTGAGAGTAAAGGTTTCTAATAGTTTTTTTTCGAATTCCGTCAGTTGGATCAAGAGAACCTAAAACGCAGCCACAAGGATGGTTTCGATTTCATTTTTAGGAAGTTCTCTAGGAAGACAATCAAGAAATGAATAAGTGGCCGCAAGTGTTGCAATCCCAGGAAGATCGATTTTTTTCACTTCGTATTCGGACAACCTTTGAGGAATCCTAAGTTCTAAATAGATTTTACGAATCCCTTCTACCGCTTTGATCGCAGCTTCAATCACCGAAATATTGGTGACGTCTTCATCCAGAGCCCTTGCAATCATTACATACTTACCAGCAGAAGAAGTTAAGTTGTATTCCATAACATGTGGGAGAAGGATCGACATACTTTGAAAAATATCTAAATTCGTAACGGTTGTTACTGCAAGTGACAATGCATAACAAAGTCCAAGGCTACTTGTGGATTGTGCAATTCCTGCAAGGAGACTTGCTGCATAAATGGAGTTTTTTGGCCCTAGGTTTCTTGGTTCGCGAATTGCCGGTACAATGTTTTTGGAGATAAGTTCGATGGAACGTAGGGCAGTGGAGGAAGTAATCTCATTTGCATATTTAGAAAGGATACTATCTACAGCTGCGGACAAAATGGAGATTCCAGTTTTTGCAGTTTCCGAACTAGACATACCAGCCCCAATTTTTGGATCAGAAACTATGAGTTCAGGAAAAGCCCATTCATGTGCAAAGTATTTTCTATTTTTATCTTTATCATCCACAATCGAAAAAAATGGAGAACATTCATTTCCGAGTAGGGGTTTTGTGGGAACAACGATTAAAGGAAGACCTTTTTTCTTAGGTTGTTTTTTCCCAACCAACAATTCTTCTGCAAATAAATCATTGGTAGCAAGAAGAGATGCCGCTTTACCTGCGTTTACCGATTCAAAGGAACCGTAAGCCACCACACAATCTGCATTGGAAATTCTAAGGAAGTGAGCACAGGAATCTAAATCTTTAAAATGAACTCGGTCAACGATATCATCATAGATGATCACACCTTCTGCGTGTTTTTCGAGACTGGTTTTGATGATGGAAAGTTCTTCGGCGTTTTCTAGTTCTTTTTGTGTGGTGATAAGAACCACTCGGGACCCAATGTTTTTGACAAAAGATCCAAGTTTGTATCCACAATCGATTTCGAAGTGAATTTTAGGAGGAAATTGAAAATTAATCCATTCGGGGAGAACTGGCATACGATCCCCTAATTATGATTCGGCGGAGTTAGAGAAATCCTCGGGGAGGACAATAAAAAAGGATCCCTCACCACCCGTCCTTTTTACTGTTGTCCGAGGAAAGTTGACGCGATTTGGTCGGAGATTTTATCCAACATCTCTGTAGAGAGGTTGTCGTAGTCGCCGTTTTTCAATCGTTCTTTGATCGCTTTGATTTTTTCCGTACGATCTTCCTCTGGAGGAGCTTGTACGATTTGTTTTGCGATCTGTTTTACTTCTGCTTGAAGTTTTGCTTCCGAGGCAATTTTTTTGGCAGCGTCAGAGATAGAAATTGTGTCTACCGGAGCTTGTGCTTCCGTTTCTCTTGGCCCTTGTGGTTTTTTCGGTTCGTATCCGTAACCACCAACTCGTCCTACTTTGTCGACGTTCATATATTTAGTCCTCTTCCTACATCACATATCGGAGGAATCCGAAAATCCCTTAAGTGTTTTTTTTCGATGATTTAAGAGAAAAACAAACTCTCCTTTGGCATTTGGCGGTTCTTTCGCCAATTCCCTAGGATTTGCATAGTAAAGTACCTCTTCAAAGGTCTTTGTCAACTCCCTTCCCACAAGCACCTCCGTTTCCGGAAAGAGCTCTTCAAGCATAGGGTAGAGTCTGGGGAGTTTGTGAACCGATTCATAAAAAACTACAAGTCCATCGATCTCCGATGCTCTTTCTAATTCTCGGCGTTTTTTACTCGGTTTTTCAGAGAGGAATCCTAAAAAATATGTGGGATTGACCTGAAATCCAGAAACAGAAAGTAGAGCAGTGAGGGCGGAAGCACCTGGCACAGGAACAATCCGAATCCCTTTTTCCCGAGCTGTGCGTACCATTTGGCTTCCTGGATCCGAAACGCCCGGAGTTCCGGCATCAGAAACTAGGGCCATTGATTTCCCTGACTTTAGCTGTTCTAGGACATTGGCATAAGGAGTTTCCGAACTGTCTTTATAAAGGGCAAGAACAGGTGTCACAATTTCTAATTTGGAAAATAGAGACCTAGTTTCTTTGGCTGATTCGCAAAGAACAAGATCCACAGTTTTAAAAATTTCTAAGGCGCGTAAGGTGATGTCTCCCAGATTTCCTATGGGTGTGGCCACGACATAGAGAGAACCAACTTCCCGTTTATGGGCCAACGTATTGGCATCCTGGAGGAGATTGTCCGGCTGGGCATGTGCAACCTAAATCATTATTTCCCTTGGTACAAGGGTTACATGCAGTTCCCAAGGCACAGGCCGTCGGTGTTCCACAAGCGGCATTGGCACAAATGGTGGTATTACATCCGACGCCTACAGCACAAAGGGTTTGGATGTCGTTTACCTTATTTGGAATGGCGCAAGTGCTGGAAGTTGTGGACGGATTGGAGATGAGTCCACCCGTGAGCATAGAACGCAAAGTAAAGTTATAGATTTGGCATTTTTGGAAAAATTCTGCTCCCGGAGGAGGAACTGCAAAACGAATTCTTTTGGTCACAATCTTGGATGATTCTGTGGAGGCTTCATAAGGAAGGTGGGGGAAACTGGGTTGTACCCCATCTTCCAACCATTCCCCTTGGACGGTTTGGATGATCCCTGGAAAGGCAGTGGTCACATAGAGGTTATAACCTAAAAACTGAGGTTCCCGGTTCGTAACATAATAACGAAGGATGTATTCCGGTCTAGGATCTGCAGTGTAATTGAGAATATCCGTTTGGTAGTCATTGGTGATGTTGCTATTGACAGCAACCATAGAAAGGATCTGCGGCACACTGGGAGGAACTAGAAAAACAAAGGGTGCTACGGGCGTATCTGTATTGATTCCACACCTAAAAAAAGAGAGTAAAGATATGCAGATAAAGTAAAGTGGATGTAAAGAGGGAAAACGCATTCTATTTCTCGTTGCCCTTCCAAGTTTTCAGGAATTCAATCTATGGGAATCCAAAAAAAATTACTCTTTGTCTCCATTTCTCTGATTGGGCTTTTTTTTCTCATCCTCCTCGTTATGGGTGGAGAAGATGAAGAAGAAGCTCGCCGTAAAAAAGAAAGAGGGTCGCAGGCCCTAGCCCTATTTGGGGGAGGATCTGGCGGCCCTAAGGGAACCAACCGTTTGGGTGTTCGCGGGGAAGATGCAGGTTCCATCTTCGATTCCGACTACTACAATGCTGGTGGGATGCGGTATGAGGAAGATAACAATCTTGGTGGGTCGGAAGCAGGGGAAGTTCCCATCAATCCACAAACAGGAAAACCTTATCCTCCTGAAGCCATGCAGGCCTTTGAGGAACTTCGGGAACAATTTCCGGATAACGATTTGATTCCAAAACGATTGACCCCGGAAGACAAACAAAAACAGGCCGAGTTCAATCAAAAACTTTCACGTGCCACAAACTCAGTGTTTGGTGGAACGCCTAATGCCACTGACATTACCTTGTACTACAACCATGTTCGAAAACAAGGAAAGGACAGATTGGAAATCATCAACTACTTGATTGAATCACAAGGGGGAGATGATCCGGAGATGGATAAAAAATTCCAAGAGATTTTAAAAAATATCCAATACCAAAACGAACAAGTGGAAAAGGAAGCATCGAACGCTTTCCAAAAGGCGGGAATTTCTCCTCCTTAGTTTTAAGTTTCGTTTGATAAAATGGGATAACGGTAACTGGATTTTGGATCTAGGCCGTATTCATCCAAATGGAAGGAGGGAGGGAGCCTCTCTCTTTTCCATTGTGATGTCATAAATAGTTTTTTAAACTTTTTGATATGAGTAGAAAGTACATCCGGAGTTTCCCATGGGAATTCCTTTATGAGTGCTTCCAAACAATCCGCATCTTGCACTCCTAAATACACAAGTTTTCTTTCAATTGATTGTAAGATAGGATAAGGCATCAGATCCTTTTCATCTTCTTGGTGTTCGGAAAGGGGTTTTAGTTCCGCTGTTGGTTTTGTATTCCTTAAAATCCGAATGGATTCTTTAGGTGTAATGAAGCGGTTGTTTCCATTTTGAATATCGTCTAACCAATCCAATAAAAATTCCTTGCTAACGCCTGCTAGTGGAGCTAATGATCCGGAGGAATCCCCATCCATCGTTGTATAACCCACACTTGCCTCACTGCGATTGCCTGTTGATATAAGTAAATGTCCATTGAGATTGGCAAGTAACCAAACCAGAGGAGAACGAACCCTGGCTTGGATGTTTTGTAAAGGTAAGTCATGTTCTTTCCAATTCAGAGTTTTTCCAAGGACGGATTCAATCAGTTTAATAGAGGTGTCTACGGCCCCATCAATCGGAATGGAATGAAATGGATAACCTAATTCTTCGCTTAATGTTTTTGCAATCTCCTCTGTGAGAGAAGAATTGTTTTCTGTTTTTTGGTATAGGGTGACGAGAAGTTCTTTTTCATTGATCCCAAGGGATGAAAAAGTAGAATCACCATTTTCTTCTATGGCGATTTCTTTCATAGAATTCACAAGTAAGGCGCAAGTGGCACTGTCGGCTCCCCCGGAAAGAGAAAGGGTAAAACCTTTGGTTTTTGACTTCCTTAAATAATCAAAAAGCCCAAGGGAAACCGCTTTTGTAAATTCTTCATAAATACTGAAAGGATAAGAACCAGAATTTGTTTCCAAACTAGTTTCCCTTTCGACTCTTTTATCCAAAACAGAAAAACTAGAACTATATCCATCGCGGCTTTCCTTTAAAGGTTCTAATTGGATATTGGGAATCTCTGTTCTATGAACATTGGGTTTGGAATCACGAAAAGATCTGGCTTTGGCCGCACGGATCAAATGGGGATCAAAGGTATAGGAAGTCACTTGGTAAGGAGTGAAGGATAATCTTTGTCCTTCTTTGACAAGGTTCCCGGTGGAAGCAAAAATGGCTCCGCCCTCGAAGATAATCCGTCCTGATTCATTTCCAACAAGATTGGTAAACACTTGGAGGTTACACTGGTTTCTACTGGATTCGGTAAAAATTTGTTTTCTTATGTTTTGTTTTCCCATCGCAAAATGAGAAGCTCCAGGTGAAAACAAAACATCGGTTCCTTGTAAGGAATAAAAGGATGCAGGTTTTTGTACAGACCAACTGTCTTCACAAATCTCAACTCCAAAGTTCCAGTTCTCAGTTTGAAAGATAAAATGTCCAAAAGGAACTTCCTCACCAGCAAAGGATATACTTCTGTTTAAAAATTCTGATTCAGAATGAAACCATCTCCGTTCATAGTGTACGCCAGTGTTTGCTAAATTTAATTTTGGAACCAGTGCCACCACCTTTCCTCCATAAAGCACGGCCATACAATTGTATAAAAAAGATCCAACAAATACAGGAAGACCAACAATCAAAATCTGGTTTATAGAAATATGTTTTAGTTCTTTAATGATTTCTTCGGAACGAGTCCAAACATAAGGTTTGTAAAAAGCATCTTCACACCCGTATCCCGAAATACAAAGTTCGGGAAAAAGGATACAATCGGCTCCCTTTGTTTCTGGATTTTTGATTGCCTGGATGATGGATTCATAGTTCCCCAAAAAGTCTAGGGGAGTGGTGTTTAGTGTGATAGCGGCAATTTTAATTTTGGGCATCGGAGAAAACTCGGTTATAAATCTTATCCGACGCACCTCTATTTTCTACAACAAAGTTTCGATTCCCCTGACCCATCTTTTCTCTTAAAGATTTGTTTTGTACAAGTAAGGCAAATTTTTCTACAAATTGGATTTCCGATTCTGTTTTGAAAAGTCCACCTAATTCTTGCATAACGATGGCTTCGGGAGCGTTACTGATTCTAGGTCCTGTGATGACTGGAAGGCCGAGAGCTGCCGGTTCAATGGTATTGTGGACTCGGTGCAACCAGGCTCCACCCACATAAGCAAAACTTCCATATTGGTAGGCAAAAGCCAAAATTCCCATCAGATCAAAAAGAAGGAATTTGGGTAATGGCTCTCCTGGTTTTAGTTTTGAAAAGACTCCTACAGTCCCGTAATTTTCTAAATTAGGAATCAATTCCATCATTCGATTTTCCTCCCATTTATGAGGAAAAATCCAATAATAGGCATCATCGGAATGACTTTTTAAGTAAGCGGTAAATCGCTCTTCACAAATCCCATAAGTGGAACCGAGGATGATGGGTTTGTTTTTGGATAAAAAACTTTTTTCCTCGGAAACGAAACGAGTAAAACTAGGGTTTGGTGTTTTAGTTTCTAATTTTCCAAGAACAGATTCAAATCTTGTGTCACCTAACACGATAAAATCGGTTTTTGGAGAGATGAGGCCTGTAAATTCTTTTGCCATCAGTTCATGGCTTGGATAAATTCCTGTCAGATACTGGAAGGAAGCTTTTGTTAACGACCGCACTATCGGATTTTTTCTGGAAGACTCTGAGGACAGACTGGCGCAAGGAAGATAGGTTTTTGTTCCCTGGCGATTTGCCACTTTCAAAAGATTGGGCCAAGTGTCCCAAGCCATTACAAAAAGAACTTTTGGTTTGAAGTGAGAAAAAATTTTGTCGTAGGCGTGAGCTGTATCTAGTGGAAGATAAAAATACACATCTGCTAGTGGATCTGAAAAAGTGGATTCTTTTACAGAAGATGAAAAAACAGATTGGATGATAAATACGTTTTTATTTTTTTTACGGATGGTTTCTGTAAGGGCACGGGCCTGGTCAAGTTCTCCCACACTTGCCGCGTGGAGCCAAATCACAAATTTCCCTTCTGCTGATTTTGAAAAAATACTTTCTAAGGAGAATTTCCTTTTTTGTAATTCATTTCTTACTGGTTTTAGAAACAAAGAAAGAAATTTTAAAATGAAACTAATGAATGAAATAAGAATGTTGTAGAAAAAATATACCATTTAGCGTTTGTTACCCCAAGTGTCGTTCACTTCCGAACCAGGGTAGATGAAAGTTCTTTTATCTATCACAAAACTCAAATTGTCAAAGTATAAATGAAACTCACCTTTCTTTTGTGAAGCCAAACTTTTTAACCGAAAGGAAGCAAAGGAAATAGGGAAGGACATGGATTGGATGAGCCTTGTATTTTCTTTGGGAAGGTTGATTTTAAATTCCAACCGACGCCAACCTACAAAATTCAAAGTCCCTAAATCAAAATACAAATCTTTGGATTTTTTCTGGGAAAGTCCCATACTGAGATTGATATGGTGGCCTTCTGAATACACCCAAAGGATTCCTTGGATGGGCATTCCGAGTGGCATAAGAATTGGTTCTTTCGGTCTCACTTCCCAATGGTCGAGTCTTGGATTTTCTACATAACTTTGGAGGAGGAAACTCGTTTGGTTTTGTAAGTTTGAATACCCTGATTCTTTTAAGATAGCGGCCTCTTGTAAAAAAGCCTCCGACTTGGGAACGTTAGCGGCAAATTGTGTGACTGCTAAAAACGAATCCACTCGGTAAAAATCCCAAGGCCTTTCTCCTTCAAAGTCTTCCACAAGGAAGAGGAGGTAACTTGTGTCTATGGAAAGAGCCGATTTTAAAATTTGAACTCGGCCCAATTCGTCGGGATCATATGGTCTCGGAAGAGACAAAAGTCCAGAAATCATGAGTAGGAAACCCAAACAGAATGTAAATTTTTTTGCAAATTTCATGATTTCTCACTTTTCGAAAACCCAAAAACGTGTACTCTATTCTTATCAAAGGAAAGGAATCCGCAAGTCATGGGCCGCCGCGACAATTTGAAAATACTCACAACTGCCATTCTAGTGGTTCTACTTCTTTCATCGTTCATTTTTGCATTTATCTATAGAAACGAAATTTACCAAAAACTGCAAACCATTGGAAAAAACAGAGATGCAGAGATGGTGGATCGCGAAATCCAAAGAGAAAATCCTGGAATTCCGGCTCCGAAAGAAAACTTTGCAAACAATGACTCCAAAGAGTCGGTTCGGGACAGTTCCAAACTTCCGGAACTCCCTAGTTTAGAAGATATGGAACCAGATATGGATCGTCCCCGTTCTGTTTCAGTCGCTGCCTCTACCAAATCCAAAGAAAAAGTTGATACAACTTCTCGTTTGCAAGAAAAATTAGACCAAGTAGAAGAATCCATCGCTCCAAAAGACGAAACCAAAAAAACAAAGAAGTCTTCTAAAAAAGAAGATTCTGTTTCTGAAGTAAAAGAATCTGCAACTACCGCCAAACAACCAAAAATGGATGTAGAGGATTTTGAAAAGGTTTCTAAAAAACAAGAGTCCAAAGTTTCGAAACCATCCAAAACATATGTTAGTCGTAATAAAAAATCAAATCTAGTATCATCTAAAAAACAAAAAACCAAATCCAAAGAATCAACCTATTCGCAAAAAACAAAAAAGAGTGGATACGAGGAATCGGGATCTTCTAATTTAGAAGTGCGGATGCGTTCTGTGGAACAAAAACTTTCTTCTCAAAACGATCGAAACGAAAAACGATTTGTGGAAATCGAACGTCGGATTGAGTCTTTAGAAAAAGCGTTAGCTAAGTAATCGTGGCCGATTACGGTTCTTCGTATCTTTCCATACAAAATTCTTTAAAAGATTTGTTCCCAAACAAATCGCCAGTCCTCATTGCCGTTTCTAAAACCAAACCTTATGAAGTGGTGAAAGAAGCATATTTGCAGGGGATTCGCGAGTTCGGAGAAAATTATATCCCCGAAGCCATCTCCAAATTCACAAAACTAAGAGAAGAGTTTCCAGAAGCTGTCACTTCTGTCAAATTACACCATATTGGGCCTGTGCAATCAGGAACCTTACGAAAGTTATTTGGTATGTTTTCTTTTACTCATGGGGTCGGTAGTATCTCTACCTTAAAGGAACTTCTGAAACGTGCCGAAAAAGAAAAAAAGGAAATTCGCTATTTTTTACAAACCAATCTCACCGAAGAAAATACCAAACACGGAATGGGTTTTGAAACTTTACGTTCCATGAAAGATGCACTTTCTAGTTATCAAAACGAATTTTGTATTTGGGAAGGGTTTATGGGTATGGGTCCTTCGAGTGGAGATTTACGAGAGACGAGGGAAGTGTTTTCCCTTTTGGCAGAACTACGAAATACATATTATCCAGATAAAAAATTATCAATGGGTATGAGTGGTGATTATGAAATCGCCTGCGAATTAGGATCCGACTATTTAAGAGTGGGTTCAAAGATTTTTGGAGATAGGAACTATGCAGAAAAAACCAATTGAAACGGTAGGGGTTGTGGGACTTGGAAAGATGGGAGCTGCAATTGCTTCTGCCCTTGTGAAAAAGGGAACCAAGGTATATGGATTTGATCCCAACTTAAAAGAATCTCCTTTATCGGGAGTGAACCTTGTTGGTACCCTAGATTCCATAAGTAAAGAAACGGACGTGATCGTGATCGCGGTAAAACCAAATCTTGTGGTTCCTGTTTTAAAAGAATTTTCGAAACCGGCAACATTCGTGTCCATTGCGGCAGGAATTTCCTATTCACAAATTTTGGAAGCGGCTCCCCAAGGTTCGTTTTCTGTTCGAGTGATGCCAAATCTTCCTTTGGTTTCTGAACGAGGGGCTATTGCGTACTTTTGTGATGATGCCAGTGTTACAAACGTAGAACGACTGTTTAGTGGAATGGGAAGTCATATTCGTGTTTCCAAAGAATCACTCATGGATGCGGTGACTGCTCTTTCTGGTTCTGGTCCGGCTTATGTGTTAACATTTTTACAAGCAATGGCAGAAGGTGGGTTACAAGAAGGACTCAGTTACGAGGAATCCTTGTCTTTGGCAATGGAAACCATTGAAGGAACGCTGGTGTATTTTCGTAAACAGAGAGAAAATGATCCCAACCTCCATCCGATGGAAATGAGAAATTGGGTGACTTCTCCCGGAGGAACTACCATTCATGGACTAGATGCTTTGGAGAGAGGTGGATTCTCAACCGCCGTGAGAGATGCAATACACAGAGCGACGGAGAGAAGTAAGGAATTGGGGAAAGGATAAAAACGGTTGCGCGGACAGGATTCGAACCTGTGGCCTTTGGGTTATGAGCCCAACGAGCTACCAGCTGCTCCACCGCGCGGTATAAAACCATTATTTTAAAGATTAGTGAATTGTCAACCTAAACATTATGAAAACTTTGCTATTTTCTCACCTGTATAAATTTATCGGTTTCCGCCAAAATCTTACTTTACAGTAGTCAAAAAGGACGAATGATTCCTATCTTATACAGAATTCTGGCGGTGCGTTTTGTCTTTTAAAGAAAACACTGATATCGTTTTTGAGCATTACGAAAAAAAAATCTACGACCAAAAGCAGCTACTGGAAATCTCCCGTGCCCTGAATTCCACGTTAGACTATAAGTATTTAATTGATGCAATTCTTAACATCTGTTTGGCGCAGTTACAAACTCTTCATGCGGCTATGTACTTAGAGCCAGAGATTGATTTAGGTCTTTTTAAATTAGAACCTCAATCCATCAAAGGTTTTGAGTTAAACACAGAAGAACAAAACTACGAAGTTAAAATCGATAGCCCTCTCATCCATTATTTCGAGGAAAAACCCAAAGCCATCACCATGGATCAAATCCTTCTGATGGATACTTTGAAGTCCATTCCGGATGTTACCTATCTTCGTAAGATGGGAGCAGAGATCCTTGTCCCTCTCAATGCCAAGGGGAAGGTGAATGGCCTTCTGGTTCTTGGAGACAAGATGACTTCCGAAGAGTTTTCGGAAGATGAAAAAGAATTTATGACAACCCTTGCCAACCTCGCAGGGATTGCTGTGGACAATGCTCGTTTGTACGAACTGGCCACTGTAGACATGATGACTGGTTTAAAAATCCATCACTACTTCCAAACCAAACTCAAAGAAGAAATGGACCGGTGCCGTAAAAAAGGAACCAAACTTTGTTTGTTATTTACCGACGTGGATCATTTCAAAAATTTTAATGATACCTACGGCCACCAAGCAGGAGACGTGGTTCTGATTGAAGTCGCAAAACAGTTGATTAACGCAGGCCAGCGCCACCACATTCCTGCCCGTTACGGTGGAGAGGAGTTTTGTCTCGTTATGCCTGGGGCCACAGAAGATGAGGCGATGGCAAAGGGAGAAGAAATCCGGAAAGCCGTCGAATCGATGGTGGTTAAAAATCCAAATGATGGGACAGACCTAAAAGTCACCCTATCTGTGGGAGTTTCTAGTTTCCGCACCACGGACAGAAGTAATAAAGATTTGATCGAAAGGGCTGACAAGGCACTCTACCAGGCGAAACATTCTGGTAGAAACCGCACAATTTGTTATAAAGATTAGGAAATTTGCCGATGGGTAGAGTATGGCTGAGCCGGCATACCTACTCAACGATCTTTCCCCTTCGGTTCCTTCCGACGTATATGAATCCATTCGCAATCGGGCTCTTGGACTTTCGTCGTATGATTTCCAACCATACTCTTGTTTTATTGAATACAAAACTAAGGACGTAAATACGGGAATTGAATACCGTGATTGTATCGTAGATTACACAAGATGTCCAAATGCCCGTTGTATCAAAAAGTTAGTGTAGTTCTATTTTCTTTTTTCTGTTTAGGGGCTTGTGTTCCAAGTCCCATTCGAATCCACCAAACGCCTGTTTTATACCAATTTCCCACATCAAATCCTTTACCTCCTCATACAAGTATCAAAGTCATTGATAAAGGAACTCACCTCCTTCTCTCGGGAATTGAATCAGAAGGAAAAACCTTTTCTTTCTTTTGGGATACAGGATCAGAAATTAGTTTTTACGAATCAAAATCCGCAGAAGAAAAAAAAGAATTCCAACTGAATGGACTGACATTCACCTTAAAAAACAAAAACGGTATTTTGCCTGAAACCTTTCCCGGACTTCTTGGTTTAGATTTTTTCCAAGGAACTTGTATCTTTTGGTTTGGGGAAGAATTGAAACGATTCCCCGAGGATTCTCCTTTTTGTGATCACCCCGATGCCTATCTTTCTACCGATTTAAAAATTTTGAACACGAAGAAAAAAGGGGATTATTACTACGTTCAGTTTGAATATCCCGAAGGTTACAGATCCTTTGGGATGGTGGACACTGGATCTTCCCTGACGATGATCCCTCCTGGGTTTAATGACCGAATCTTAGGAGAAAAGAAGGTATTCCTGCCGAGAAACCAGATCGTACCGGCGAAACTTCAGGAAACAAGTTCCGAATTCTATTTAATAGCCAAATCGGGAATCCGTGAAGAATACAAACAAGTCCAATTCCTTAGCGGAATTTCACTTGAGAATTTCCTTTTGCCAGGGGACAAGGATAAGGAAGAGGTTTGGTCGATCGGATTGAATGTCCTTAGGACTCGTCCTTTGTTTTGGGATTTTTCCCGAAACCGCATTGGGATCGTTCGCACCAAAAACTAAGGTGAAAGAAAAAGAAAAAATCATAGTGGCGATGAGTGGGGGAGTTGATAGCGCTGTGGCCGCAGGACTTCTAATGGAAGCAGGTTACGACGTGATCGGTGTGAACCTACGCACTTGGGAATATGAAGCTCCCGCTTGTGACACCACTAAAAAATCCTGCTGTTCTCCTGAAGACATCCGAGATGCACGTGATGTGGGTCTTTCATTAAACATTCCTTTTTACGTAATCAAAATGGAAAAGGTGTTTGGAGAACGAGTCATCGACCGTTTTATTAATGATTATAAAGATGGAAGGACACCAAACCCTTGTGTGGAATGTAACACCTTTGTGAAGTTTGGTGCTCTTTTTGAACAAGCCAAAATTTTGGGGATAGAAAAAATCGCCACAGGCCACTATGCCCGTGTCATCGAAGTGGATGGACGTTATGCCATCCGGAATGCCGTTGACATGAAAAAAAATCAAACGTACTATTTGTACGGTTTGTCCCAAGAAAATATTAAAAATACAGTTTTCCCTTTGGGTGAGATGGACAAAGCCCAGGTACGTGAAATTGCAAAACGTATGGGTCTTCCAGTGGCTGAAAAACCAGAGTCACAAGAGATTTGTTTTATCCCTGAAAATGACTACCGATCTTTCTTAAAAAAGAAAGGAATGGAGTTTACACCTGGATTCTTTAAATTGGCTTCCGGACAAATCATTGGCAAACACCAAGGAAAAGAAGGATTCACTATCGGCCAAAGAAAAGGCCTTGGGATCGCATGGAAAAACCCACTCTATGTTCTGTCCATTGAAGATGATGGAACGGTTGTACTTGGGGAAGAAGAAGAAACGGTTTCCGAATCTTTTGTTTTAGAAGAAATTACATACCAAGCTCTCACTCCTATGGAAGTTGGTGAATCGAAAGAAATGAAAGTCCAAATCCGTTATAGAAGTGCGCCTGTTCATTGTAAGGTGACTTCTCTTGGGAATACTTGGAAAGTGGAATTTTTAGAAGATGTAAAAAGTGTAACGCCTGGCCAATCGGCAACTTTTTATCCAACAAATGGGGATTATTTATTTGCTGGTGGGATCATTCAGAAAGGTTCCATCACAAGAAAGGTAAAAACAAATTTTGTTTTAGAGGCGGAGAGCGTTACCATTTGAAATCGGTAGAAGGCAAAACCATTTTGATCATTGGTGGAGGACTCCTTCAGGTTCCCATCATCCAAACCGCTAAAACCATGCGACTTCATACAGTGGTTGCCGATATGAATCCCGCATCCATCGGATTTCAAATCGCTGACGAGGCCATTGTCATGTCCACTAAGGACGTGGAGGGAATGGTTAGGGAATCTAAAAAGTTTGCGCAAAATACTCAGATCCATGGTGTGATCACTGCGGGAACCGATGCGAGTATGACCGTGGCTGCTGTGGCTTCGGCCTTACAACTTCCCGGGATTCGGTTTGTGGATGCGGAAGCGGCATCTAACAAAGTAAAGATGCGCCAAAGACTCAAAGAGTTTGGAATGCCGATTCCCCGTTTTGCACCTGTTTGGTCTTTACAAGATGCCAAAGATGCCCTGGATTCCTTAACCTTTCCTTTAGTCATGAAACCAGCTGACAATATGGGAGCTCGCGGAGTCATCAAGGTAAACAACAAAGACGACCTTCCCACTGCCTTTCGTCATGCCAAAAGATTTTGTCCCACGGGTGAATTAATTTTAGAAGAATATATGGAAGGGCCTGAACTTTCCGTAGATGCATTGGCATTTCAAGGTCAGATCCGAATGACAGGGATTGCTGACAGAATCATAGAACGAGAACCTTATTTTATAGAAGTAGGGCATAACATGCCTTCTGCGATGTCCAGAGAAGTTTTGGATGAAGTAGAACGAGTGATGGCTGGGGGAATGCGGGCATTGGGAATCCATCTTGGTGCAGGCAAAGGGGACATCAAAGTCACAAAAGAGGGTGTCAAAATTGGAGAAATCGCCGCGAGACTTTCCGGTGGTTTTATGTCTGCTTTTACTTATCCTTTGTCCACAGGTGTCAATTTAAACCGTGCAGCCCTTCTTATTTCTCTCGGAGAAACTCCTGACAATTTAGATCCTGTTTTGTCCAGAGTGTCCATTGAAAGGTCGTTATTATCTAAACCCGGGAAACTAGTTTCCATTGGTGGTATAGAAGAAACAAAAAAGATCGATGGGGTTTCTGAGGTTTTTATCCAATCCAAACCTGGTGATATCATAAAAGAACCGACAAATAACATTGATAAGTCGGGCCACGTCATCATTGTGGCTGACAATTTAAAAGATGCGGATCTTGTTTTTGAAAAAGTAAAAAAGACCATTCGGTTTGAAGTGGATGAACAATTTTCTGTCACAGAGAAGGAAATTAACGACCAGGCACGAATTCGTTTTGGTAAAGATATTTGTTGGGTTTGTAAACAATGTGATGGTAACAATTGTGCCTCAGGAATTCCGGGAATGGGTGGAGTGGGTCGAATGGAGACCTTCCAAGACAATAGTGTTGCCCTATCCGAATTTTCAATTGTACCTGCATACATTCGGGATCATATAATTCCTGAAATCCAAACTCAGTTTTTAGGTTATGATTTAAAAACTCCGATTATGGCAGCCCCAATGACAGGGGTTGGAACCAATATGAACTTTGTGATGACGGATGCGGATTATGCCAATATGGTAGTTCGTTCCTTTGTCCAAAATGGAAGTCTTGCTTGGCTTGGTGACGGTGCCTCTCCTGAAAAATATAAAATTATGTTAGAGGCTTTAAAAAAATCTTCCGGAAAAGGAATTTTGATCTGCAAACCAAGGGAAGATGAATCGATGTTAGTGGATAGGTTCCAACAAGCAGAAGCGGACGGAGTGTTCGCCTTGGGAATGGACATTGATGCTGTGAATTTCAAAACAATGGTTCAGAAAAATTTATCCAGCATCACGAGACCACTCGAACGTTTGATCCAATTGAAAGAAAAAACTAAATTACCTTTCATCTTAAAAGGAATTATGAATCCAGAAGATGCAAAACTTGCTGTAGAAGGTGGGTTCTCAGCCATTGTTGTTTCCAATCACGGAGGAAGGGTTCTAGACGGAATGCCTGGGACGGCTCGCGTTCTCCCTAAAATTGCGGAAGTAGTCAAAGGAAAAATTCCTTTGCTTGTGGATGGTGGGATTCGTTCGGGAATGGATGTTTTTAAAATGATCGCTCTCGGTGCTGATTCCGTTCTTCTGGGAAGGCCTGTGGCAATTTCTCTTGTGGGAGGAGAAGATGCGGGAATTCGTTTTCTTTTACAAAAATATTCGGAAGAACTAAAACAATCAATGAGTGTTACCGGAGCTAAAACTTTGGTGGACATCAAGCGAACAATGTTGCTTCATAAACTTCAAGGTTGAGTATGGATAAGGAAATCAAAGACCTCGAAGGGATTCTAAAGGTGATTACCGCTTTGTTCGGTAAACTGCCTGCTTATATCATCAATTCCGAAAAAGAATACCCAGTCAAAATCATCGCCTTAAAAAATAAAGCTCTCGTCATCAATACCAATCTGAAATTTCCAAACAGGGATAGGGTTCTTACCGTAGTTCACAATGGCAGTAAGTTTTTAGCTCATTTTATTGTAGCAGGTGGTGATGGAAACGGAATCGAAATTCTAACACCAACAAAAATTCAAATCACAGCAGCTTCCAGACAAGGTTCTCGTGTGGATACGAGTCAAACCCAAGCGGGTATGGTGGTTTCTAATATCATCAATGTGAATGATGTCTCAAAAGCCATTGGATTTGATGATAAAAAAGTGGATGCGATTCTTTTGGCATACCGAACAAAATTAGCCAAAGCCTTTCCTTTATCTTCCATTTTTTTTGCCGGCCGAATGGACAACCGTCTCCGGCTCATGCACCATTACGATAAGGACATTTTTATTGTTGATCGTAAGGAGAAATCTACAGCGTCTCCGGCTTTTTTTCCTTTTGATGAATATTTAAGAATTTTCGAAAATTCTAAAATTGCAGATTCTTTTACTTCTGAAATTTGTGTCCCTATTAAATACAAAGGATATGTCCATTTAGGTTACGTTCAAGTTTTGTCAGAAAAACCACTAGATTTAGAAATTTATAAACAAATTCAAACATTTGCCAATGCAGTCAGTCGTGATATCATTAGTACAGGAGTTTTTCAAGAGTCACGAGATGTTTGCCAAGTCATGGATTTAAGTATGGGTGGTATTAGTTTTATCCATTCTCCTTCGCGATCTTTTTCTAGGTCGGTGACTTTGAATGGAACCATCCTCTTTGACTTAAATTTAGAGGCGGGAAAAAAAGTTACCATTCGTGGAATCATAAAAAACATCCGGAACCAAGAAACAAACTTCCGAGTGGGTTGTCAGTTCTATAACCTAACAGAAAAAGACGTAGAGGTTTTAGAAGAATTTTTAAATGTAGGAAAAGAAGAAGAGACAAACGTTGTGACGCAAGAATCGGCTGAATCTACTTCGGAAAATGAAACTACAGAAGGATCAGAGCAGAATTCAACATCCGAAGTTTCTACTGAAGAATCATCGGAAGCCAACAGTGCAGTGGATGAACCTGGAGATCCGTTCGGTGCCGCGATGGAAGAATCTCTTTTAGGGGAAGGACTTTCACCAGAAGAAAACACGAATACCGAACCATAAATTATGAGTTCTTACCAATCTTTGATTCGTTACCCCTACACGGGTCGGACAGTATTCGAATTTCTTACCACCAAATTTCCCTACCATAGCCCCGACGAGTGGACGTATTTACTCGCAGAGAACCGTGTCAAAGTGCGCGGTGAAATTGCTTCAGGAGACCTTATCCTTCTGGAAGGGGATAGTGTCAGTTACGAACCAATCCCTGGACGAATCCAAGAGCCGGAAGTAGATACAAACTATACCATCCTAAAGGAAACAGAAGATTTCCTCTTTGTCGACAAACCCGGTAATTTGCCAATGCATCCGGCGGGAAGATACCGCACTCGTACTTTATTAAATCTTTTGGAGGAGTCGTATCCCAAAGTCATTCCCGTCCACCGGTTGGATCGTGAAACTTCTGGTGTTGTGGTGTTTGCAAAAACGGAAGAAAGTCGCACCTGGCTCCAAAAGAAATTTGAGTCGAGAGAAGTGAAAAAAGAATACTTGGCTGTAGTGCGTGGAAAGTTTGATCGGGAAGTTTTTCTCGAAGGATATATTGGCAAGGATTTGGATTCAGCAATCCGAAAGAAAATGAAATTTTCTTTGGAAGAATTTTTGGATTCCAAATCAGTCTCTACGAATTTTATACCTTTAAGTTATAATGAATCACAAAATATCAGTTTGGTGCTAGTCAGGCCAGTGACTGGTCGGATTCATCAAATCCGTGTCAGTCTTCTGTATTTGGGTTATCCCATTCTTGGAGATAAATTGTATGGGCCAAGGGAAACTGCGTTTTTAGATTTTGTTCAGTCTGGGCTCACGAAAGAATTGTTAGCAGAGCTAGGAGCAGAAAGACAACTTTTACATGCGCATAGCGTAAGTTATATGGATGAGGGAACTTCTCAACAAATAGTTGTGAAATCAAAACCATTACCGGAAATAGAGTCCCTCTTCGGTGTTGAATCTTGTTTTAACTATTTGTAATGTTTTGAAATAACGTCACCTTTCTATCAAACAGTCTATCTAGCGCAAACTTCTGTTTCTACGCGCGTTGAATCATATTCGGCAAATATGCTGAAAGCACTGCGAGAGCGTTACGTTCATTTCAGAGAGTAAATTAAAAATGACACTTATTTTGGAGCGGACTTACCTCCATCCGATGAAAACCTCGGATGGAAATAAGGATAGGGAATAAATGGGAAGCCCTTAACACATGGAGATGTCATTGTGACGGGAACAGACGGGAAATTACTTTTATGGTTTTCATTAATTTCATAAACCAAATACAGCTAATCCCGATGGGTGCAGAAATAGCAGTGTTCCGAGTAATCCGTCAGATAGTCAAAGATATATATGAGAAGCGTAATTGGAATCATCATCTTTATGTTAACGTTGTTTTGTAACCCAGAACAAACAAAACGGAATGAAGTTGAAATCGGTCTCAATATTTTAAAATTTTCGAATATTCTCAAAATAATTATTTCATTTGCCGGTGAGTTTTGGTTTGGTGGCACCTAATAGGGATTATTGTTAGATTTGTGATTATTTTTGTTGCGATTATTGCTATGTTAGGATGTGATTTAAGCACACCAAAATCGAAAATGCTCCCAATTCTAAATTCTACGAGCAATCGCTACCCTGCATTGCAAATACCTAGCAATTTTATACCATCTCCAATTACGGCAGATGAAAGGAAAGCATTGGATATAGCTGATGTTACGCATTCCCTTATGGGTGTTGATAAGGAATATGTTCGTAAAATTCAAATAGAAGCGTTGAGAAATTTAAATGCAACATTCCACGATCCTAACGTGGCAGATGAACTGAAGTTTGTGGGATCTATACCCGGTTATACACCAGGTATGAGTATGTTTGAATACTCAGATCAAGTAATACAAACAATGATATTTGAAATGAAAGATTTCCCGATCGTAGCATTGAAAGAGTATAGATTGGAAGTTTTAACATGGGCATACACTTTGCAAAAACTAAAGCAATCCTGCCAAGATGATACAGCTGAAGAATGCAAGTTGCTATCGCATATAAGTGATCGATATATATATCTCCGTGAGGAAATTATCAAGGAAATAGGGAAAAAAGCAGGAAATGAGATGGGGCTTTCGTATGAAGAAATTAATTATAATTTTAATACAGTTTTTATTAGTTAGTAGCAATTA
The DNA here is from genome assembly GCF_004770765.1 of Leptospira noumeaensis. Lineage (NCBI taxonomy): Bacteria > Pseudomonadati > Spirochaetota > Leptospiria > Leptospirales > Leptospiraceae > Leptospira > Leptospira noumeaensis. The sequence goes on along the minus strand of NZ_RQFK01000011.1, from coordinate 475,472 downwards.
GAGAGCACAGGGCCTGGTAGATTGGTATCAGAATTCATTCTTTGGTGGACTAAGTAATGTTCCATCGCAGATTGAACTTGCAGCTGAGTTTGTGGTTGCATATCAGCTCAGACAATCATTTGATGAACTGTTTTTGCTAAGAGTTGGAGGCAAGTGTGTTACCAAAAAAATGAAGGAAACTCAATGCCAAGGGGTCCGATAACACAAGCAGAAGTGCAAAATAATACACGAAGACATGTTGTTTTTTTGGGGTGATTCGTCATTGGATTTTATAGTTGAAAGTTTGAGGCCCATCAATGACTCAGAAAATCCTAAATTTGTTAATCCAGAACTTTATTTTGGAAACAATTGGAATTTAATAGGGAATGCTGCCATTGGCGGAACTACATCAGAGTATTTTCGAAATCATTTAGATAGGCATGCAAATTATGAGTATTCAAAATTTTATCCAAATCCTTATGTTGACGGGCATGTAAATTTGGAGAATCGATATGCAGTAATTTTATACGGAGGAAATGATTTAATTAGGTATCAAATAATTCTTCAGACAGTTCCATTTCTTTCAATATTTAGGCAAAATTCAGTGGTGAACAATCTCAATCGTATAGTTAGTTACCATCAAGCGCAAGGTTCCCGCGTATTATTAATCAGTCAAACGCCTAAACCTAGTTTAGAGTTCAATTACTTTGGAGATTTTGGCGCACTAGGAGAGTTTTTCAGTGGGATAATGCCTTTCCTCTATGATATTTTGGCAGATACTTTTATATTTACAAACACAGTTATGAGTGATATTAATTCTTGTATTTCGCAACGTATCTGTTACCCGGCACCAACGATCAAACAAACAACAGTGTCAGCGATTTATTCTGGTTCTCATGGAAGAGAATTGGAAATATATTTGCTAAATAAATTCAAAAATCCGGGACATGATAGAACATGTTTGTCTCAACAATTAGGATATATGTCGGTGATGACAAGGAACTTCGTTGCCTTACAAAGGAATGTCGAATATCTTGATGAATGGGGACATTTTTTGGATCCGAATGCATTTGCACAAAAGAAATGGTGGTTAGGAAACCAAATATTATATGAAAACGATTTTATTCATTTCTCTCATCCATGGGGTCACGCTTTGAATGCCCAGAACATTACGAATCGATTGAATACTTTAGGATAGTGGGCAAATCCAATTCCTGAACAGGGAGATCGTTGTAATTTTACTTCTTCCGCATCATTTCCGTCTGGTCAGCCTGCTATTTGGACTGAAGAGCCTCCCCCGCTTCCCCGGTGCAGATGAAAATGCGTTGTTATTAATAATATTATGTTTTTATTTCGGGATATGTTCATTTTGAAATTTTCGAAACATTTATTACTATTATTGTGTTTGCCCTTCCTTAGCTGCGGGAACGATACACTTTTTAATAAAAAAAAGCAAAAATCGCCAGTCGAATGCTATTCTTTACAGGCGATATGTGAAAACCAGCGATTGCAGTGTATTCGTGAAAACGCTTCTGATCAAAGAGTCTGCGCAGATCCTTACGCTGCTTGTTCTAATTTTGTGACAGAATGTATAAAAAAATCTGATGATTAAGAATTTAGTTTTAGTAATATTTCTCTATCAAACATTAAAATGCACTGATAATCGACAGGTAGAGTTCAATAGGGATTATGCTAAAGACAAAAAGGTGAGTATAGAGATTTCTGATGTTTCGTGTAAACATAAACTTATGGATATCGAGATTCTGCCAAATCCTTCGACGAATGATATTACTAGAAAAATAAAGTTTTGTTATTATGAAAAAAAAATGGGAAACTGATTTTTTATGAGAACAACTCTAAGAGCAAAATAATTGAAGTTGATGATGTTAATTCAGTCATTTGGTAGATTGCATCTATCGATTGTATTATTATTCTTATTTCCATTCAATTTGTTTTCGGAATCAATCTGGACAAAGGGAACAGTAGTAACTAAAAGAGGATACATTTTAGATGGTGAATATACCACTCATTCAACAGGTATCTACCTGAGACAAGATGGAGTTGGAAAACAAATAGGAAATGATGAAATAGAGTCTATAGTAAATTTAGAATATGTGAGAAAGGTTGAAAATAGTTCTCCAGAATTATCTGCATTTGAAAGTTTTTATTATTTTAATGCTAGTGCAAAATACCGTTATTATGGAAAAAATGAGATTGATCACCAAGATAAACTCGCTTTAGCGTCCAAAATTACATCATTAGCATTTTCAATTTATTTTTTTCAGATACTTTGAAAAAAAGAGAAGCTGTAAGTAATTCCGTACTATTCTTGAATTACGACCAAAGGAAAAGCGAGTTTAGGAACTCAAGAGATTTCTTTTATGGCTCATCTGCGATCTTCATCGGTCTAGTCATTTATTATGCGGTAAATGCATACTTAAGTTTCGATACAAATTCTGAAGGTAAAGCTACTGGCACATACACTTCAAAGGAAATTAGTCTGAAAGAATATATGCTACTGCAATTTCCAGAAAGGTCATCATTAGTTCACCCTGGGGATTGTGCTTTTGGATGTGGCGGGAGTCGTATTATAGGATATGAGAAAACTCTTAGCTTTTAATCTAATTTTAATGAGTTGTCTACCTCTTCCAGAGCCAGATTTCGAAAGGTCAAGCGTTTTCTTAGCAACTATCTTTTTTTCACAAGCAGGATGTTCGCTTGAAGTAATGAATCAATCGGAAGAGACCCAAACTATTTGTTTAAACTGGTCATTTCTTGAGTGTGATCCTATAGCTATAAGAAAAAGTAATCAATGGAAACTTACTAGCCTCAAATCAGGGATTAGAGATATAGCAAAAAACTATGATAGATGTGTTATTGATGCATATGACCAAATTCTATTTTTGATGGTTTAAATGAGGATAATGATCCTTTCCTGAAGCACAATAACTATCGCATAAAATTTACAGTTTTCAGTTTTGATTCTGATTGTAATTCCTTGGCAAATAAGGATGCATTAATGAACCGTTATGAAATTGGAAAAGCCTTAGACCCTTCTGTTTATATTGCGATTTATACGCAGAATTCAGATTGTAGTCTTCAAATACCACTTTCTGAAAATGAAAGAAAATTTGTAAGTGAAGTACAAAGTGGAAAAAAGTTATTCTTTAAGTAGCTTCTCACTGCATCACGTAATAATCTACTCGAAACACTAGTCGTTGCATCATCTTAAAATCTACTCCAAATTAATTAAGGAAACGATTCACTCATGTACAGGTGATGTCCATGAGTGAATCGTTGATGGTGCGTTCTATGATGGTTCAAGTATTCAAAGAGAAATACCTTTGGGCTTCGAAAAAAGAAAAAAGCCTGATACTCGATCAGTTCATTGAAGCTACTGGATTTAATCGGTCTTATGCCAGAACAGTCCTTTGAAAGAAAAAAGACAATGTTGTCAAACTAATGGCAGAGGTGCAATGTTATCCAATATGGATACTGAATGAGGAAGGTTTTTTTGATAGTACGGGAGATCCCTTTAAGGAAAATGAACTCAAATTAAGTAACAAGCTAAAAAGAAAACTTGAGAACTGGAGAAAATGGTATGATAAGGGTTATGATTCAGAATACCCTCCTGATTCCATTGAATTTTCAGAAGAGGAATCGCTAGAATTCGAATCTGGAGGTGTTGAGATATGGATGAAGCTAAAAGAAGAATTAGGTGATGGATTTGAAATTCAATATGCAAGTATTCTTAAAGATAAGATCTATACCGAAATTGAAGATTATTTAAAAGACTTTCCTTAGTCCTAAGGCTAACTTGACCTTCGAAGGCCAATCAAATATAGCAGCTAACAAAATGTTATCAGAGGTTAATTATGCCCACAATTGAATTTGATCAACAATTTCAAGATCTCTGCCAACAGATGGTAGAGATTGCATTTGAATTTGTAAATTTTAATAAAAAGGAAGTGGATACAATTTACGTATTCGGTTCCTTAGAGGGAAATATAATCGCATACGAACTTATTTACAGAATTAATGGCAAATTAGCAGAAGTTCATAAGCTGAATGTTGCTTCGAAAAAGAAATATGACCTTAGCGATGCAAGGGTTATTTCTCTTCTGCGAGAAGGGGGGAAATCTTTGAAAGAAGTAAGGGAACTCTTTTTACAAGCTAAACGAGAAGTTCCCACATTATTGAAAATGGCCTACTTTCCAAAGACTGGTAAGTTAAATAATGATATTAGTTATGACCTTCATTATACAAATCATAAAGAATGGACCGCTGGAGATATTTTTAATCAATGGGTCGAGGAACTCAAGAAATCAGACAATCAAGAGAATATGCCTAACCAGGACAAAGGTTGGCTTTCTAAATTTTTCCAATTCTAATTCTTATGATCGCGCGGCAAAGAAATAACAGGGTTCCAACGGGCCATATATTCTTTGCGATCAAAATTAGAATGTTGTAAGCCTTAAATAATTAAATTATTTTTGGCTTACAACAAAACGTTTTCCGGAGATTCAATCGCCTGATTGTCTTAATAGCTATTCGAAAGATTGAAAGAATTTTGGCTGTCATTTGTGTTTGAAAAAGTTGCTTTTACGTAGCGTCCTTGCCCCGCTGATGTGGAAAGTCCATTGACTGTGGCCGTGGTCGTGTCGGTATTCGTGGCAGCACTTGCAAACGTTGTTGTAACAGCAGTCACAGGTGCAGAAACTGAGAGTACCATTGAAACAGCACTGCCAGCAAGGTATGTTTTAGTTTGAGTGAATTGTGATACCGTATCTTTGGGAGAGATAAAAAGATAATAACAGTCAAAAAAAGAGCCAGTCGACGGTATAGAAACTTGTGTATCATCAAACCTTAAAACAAAGGGAGATGTTGCCATAATTTGAGATCCTCTAGTCGAGGAACAATCGCCTGTTTTGGTATTTTTAGTAATAGTAAAATAAACAGGGCAATTTGATGTACAATTTGTTCCATCTGCTACAATCAATGTTGAGGCATTTGATTTTTGGTAAAACTTGTATTGGTTGGTTGTATCAGAAGATGGGAGGTTAGTGAATATATTTTCACTATCAAAGGATGAGGAAGTGCTCGGTTGCGTAGTATTTGATTTGTTGACAAGGCCAATGTGATAAATTAATGAAGGATTGCGAAGAAAATCAGAGCCAAATGCATAAGAATTGGATGATGGAGCGATAAATTTAAAGTAACATTTTTTACCTGGCGGAACAGATACAGGTGCATTAATTCCATTCCAAGAACTATAATATCCAGAAGACCTATCAGTCAGCAATGTCGCTGTTTCTGGGGTAAACGAAGAACAAACAGGATAAGATAGGCATCAGCTAGTAATACAGTAAGCAACGCTTCACTTTGGCTCGTGGCTTCTTTTTTCTCGCAGCCAAAGGACAGCAGTCCAAAAGTAAATAGAAAGATAACATAACCCTTGACAATTCTGTTTTTCGTATATCACTTGTTATGGTTTACTAAGTGTCCCTTTGCTGTCAACATTGTCTTTTTTCTTTTTTCTGAAGCCCAAAAGTATTTCACTTTGAATACTTAAACCAACATAGAACACACCATCTTTGATTGTTTGATGGAAATCATCTGCATATGAATGAGTCTTTTTTGTATCTAATTTGGAGTAGATGTTAAGATCATGCAATGGCTGGAAATTCGATTTGAATTATAAACGGTGCATTCCTTCTTCCCCAATCCCAAACACTATGTCCCATAGCTTTTAATAAAAATCCAATTTAGAATTCGCCTTTCCTCCGATCTTTCTATAAAGAGAGAGGAGGCTTTTGCAAAGGATGGCAGGAGCAGGCAGATTACTAAAGGATTCCGATAAAATTGTATTTGGTGAGTTTTGGACTGCAAAACAACGCCAAGGACATCCAATTCATCATACCGTAAGTTATAGAGCATCATTTAAGCCAGAACTTCCTTCTTTTTTTATGAGGGAATTTCTAAAAAAGAAAAATAGGGTCGTTTATGATCCGTTTGGTGGTAGGGGAACTACTGCCATTCAAGCAAACATTGAAGGACATGTGGCAGTTCATAACGACATCCACCCGTTGTCTATTTTCCTTGCCAGTGCTAGACAATATGTTCCCAAACTAGAAGACTTAGAGAAAAAATTAAACTCTTTAGATTTAGACAAGGAAGTAGAAGATGATCCATTCGATGTAAACCTACTTCCTTTTTTTCATCCAAGAACATTAAGAGAAATTAAAAATTTAAAACTCCTGATGGCGGAAGATCAGTCCGTAGAAATGAAGTTTATTTCACTCATTGCGCTCTCTAGGTTACATGGCCACAGCACGGGATTTTTTTCGGTGTATACTTTTCCACAAGTATCAATTCCACCGGAAGCTCAGGCTAAAAATAATATCAAACGTGGACAATCTCCAGAATATCGTCCGATCAAACCTCGAATTTATCAAAAGATGAAACGAGATTTGGCATTACCAATTCCACCGTTTTATCATGAATTTTCTAAAAACAATTTGTATTCCTTAAATTCAGCAAATTCTGTTCCTGATATCGAATCGGAATCGGTAGATTTAATTGTGACTTCACCACCTTTCCTTGATAAGGTGGACTATGAGGGAGACAATTGGTTACGCCACTGGTTTCTCGACATTAAAAAGTCAAAAGACAGAAAACTCAGTATCTTTAGTAATTTAAATGATTGGAATGAGTTCATTCGATCCACTTTAAAGGAATCGGCTAGGGTCTTAAAAAAAGGATCCTATATGGTAATGGAAGTGGGCGAAGTCAAAAAAGGAAATTCGATTCTTTATTTGGATGAGGATGTGGTTCGGATGGCAGAGGGAACAGGTCTTGTTTGGAATAAAACCTATGTCCATACCCAAAGTTTCACAAAACTTTCCAATTGTTGGCAAGTTTCCAATAACGAAAAAGGCACAAATTCCAACCGTTGTGTGGTTTTACGAAAAGTTTTATAAGTCTAATCTTTGTATGAAACAATTTCGGAATTTTAGTTTGTTATTTCTTTTGGTTTCTTTAGGATTTGGTTTTCGGGATCTCATTTTGAATGACCTGAAAGCCGATCCCCTAGATGCCCATCCCATTGAAATTTCTGTCAAACCGAAGTCAGCGGGAAAATATGAGTTGGAACTATATTTACCAAAAGACTATGGGTTTCAAATGGAAGCACCACATCGCATTTTTTTGTCAGGTGCTGATGGTTTAAAAGTTCTAAATGCAGATTTAAAATTGAAAGGGCCAGTGCACCCGAAAAAAACAGAATACTTTGAGTATGTAAAACCCTTAACCTTCCAAGTGGAAGGTAAGGGAAAGTTGCAACTAGATGGGAAATTGTTTTATTGTAACTTTGTGAAGAACATTTGTATCCCAGCTAAGGTAAACAAATCATTTTCTATCTAACTAAGACTTAAGAATTTTATTCTAAGTCTTTTGTCACTAGGCGTTTTAAGTTTGGTTTTTGGATTTGGTATAAGAAAAAATACCTTCCTCCCACAGAAACGTTCTTATCTACAATTTTTCCTTCTTTAGAAATCTCACGTAATTCTTTACGTCCCTTATCGGAAAGATTGGGGATGGTAAATGTTTTTAACAAGTTGAGAGATTTTTGTTCCGCAATGGTTTTTGCTTCTTCTGTTCTTTCTGATTCAGAGGGAAGAACACTAGATACAGCTACTTGGAACAATGATTCAGAAAGGAATCCTTCCTTTGCTTTTGTAAATTCGAGAATCACTTCGTTTTCTGTATCTTTTGTTTGTGGAACTTCTTTGGTTTCTTTGGATTTACAACTCCAAACAAAAGTGAGAATGGCAAAAGATAGAATCATCCTTGATATAGTTTTGTTCATTTACAGTTTCCTAGGTTCTAAGAGCGGAGTTTTCTCCACTCGTTCCATTAATTTAGGTTGGATGTTGCGGAATAGGAAAGCACATTTTGTGCGGTCAGTGTAATCTTCTTTGTAAAGGATGAGACCGTCAAAAAACCAAGCAAAGTTATGAGTGTTTTCGATTGTGTTCTCTTTTAGATTTTGGGGATTCCCCCTAACTTCGCCTAGGTTCTGGGTTCCCGTTTGGGATTGGGGAGAATTTGTAGTGGATAACCCTTGGTTCGGTTGTGTCCCAGAGGCAACCTCTGAGGGAGTTGTGGTTTGGGGGGTGTTTGGTTGTGACCCTGTGCCCATACTCGTACCTGCGGTTGCTGTTTGGCTTTGTGGAGCATTGGAGCGTAGTCTTGTCTCCCTATCTTTCCCTTCCAACGATTGAGCGTATTCTTTGAAACCTTCACCAAACTGATGTTTCTGTCTTTGGATTTTCATTAGGTAAGGTAAACTCAAAACTTCTCTTTGGACAAAGGCACGGCGTTTGCAGTCTTCTCGTCTTGCCACTCCTGAAAGTTCTTTGTATGTGACAGGGATTTCTACTTTGATTTGGAAGAATTCACGCGAGATAAATCCTTCGTCTGTTTCGTTTTGCAGGGCCCTTTCTATATAATTCGGATCTGCAATGGTGAAGAGGCGGCATGAACAAAAGAGGCTTAAAATTAGAAGTTTACGAACCATTTCCAACTTCAAGACTAGTAGATGATGTCGAAATTACGAATCTTTTTCCTTTGTTTTTCTCTACAATTTTTACCTCTTTTCTCTCAGGACCAATTTTTTGGAACCTCTGAATCCCAGTTTCGTGAAAAGATAAAAACCGTTCGTTTGGACAATGGACTCACCGTTGTCATGATGAAACGGGGAACTTCTCCCACAGTGGCTTTGTACATTAAATTTCTTGTGGGTGCGGTGGATGAAACCCCAGAAGAAGCAGGAACCGCCCACCTTTTGGAACATATGTTATTCAAAGGTACAAAAACAGTAGGAACTTCGAATTACGAAAAAGAAGAAAAATACCAAAAACAAATCGAAGTTTGGGGAACGGAACTCGATGATCTCAAACTTAAAATTCGTGATTTGACAACTCGTGGTGAGTCAGTTCCCACTTCTTTACAAAATGAAAAAGAAACCTTGGAACGCCGATTAAAAAATCTCATCCAATTACAAGATGAGTTCATTGTAAAAAACGAAGATTCTTATATTTATGAACAAAACGGGGAAGTAGGATTCAATGCCTATACTTCCCAAGATGTTACCAATTACCAAATCCAACTTCCCAACAACCGAATTGAAGTTTGGGCAAAAATTGAATCTGATCGGTTGAAACATCCGATTTTACGCGAATACTATACAGAAAGAGATGTTGTGATCGAAGAACGTCGGATGCGAACAGACGATAGTGGAGCTGGTGTCCTTCGCGAGAAATTTTTTTCCATCGCTTTTGAAAGCCATCCTTATAGAAAACCTGTCATTGGTTATTCCACAGGTCTTCCTTTTTTGAAGATAGAAGACACAAAAGCATTCTTTCAAAAACATTATACCCCTGATCGAATGGTGATTTCTATTGTCGGTCAGTTTGATTTTGATGAAACAGAGTCCATCATTCGAAAGTATTTTTCTGAATTAAAACCAGGGAAATCAAGACCTATCCAAAAGGTGGAAGAAAAATCTTTTCCCGGTGAAAAAAGATTCAAAGTCTATCACCCTTCAGGAAGCCAAATGATGATGGGTTTTCTAAAACCCCCATACCCTCATAAAGACAATTCCTCTTTTGATGTATTGTCCACAGTCCTTACTTCTGGAACTGGTTCCAGGTTGTACAAACGCCTTGTGTTGGAAGAAAAATTGGCACTCAGTGTGGGAGCGGCCAATGGTTATCCAGGAGAAAGATACCAAAACTATTTTGTATTTTTTATAAAACCGAGAGAAGATGCCAAACCAGAAGTCATAGAAAGTATCATCTGGGAAGAACTTTCCAAAATCAAAGAAAAGGGAGTTCCTAAAGAAGAACTGGATAAAGTAAAAAATCAAATGGTTTCTGACTTTATCAAAACCTTAGATGAAAATGCAAGTATCGCCGATCTCTTGAGTTACTATCAATTGTTATACGGAGATTGGGCGGGACTTTTCCGCCAATATTCCTCTATTATGAAAACCTCATCTAGTGATATCCAATCCCTTGTCCCCACTTATCTTTCCAAAGAGAAAGTAGTCATCGGTATTTTGGAAGACGTAAGGAAAAAATCAGAATGAAACGTATTTTAGTCATTTTACTCAGTCTTAGTTTTTTTAATCTTTCTGCGCGCGAAATGGGAGAGTTTGTTCGCGATTTACAATTCAAACCTTTGGTGTTTGAAGTTCCGGAAATCACATCGATCAATCATCCGTCAGGTGTAGAGATTTTTTCATACAAAAACTCAGAGTTTCCCATTGTGTATGCAGATCTTTATGTTTATCATGGAAAAAAACATTTAGGTAAACGTTCAGTAGAAGTATCCAAATTATTGGAGGATAGTTGGGAATTGTCAGGATCCAAAACTTTTCCAAAGGAGAAGTTTTTAGAAACCTTAGAGTTTTATGGAGCTTCTTTTTCAGTATCCATTGATTATGAAAAAACAGTTTTTAGTTTCGCTTATCTAAAATCCACAGAAAAGGATGTTCTTCCGGTCATTCAGTCTTTTTTTGATCATCCAAACTTGGATGAGTCTTTGGTAATTACCACCAAGGGTAAGTTAACTGATGAGATCAAACGTCGAAACGACAATCCAACGGCTCTCGGATCAAGAAAAGCCAAAGAATCGTTGTTTCGTGGAACCATTGCTGGAACTTCCATGCAAATTTCATCCTTGGAATCCTTAAAACTAAGTGATTTAACCGAGTTCCAATCAGAAATTTTAAAAGAACCTAAACGTAGATTTCTTGTGACTGGTGATTATGAATTGAAGTCCTTTGACAGTTTTTTTTCTAAACTCGGATCTGGGTCTGAGAAATTAGAATCAGAAGTCATCACACCTTCGATTCTTTCTGAAAACGTAAAGAAGGAAGGAAAAAACATTCGACTTGTTGTAAAAGATGTCAATCAAACCTTTATTTCGATGATCGGAGTCCTTCCTGAACACAACCATCCTGATTTTTATGCCATCCAAGTTTTGAATTATATCATTGGGGCAGGTGGGTTTAACTCCTATTATATGAGAGAAATTCGAAACAACCGGGGACTTGCTTATTCTGCTGGAAGTAATACTGATTTCCAAGAAAACTATGGAACCATCCAATTTTATGCGATGACAAAAACGGAATCGGCAAAAGAAGTTTTGTCCCTCATGCGAGAACTCATCCAACCAAAACTCATTGATTCATTGACAGAAGAAGAACTGGTTCGTGCAAAAAATGCCATCATCAATCAGTTTGTTTTCCAGTTTGAAGATGATAAAAGAACTCTTGCTAGTGAAGTCCGAAGACGTGATCATAAAATGCCAGAAGGTTACTTACAAAATTTTAGAAAGGAAATTGACCGTTTGACTCTCGCTGATTTAAAACGTGTTGGTAAACTTTATTTCCAATCAGATAAATTGATAGTTACCATTGTTGGCCCGAAAGTTTTAGAGTCCTCTTTTCAGGGATCAGTAAAGTTAGTAAACCCGGAAGATTGATGTTAACTGCTAGTTTCGAACACAAAGGAATTAAATTTGAAGGTTTGTCCGAAGGTGGAATTCGGACTTCCATCATTTGTCCTTCGCTAGACTTTATGTTTGATTTTGGATTTATCAATCCAGATAAAATTCATATCGGGAAGATATTATTATCCCATGCGCATTTGGATCATTCCTGCGGGATTCCTTATTATGTTTCGCAAAGGAGCCTTCGTAAACTCTCTGTTCCCAAAATTTATCTTCCTAAATCTTTGGAACCAAAGATGTCTCAAATTTTAAAATTATATTCTGAAATCGAAGGATTTGATTATGACTGTGATTTGATCGGTTTGGAATTTGGGGAGAGAGTGGAGTTAAAACCAGGATATTTTTTTAAACCTTGGGAAAGTTTCCACCGTGTTCCTTCACAAGGTTATACGGTTTACGAAACAAAACGGAAACTTAAGAAAGAATGGACAAGTCTTAGTTCGGAAGAAATTCGAAATAAAAAAGAATTGGGTGAAGATCCCACAGAAGAAATTTCTGTTCCTTTGGTTTCCTTTTCAGGGGATACAAAAATAGAATATGTATTAGAAAATGAAGATGTTCGCAAAAGTAAAATTCTGTTTATGGAATGCACTTATTATTGTGAGAAAAGAGATGTGAGCCGTGCGCGGGAATGGGGACATACTCATTTTGATGAAATTGTTGAACATGCCTCCGCATTTGAAAATGAAGCCATTGTTCTCATCCATCCTTCCAAACGTTATAGTTATCGTGAGTTAAATGATCTTCTTCGTAAAAAAATCCCTCCCATTTTAAAGGATAGGGTTTCTCTTTTTTTACCTCCCAAATCATGAAACCTAGACCAAGCATCTACATTCCTGAACTCGAATCTTTCATTGATACCGATTTGGTATTCAAACCAAATCCTGTGTTTGCGGAAATGGAAACTTATGCCAAAGAAAAAAACATTCCGATTGTGACGGCGGCCACTGGTGCTGTGATGTCACATTTAGTTTCTCTCCTTCGTCCGAAACAAATTTTGGAATTGGGGACAGGCCTTGGGTATTCCACTCTTTGGATGGCTGTGGGTTCCCCTGAGTCGAAATTTGTAACAGTGGATCGGCATGAAGAACAAGCGAGTTTATTGGATCTCTATGCAAAAAAAATGGGCATCTCAGACCAAATTCATGTTAAACGGGTGACTGCCTCTGTGATGGATTACTTAGAAAAGGAAAGTTTAGAGTGGAGGGAGTCCGACCTATTTTTTGTGGATTGTGATAAAATCACTTACCCCGAAATCTTTCGAATCCTTTGGAAAGAGGCAAATCCAAGATCTTATTTTTTATTCGATAATATGTTGTGGCATGGGCGAGTTCTAGCACCCGATCCGAAAAAACCATCCGATTTAGCGGTGATGGCTCTTTGGAATGAGGTGAAATCCCAAGTTTCAGGTTATACTTTGTATCCGGTGGGTGATGGATTACTCTTTTTTCAAAAGGATAAAAAATAGTAGTCAAACCTCCTCTGATTCGTGTATTCTGCTCCTTGGTTTAAGGAGAGCAAGTTTCGTGTTAAAAAATAGTTTCATCATCCTTTCGTTTTGTTTCTTTTGTTTGTCGATTTCTGCGCAGGAGTCTGGAGCCCCAGAAAAAGGGAAAGAATCCTTTGAGGATCTGGACAAACTGGACCAAGGAAATAATTTAGAACGTAAACAATACAAAAATATTTCAGAATATAACAAAGACCGAGTCATTAACTCTATCAAACTTCTAACAATTGTTACTGCCAATTTTGGAGATGAAGTCCCTGATTCCAAAACTGCCTTAGAAAAAATCAAAAAAGACTACCAAGTGGTTTTAAGGTATTATTATCGTCGTGCTTACATTGCTTCTGGAAAAGCGATGGTTGCTTTAGAAAAAGACATCACCGCACTCCTTGGAAAATTTGCTAAAAATTACGATACCAAAACTCAGAACCTACTTGCTGAATGTGCTGATTTAATCACTGGGCAAGAACAAGCGCAACTTGTGGAAACTTCTCAAGAAGGATCTAAAGTCATCATTCCTTACCGCGAAATTGCAGAAGGCCAACAAAAACTTCGTATCGCTTATGGACAAATGGGGCTTGCCACTGACATGTCTCGTGAAGATAGATTCTACGACTCTATCGTACATTACCGAATTGCCAAAGACTATGGGATCAAAATCCTTTCTGATTTCAAAGAAGCGGAGGCTGATAAAAAAGCAATTTCCGATAAATACGGCAAAGACTTAAGTGATAACAGAAATCAAATTTTTAGCCAATCCCAAAACGCTAAATAGTTTCGATAAACTTTTTCTTTTCTCCGTTCGCCTCTGGACGGAGAATGACCATCGTGGTCGTTTTATCTTCCTTACTTTTCCGAAAGCTCATTTTCTTTTTCATTTTTGTATCCATTCCCTTTTCTTTGGGAGCCGTACCTGTCTTTCGGATCGTAGTGGATCCGGGACATGGCGGTGTTGCTAAAGATCCGAAGGCACAACATGGAGACAAATACGATAGTGTCACTCAAACCTATTTAGAAACCTACAAACAAGGAACCGAACACGGGGGAGTCACAGAAAGAAAGGTGGTTCTTGACTTAGCAAAAGAAGTCCACCGAATTTTAAAACTGACGGAAACAGAGGTTGGTTGGAAAGAATTTGAAGGTTATCTCAAACTTTTTTCTAAAACATCAGATTTCCAACGAGTGATTTTGGAAAGTAAACTCACTCGTGAGTCTTCCTTTGATGATGATCCGGCTTCTGATGATCCCAATGCTGCTTACCGGTTGTATGACTTTCCTGATCCAAAAACAGGTGTCAGGCGAAAGGGAAGACTTTCCAAAATCAATGAACAAAAACCTCAACTTGTTTTGTCTCTGCATTTGAATCCAGCAAGTAAAGGCCAAACCGGTGGAATGGGGGCTGTCCTCACTCCTGGTTATAAAACCTTCGCTAAGTTAAAAAAAATCTCTGATAAAAAAAGTTCTGCTAACAGTTTTACGAACGGGCCTTGGTCGGAATGGCTTATCTTTCAATCGGGTTGGTCCAAATTAGAGAATGCCATTGCGGATACTTGGATTTACTTTCATGGGTATTGGTCTAAAAAAAATGGCAAAGATACGGATCTTACTAAGTTCGAAGGATACCGCCAAAATATGGTGAGTTGGCGTTATGCAGACGATGCCAATTGGGAAAAACAAATTGGAAAACAAGGGCCTTATGCCAAAGACCATGAATCCTTTTCGGAAACTGGGAAGTTTTGGGAAAGGGAAAAGGGAAAAAAAGAAGAATGGAGAAGGGAAGGGGGAAAAGAAGGGTTTGGTGGTGACAACCACTATGTAACCAAGGAACTGATGCGTTTTGTTCAGTATGGGCTCCCCGTCCAACTAAAAGAAAAAAACTCTCCCTATCCAGAACTTGGACCCATCCAAAAACCATACATTTCCACTTATAGTTTGCCAACCTATACCAATGCCCTTTGTGCTTTTATTGAAATTGGTTATGTGAACCGGAGTCGTGATGTCAAATACCTTACCCAAAACAAAAAGGAAACGGCCATATCTTTAGCAGTAGGCATTTATTCACTGTTCGTTGGTTTAGATGTGAAAAAAATAAATTCTCTCCCCTACAATCCCAAAGGGAAAAAAGTAAACCTGGAAAGGTATGAAACCTATTTTGATGATGTTTTGTAATTGATAACCACTGATGAAACCAAAAAAGGAATCTTCCAAAGTTTTAAACCATCCCCTTTTCCAAGAGTTGATCCTTATGTACCAATCTTCTCTTAAAAAAAGATATTCCGAAGAAAATCTAAAATTATATCCCGAATTTAGTTCCATCCCTCGTTCGAAAATAGACCAGTTACTTTATTTTTTTTTGGAATACCTTTATCCAGAATATTCCAAAAGAAAGGAACTGGATGCCGCCTTTGACGCGTTATCCGGGTTTGTAAACCATCCCACAAAAATTTGGGGGATTCTTGGGAACTTAGCATTGTCTATTTTTCGATTTGGAAAACACTTTCCTATGGCACTGAGAGCCGGACTTGCTGCACTTCAATCTTATGTAACGGCCCACCAGTTTGAAGAGGAACTGGTGATGGAACTGGATCGCCAGGAAAATCAAATGGGACTTCTTAATTCAGAATTTGCTATGGAAACACTCATTGCCAAAGTAGAAAAAAAGAAAGCCGATGCCTTTCGCAAAGACATTGGTGGACTTTTCAAAGTGTTTTCAGATGCAGAACTCATTCGAAAGATCATTTTGATCATGGAAGATATACTGGTGAAGATGGAATCAAAGGGAGGTCTTTATACAGAGGCCGATCGAAAAGGAATTTCTCTTGGAGTAACAATTTTAAAAGAGGGGAGAGAGATCTTTGATGAGATGAAGACTGATGAAATAAACCTCATCTTACAAGCCATAGACAGAATCGAAGAAGATTTTTATCTGAGGGCTTGCGAGAAGTATTCGAACTAAATTACTGTTGGTACCGATGGCCGGAATCGAACCGGCATGATGTTACCATCGGTGGATTTTGAATCCACTGCGTCTACCAATTCCACCACATCGGCATAATCAGTCTTCAGCTTCGATATATTTACCTTTTCCGCGGGCCACTATTTTGCCGATCTCATTTTCTATTTCAGCACGGTTTTCTATGATTTTTTTATTCTTTTTCACAAACCATCCACGTAAGTGAAGTGGTTCATTTACTTTTGCTGGTTGTAAAAAACGAATGGTAAGTTCACCCGTAGTGGTTTCAAAATTCATCGCTTCGTTGATCTTAACCATGATTTCATCTAAGATGGTAGAGATAATTCCTGGGTGGATTTGATCCGGTAAACCCTGGTATTTTTCGGGGCAGGTGTAATCACCAAAGGCAGTTTTTGTGTCTTCGTCGAAGGTGATTTTTAACTGCAACCCGTCTGCATTGTCCGGTGAGGAGGCAAAGCTGAGATTTTTTTTCGCAACGGATTTCATGCCACCATGGAACGCAAGAATTTCTCTTATGTCAAGCAGAAAAAGAACTTGCGGTCAGTTTGGCTTAAAAAGCCTCGTAAAATGCTAGGAAATCGAATATTCTTGGATTTTGCTTTAAGTTCATACATACAAAACCTCGAAAATAAAGAATAGAACCCTTATATGTTAACCACCCTCATGATGTTACTCGGTCTTTCTGGCACAGGTGCCGATCTCGATGATATCGCTCGGAGCGAGGGGGGAGGTAGGTCTGAAGAGAATTTAAGTCCGAGACAAAAAAGGCGAAAACAGCAGAGAGAATCTTCCAGGGAGGAAGAACCAAGGCAGCCAAACTCACGATCTTCCAATACGGAAAGGCCTTCTCGTGGGGGGCGTGGGCAGGAATTAAATTTCCAAACCGATCCTAAGGAACCTAAATCCAAACCAAAACCATTGTCGGAAAGATTACCTGAATTTGAATCCGAGGATGATTTCACCGACGAACTAGGAGTTGGTGGAGATAAGGGTAATGCGGCTAAGCCTGGACGAAACAGACGTGATAAACAAAAATCTCCCAAAAGTCTCAGTGATCTTCCGTTAGGTGATTTTGGAGAAGAAACACCAGACACCCCTGAAACTGGAGATAGACCAAGAAGAGAATCTCCTGACATTAGTTTTTCCGCTGATGACATAATCTCTAAAAATTCAAAATACAGTTTTCATAGAAGGCCACTTCTCAATGCAGAAGCCCTTGTCGAAGCAGAACAAGTGGAAGAAGCGATTGAAATCTTTGAACGAACGGGGCATAGAATTCCTGATCCCGAAATCAAAGAAAAAATAAAGAAAAACATTCAGGATCTAGAAGAGTTTTTAGAAGACAATCCACAAACACCTAAAGGGGGAGAACCTGGTAAGGGTGATCCGTTAAAATCAGAATCTGATCCAAAAGATAAAAAGAAAAAAAGAGAACTGAAATCTGGAATTCCAACACCTGAAAAAGATTTAAGTGATCTGGTAGGTGCTTTAAAAGAAGTATCCGAACTATTTGCTGAGTCCATTGCTCGTGCCATTCAATTCGCACAGAGTAGTCCACCACCTAATTTTCCACAAACGCCACAATCGATTCCTCAAACAACTTCCGAATTACCTCCACCACCGCTCCCACCAGGTGTTACAGAAAAACCTAGGCCTTCTGAGAATCGGGGTTCAGAGAATTCGATATCTTCTCCACAAGTGAACCAAACAGTCGCAGGTGGAAACCAATTGGTTCATCCGATTGTGTATCAATTTTTGCAATCTTCTCCGGGTGGTCCCGGAATTGATCCAAAAGCAATTCAAAACCAAGACCAACTCTTGCAATCGTTAAACCAGGGTTTGACGACTGGTGGACTAGCAGGTGGGGCACCAGGTTTTCCTATGGCACCTCCAGGTTCTGGGATTGTGGGACCATTTTATGTTCCGCCAGATATGGCGGGAGTATCTAAAGATCCTGAAACTCCAAAACAACCTATCGACTTAGAGTCGCTAGCTGATCAAATTTCTAAAAAAGATGTTTCAGAACTAGATCTTCCGGAAGATACATTTTTCTCTAATGATTGGAAACAATTCAAAGACCTTCCTCTTGTCGATAGACGTAGTGGTGACGAACGGAGAAAAAATGCCGATCGCAGGACAAACATTGCGGGAAGAAAAGATAGAAGGTCAGGAGATGATAGAAGGAAACGAGACCGGTTCAAAGAAAGGGAAGATTTTTTAAAAAACCAAGCCTTAAAGAAAATAGAAAAAAAAGCAAAGGAACTGGAAGCAAGAGGAGATGAATCCTCTCTCAATGATTTACTCA
Organism: Leptospira noumeaensis; assembly: GCF_004770765.1. Lineage (NCBI taxonomy): Bacteria > Pseudomonadati > Spirochaetota > Leptospiria > Leptospirales > Leptospiraceae > Leptospira > Leptospira noumeaensis. The sequence goes on along the minus strand of NZ_RQFK01000011.1, from coordinate 457,133 downwards.
AACCTTATTTTCCAGAGAACCAAGGTTTAAAACTTCCAGAGGCTTGGGATCTGGAACCCATTGGTCTTCCTGATGCTAATGATTTACGTAGGGATGATAAAGAACCAGCTCTCCATCCTTCTGAAAAAGGCGGAGAACCCGATTGGTTTGAATCCACAACAGATTCTCTTCGTAAAGAGTTAGAACTTCCTGATCCGATTGATCCTAAAACCGAAAAGTTAATTTCTCCGAAATCTGACTTACCAGAGGCAAAAGATCCAAACAAATCAGAAACCATCATTGAAACAGATTTACCGATCCAGGTGGAACTCACCAATCGGCCGTTAACCAGTGAAGATTTAAGGATTGGTCTTCCTGACGCTGATGAAGTTTTTCGGGATCGAAAACAAAGAGAAGAAGCTGGGTTACCGGGGGAAGAACCATCTTTTGAAGATGCGGAAGCTCCTGAGATAGAAATCGTAGATGGAAACTTGGGTGAGATTGCGGATGAAGAATCTCCCGTCCCTCTGGATGAAATGGCTGAAAAAGCCACAGAAGATGAACCAGAAAAAATCATCCATGGGGTTTTAGAACTAAAACCTCCCGAAGCCGATGACGCACCATTTTTAACTCTTACTTACGATTTTGGAAAGATCCCCCATGCATTTCGTCTTTCAAAGAATTATTCTATTATGGAATATTCATATTATAAATACAAACCGATGTTAATGAAAGCCCAAGAGTTTGCTCGCAGGAAGATGTTGAAAAATGCATTGAACTACTACCGAGTCATCAAATCACAAAACATCCCGCCGGAGCTACGTAAGATGATCAACAGAAACATCCGAGACATTACAGAGTTTATGGAAAAATTCTTAATGGCCAAGGGAAACTAACTCTTGACAACTTTTCCGACTTCATTCAGTCTAACATTCATAAACGAGGTATGATCCGATGAGATTGCGGCTTAAATCAAATAGGTAAGCAAAATAAAATACTAAATCCACACTTCTCCTAATCTCTTTAGGACGAGACATGCTTACCTATTCCCTATTTGGAAAAACAGGAGCTTGTCGTATGTCCTATCATATCACCATTCAAAATCTAAATTTTAATTACGAATCGCAGTCAGAGTTTTTATTCCAGAACTTAAACCTCGCGTTTGGTCCGGGATGGACTGGCATTGTCGGCAAAAATGGAACGGGAAAATCCACTTTAGCAAAACTCATTGCAGGGGAAATGGAACCACATACTGGAACCATCCAAGGAAATGACTTCGTACGTTATGTTTCGCAAAGTAATGAAGTTCCAAAAGAATCGTTAGAGGATTTTTTATATGATGATTCTAAAGAATCGGGTCGTTATAAAAATCTTTTGAAAGTTTCTTTGGATTCACCTGAGGACTATGAGTTTTTAAGTTTTGGGGAAAAAAGAAGGGTCATCCTTGCTATGGCCCTTTCCGAATCTCCTGGTGTTTTGATTCTGGATGAACCTACCAATCATTTAGATTTGGATAGTATCCTCATCATTCGCGCTGCCCTTTCTCAGTTTCAAGGGATAGGAATTTTAATCAGTCACGATAGGTCATTGTTAGATGATCTTGTCACCCATTGTGTATTCCTCGAAAAAAACTTTTATTCCGAACGGCCAGGAAATTATTCAGAAGGCAAAAGGGAGATGGAGAGAGAGGCGCTGGAGCGAATCCATGATTGGGAAATTGCGCGTAGTGAAAGGAAAAAACTGGATGCGGAACTCAAACGGAGAAGAGAAGAAGCAAGTCTTTCACACAAACATAGATCCAAGAAGGGACTCGATCTCCATGACCATGATGGTCGGCATAAAAAAAACTTAGCAAGGGTTACCGGTAAAGATGGCCAAGCGGGGAGGCTCAAACAGCAGTTAGATAAAAGAATGGAACATTCCGAAAGAAAGGAAAAAGAAATTTTTGCTAAACTTCCTGAAAAAGAAAATTTAGGAATTGTTTGGAAAACAGAAATTTCCAGAAGGAAACATTTGTTTTTATGGGAAGAAGATCATTTAGATTTTGGGTTTATGAATTTACGACTAGATTCGAATCTCCAAATCCAACCTGATTCGAAAATTGCGATTACTGGAAAAAATGGATCGGGGAAATCAACCTTTTTGCAATTTCTCGCAAACGAATTAAAAGAAAAACAAATTCGTTCCTTGTATTTGCCCCAAGAGTTTTCTAAAAAAGAAATCACTGAATTACAATATGCATTTCAAAGTTGTTCTTCGGAGGAAAAAGCAAAAATCCTTTCGGGAGTTCACAAATTGGGGAGTGATCCGAAACGTGTTTTTGAATCAGAAGTTTTCAGTCCGGGGGAAATGAAAAAAATATTTCTTTCCCTCCATTTGGATTCACAAGTTGAAATCCTCCTCTTAGACGAACCAACAAACCATTTGGATATAAAATCTTTGGAGGCGCTAGAGAGTTCCCTTCAGTCACTTGGTGTTGCTTTGGTAGTAGTCAGTCATGACCGTCGCTTTCTTGAATCGATCGCAAAGGAAGAATGGTCATTGGAAAACCTGTCCCTGACCCAAAAACATCTAGACAGAATCTAATATCTGTACTTAGAATAATTCTAAGGAGTGACTTTATGCCACAAGTGACATCACATGCCCCAGATTTTAAAGCAACCGCTGTGATCGGGGACAGTTTTAAAGAAATCAAATTGTCAGATTACAAAGGAAAATGGGTGGTTCTGTTTTTCTATCCGCTCGATTTTACATTTGTTTGTCCGACAGAAATTATTGAATACGATGCAAAACTCGAAGATTTTAAAAAGATTGGAGCCGAAGTTTTGGGAGTTTCCGTTGATAGCGAATTTTCGCACTTAGCTTGGAAAAAAACAGCCCGAAAAGAAGGTGGTATTGGTGAGATCAAATACCCACTCATCGCTGACAAAACAAAAGAAATTGCAAAATCTTTTGGAGTTCTGATCGAGTCTGGCCCTGATGCAGGTGTCGCTCTTCGCGGAACTTTCATCATTGATCCAGCGGGAATCATTCGCCAAGCAACTGTTAACGACCTACCAGTAGGACGTAACATTGAAGAAGCTCTTCGCCTCATCAGAGCTTTCCAATTTGTGGAAAAACACGGTGAAGTTTGCCCTGCAAACTGGGACGAAGGAAAGAAAACGATGAAAGCAGATCCTACTGGATCCAAAGCTTACTTCGCTTCTGTAAATTAATTTAGGATTCTCTCCAAGTAGAGAAGGGGAAAAAAATGGAATCAACAGCCGACTTAGACAAGGTTTCTTTTGAATTTTATAAACCTGATAATTTTCCAAAGGGACTCACTCGTAAAGTTGTTGAATCCATTTCCCATATTAAAAATGAACCAAGTTGGCTTGCAGAATTTCGTTTAAAGGCTTTTGAAGTTTATGAACAGAAACCGATGCCGGCTTGGGGATTTATTCCGCAATTTCATATCAATATCGATGACTATGTGCATTACGTAGGTTCCAATCAAAAAAAGAAAAAATCTTGGGACGAAGTGGATCCAGAAATCCTGCGTAGTTTTGAAAAATTAGGAATTCCTGAACACGAAAGGAAATACCTGGCTGGAATCGAAACCATGAACGATTCCGAAACCATTTATGCTAATGTCAAAAAGGAACTGACTGACCTTGGGATTATCTTTTGTGACATCGATACGGCAATCAAAGAATACCCCGAACTCGTTCGTGAGTATCTGGGAACTGTTGTTACCATTGGTGATAATAAATTTTCAGCACTGAACTCCGCTGTATTTAGCGGTGGATCTTTTGCCTACATCCCAAAGGGAGTCAAAACTCCTATGCCTCTCCAAGCTTACTTTAAGGTAACAGCTGCTAGTTCCGGACAATATGAACGTACACTTCTCATCGCAGATGAGGGTGCACATTTGGAATACAGCGAAGGTTGTACTTCTGTCCAAGACAAAGGAACCAATTTTCATACCGCTGTTGTCGAACTCGTAGCCAAAAAGAATTCTAAAATCTTTTATACCACCATCCAAAACTGGAAAAAGAATATGTACAATTGGACAGTGAAACGAGGGATCTGCGAAGAAGCCGCTCATATCACTTGGACCGATTGTAATATTGGAGCCAATACCATCAAATACCCAGGGATCATTTTACAAGGGGATCATTCTACGGGTGATGTTTTGTCTTTGGCTTTTGCCGGAAGTGGGCAAGTGCAAGATACGGGAGCAAGGATCATCCATGTGGGAAAAAACACTCGTTCCAATATTTTGGCAAAAGGTGTGGCCCTCGATGGTGGAATCAATTCCTACCGTGGTTTAGTGAAATTTGAACCATCTAGCAAAGGATCTTACAGCCATATCAAATGTGATGGACTGATGATGGACAACCGCTCCCAGTCCCATGCGTATCCTTACAATGATGTATCAGGAGAAGAGGGAACTTTAAACTACGAAGCCACTGTCTCTAAAATTGATGACGACCAACTCTTTTACCTGCAATCGCGAGGGATGAGTGAAGATGATGCGAAGTTACTCATCATCAATGGATTTTGTGAAGGTGTCACCAAACATTTGGATGTTGAATATTCAGTTGAGATGACAAAACTCATCAAAATGATTTTGGAAGATGGAAAGGTGATTGCCGAAAAATAATCTTCGGCAATTCGAACTTTTTATTTTTTAAAGACAAGAAAAGCAATCGCCGCACTGGCAATCAAAAGTCCTAAAAATTCTCTGACTTCTTCCACTTCCATTCCAAAGTACGGAGTGTGGGCAAAATAATACCCTGCCAGAATTAGATAAATAGGAATCAGAATCCATCCCACAAACTTTGGAACCTTTCGAAATAGACTCAAAAGGGCTATGGCGGCCACTATTGCATATAGCGGGAACCAAAGGTAGGGGTCTGGGTCATTCAATTGCAAATAGGCGAAATAGAGGAAAATCGGAATACAAAGGATTCGAAAGAGTTTCATAGATGCGTTTAAGTTTTTTGATTGCGGTGAGAAATCCAAGCCAATTATCTTATGTGGGGAACCTTAAGTATGATGAAAATCCAAATCTTTGTTTTATTTTCCTTTTTAACTTTGTCAGTCTCTTGTGATGATATAGGTCGTAGCATTTTAAAAAATTACAATAAAAAGTATGAAACCGATGGCCAAGTCCTCGGATCCAAACCACTTTTTATTGGTGTCGATGCCAATCGAAAACAAGTGGCAATCGCTTTGCAGGAAGTGGTGAAAGTAAAGGAGCCAACTGACATCCAGTTTCCGCCAGGGGACAGCCCCTTTTTATTTGCTCTTGAAAAAACAGGAAATATGATTCTTTTCCACAGGGAAAAAAAGATAAGTCGTGTTTTGGCAAAATTTAATGTGATTACGGATAGTGAAGAAGGACTTCTTGGTTTGGCTTTCCACCCACAATTTCCCAAACAACCAAAGTTATATACCAATTATGTAAAATCTGCTGCAAATAAAGATGTTACCATCGTTTCCGAATGGGTAGTAGAAAATCCAACTAACTACGAATCAATGAAACTTGTAAACGAACGAGTGTTATTGCAAGTAGAGCAGCCTTATCCTAACCACAATGGGGGACAATTGGCCTTTGGACTCGATGGACATTTGTACATAGGGCTTGGAGATGGGGGATGGAGAGCCGATCCTAAAAACAACGGACAAAACCCAAATACCTTACTTGGTTCTATTTTAAGAATTAGTCCAACACCTGACTTCCAATCGAAAAAACCATATTCCATTCCTTCCGACAATCCTTTTGTTGGAAAAGCGGGTTATGCACCAGAAACCTTTGCTTACGGAATTCGTAACCCTTGGAGGATGAGTTTTTCACCTGACGGACGTTTGCTAGTCGCGGATGTAGGGCAAGATGCTTACGAAGAAGTAGATATCATTCTTTCTGGTAAAAACTATGGTTGGAACCAAACCGAAGGTTTTCATTGTTTTACCGACGGATGTAATACCGCTCTTTACGAACCTCCTTTTTATGAATATGGTAGAGAGGAAGGACAATCCATTACTGGTGGGTATGTTTATACTGGTTCTGCGATTCCTGCGTTAAAGGGAATGTATGTGTTTGGTGATTTTATCCAAGGAAAAATTTGGGCCATTCCTGTTCCAAAACCAGGAGAGAATACCAAGGTAACGGAAACGACAGCCCTTGGAAAATGGAACTTACTCATTCCTACGTTTGGTCGTGACAATGAGGGTGAAATCTTTCTCGCAGACTACCAATCGGGAACCATTTATAAAATGGTAAAACCATAATCGATTGGATTCGTTTACCAGCCTTTCACACTTTTTTAGCCTTATGGAAGTTTCTTAAATTTCATCTATGAAAAAACTATTTTCAAAATTGCCTTTTTACATTCGGTTCCACTTACTCCTTGCGGGTCTTGGAATCGTTTTTCTTACCGTTTACCGTGCCGTTTTTTTTACCATGTATTCCTATCGGATCCAAGACAAATCAGTTCTGATTTTGTTAAAGGCTTTTCTGAAGGGATTCCGATTCGATATTTCCGTCTTATGTGTGTTACTTGGGTTCAGTTTATTGTATGCGAGTTTGCATTTTTTAAACCGAAATAAAATCTATCGGGCAGTGTGGCGCACCTTACCTGTAGTTTTTATCATTCTATTGTTATTTCTTCTCATTGCGGATTTGATCTATTATGAAAATGGAAACAAACATTTAGGATACGAGGCTTTTGCTTATCTCGGTTTTGAGATGTTACCACTTGTGGGATCTGCCTTTTCTCAAAATCCATTTTTGTTTTTACTTGGAATTCTTGTGATTGGTGGAATTGGTTTCGGAATTTATAAAATCCAATCCAAGTTTCCGTATTCCCATGTAAACTTACATTACAAATGGGCTGGTCTCCAATTCCTAGTTGTGCTCGCACTTCTTGTGTTGGGAATCCGTGGGGGAATCCAAACGAGCCCACTAAGGACAAGTGACGCCATCATCACCAAAGAAACCATTATCAATGATTTGGTTTTGAATCCAGGTTTTACGGTCATCACAGACTTAAAGATGACTAAAGTGGATGACCGCCACTATATGAATCTGAGCGAATCTAGTGCCATCACACAAAAAGAAGTGGCCTATTCGGGAGCTACCTTTGTCAGCGAAGAATACCCACTTCTTCGGAAAACAACCGTTATATCAAATAAACCTTTGCCACATATTGTGGTGATTGTTTTAGAAGGTTGGACTGGCAAATACATTGATATCATTGGAACGGGTAAGGTAGAGGGGAAGGTGGTCACACCATACTTCAATCAACTCATCCGAAAAGGAATGTTTTTTAAAAACTTTTTTGCAAGTGGCGGAAGGACTACAAACGGTCTTATGGCGCTGATGGGAGGGATTCCCGATAGACCAGGCCTAACAGCCGTTCGCACACCGCAAATCCTCAATCGTTTTTCTGGTCTTGGGAATATTGCAAAAACCATCGGATATGAAACTTTGTTTGTAACCGGAACGGATCTGAGTTTTAACAATAAGGGAAGTATCATGTACCACTGGGGGTTTGATACTCTCGTTGGAAAAACTGAATTAGAAAAAAATCCCGAATACAAAACAGGGCCTTGGAGTTATTTAGATGAAGCATCTCTCGATGCCATGCACAAGAGACTCCTCAATGTAAAACCTGAAAAACCAATTGTCTCTGTGATTCATACAGGAACCACACATTACCCGTACAAAGTTCCCGATGAAAAGTATCGTTTGTTTGAATCCACCACACAAGACAGTGAATACTTAAATGTCCTTCATTATGCAGATTTTGCATTGAACGAATATATGGAAAAAGCAGCAAAGTCTACGTATTTTAAAGATACTGTTTTCTTTTTTGTTTCTGACCATAGCCACCACCGGTTTCTAAACTACTATGAAGATCGTAATGTTCCGCTCTTAATTTATGCTCCTGGAAAAATCAAACCGGAACTTAGAGAAGACATCACCTCACAACTGGATTTGATTCCTACCATCCTCGGATTTATGGAAAGGGAAGTTTATTTTAGTGTGATGGGTCGTGACTTACGAAAAGTAAAAGGAACATCTGCCTATTTTGCTTATGGAAATATCTTTGGATGGATAGAAGATGATTTTTTGTATTACCAGTCTGTATCCGGAGGGCAAGGGGAAACCAAAACCATTAAGCCCCCGTTTGTGGATTTAGGTCTTTGTTACAGAGATATCAATTTATGTAAAAAACATGGGGATAAAACAAAGGCATTTTTAAATTTAGGAGACGAACTCCTGAAGTCGAACAAGTTGTTCCCTTCAGAGTCCGTTCTTAAAGAAATTAAATCTAAAAACTAATACCAAGTATTAGAAATATTACTTAAATCAAAGAAGGTCTTTCGTTTGATGACAATCCATACAAGCGAAACAAACGAGAGGCCAATGAGTGGGATGGCAAAAATTTCAATATTAGGAATATTGGAATAAACTAGTGCCGCAACAAAAGCTAAGATAAAAAGTACGTTTCGTACCACTTCTGTCCTTCTTGACCATCGTTTCATTTCCATGGTTCGATCAATCGAAAACAAACTAAAGATAATCACAGCAGATAAAATTCCAAGAGTTGTCATATCCTGTTCTAAATTGATTTTTGCAACTTTCCAAATCACAAGACCCACAGCCATAAGAACTGCCGCCTGGAGTGCCACATAAATCATCACACCCATAGGTGGTTTTGGATCGTATTTTTGAACCTTTGTTGGTTCCGGTGCTTTGTCTGCTTCCGTGATGAGGTAAGTTGGTTTCCAACCTGGGGGCCCAAAAATCGTTTTAAAAACATCACCAACGGATTTACATTTCCAAACCTGAAAGAATATATCTTTGAACACATGCATGTTCACGGTGATGGGGTTAAAAGAATTCACGGGTTTCGTTAAACCGTAGATAGGTTCTTCTGTTTCCCATTCAAAGGATCCAAACATACGATCCCAAATGATAAAAATTCCACCATGGTTACGGTCGATGTATTTATCTTGGATTCCATGGTGGACTCTGTGGTTGGAAGGTGTCACCATAAACTGTTCTAAAAATCCAAGTTTACCGATAAAACGTGTGTGAACCACAAATTGGTAAACTTTCAGAATTCTATGGCTGAGTAAAAACATAGCCCAAGGAATTCCAAGGAGTGCCATAGAAAGAAAGTAAATATATTCGAATATTCTTTGTAATCCATTTCCACGGAAAGCAACAGATAAGTTCATTTCTTGAGTGGAGTGGTGAGTGACATGTGTCGCCCAGAATAAATTGATTTCATGGCAATGTCTATGAAACCAGTAATAAACAAAATCAGCAAAAACTACAGCAAATGTCCAAGCTCCTAGCGCCTGCCAGTTCACAGAAAAACTAGGAGAGAATTGGAACGGACTTTCCAAAGGAAAAAAATGGTAACCTAAGGCCGAGAGCGAAAAGTTTGTTTCGATTTTGTCATATACATACAAAGCACCGAGAAGGATGACAACTCCGATAAGTGCAAATATGACACCTGTACTCACATCGGCAATGAGAACATTCAATCGGTAGTATTGTTTTCCTTTGATGTAGGAAACAAAGATTTCGATTCCTATCAGTGCGACCATGACGATAAAGGCATATTCCATAAAGGCGTCGCTATTCATTCGTATTTTTCCCTCACTAGATACTAGGCTTTTGAATCACTGTATGTAAGTCAATGTCCATTTGGAAGCACCGATTTACGAAAAGATTCGTTCTAGAATTTTATTTTAGACTTGTTCCAAACAGATTCCAGAGTAAGACTGAATGAATCGCCGTAAATCCTTGTCCCTAGAGGGGGCAACGAAAAGATTGGCTAAAGGTGGAAATTCCAAACAAATGAAAGAGGAAATACCGGTTCTCAAAGGGAAAACCAAAAAAGAACTAGAAGAAATTTGTGTTTCCTTAGGCCTGGAAAAATACCGGGCGGCACAGATATACACAGGCATCTATAAGAGTCGTTACACGAACCTAGACCAATTCACCACCTTGTCCAAAGAAGTTCGTGAAAAATTAAAACAACATACTTTATACCCTGAAATTGAAATTGGTCGCGACTTGGCTTCCAAAGAAGATGGAACTCGTAAATTTACTTTTTATGTAGGTGAAAACAAAGAGATCGAGGCAGTTTGGATTCCTTCCGGTGATGGGGGAAGAAAAACCATCTGTATCTCATCTCAAATTGGTTGCACTCTCAATTGTAAATTTTGTGCGACAGGACTTTTGGAATACAAAGGAAACTTACACACTTGGCAAATCCTTGACCAGATTTTGCAAGTAGAACGACTTGTGGGCGACCGAGCCACCAATATCGTGTTTATGGGAATGGGTGAACCCATGCACAATTATTTTTCTGTAATGAAAGCAGCCCATATCCTTAGAGACCAAGAAGGATTTGGTCTTGGTGCATTACGCATTACCATTTCCACGGCAGGTGTGACAACAGGGATCAACCGGTTTATCGAAAACAAAGAACCATTTAATTTTGCAATTTCCCTCAACCATCCTAATCCCAATGCAAGGTCTTCAATCATGGATGTAAACGACAAACATCCGTTAGAGAAATTGGTTGATTCAGCCAAAAGGTTCACTAAGGAACTCGACCGAGCCATTACTTTTGAATATGTGATGATACCCGATGTGAACATGGGTCGGGACAATGCGGAACGACTCGCAAAAATTGCACGTTCTGTTAACAAATGTAAAATCAATGTGATCCCGCTGAATACAGACTTCACTGGATGGCGTAGACCCACCGATGACGAAGTAAAAGAATTTGTAATGCATCTTAAAGCTAAAACTACCGCTCCCATTCTCAACCGTAGAAGTCCTGGTCGGGACATCAATGGCGCTTGTGGAATGTTGGCATTAAAAGGAATTCGAAGTGAAACACGGTAAATGGATCTTAACTCTAATGTTGACTTTCTTTTTTGTCAACTGCCAAGACATAGTGGAAAAAAAATGCCAAGCAGCTTGTGAAGTATTTGTATCTTGTACTGAGGAAGAGTTAAAACTAACCTTGGCACCTGATGTCAAAAGAACAGGACGTATCCAATGTATGGATGGATGCACCACACACAATAGCGATATCTTACAATGTTATGACCAAGAACCAAATTCCTGCAAAGGATTTGGACAATGTTTAATTCAAATTGGTACTTTAGAATGAAAGAATCTTTATCTCTCTCTCCTTCCGAAAGAATTTTTTATCGAATTCTTCTGCTCTTAGCATCCATTCCCATTTTATTCACTCTTCCCTTAGATGTGATTGATATTGATAGTGCACAATACGCAGGTATTGGCCGTGAACTTGTTTTATCGAATGACTTTTTTTCACTGATTGATAATGGTAGAAGGTACTTAGACAAACCCATCTTAACCTTTTGGACCATCGCTACTTCTTTTTCCTTATTTGGAATTAATAACATTGCCTTTCGAATTCCGGCAATTCTCATCACCTTACTTTCTGTTTTTTCCTTATACCGGATCACGATTTTGTCAGGTGGAAAAGAAAGACAAGGGTACCTTGCCTCCATCGCTTACCTTTTGGCACCAGGGGTTTACGCCATGATTGTGGATCCAAAGATCGATGTGTATCTCACCGCCTATTTGGTGTTTACTTATCATTTCTATTATTTAGGTAAAAAACAAAATCCAAACTACTTCTATTTGATGTATCTGATGATGTCTATGGGTTTCATCACAAAAGGTCCAATTTCTGTTTTTATCCCTGCCATATCCATTGGCGGTGATATTTTATTTCGAAGAGATTGGAAATTACTTTTATCGATGCGAATTCCTACAGGGATCTTTGTTCTGGCATCTCTCCCTGCTTTATGGTGTTACTTTCTCTATCAAAACTTCAACTCCTATGGCCCAGTATTCTTTTTGTGGATCCAGTCTTTTGGTCGTTTTTATAGAGATATGTATGATATCAATTTTGATCCGTTTTATTTTTATAAATCATTTTCTTGGGCCTTCTTCAGTGGACTTGTGCCCATGATTATTTATATTTCCTTTCGCATCTATCAGTACATCAAATCACTGGGTTGGAAGGAAATTCTTCGAAAAATTCGTGCGAATGAATACAAAGAAATCGACTTTGTGATTCCATTCTGGGTTTTTCTTTTTCTATTTTTAATTTCCTTTTCTCGTTATCCACTCCCACAGTATACGTATTGGATTTTGCCTGGAGCCGCTTTGTACTTTGGTAAAATCATGGAAGAAAGTTTGTTTCGTTCTAATGTAGCAAGGTTACGCCCATCCTTTCTCATTGCTGGCCTTGTGTATTTAGTTGGATATTTTTTACTCCCCATCTTTGTTGCTGATGTCGGAATTCTTTATTATGTATTTGGGATCATTGGTGTGCTTTTTATCATGTTGTCAGCACAACTCATCCCACTTGAAATCCTAGTCACTCTTGTGGGTGCCACTTTGTTTTTTACTGCGATCAGTTTGGAATTTTATCCACTCCTCACTAGTTACCAACCTTCTAAAGAATTCGGTGCAAAAATCAAAGAACTGGAACCAAACGAACCAGTGGTTTATTCCTTTTGGTTGTCCAATTCCAAACGATCTTATGGATTTTATGCTGAAAGGAATTTCCGAAATGTATATGATAAGGATAAATTAGACAAACTTTGGTCCGAAAAACCGGAAAGGCTTCTCATCCTTCCTTCCGAAAAACTGACCCAATTGCAGGAAATGGCGGGGCCAGGATACCAGATTGAGCCGGTTCTCGAGAGAGAATCCTTTAAAGTGGCCACTCCGAACGTGGCTTTCTTAAAAAAAGAGACAAGAAACCTTGTCACAAAGAAAATTTCTTTGGTTTGGCTAAAAAAAATTCAGGGGAAATCTTCTAAAAACACGAAAGTATAACTAGGCTAAATTGTGTAAGTCTGGTTTTTAGGGCCCTTCGATGTCAAATCAGGGCCTTTTTTTTTTGCCCAAATCCTTTTCCCGTCCCGATTGTTAGGAACCATTTTCTTTCCCGAACATTGTTAATTATTTCTTGGTTTCCTTTCCGACTAGGAAATATATTGATAGAAAAATCTGAACCGCTTCTTAGAATTCCCTGAAAACACGTCCCATACAGTAATCTATGAAAAGTTTAAAATACATTCTTGGTCTATATACATTTCTTTCCATTTTACTTCTGTCAGTGGTTGTATCCACTCTCATCTTATATTTAAATTGGAGCCTACTTGTCAAAGTGTACCGAGGAGAAATGGAAAATGCTGGCAAAAGTGCCGGGGCCGAACTTTCCAATTATTATAAATCCCAACTCCGAATGGCTGGCCTTCTTGCCAAACAAAGAGAAATCATCGAATCCTTTCAATCAGGTAAGGCAAAATTTGCAACGAACCTCCTTGTGGATATCATGCGAGAAGCAAATGGTGAATATGAAAATATTTTTTTATCAGCGCCCATCCAAAATGCAAAAATCTTTGCTGCGGGAATTCCGCGTTCGATTGGTTATCAATTGGAAGAGGACAAAACCGGTGACCATGTGGTTGTCGCTTTAAAAAGGGAGTTTTTAATTGGATCTGTCCAAGAGTCACCTATCACTGGTTTGCCTGTGAGTCTTGTTTCTTTCCCAATAGAAGATAAAGGGAACCTAGTTGGGATCCTTTGGATTGCTTTGAATTTGGAACAAGTATCTAAACGGATGGGAGAAGGGATTCATGTCGGTGCCAATGGATACATCACTGCCATCACCACTAAGGGAGTTGTATTTGCAGGACCCGATAAATCGAAAATTTTAAAATTAGATTTAAGTAAAATTCCAGAAGGTCGTCCTATTTTGGAGGCCAAAGACGGAGCTTACTTTGAATATACTGAAAATGGACAGGACAATGCTCTTCTTATCAAACGATTGGAAGAATGGAATACCATCATTGGAGTGGTGCTTCCCAAATCCGATATGAATTCGGGATTCATTCAAGTGGCTCTCATTGCTGTTGTTGTTGTGTTTTTCATTACAGCTCTCGTTGTTTTTGGAATTTTTCGATTCCTCCAAAAGAGGTTATCACCTTTAGAAAATTCAGTCATCATCTTAGATAAAATGGCTAAGGGTGATCTTACCGAGACCTTAACATTAACCAACAATGATGAAATTGGTAGGATGAATTTGGCTTTAAATGGTTTTATCACAAGTATCCGGAGTTCTTTGGGAGAGATCCAATCTGTTACAGAAGAAATTAATTCTTCTTCCGAAAGTTTACGAGAATCCTCTGCCAGTTTTTCTGATATGGCCCAAGGGACTGCTGCCTCTGCGGAAGAAATTTCAGCCACAACAGAAGAGGTGGTTGCGAGTATGGAAACTACAGCAGTTTCCACTGCGAAACAACATAAGAATATTCTAGAATTCAATAGTAAGATTCTGGAACTTTCTAGAGGTGCCATCCAAATCGAAAGGGATACAAAATCGGCCCTTGCCAATACAGAAAACATTACCAAACAAGCCAAACTTGGTGGTGAATCCCTGAACCAAATGAAGGAAGTGATTAACGTTATCTTAGAATCGTCTTCGGAGATGAAAGAGGTGATTGGAATCATTGACGAAATTTCCGACCAAACCAGTTTGCTAGCACTGAATGCAGCCATTGAAGCGGCAAGGGCCGGAGAGGCTGGGCGTGGGTTTGCCATTGTCGCTGAAGAGATATCCAAACTTTCTGACAAAACGGCTCATTCCATCCAATCCATTGAAGATATGATTGGTAAAAATAGTAAAGAGTTGGAAGAGGGCGCTAAGGGAATTAGATCCTCTGTGGATCTTTTGAATCTCATCATTAGAGATATTGGGGAAGTGGAAACAGTGATGAAACGTCTTTCAGAAGCGACTCAGTCTCAGCTAAGTTACAATCGAGAGGTGGATGAACGTTCGGAAGAGGTAGGTCGTGAATCTGAATCCATCCGTGGGGCCATTGAAGAACAAAAAAGAGCCATCCAGCAGATTTCAGAATCAGTGATTGGGATCAATAATGAGACCATGCACATCGCTTCCGGCTCTGATCTCGTGGCATCTTCCTCCAGGAAACTCTCCCATGCGGCAGATACTTTGCGTTCCATTACAAAAAAGTTTAAGATCACTAAGAACGATTAGGAAGAATCCTGACTTAGTTGCTATCCAGAGGCCAATTCTCGGCCAATCTTGGATTTAAAGTAAAAAATAACGGGTGTTTGTCGGTATATCGGCGGACTTGTTGAGACTTAGTTTCAATAAGGAAAGTTCGTAGAAAATTTCAGATTATGTCTCTTTTTATGTTTTTTCGCATCCAAAACCCTTACATACTTGCTTTTTTTCTGATTTTGCCTTTCCTTGTCAGAAGACAGTGTAAACGGATTCAGGAAATCTGCGAATGAATATAAAAATACTCAAGATCTCTGTGCCTATCGTTGCAGTTGCAGCGCTTGCATATTTGATTTTTTCACCTAGCCGTTATGTGGGCTATTCACCCGACCAGCCCATCCCCTTCAACCATAAGATACATGCCGGCGATAACAAAATCGACTGTAAGTATTGCCATACTGGTGTTGAAAATTCGGCCCATGCCACAGTTCCCCCAAGTTCCACTTGTATGAACTGCCATGGAGCAGGTAACGTAGCGGGCAACCAAGAACATGTTAAATGGCTTAAAGAACAATACGATAGCAATACTCCAGTATCCTGGGTAAAGGTGCATGACCAACCAGACTTCGTATACTTCAACCATTCACGACACGTACAACGCGGTGTCGATTGTTCCACATGCCACGGCAACATGGCAGAGATGGTAAAGGTTAGACAGTCCAAGTCCCTCAATATGGGATTTTGTGTCGATTGCCATAGAGAGAACAATGCCCCTAACGATTGTTCTACGTGCCACAGATAATCGGGAGACAAGTAATAATTTATGATGAAAGACGATAGTTTCCAAAAAGAAAAAAAATCGCTTTGGCAGTCTTATGAACTTCGCGGGACTTCTCGCGAACGTGAATTGCAAAAGCAAGAGTTCTATAAATCTCCAGATCCCCTAATTGCAAAAATCAAAAAGGGTGATTTTGACAGAAAAACTTTCTTAAAGTTTATGGGTGCGTCAGTTGTAATGACAACTGTTGGTTGTATCCAAAAACCTGCTGAAAAAATTGTTCCTTATGTGAACCTCACCATTAAGAACCCAGACAATAACGAAGTAGAACAATACGACTTCGTAAAACATGGACACTCTTACCACTACGCTTCTGTTTGTGGTGGTTGTTCGGTTGGTTGTGGGATCTTAGTCAAAGCAAAAGACGGACGACCTTTGAAACTCGAAGGAAATCCAAACCATCCGATTTCGGAAGGTGCTCTTTGTGCTTCTGGACAAGCTTCTATTTTTGATCTTTATGATGCAGACCGTGCCAAAGAACCACAACAAGTGGTGAATGGAGCAGCTAAGTCTAGTGACTGGTTTGTTTTAGATAAAGATGTAAAAGAGAAACTAAATGCTAACAAGGGTAAAACCATTGTTGTCACAAAACCTCTTACTTCTCCTGCCACTTCTGAATTCATTTCTGAATTCTTAAAGTCAGTGGGTGGTGGAAAACACATCGAAGTAGCATTTGCTTCTTCTGATGATGCGATCACAATTGCTCAAGAAAAATCTTACGGAAAGGCAGTTTTACCAAACTACCATTTCGACAAAGCAAAAGTCATCCTTTCCATCGACAGTGACTTTTTAAACAATACAAACTACCACAATGATTTCTCTAAAAGAAGAGATTTACAAGACAAAGGTGTAAAATCCTTCAATGCTTTCATTGCGGCAGAAACTCATCCGTCTATGACGGGTTCCAACGCTGACCAAAGAGTCCCTTTAAAACCAGGTGACCAAAGAAAGTTTGCTCTTGTGATTGCAAAAGCTCTTTCTGATTTGGGAGTCGGTGGTTCTACTGGAGTTTCCGGAATCAATGTAGAATCCTCTGCAGCGGAACTGGGAATTTCCAAAGAAGTAGTTTTACGCACTGCTAAGGCTCTTGCTTCTGCTAAGGGTGAATCCCTTGTGATTGCTGGTGGTTCCAATGCTCTAACTGAAGACGCTGTTGATTTACAAATCGCAGTGAATATGCTGAACAGCATGCTCGGTAACGATGGAAAAACCATCGATGCAGGAAATCCTTTGAAAGAAGGACGTTCAAATTACGCAGAGAATTTAAAAGCTCTCGCAAAAGACTTAAAAGAAAGAAAGGCCGGTGTGGTCATTCTTTTCGGTGTGAACCCAGTCTATGAAGCGCCAAATGGAGATGAGTGGAAAAAACTCCTTCATGAAGCAGCACAAGTAGTTCAAGTTTCTGACCGAGTGGATGAAACTGCACTTGCTTCCAACTGGCTTGCTCCAGTGTCTCACTTCTTAGAGTCTTGGGGTGATAACGAATCGGTAGCGGGAATTGTTTCCGTACAACAACCAACCATCCGACCTATCTTCCAATCGAAAGCATTTGAAGACATGCTCATCACTTGGGCTGGCGGAAAGTTACTTGGTGCGAGTTCGTTATACGAATACCTCAAATCAAAATACTCGAAAAAGACAAACTGGGAAGACCTTCTCAGAAAAGGTGTGTTAGTTTCTGGAAATCCAAAAGCTGACAAAGGTGGACGATCTTTCCGTGGAACGATTGCTCCTCTTACTGCATCGAAATCTGGTCTTACTGTTTCTCTTTACGAAAGCACTGCACTCGGAGCAGGCGAAAGAGCAAACAACTCGCAACTCCAAGAACTTCCAGATCCAGTATCGAAAGTGACTTGGGATAATTATGTTGCGATCAGCCCACAATACTCTCGTTCGTCGGGAATTAAACTCAATGATGTGGTCACAGTCACTGTTGGCACAAAATCGTTTGAACTTCCGGCTCTCATCCAACCAGGTCTCCATCCAGAAGCAGTGGGAATTGCTCTTGGTTACGGAAGAACTAACGTAGGTGAGATTGGAAACGGAGTAGGGAAAAACGCAAATACTCTTGCACAAGAAGTAAACGGATCGCTCGTTTACTCTGGACTTTCCATCACACTCTCTCCTACAGGAAAGAAATACAAACTCGCTACCACACAAGACCATCATATGATGAGCCCAGGTGTGATGATGGGTGTGGAATGGAAAGAAAGACCTCTTATCATTTCCGCAAAACTCCAAGATTATGCTAAGAATCCAGGGGCAGGAATTCCTGAACCAGAGATTCCAAAAATCCTAATCGATGGAAAACTACAAAGAGCCCAAGGAGCGAACGCTCCTTCTGACCAACCAGGAAGCCAGTTTGCATACCCAGGATACAAATGGGGAATGGCAGTGGATCTTACTTCTTGTTCTGGTTGTGGTGCTTGTGTAGTTGCATGTAATATTGAAAACAACGTGCCGATGGTAGGACGTGACGAAGTGAGAATGGGTCGTGAGATGCATTGGCTTCGTATTGACCGTTACTACATCGGTGATCCTGAAAAACCGGAATCACTCGAAATTGCGCACCAACCACTCATGTGCCAACATTGCGACAATGCTCCTTGTGAGACAGTTTGTCCAGTAGCTGCGACTGTTCACAGTACGGAAGGGACCAACGATATGGTTTACAACCGCTGTGTGGGAACTCGTTACTGCTCCAACAACTGCCCTTACAAAGTGCGTCGTTTTAACTGGTTAGAACATTGGACAGAACACAACTTACTTGGCGATGCAACACCTACATTTAAGGCACGACCTCCAAGAAACCTTGGTCTCAACCCAGATGTAACCGTTCGTTCTCGTGGGGTTATGGAAAAATGTAACTTCTGTGCTTCTCGAGTTGCTGAGAAAAAAATCGCAGCGAAAAACGAAGGAAGAACTCTACGAGATGGAGAAGTGAAAGCAGCATGTGAACAAACATGTTCTTCCAATTCCATTGTGTTCGGTAACGTAAATGATCCTGAATCTAAAGTAGCGAAGCTCTTGAAAGACCCTAGGTCTTACAAACTTCTGGAATACCTAAACATCGGACCGGCCGTCAGTTATATGACTCGCGTTCGAAACGAAGTTTAACAGGGAGAACACAAAGGGAATGTCATTAACACAAGCAGTTAGAGATAAATTAGACATCCCCGACCTGGTAACAGGCGGGAAGTCGCTTAAAGATGTAACCGTTGATATCGCAAAACCAAACGAAGATTTCCCTACCAAACTTTGGTGGAATACTTTTCTTTTGGTTCTTACGATCACCCTGATCGACGTAGCCATCATCGGATATTTGTTTTATGAAGGTCTTTACTTACTCGGGATCAACAACCCGGTAGGTTGGGGATTTTTCGTAGTCAACTTCGTATTCTGGATCGGTATCGGTCACGCAGGAACTTTGATTTCTGCGGTTCTTTTCCTCTTCCGTCAAGGTTGGAGAACAGGGATTAACCGTGCTGCGGAAGCGATGACAATCTTTGCCGTACTTGTTGCGGCATCGAACCTCATCCTTCACGTAGGTCGTCCTTGGCTCGGATTTTGGTTGTTTCCTTATCCAAACGAAAGAGGTCCACTTTGGGTGAACTTCCGTTCCCCACTCATCTGGGATACGTTTGCGGTATCAACCTATCTTTCCATCTCCATGGTGTTCTGGTATTTAGGACTCATTCCTGACTTAGCAACACTTCGTGACCGTGCGACTGAAACTTGGAGAAAGAACTTATACAACGTTCTTTCCTTTGGTTGGGTTGGATCGGCAAGGTCTTGGTCTCATTTGGAAATCGTTTCCATGATTCTTGCAGCTCTTTCCACTCCACTCGTTCTATCGGTTCACACCATTGTATCCTTCGACTTCGCTGTTTCCATCCTTCCAGGTTGGCACACGACCATCTTCCCTCCATACTTTGTTGCCGGTGCGATTTTCTCCGGATTTGCGATGGTGGTAACCCTTATGGTCATTGCTCGTGAAGTGTTTAACTTAAAGAACTACATCACGATGAAACACTTGGACAACATGAACAAAATCATGATGGTAACCGGTCTTATTGTGGGACTTGCTTACGGAACAGAATTTTTCATCGCTTGGTATTCTGGAAACGAATACGAAGTATTCGCATTCTGGAACAGAGCTTTTGGTCCTTACGGTTGGGCATACTTTATCATGATTTCTTGTAACGTATTGTCACCTCAAGTGTTCTGGTTCCGCAAACTTCGTTATAACATCCCAGTGATGTTTGTTGCATCCCTTGTGGTAAACGTAGGTATGTGGTTCGAACGATTTGTGATCATGATGACACTGAACCGTGACTTTCTACCATCCAGCTGGGCTATGTATACACCGACACTTTTCGACTACGCAATGTTAATCGGAACTTTTGGTATCTTCTTTACTCTCTTCCTTCTCTGGTGCCGAATTATGCCAGTGATTGCGATTGCAGAAGTAAAAACAGTGATGCCACAGAAAGAAGGAGCACACCACTAGTATGTATCTTCCAAAATTAGAACAGTTTCACAAATATAAAGAAATGGATGAAGGAGTTCTCGGTCTTTTCGAGACTCCCGAAGCAATCATACATGCGGCAGAAAAAGCCAAAGAAAAAGACTACAAAGGATTTGATTGTATCCTTCCGTATCCTGTTCACGGGATCGATGAAGCGATGGGAACTCCAAGATCTGGACTTCCTTGGGTCACTTTCTTTGCTGGTATCTTTGGTTGCACGATCGGGATTCTCTTTCAGTATCTCACTCATGCCCATGACTGGCCTCTCAATATCTCTGGAAAATCTCTCAACGCATGGTTCGCCTATGTGCCCATCATCTTTGAATTAACAGTATTTTCTGCAGGGATTTACACCGTAGCTGCACTATGTTTTTTAAGCGGTATTCCCAAAGCAACCCGTCGTATCCTTCACCCGGATTTGACATCTCACAGGTTCGGACTTTGGATTCCAAAATCTGCAAAAGGTTATAACGAATCAGAAGTTCTTTCTTTCGTAAAAGGCCTTGGCGGAGCAGAAGTAACCGTGGTAAAACCGGAGAACCAAAAATGAAACAAAACATCTTTAGAGTTTTAGCACTCGCGGGACTCCTTGTTCTCGTGAATTGCGATTACAAAACTCCCGTTTATGAATACTTTCCTAGTATGTATGATTCTCCTGCACGTGAGTCACAAGAAGCTGATTCTTTTGCGACAAATGGATCTGCTTCTCGGATTCCTCCCAAAGGAGCAATCCCTGTAGGATATTTTCCATACCCTTATGCAGCAGAAGCAACTCCTGACACACTTCCAGGGGCAGACAAAGGATTAAAAAATCCAATCGCCAAAGCAAACTTAGGTGATTTAATGATTGGTGAAAAACGTTACCAAACCTACTGCACTCCTTGCCATGGGGTAAGGGGGCTTGGAAATGGAACGGTAGTAGGACCCGCACCAAGGTTCCAACAATCACCTCCTTCTGTTGTTTCTGACAAAATCAGAGGTTGGTCCGATGGGCAAGTTTACCATATCATCACTATGGGTCGTGGACTTATGGGAAGTTATGCTTACCAAATCGAACCAGAAGACAGATGGAAGCTCATTGCTTACATCCGAAAACTTCAAGAATATGAAGTTCAAAATAAAAAGGCGAACTAGGGGAAACTATGAGCGCGACAAAAGCAGCTAAACTAGACGAAAAATTACTGCAGTTCAAATTGCCGGTAAACTTTCGTAATGCCCTCATTGCTATGATCGGAGTGGGAGTGGTGAGTTTTCTCATCGCTTTCCTCGGATTTGGTCATGAAACATCTCGTCATATGGACGAAGCAGGACATTTCCATCACACAAACTTAGGTTACCATGTATTACTGATTGGAACTTACTTTGTGATTGGTCTTGCCATCACAGGAATCTTTTTTACAGCCATCCAACACCTAACTGGTTCTCATTGGTCTGTCACTGTTAGACGACTTTTTGAAACCTACGGACTTTTTACACCGATAGCAGGACTTTTACTCGTAGGTGTGATTTTTGGAATGCACGATCTGTATGAATGGGCCGATGCAAGTGTTCGTGAAAACGACCATCTCATCCACCACAAATCAGGTTACTTAAACCCAACGGCTTTCATCATTCGTTGCGTGCTTTTCATAACTGTATGGACTATCTTTGCTTACATCTTTCATGGTAAGTCGGTAGGTCAGGACAAAGACAAGGTTGTTGATACAACTAAAACTTTGGCAAAGATCTCTGGTGGATTCATCCTTTTCTTCGCACTTTCTTGGTGTTTCATGTCATTTGACCTTCTCATGTCACTTTCCCCACACTGGTTCTCTACTATGTTTGGTGTGTATGCATTTGCAGGAGCTTTCCAAACTTCCCTTGCTTCTTACTTGATTGTCATCGCAATATTGAAGAAAAACGGATACCTCGGGGAAGCAGTGAATGAAAACCATTACCATGACATTGCAAAATTCCTTTTAGGTATGACTACTTTTTGGGCTTATGTGGGTTTTTCACAATTCATGCTCATTTGGTATGCAAACATCCCGGAAGAAACTTTCTTCTATGAGATGCGTATGACTGGCGGATGGGGTTATGCAACTCTTGCACTTCCTTTTGTGAAGTTTGTGATTCCTTTCCTCTTACTTCTCAATCGTCCGAACAAAAGAAATATCGATTTCCTTTGGAAATTGTCAGTATGGATTCTTGCGGTTCAGTTCTTTGAACTGTTCTGGTTGGTATTCCCTGCAAACTTTGAAAAATTTTCCATCCTACACTTTGTTTTAGCTTTCGGCGGAACAGTGGGTGTTGTGGGAATCTTCGGTTTCTTTATCTTCAAAAAGTTGGAAAAACACAGCTTAGTTCCGGTTGGAGATCCTCGTTTGGATGAGTGCCTCCACCACCACCAATAGGAGAATGGAATTGAAAAACAAAATTGTATTACTAACGATCGCTTGTGCAAGTTTCACAGCTTGTTCCAAAAACGCAGAAGTGGCATGGCATAAAAATTGTGATGCCAAAACCAACAAAGCAAGTTTGGATTTTACAGTTCCTTTGTATTCAGAAGCAGATTCTAACTCTAAAGTGGTGGAATTTGTTCCTGCAGGAACTGTTGTCAAAGTATTTGAGGCTCGTAACCATAATGTTTGGGCTCCAAAATATTTTGTAAAAGTGCAAACAGCAAAAAACGAAGGTTATATGAGTCCACGTTGTTTTGTTGTGAACCAAGATCCAGAAAAAAGTGTTTGGAGATATTCCAAAGGTCTCGTAAAGGATTATAGTCCTTTTTACAGTCCAACCGACAAAGAACACTACCCACGTGGTTATGAGTATGGTAGCTTAAAAGATCTTCCAAAAGAAAAGATCCCACTTTCTGACCTAACGAAAGGTTTGGAAGAAGTGCCTTACACAAACAAAAACATGTTAAAACAAAACTAAGATTTTTATGAAGAGCTGTTTGGTGGGATCTTCCCACTAAACTATCTTTTTTTAAGAAAGACCCAAGGGAAACCAAGGGTCTTTCTTTTTACACGCTTGACAAAAGTTATCTGTTGAGTCATTTTATGTTCCTTGTAAAGGAGAAATGAATGAAACAGATGTTAGATAAGTTTTCACTTGGGGTATTGAGTCTTTTTGTATTAGTTAGTTGTAGTACGGCAAAAATTAAGGATGCTAAACCCGAAGTAAGTGGACCTAATTTAAGCATTTATTTACTTGGGACTGATACAACCGATTATGCCGGACAGAAAAGAGTAATAGATTCTAATTATGAATTTGCAGAAGTAGATATTGCATTTCAAAATATATCGAAAGAAGATTACCCAATCGATTTTCTATATATGTATAATGAAGCAAAGGGGAATAGCCCTGAGTCTGCAAGTATAGTAGGGCTTCATTTTTGCTGTCATTTTGGTGAAGGTTTGTTACAAGAACTTCGATCGACAGCTTTCCTTACCTCCTTGTACAACACGACACTTTTACCTGGACAAATTGAAACTCGAAGATACCATTACTTGGTAAAAAAAGGAGAGTTTCCTAAGGAATTAACGTTCTATAAGAAATTAACAAAGGAAAAGGACTCTAAAGAAGGTTTAGAAAAAATTGCGGTGATCCCAATTAAAAGATAATCCGAATTATAAAAAAGACCCAAGGGAAACCAAGGGTCTTTATTGTCGCAAAACAAACTAAAAAAAGATTTTAGACTATCTTCTTTTTCGAAATCATTTAGCCAACCAAACCATTTTTTCAAGAAAAAATATAAATTTTTGTTTGATGTATTTTAATATCTTAGCTACTAAGATATTAAGTTGATAAGGTATACTTGAATCTCTGGCCAATGGAAATTACAAATTTTAAAAAAACAACGCGTAAATACTTTGAAACTGCTCTGAATATGCATGAGGCAATTGCAAAAAAAGCCAGTCTCACGGGAACAGATCATAAATATTTAGGATATTTGATTGAAAACGGAGAAATGAGTGCTGGGGATCTAGCAAAGATTTCCGGTCTTACAACCGGAGCCATTACAGGTGTGATTGATCGGTTAGAGAAAAATAAGTTAGTAAAACGAAAATTTTTACCAGCGGATAGACGAAAGGTGATGATTGTTCCTAATTTAGAAAAGGCAAACCAATTGTTTGCACCAATCTTCAAAAAATTACAAAAAGATACGGATCTTTTGATTTCTAGTTTTTCAAGTCGGGAGTTAGAAGTAGTTCATCGTTATTTTGAATCCGCCATTGGAATTATGGAAAAAATGTCTAAAAATTTACAGGAAAAAAATGAAATATGAGTTATGTGATCGGAAAGTCCTTTATATTTGCCGCAATGATCGGGATACAAGATATTGTTTCTCTGGTTTCCGAACATTCTTTATCTCTCGCTAAATACTCATTATTTCTAAACTTACTCGTCTATTTTTTAATGAATGGATCTCAGATTTTTGAAACTCTTGTTTTTGTTCCACGTTGGGCGAAAGGCAATGTCCCGAATTTCCAAATTCTAAATACAGAAGTTAAATCCGCCAATTTAAAATACTTTTGGATTTTGTTTCACTCAATCCATGAAATCATATTCTTAATATCTCTCTTGTTTTGTTATCAAATCGAAGGAATTGGTAACTCTTTAGTCCTCCTTTTCGTTCTTCATATGGCTGTCCGAGTTTGGACTGTGGTTTATTTTGCTGAAAAAATCATTAGATTCCAATCTTTGGCAAATTCTGCAAGTGATTATCCTCTTAAAATTTCTAATGAAATTCGAATGTGGGTATTTCTGAATTACTTCCGAGTTTCCATTTATATTGGAATTTCGGTATTGATGATTCCACTAGTTATAAAAATTTTAAAGATCGATGGTTGAAAATTTCTTCGAAATGATTTTGTTTGTTTTGAGATTTTTAGGTTTATATTAATAGAGTGATTATTCGGTAACTGTTACCCGGAAACATAAATCTATCCTCATGAAAGCAATTGTTTGGCGAAGATGTTTATGTTTCCTATGATCGAACTATTTGTTTGTTCTAGAAAACCCAAAATAAATCTTTTACTTTTCTGTTTCTTAAGGCAAGTCCCACCCAAAGTAGAATCCCTACATACACTGGAAAAAGAGTATGGCTAAAAAGTGGATTTCCTACACGAACATGAATGACAACAGCACCACCTAAATACCCTGTCAGCAACAGAGCACCAAACGCAGATGTTTGAGGGATTGCATACAGAATGGTTATCACAAGTAGGATGGATCCAATGGTTATCGATAGTGATCCAGGTATACCCAATTCTCCCATAGTTGTTAAAACAATTTCTAATTCGGCAAGTTTACCCCAAGCATCAAAGAGTAAAAAAGCAATGACCAGACCACTTAAGACCCTTCCAACCCAAAGTGTGGTTTTTGAACTTTTGATATCATTCATAAAATCTCCTAGATTTGATTCAATTGGTTTAGTCAGGAAAACAAATAGAATGGATTGTGATCAATAGAAATTTAAAATAATTTTTTGTGTTATCGAATCATTGCAAAACATAAACTTAAGAGTTTGTTTCGTACCTTTTGTTTCACGCATCTTGACATTCCTTTTTTCTTTGTTATACTCAAAATCCATGGGACAAAAACGAGCCATTGCTACCTCCGCTTCGGAAGAACGATTAGAAAAACTTTTAGAAGAACGACTGAATCCTGGCTCCAACCAAGAAATCATCGACAAACGAATTTGGGATCTTTTCGGGGAAACTTGGTGTGTGATGTTTACCGACCTTTCTGGGTTTTCTCGTGGTGTTGCTAAATTCGGAATCATTCATTTTCTACAAACCATCTATGAATCCCAACGTATCCTCATTCCTGTTTTGGATGAGTTTGATGGAATCCTGATGAAAGATGAGGGCGATAGTCTTATGGTTCTCTTTCGTAATACCAACAAAGCCATTCAATGTGCGATCCAAATGCAAAAAGCATGTAAGCGATACAATGAAGGTAAATCGGCAGAGGAGCAGATTTTACTTTGTGTGGGACTTGGGTTTGGAAAAATATTAAAGATTGGGGATACCGACGTATTTGGAGCTGAAGTTAATGCTGCATCAAAGTTAGGTGAAGATACGGCCAAAGCCTGGGAAATTTTAGTCACAAGTGCAGTGAAAGAAAATGCTGATGAAACCACAGATTTCGATTTTGAACCCATATCGGAAATCCCTCCAGGTTCTGATGGAGCCTTTCGTTTGGTTTATACTTTGGAAGAACCCAAATGGGTTGTGTTATAAATATAAATGAAGAAAAAACATTTTAAGTTTACGAGTAAAAATACAGAAACAAGTTCGCGTAAAATTAATTTGTATACCTAATCCATAAATTCATAAATGGAACGGATTTCACCGACGGATTCTATATAGGAATAAAGATTTTGGAACTCTTTATTTTGGCAAAGGGTTCCTGAGTCCCCAATAAGAATTAAGTGGGACTTGGCCCTAGTTAAGGCTACATTCAATCTTTTGGGATTTAATAAAAATCCAATCTCACCATCGTCATTAGACCTAACCAAACTTAAGATTACAATTTCTGATTCTCTCCCTTGGAAAGAATCAATGGTTTGGGTAAACCAACGACCTTCCGAAGCCTGGATCAATTTCTCCACCTGGCCTCTGTAAGGTGAAATGACTGTTGCGATTTCTTTGGGAATTCCGAGTTGGAAGAGTTTTTCAACTGTTTGAATTTCTGTTTCATTAAAAAAACTAGGTTCTTCTCCTTCTGTATCTTCTTCCGAATCACTACCTGCAGTATCAATCCAAACGATTGGTGGATTGGAACCGAAGATCGTCGAAATGTCGATTGACTCATTCCATTTTGCATCTGGATGGGTTATGATTTTGTTTTCGTAATAGGTTTCGTTGGGAAACCCAAGGATTTCCTGTTTCATTCGAAATTGTTTTTCTAAGAATATAATTCGTTCTCCTGAATCAAAGGTTACCGCTTTTTCTAAAAAACTATGTAGGGACTGGTGATCTGGATGAGAGTAACTAGCTCCTAGTTGTCTCGGATCTCCCAAAAAGAAAGTTTTTTTCCCTGCATACATTGCAAGATAACATCCTGGATCCAAACTTTGGGTGGCCTCATCCACAAACACATAATCGAAAGTTCTGCCTTTTTTGAATTCATTTCCAAATCCTGAAAAGGTAGATACAATCAGTTCAGCACTGTCGAGCAACTTAGTGCGAATGTTTGATTCTGCTTCTCTGATCGTCCCGAGTAAAAACTTAGCTTCCTTACGTATTGCCTTTCGTTCTTCCCTTTCTTCTTTTCCAAAATTACGTTTCCAAGAGTTGGCTTTTTTTTGGAGGGCTTTTAGTTCAGTCTGCCAGTTATGAATTTGTTTTTGATCAGGATGTGTTTGAATGAGATGATCTATATGGTAAGGTAAAACTTCTTCTTTGATTTTGGTGGAGTTTCCGAGACGAATGACTCTGATCCCTTTTTTTAAAGCGAGTTCCACAATATAATCGCAAGCAAAGTTTGTAGGACAAAGTGTTAATAGCGATTCTTTGTTTTCTTTGATTTTTTCTACAGCTTGCATGAGTAAGGTTGTTTTCCCTGTTCCCGGTGGACCAAAGATCACTCCGTAATCATGAATTTCAAAGATTCGTTCGAGTGGCGGTTTGTCTGGCTTTGCTTTGGGTGGCGTTGTTTTTTCCCCGAGTCCAAATCCCAGAATCCAATTTAGTTTTTTATGCGATTCACTTTCTGTGTCGGCCAATACTTTTGTGATGATATCATTATACAAATCATAGGTTGATTCTTGGAACCACTTAGAAATTTGAAATTCGTTATCTTCCCATTCGTAATCACCTCGAACTTGTACGGTGAGTTTTATATCAGATGTTTTGAATATATTTCCAAAAATCGTTTCTGTTGTACCTTGGAGGAGGACTGGTATTCCTGGTTTTAACCATTCTTTCGATTTTGGCGAAGGTGAAATATGAAAATCTGCCCTCCAAGTATTTCCAACAACAAATCGTAAATCTTCTAATTCGGCAGCTTTAATGGCTTTGGAGTCTTGGCCTTTTTCTAAAAATAAAGAACGTTCGTATTCTCTTTCTTTACTTAGAATTGTTTTTACATTCAGAATTTCTTCTTTTAATGAACCAAACTCTTGTTTCATGGTTCTTCCCATTCAATATTCTCCAAGGTTGTAAAAAAACCATTTCTGAGTAATGGTGCAAAATCAATAAAATCGGCTGCTTTTAAATATAAAGAATCTTCAATGGAGTAAGCCTGGATTAAGTTGTTTGCTGCTTCTTCAAGTTTGCCCAATCGGCAATGGGCACGAGCCAAAATAATCAGCGTTTCTGGATCAATTTCTTTGCAGAATTCGATATGGGTTTTAATAGAGACTAGTCCGTTTTCCGGATCTTCCGCTTCCAAATAACAAAGGGCTAAAAGATCATAATAGAGGAACTCTTCTGGTTCCACCATCTTGAGTGATTTTTTTAAAGAGGCAAGTGCTGAGTTAAAATCACCGCGAGAAAAATACAAAGACCCAAGTTCGGCCCAGATGTCTTTTCTATCAATGCCCCGGCCATTACTTAAGTGTTCCTGAGAAAGTGCTTTTTTTAATACCTTAATTGCTTCCTCTGATCGTTCCATATCTTTTAGGAGAGAGGCAAGGAGGAGGTAGTTTTCTAAATAGGAAGGAAAATAGAGAATACTTTTTTGAAGTAATATTTTTGCAGATTTAAATTTCTTTAATTTGATCAGATAACGCGAGTATACGGTGATACTTAAAGGATGAGATGGATAATTTTTTATAATGTCTTGAAACAGTGATTCTGTTTCTTTTGGGTTTCCGACCGCATACAAACACCAAGCTTTTTTTGCTTTGATTTTGATGAGAGCCGATTCGTTTGTTGTGTGTGACTCACTTTCCGCATAGACATTAAATGCCCGTGTGAATTCCTTTTCCTCTTCCAGGAGTTTGGCTTCGCGGATTAGGGAAAAAAAGGAACTCATACGGTGTTTTTTACTTCAGGAAATACCGGATTCGCCGATGGGTAGAATAGGGAGTAAAGATTGTAAAAGGAGGTCCTTTATGGTTCCATCTACACCTATAAACTCAGTCGTCAATTTGCCGAAGGAAATTTTCCAGGCACAAAACCAACTCAACGAAAAACTCATGAAGTTGGCCGTGGAAGAAAAAGTAGGCTCAGGCGAAAAAAGCGAAAGGTTACTCGACATCTACTGTTAATTGGAAGTTAGTCTACCCGGGTTTCTGGGTTGTAAACTGGTCGTTTTCTTTCCATAAACCCACCGATTGCCGCACGGAAATCTTTAGAATCGAGCATACTCGCATTCCAAACGGCAACATAGTCTAGACCTTCTTCGATGGTTTTTCCAATTCCGTGGTTTAGAACTTGTTTGACCCCACGAATCACTATGGTTGGATTTTCTGCGATTTCTTCTGCTGTTTTGAGTCCTGCTTGGAGTAAGGAATCAAAGTCTTTTGTGACTTTGGTCACAAGTCCCATTTGCAAGGCTTCCTCTGCAGTGATATCTTTTCCGGTCAAAGCTAGTTCTCTCGTATGAGCATTTCCAATCAGATGGGGGAGTCTTTGTAAAGATCCCATATCGGCCACAATCGCAACCTTGGATTCGCGTAAGGAAAATACGGCATCCTCTGACGCATAACGAATGTCACAGGCAGAAACTAAATCGAGTCCACCACCGATACAATGTTTTTGTATAAGGGCAATGGATGGTTTTTTAGAATTGTAAACCGCGTTGATTCCCTTTTGCATGGTCAGAATCAGTTGGTAAAGTTTTTCTCTACCATCCGCAAGTTCTCCTTGCACCACAGGTTTGAATTCTTGAAAGAACTCTTCCAAATCAAGCCCTGTCGAGAAAGATTTTCCTTTGGCAGCGATCACAAAACAATGAATTTGTGGGTCAGCATTGATTTGGTCCACCATATCCGGAAGGTCACGCCAAAAAGGCCAGTTCATGGCATTTCGTTTTTCGGGGCGGTTGAGCCAAAGGATGGCTACGTTTTTTCTCTTTTCAATTTCGAAAAATGGAGAAGGGTTCATACTGTTGTTTCTTCCTTGAGCCAAAGTTTTTTGGAAACTAACAAATACACACCAAAAAGAATCAGTGCAATCGAGATGTATTGTGACTGAGAAAATCCATGCCAGTAGTAACCAGTAAGGAATGTTGGGTTTCCGTTTGCATCTGGAATGTTCACAAGAGTAGGAGGATCAATAAAAGGAATCACTGCTTTGTTCACACGTAAGAACTCGATGATGAGTCTTGCAAATCCGTGGATGATGAGAAACTGTGCACCAATACTCCATTTACGAAAGTTTTGGTATCTGGCCCAAAACTGGAAGTAAGCAAAATATCCAAAGGCCATGATGGATTCCATTACTGGTGTATTCCAAACCGGAACACCAGAAGGGTGGGCACCATGGAAATCAAAAACAAAAAATGGAATCCTCGCATCAGTGGCAAAACCATAACAGCCATCCCCACTCACAAAACATCCCAGCCTTCCAATCGCATAACCCATACTCAGTGCAGGAACAACTGCGTCGTAATAGGCGCCGATGTCTAGTTTGTGGTGTCGGAAGTAAATAGTGATGAAGAGCCATCCAAAAAGAAGACCACCAAAAAAAACAAGACCACCACCGCTAAAGAGGGATGACCAAAGGCCAGGGTGACCAGGGAAACCATTCCAATGGGTGAGTGGGTAAGTATACTTTCCATCATAACCAGGAACATCGATGAACACTTGGTCCCAAATTTCGAAGATAAAGAAAATTTTAGCTCCAATTAAGGTGCCTAAAATCCCAAGAAAAATCAACCAATCCGAATGGCTCGGATCCAATTTCCTACGTTCTAACTCTTTGGGAAGGAGGTAAGAACCAACAAGAAAGGCCAACATCATAAGAAGGCTGAAAGTGGACAAACCCTCCCAGCCAAAGGGATTTGGAATCGGAATTCGATCTAACATAGGGGAAAGGGTAAAATGATGGCTTAAAGGGGAAAGGAGAATTTAAAACCGCCGAAACCTGGAAATTTAGTAAAAAATTAACTTGACTCTAGATAGTTTAATATTAAATCATCTATTATTGATTTAAGGAGAACCATATGTTCGATACTCTATTTTCAACTTCTGGGGACATTATCCCCCTCATCTTACGCATCACAGCTTTTGTTGTGATCTTCCCACACGGTGCCCAAAAACTACTCGGTTGGTTTGGTGGTTACGGATTCAAAGGAACTTATGGATTTTTTACAGGACAACTGAAGTTCCCGGGAATCTTGGCAGTTCTCATCATCTTAGGGGAATCTTTTGGATCTGTATTTCTTCTCGTGGGATTTTTTACTAAATTTGCTGCGGCTTCTATTGCCATCATCATGATTGGTGCGGCTATCATTGCACATAGACATAATGGATTTTTTATCAATTGGAATGGAAACCAAAAAGGTGAAGGATATGAATTCCATATTCTTGCAACAGGACTTCTCATTGCTCTTGTGGTTGGCGGTGCTGGTGTGTATTCCGTTGATTTTAACTTAATCGGAAAATTCTAAGTTTAATTTATATTTCGAACTGGTTCGGCCTTTGTCCTTGTTCTAACAACAATCAAGGGTTCGAACCAATCCCACCTAAACATTGTTAAAATTTCAAAAATCAGAATGATCAATTTGATCATTCTAAATCCTTTCTTTCGCTAATTAATTAATTAATTAATTAATTAATCTAAGTTTATGTATTCTTCTGGATCGAGTGGAGCATCTAAACCGATTCGCACTTCGTAATGAACGTGAGCTCCCGTTGCCTTTCCTGTTTGGCCTACGAGTGCAATTTTATCTCCCCTTTTGACTCGGTCTCCTGGATTGACCAAAATGAGTGAGCAGTGACCATACAGAGTAAAAAACCCATTTTCATGGTTGATTCGCACAGATTTTCCAAGCCCACCCACAGCCGTGTCGACGGCAATGATTCCGGGGCCTGTGGCATAAATGGGTGTTCCTTCTCCTGCGGCAAAGTCAATCCCTGAATGGGATTCCCCCACAGGTAAAATTCCAAAGGGATCGCTTCTGTATCCGAAGGTGGAAGTCACAACACCGACACCTGGCTTTAGCGGTCGGCCCCTAGGCATGGAATAAAAGATACTTTCTCTCATGGAAAGGTAGTCGATGGCATTTTGAAAATTGGGAACCAAATTGCCTAACTTAACACCAAACTGAGTGTAGGTGGTAACTACTTGTTGGAACAACAAAAGATTGGAGTCGAGTTCGCTTGCATCTTTTCGAAATTCTTCTTTAAGTAGATAATCTTGGGTGATCATTTCTTTTTCTGGAATTTCTTCCCAAGCAAGGAGGTTTAGAGATTCGGTGGTCGACTCCAATTCCTCAACGGATTCCTTTAAATCCTGGGATAATAGGTCATAAAATAAAAAAGATACGAGTTGGGTTTCCGTTTTTTTTTCCAATGAGAGATTGCGGTCAAAGAAAAAGGAAAAATATAAGAGTAGGCCAAAGGAAAGGAGGACAAGGGAGAGGGAAAGTCCAAATAAAAACCCAAGCATTCCGATCGAAATTTCAATCTGTGCAAAGGGTTTCTCATCATTCGGGATGAGGACAAAGCTTACTTTTTCCCGACTGCGGGAAATCCACTTCTGGGCGCGTTTTCGCCAACGTAAGTGTGCAATTTGGAGCCTTTCATAGGCGGTTGTGACGTAAGTTTCTGCCAATGTTCGTTATTCCGCCAATTTTTTCCTTGCCCATGCCATTTTTCAGGGGAAAGTGGATGAATCCAATATGTTTAAATTTCTCACTTCTCTTTTCAGAAAGAAAGCCGACTCTGTCGATTCCTTTTTGATGTACCCCGAGGGAAAGAGATACTATCGAGAAACCCATTCCATACGCAGGGCCAACATCGATGAAGATGCTATAAAAATCATCAATCGATTGAACAAGTTTCGTTACAAGGCCTATTTAGTCGGTGGAGGGGTCAGAGATCTGCTTATGGGCAAACGCCCAAAAGACTTTGATATAGTCACAAGTGCGACTCCAAACCAAATCAAAAGGATCTTCAATAACTGCCGAATCATCGGTAAACGATTTAAAATTGTACATATCATTTTTAAAGGTAAAATTATTGAAGTATCTACGTTCCGATCACTACCGGAACACCGTTTGGAAAAACACAAAGCAGAAAACGATTATCTCATCAAACGGGACAATTCCTTCGGTACAGCAAAGGAAGACGCGGCAAGACGCGACTTTACCATCAACTCACTGTTTTACGATCCTAAAAACGATTCCATTTTGGATTACGTTGGAGGATTTGAAGACATCCAAAAGAAAATCGTTAGGGTCATTGGTGATCCAGATATTTCCTTCAAAGAAGATCCAGTTCGTATGTTACGAGCGGTTAAGTTTTCTGTTTTACTAGGACTTGATATCGAGAAAAAAACCAAATTGGCTATCAAAAAGAACCGTTTGGAACTCGAAAAGTCATCCACTGCAAGACTACTTGAAGAATACAATAAAATGTTTAGAACTTGGAAAACTTCGATCATTTTCGAAGGCCTTGCTGAGAACCATTTGCTCGATGTACTTTTCAAAGAACCTGCAGATAAACTAAAAAAAACAGATCCAGAGTGGCGTGAACATTTTATGGAAACTCCACTTGGGAAAAGACTGGCAGTCACAGACAAACTCCTCTCAGCCAGAGAAGAGATGACTCCTGCTATCTTTTATTCGTTAATTTTTTACGATATCGTAAAAGACTTATATGAAAATGATCGTGGTCACTTAGCGCATAACATTAAGGAAAGTTTACAAATTGTTTTTGAACGAATGGGAATCCCTAAACGAGAACAGGACAATTTAGTTAAGATCTTTATCAGCCAACCTCGTTTCCAAGTTACGGATGATGAAAAAGAAAGACAGAATTCTTTTTTTAAGAAAAAGGATTATTTCTACGATGCGTTTATGGTCTATAAAATCGTAGCGATCTCTGAAGGAAATGAAGCAGCTGTTCAATCTGCTTTCTTTTGGGAAATTTCGCTCCGTCAAAGACCAAAACCAGACAGCCATCAATTCGGACAACAGAACCGTAAAAAAGAACCTAACAAAAAACGCCCACCCAGAAAGAAACAAAGGGACAGAAGGGGAGGTTCTTCTAGCAATCAGAACCAAAACCAGAATGAATCTCAAACTACTAATTCTGGAGAGCGAGGGGAATCACAAGAACCAAGACAGGTTCGTGAATCCTCTTCCGAAAACGAAGAAAGAGAAGTATAACAACTGTTCCTTTTAGTTTTTCGTTAGATTCACTTCATAGTCCTCGTCGAATTAGGCGAGGGCACTTTGGGTATGAAACAAAAACCAAACATTTTAATCATCGAAGACGATCCGACAACAGCACTTTTATACGCTAGTTCCCTGCGTAAAAGTGGATTTGAGATCATCCAGTTTTCAGGCCTAAAACCTACCTTAGAAACCTACAGAGAAGATGGATTTAGTTCCATAGATTTGATTGTCACAGATTTAGTTTTACCGGA
Organism: Leptospira noumeaensis; assembly: GCF_004770765.1. Taxonomy (NCBI): domain Bacteria; kingdom Pseudomonadati; phylum Spirochaetota; class Leptospiria; order Leptospirales; family Leptospiraceae; genus Leptospira; species Leptospira noumeaensis. The sequence continues at coordinate 422,156 of NZ_RQFK01000011.1, read as the reverse complement.
TGGGACAGGCAAAGAGTTAATTTTAGAAGTCCGTAAAACAAATCCCAATATTCCCATCATTGTTGTTTCTGCCGCAGAAGACAGCCAGTCCATCATCGATGTGATGAGAGAAAATGTGCAGGATTATTGTATCAAACCCATCTCCCCAAAAGAATTATCTAAAAAAATCCAATACCACCTTTCCAAACAGGAAATGGACTACCAAAAGACAGTTTTTGAAAAAGAAAAAATCATCTCGCTCGAAAAGTTACTCGATTGGTATAGTTTCAAAAATCAATCCCTAGAGAAAGGTGAGTTCGATAGCAAAGAATTACATAAAAATCTATTTCATGTTTTGCGAGCCAGTTTGTCCCAAGGGGCAGGGTTTGGGATCCTTGTTCAGATCATTGACATCATCAAAGGAATGACAAAAACCAAAGAGGGAGATTATATTCTTCAAAAAGAAATCTTAGAAATTTTAGAAGAGAATGCAAGTTATGCGAAAAAAGTCTTACAAACGTTTACAGAAATCGAAAATGTAATTTTTGGTCGGGTGGAATCCAGAAAGGTGAGTCTTCGGGAATTTCTCGCGGAAATCAATACGCTCGTTTCCGAAATGGATTCTCTTTTAAAAATAAAAAATCAAAAAATCCAATTAGGAAAATTGGAAGATAAATATTTGGATTCGAAATTTATCATTTGGGATAAAGAATACTTTCGAAAAACTTTTTTTGAATTACTTTTGAATGCGATGAAGTTTTCTCCCGAGACCGGTTCTATCTTTCTTTTTTTCCAATCCGACTCAGAGTCTGTATCAATTTCTGTGATTAACTCCGTTGCTGGAGAATCAAAAACAGAGCAGGGGATACCTAACGAATATTTGGATTTAGTATTTGAACCATTTTTTCGTCTGACAAAAAACCTATATGAAAAGTATGGATCTCTAGATTTTGGAATCGGCCTCTCCCTTGTAAAAGAAACCATACTTAAGTTTGGTGGCCATATCATTGTTCGGAATATTCTCGATCACTTGGGAGATGTAGTGACTCCTAAGGTTGAGTTCAAAGCCACTTTTCCTTATGTTTCTTCTGAGAAATGAAGAAACCCCTTCGTTTTAGGAAGGTAGGTCTTTCCATTTTTTAAAAACTGAACTCCAGGTTTTCCTTTCTCCAATCTTCCTACCATAGTGACAGGAACTCCTGCTAGTTCTGTTGGTAAAATCTCTGGAGATAAAAACAAAAGTTCTAATTCTTCACCAGAACCCAAACACAAATCGAATCCAAGAGTTTCCAATGCCAATGGATCGAAGGGAAGTGATTCCATTTGAATTTTTAAGCGAGCGCGGGAAGCCAATGCTAACCTTTCCCCATCTTGGATGAGTCCATCTGTAATGTCCATACAGGCATGGATTTTAAATTTATGTAATGATAAAGATGTCATGTAACGCGAGATGGGTGATAGGTGGCGTTCTATTGCACTTTTAAATTTTTTATCTTTTGATTTTTTCTTCAAAGAAAGAAAACCTAATTGGCTTTGTCCGAGAGATCCTGTGACATAGAGATAGTCTCCTGGTTTTCCCCCGGAGCGTAACCATGGTTTTCCCACAGTTCCCACAACGGTTAGGGTGAGTTGGGTTTTGGAGGCAGAAAAGGTATCGCCTCCTGCTAGTTTCATCCCATATTGGTCTAAGGATTTCCGTAATTCTTTGGAAAAACTGCGAACCCATTCTTTCTGGCTGGAGAGGGGAGATAATCCCAGGTTTAAAAAACATTCCTTCGGTTTCCCACCAGAGGCGATGATGTCAGAAACATTCACTTCGACGAGTTTTCTGGCCAAAACGGGAGCTTTTGACCATTCGTGGAGGAAGTGAGTGCCTTCTGACAAAGAGTCCGTGGTGACCAGTCGGTCTGGGGCCAAAAAGTAACAATCATCCTCTGGAGGAGGAGTGGTTCCAAACAAAGTGCGTATAATTTCGGATTCTTTCAAAGTTAGATTCCAATAAATTTGTTTGACCCGGTGTGAAAACCGAAAATCCTGACATAAAAGAGGAAAATCTCGTACTTATGGAACTATTGTCTAAAGCCCACAAGACCCCTTCTATCGCAAAAGAAGCCGTACAAAAACAGTGGTTTGTTGTGGACGCAACTGATAAGACTCTCGGAAGATTGGCAAGTCAAGTAGCTTCCCGACTTCGCGGAAAACACAAATCTACCTTCACTCCTAACCAGGACTGTGGTGATAATATCATTATCGTTAATGCATCTAAAGTGGCTGTAACAGGTCGCAAAAGAGAACAAAAAATTTACTACCACCACTCACGTTACCCAGGTGGTATGACTGCCATCGCGTTCCACAAACTCATTCAAGAGAATCCGGAAAGAGTGATCATGGAAGCAGTCAAAGGAATGTTACCTAAATCTAAGTTAGGTGATCAAATGTTGAGAAATTGCCGCGTGTTTGCTGGTAATGACCACAACTTGGGAGCTCAAAAGCCCCTAAAACTGGAGTTGAAATAATATGGCGCAAAAAGCAGTTTGGGCAGTAGGCCGACGCAAAACATCCGTTGCACGTGCAAAAATCGCATCTGGAACTGGTAAAATCACAGTAAACCACAAAGATGTAAATGATTACATCAAAAACGGTGAACACCTTGTTCGCCGTGCTCTCGAGCCTCTTCTTGTTTTAGAAGCTCGTGACAAGTATGACATTGCACTCAATGTAACTGGTGGTGGAGTTGTTGGTCAAGTCGGAGCGATCCGTCATGCTGTAGCTCGCGCACTAGTGGCTTTCAATGAGTCTTTAAAACCTACTTTGAAAAAAGAGGGTTTTCTCACTCGAGATAGCCGTATGGTGGAACGTAAAAAATACGGTCTACGCAAAGCTCGTCGAGGAACTCAGTTCTCAAAACGTTAATCGGAAAATCCTCTTTTTTTTCCGAACCAAAGCCTCCTACGGGAGGCTTTTTTTTTAGGTAGGTATCCATTTGAACACTTTCATTTTTTATTTTGCCTTCGCGATTGGTACCTTTGCTAGCAGTTGTTTTTTATATTCGATTGTTATTTTTTGCCAAACCTTGGATGCCGTAAAAGGTTTCTCGGGGATTGTTTTCTTTTTTCTATTTTTGCCATTTCCTATATTCTTTTTATACACTGGATACTTACTCGATCGTTATTCTAAAAAATGGGTAGTTGTTAGTTTTCAGTTTTTTCTTTTTATCGCTTGTTTTTTGTTAGCTGCCTTGACTGAGGTTTTTTTAACCCACCCGTTTTTACTATTACCTTTGGCTTTTGTGAATGGGATTGGAATGACAACCGTTCTTCCCGGTAGGATGGCCATTTTACGTGAAGTGATGGAATCGCATCGACTTGTTTTTCATACCATTGCTGGAAACTTACTTTTGATTTTTGCCTTTGGGATGAGTCCGCTTGCTGTGGGTTGGTTTCGGGAAGGAAATACTTATTCTACTTTATTTTTTGTTTTGGCGGGTTTTCATTTTTTATCGATGATCGCCTTTACCTTGTTACGGGATTCGAATCCGAATGGAAAAATAAAATCCTTGGGTTCCGAAACTAAAACCACGAGTTTTCCATCCCTTACATCCAATTTAAAAACAATTTTGGATTTTTTGAAAACAGATCCAGTTTCTAGGCAAGTGATGTACATGGCAATTCTCAGTATGCTTGCCCTTGGACCCATCCAAGTCATCCTTCCAAAATATGTGCGGAATGAACTGGGACTCGGTGAACTGGCACGGGGAACGGTGCTTGTCTTTTTAGGGCCTGGGTTATTTCTCGGTGGGGTTCTCACCATTCTTTTCCATCATTTGGAAAGAAAGGGCCTCGTGTTACTGATTGTATTTTCTCTCTCTTCGTTTTTCTTTTTGGGTTTTGTTCCTTTTGGAAAACCGGAAGCCACTTCCTTGTTTTTATTTTGTTTTGGAGTGTCGGGGGGAGTTCTCTCGAGCCTACTTCCGGCCATTTTGCAAAAACGGGCTGAGGATGGAATTCGCGGGAGAATCCTTTCTCTCTATACGGTCTGTTTCCAATTCACACCGGCGGTCTCTGGTTTTCTGGCAGCTCTCCTTGCGGACAGCATCGGTTCGCAGTTGACTTTCGGAATTTTCGGTGGGATCTTTCTCTGTTTTGCCTTCATTTCTTTTTTCCAATACAAAGAATTACGGCAGAGTTAACTTCTAATTTCCTTGCCCTAGGAGGCAAACCCGATTTCGCTGTAAGTGTATGATGTCGAAAACTGTCCGCGAAATTGCCGAGTTGTATACTAGTTACTTTAAAGGAAAAGGCCATACCATTGTGCCTTCCTCAAGCCTCATCCCCAAGGGAGATCCCACTCTTTTATTCACTACAGCGGGAATGGTTCAGTTCAAACCTTTGTTTACGGGAGCCGTGGAGTTGCCATACACACGCGCCGCTTCGGTTCAAAAATGTGTTCGTACGACAGATTTGGAAGTCGTGGGTAAAACAGAAAGACATTGTACTTTTTTTGAAATGCTTGGAAATTTTTCCTTTGGCGATTATTTTAAAAAAGAAGCCATCGAATACGCGTTAGATTTTTCATTAAACCATTTACATATCCCAAAAGAAAAAATCTGGGTGACGATTTACTTAGATGATGATGAAGCAAAAAAGATTTGGATGGAAGCTGGAATTCCTGAAGAACGAATTGTACGCCTAGGAAAAAAGGATAATTTTTGGGGGCCTGCTGGAGACAGTGGGGCTTGTGGTCCATGTTCGGAATTGTATTTAGACAGAGGCCCAGAAAAAGGGGGCCCGAATTGTGGAAACAATCCAGATTGTAAACCTGGTTGTGATTGTGATCGTTATTTAGAATATTGGAATTTAGTATTCAACCAATTCAACCAAACAGTTTCCGGAGAACTCCTTCCTTTGAAACAAACGGGAATTGATACTGGTTCAGGACTCGAACGAGTGGCTATGTTACTCCAAGAGGTGGACTCTGTTTATGATACGGACGAATTAAAATCCATCATTCGTAAGATTGAAGAACTCTCAGGGATTACTTACGACGAATCGACAAAACAATCCTTTCGTGTGATTACTGACCATTCCCGCTCTGTATTTTTTTCGTTAGGGGATGGAATTTATCCTGACCGCACAGGACGTGGATACGTGATTCGTAGGCTCATCCGTAGGGCTTCGTTATTTGCAAGAAAACTAGGAATCCATGAACCGTTTTTGTACAAACTGATTGCGACACTCCGCGATTTATATTCGGTTCGTTACCCAGAACTAAAAGACAAAGCAAAAGATATCGAATCCATTTTAAAAAAGGAAGAAGAACTTTTCTTACATACTTTAGAAGTGGGACTAGAAGAATTGGAATCACTCCTCGGACATTTAAAGGAAAATAACCAAATGGTTGTTACCGGGAAAGAAGGGTTTCGATTGTATTCCACTTACGGGTTTCCTCGTGAGATGACCAAGGAACTTGTGGAAGACCGGGGATTTGGTTTTGATGACAAAGGATTTGAAGTCGAACTCGAAAAAGACCGTGACCTATCGCGAGCTAGTTGGAAAGGCAAAAAAGTCCAATACCTCACAGGTCTTAGTGCAAGCTCCGAACTCAAAACAGAGTTTTTGGGTTATACAGACACTAAATCTCAGGCAAAAGTAATTTATCTTTTTGTGGAAGGAAAGTCCGTAACTGAGGCAAACCAAGGATCGGAAGCAGTTGTCGTTCTCGACAAAACACCTTTTTATGCAGAGGGCGGTGGTCAGGTGGGAGACTGGGGATATCTCAAAAAAGAAGGTTTCCAATTCCAAGTCCAAGACACTCAAAAAGAAAACGAAACCTTTTTACATCTAGGAATGATTCTTAAAGGAAAAATCTCTGTCGGGGAAACCATTGAAGCAGAGATTGATACCACTCGTAGACAAAATCTCGCAAACCACCACTCCGGAACACACTTGTTAAATGGGGCCCTGCGTCGGATTTTAGGAACCCATGTGGCACAAAAAGGTTCCATTGTTTCTTCTGATTATTTACGATTTGATTTTTCACATCCCAAAGCACTCAGTGATGAAGAAATTATCTCCATCGAAAAAGATGTGAATGAAGCAGTGAATGCAAACATTCCAGTAAAAACGGAAGTTTTGGATATCAATGCCGCTAAACAATCGGGCGCCTTGTCCATGTTTGATGAGAAGTATGGAAGTTTGGTTCGAGTGATTTCTATGGGTGATAAGTCCAAAGAATTTTGTGGGGGAACTCATGTATCGAACACAAAAGAAATTGGATACTTTGCCATCATCAAAGAAGGAAGCCCGGGTGCGGGTAACCGAAGAGTAGAAGCCATTTGTGGTGATTCCGTTGTGGAATATTTTTTATCCCAGTTTCAAACTTTGGCCGCGAAAGTAGAAACACATAACTTATCTGCGAAAGAAACCTTCGGTGATTTAAAAGAATTTGGAATCACAAGTGTTGTTCCGGCTCCCGAAGACTTACAAAGTTTATTTGCAAAAGAAGGGAATGCCGCTGTAGAACACTTGCGAAAACTTCGCGAGAGTTTGGAGACGGAACTCGAAGAAAAGTCTAGTGCCCTTTTTAAAGCCAAAAAGAAAAAGGAACAATTGAGTTTTCAAATGAATCCAGAACTTGTGGATGGACTCTTGCAAAAGGCACATTCCTTTTCTAAGGGAAAAGTGGTTACAGAAGTTTTTGAAGCTGTGGATGCCAAATCACTGAAAGATTTGGCTGATAGTTTGAAAGCCAAAGAACCAGAAATCCTTTGTTTGTTTGGAACAAGTGAAGGGGATGCCAGCACCCTCGTTTTTATGTGTAACAAAGTTCTAAACGAAAGAGGAATCCACTGTGGGGATCTATTAAAAGAAACCTTGGTGATGTTAGATGGAAAGGGTGGGGGAAGGCCCGATATGGCACAGGGTGGTGGTAAAAAACCAGAGAGCCTGGGAGCCGCTTTGGAATTTGCCTTGGAACTTTCCAAAAAGAAATTAGGATAAAAGAGATTTAAACTAAGAAGGGAATAGAATATGGCACAAGATCCATCATTTGACATTGTATCAAAAATCGAAAGACCAGAATTACAAAACGCCGTGGCCCAGGCAATGACAGAAATCCAAACCAGGTTTGATTTTAAAGGATCCAACTCCGAAATCAAACTCACAGAAGATAGTTTGGTTTTGACTTCTGAAAATGATATCAAACTCAAACAAGTGATTGATGTCCTAACGACCAAAATGGCAAAAAGAGGAATTAGTCTAAAGGCTTTTGATTTTGACTCCAAAATTGAATCAGCTACGGGCCAAACGGTGCGCCAAAAAGTAAAAATCCAGAATGGTTTGGACAAAGAACAAACCAAACAAATCACCACTCTCATCAAAGACCAAAAACTAAAGGTTCAGGCCACCATCCAAGGGGAATCGGTTCGGGTTGTGGGCAAAAAAAAGGATGATTTGCAAGAGGTAATGGCGGCGATCCGAAACGCTAATTTCAATTTTGACGCCAATTTTACGAATTTTAAGGGTTAGAATTTTGCTTTAAGGAAAGCCTTTCGGCTTCCATTTTTTTTCTCCCTATGTCTCAAAACATTCCGATATTTCCCGTATGGACCCTAAAAAATCCGTATGGGGATGGACTTTGCCACGCAAAGACTTCCTTCCGTATCTATTAGTATTTTCTGGTGTGTTTTTACTTTTGTCTCTCTTTTCGTTTCAAGAAGGAGAGGACGGATCGCTTTTCAATTGGTTTGGAAGGCTTGGGCACTACATTTCTTTCACATTGTTTTATATTTTAGGAAAGTCCTCCTTTTTGCTTGCGGGTTTTGTTTTGATGTTAGGGGTTCTATCACTACGAAATCCCGATTTTGACAGGCTTGGCAAAGCTCTATTTTTTCCTCTTTTTCTTGTGGCGACCACTGTTAGTTTGAACTTACTCGAAACCCCACTGGGCCATGTGGGAGATAGCGGTGGGATCCTCGGGCAATTTTTCTCATGGGTATTTTCGTACCTCTTTGGAGAGACGGGGCGTATCCTTGTTGTTTTCTTTTTATACTTATACTTTGCCGTGATCTGGCTCGAGGACGGAGCTTGGTCTTTTACCTTTGCTGCCATCAACAAATACTCCAATGGAATTTACCGGATGATGGGAGGACGAAATGAACTCCCGCATTTACGATTACCTTCCTTTTTGGAATCTGTTGTTTCGACTCGCCGCGCAACAGATGAAGAAATTCGCAACAAACAATGGTTTGCCGTGCAGACAGAAGGAGAATCGAAAGAAGATCTTTCTAATCATTTTTGGAATGTGGTTGCGGATGAGAGAAAAACGGGAAATCCAAATCTGAGTCCAGGTTCGAAAAAAGATAGTTCCCATCCTAATTCCTATTCCCAAGAAGAGAGAAATTCCATGGATAGAAATGGTTTAGACGATCATTTCCAGGAAAATCCTTACCTTAAAAAAACACCGGCTGTGCGTTATCGTAATACTTCTCATTTTGAAGGATTTTTTGATGAAGCGGGCAAAGTGTTTCGATTCCAAAAACAAGAATCAAAACTGGATTCACTCGCAGAATTTGAAAAAAATGAAATTTTAATTTCCCGTCTCAAGCTAACGGACAACAGGCGAGTCGCAGAGGAATTAGAAGAAATCGAGAGTGAAAGAGAATCCAAAATCCTTTTCCAATTTCCTGAAGCCAAATGGAAACCAAAATTAGATCCGACTTTGGGATTAGAAAGTTTGGAACTACCGAAACTAGATCCTGCTAAATCTTCTTTTGGCGGTGAAAACAATATTCTAAAAACCTCGAATTCCTCTTCTTCCTTTTCGTATGAAGATGAAAACTATAGTGATTTAGAAGAAGAATCCGATGAAATGGAATCTGAATCCATGGTTCTTTCTTATGCAGAGGATGAGGATGAAAAAACATCCGAAGCGATTGCCATTCCGGAATCGGTTCGTTTGTCTCTTGTGGAAGAAACGGGTTGGGATGCGAGCGAAGGTAGCGAGTCTGACGATTCAGAAGAAGAAGTGGATTATCGTTCCGAAGAGTATGAAGAAGAAACCCTCGAGACTTTAGCTGTGGAAGAGGCATCTCCGCTCTTAAAGTCCAATTTGAGTTCAGGAAATTTTGGGAAAAAGAAGCCAGAACCAAAAGAACAACAGGAACTGATGTTTGGTTCCATGGTTCCCAAACCAAAACTAAAAAAAGGAAAGTATTATATCTCTCCAAGGCTTCTTGTGTCCCACCAAGTTCCTGTGGCCAATATTTTAAAGAACGATAGTGAATTGGATTTGATCTCTCGTAAAATCGAAGAGTCCACAGGGCATTTTGGAATTGAGTCTAAGGTCATCACCAAAGAAAGAGGGCCCATCATCACTCGTTATGAGATCACCATCCCGAATGGAATCAAACTGAACCGGATTGTTTCCCTCTCTGATGAAATCCGCGCCTACCTCGAAGTAAAAAACATTCGGATTGTGGCACCTATCCCTGGTAAGGCGTCCATTGGGATTGAGGTTCCGAACCGAATCCGCGAAGACGTATTTTTATCAGAGATTCTAAAAGATACTATCCTCCAAAATAAGGCCAAAGACTTGTCTATCTGTATTGGAAAAGATATTTCAGGAAAACTTGTGATGATTGATATCGCCAAACTTCCTCACTTACTTGTGGCGGGAACCACGGGTTCTGGTAAGTCGGTGAGTATCAATGCGATGATCACAAGCCTAATCTGCACTCGTTCCCCAGAAGAAGTGAGATTCATCATGATCGATCCGAAGATGGTGGAGATGACTCTTTATGAAGGAATTCCTCATCTACTCATGCCAGTCATCACCGATCCTAAAAAAGCAACGAAGGCACTTTCCTGGGCCATCCAAGAAATGGAGAGTCGTTACCAAATGATCTCTCAGTTAAAAAGTAGGGATTTCAAAAGTTTTAATGAAAAGGTGGATGAATATGCCCATGCCAAGGGATTTCAAAAACTACCGTACATTGTGATCTTTATAGACGAGCTTGCCGACCTTATGATGGTTTCTGGAAAGGATTTGGAAGAACAGATCCAACGAATTTCCCAAAAAGCAAGGGCCGTCGGAATCCATCTCGTGATGGCAACCCAAAGACCGTCAGTAGATGTGATCACCGGGGTCATCAAAGCGAACTGCCCGGCAAGGGTGGCCTTCCAAGTGGCTCAAAAAACAGACTCTAGAACCATTCTGGATACAAGTGGAGCCGAGACCCTTCTTGGGAAAGGGGACTTTTTATACAGGTCTCCTACATCGAGTGACCTCCAAAGGATCCAAGCTCCCTTTATCGAGGAGAAAGAAATTGAATCCATCGTGGAAGAGGCCAAAAAACAAGGGGCTCCAGCCTATGTGGAAATGAACTGGGACGATGAAACGAATATCGAAATGGCCTCTGACGAAGACGAAGAACTTTTTGACGAAGCTTGGAATATCGTTGTGACCGAAAAAAAGGCCAGTGCCAGTTACTTACAAAGAAGGATGAGAATCGGTTACAACAAAGCGGCAAGGCTTATGGAACTTATGGAAATGAGGGGTTATGTTTCACCGCAAATCGGGGCCAAACCCCGGGAAATCCTGCGTTCAGCGTAAATCATCGACAAGAGAAGTTTGTCTGAAAAACTGGGAATCTATGAAAGTATGGATCGGATCTTTGTTACTTGTCTTGGGTGTTTCTCTTGGTGCCCAAACAAGTCCGGCTCACAATTGGCACTCACCATCCGAAGTGGTGAAAAAGATAAAGAAGAACTTTAGTGATATCAATTCCTATTCGGCTGATTTTCTCATCAAAACAGAAGACAACAAAAAGGAAAAACAGATGCGCGGGAAATGTTTCTACAAACGTCCCGGAAAAATTAGATATAACTTTGCTGAACCGGAAGGGGACGAAATTGTATCCGATGGAAAAACGCTTCATATCTTCATCAAGAGGTTAGGTGCTGTGGGAAAACAGGATTTAACTCTCGATCGTAAAAATACCTCTGGCCCTATCTTTACAACAAACAGTCCCGATGGCCTGAACCGCCTCTTTCGTAAATACCATTATAAATTTGATACCATCGAACAACCGCGTTCGGTGGGTGATACAGCCAAATACTTTGTGTTAGATCTTGACCAAAGAGAAAAAATTGGTGGGTTCGAGAAGATGAAACTTTTTGTGGATTCCGAATCCTACTTAATTAAAAAAGCAGTGGCTACCGATGGACGCGGGAAAGTAACCACCATCTCATTTTCCAATATTAATTTTTCTGAAGAAATCCAAGACGGAGTTTTCAATTTTCATATGAGCGGAAACGCGAAGATTGTGAACAACCCACTTGTCTCCGAGAACTAAGCTAAGAGGATATCATTTTGAACACAAAACGAGTCGGTCAAATACTACGAGAAGCTAGAGAAGATAAAAAACTTTCAGTGAAAGATGTTGCGAAAGAAACAAACATCGCAGCCAAATACATCATTGCTTTAGAAACAGAAGACTATTCCCAATTTCCTGCAGAAACCTTTGCTCTTGGGTTTTTGAAAAACTATGCTAGTTATTTGAAGTTAGATGCCGCAATGCTTCTGAATCTTTACCGCGGGGAACAGATTGAAGAATCCCAAGCACCTTTGGAAGAACTCACGAGACCGACGACAACTCCCCTCAACTTAGATCGAAATAAAATCATAAGCCTTGTTTCTATATTTCTTTTTGTGATCTCTGCTTATATCATTTATATTAGTTTTGAAGATTCAGGATCTGGATCTATGGATGAGGAAACCACGGAGGTTGGTTCTTCCACTGTAGAAACTGTGGCAAGTTCAGACATTCCTTCTGGAATCAATTTCGTTTCTCAAAGTGTTCCAGAAAATGCCAGCGTTCCTTTTATTTTAACAGAAGACCGTGGTGTGAGTTTCAGTGTGAACAACCAACAATGTAAGATGTTCATAAAAGGTGTTTCCAACGGAAAAGCAAACCTTGGATTCAATATCTTCCCTGAAAAGAATGTATATTTTTTCCAAACCGCAGAAGGGGAAGAAACTATCCTTTCGTATCGCATTGAAGAATTATCTTCTCTTCGTCGGGACATCCGTGTGGTCACTCAAGCAGTTACTGAAAAATCTGCCAAAGTTCTTGTGACTCTCAAAGAAGAAAGAGAAGGTACGGCGGTCAAATCTCCAGTGGGAGATGTTCCCATCCAAGTCACACTCTTTTTCTCTAAACCAAGTTACGTTGAATTCGTGTTAGATGGTCAAATGGGAGAAAGGGGACTTGTTTCTGCTGGCGAAGTCAAACACTTAGAAGCTCGGGATCGCCTTGAAATCAAAGTGGGTGACGGTGGTGCCGTGGAAATGGTTCAAAATGGTAAGGAACGTTCTGTTCTTGGAAAACCAGGAAAACTCGTCAAAAAAATCTTCATTCGTAAACCAAATCCTTATGATTCGACTCAGTCCATCATTGGAGAGTTAGGCGAGTAATGCCGAAACTAAAAGAAACAACGGAAGAAACACCGAAGTCGTTTTTTATCACGACTCTCGGTTGTCCTAAAAATACTGTAGATTCTATGGCTATGCACCAGTCGCTTTTGAAAGAAGGTCTCCTTCCTGCGGCTGGCCCCGAAGCAAGTGACTTCCACTTAGTCAACACTTGTACCTTCATCCAAGATGCTACGAAGGAAACCATCCAAACGATTTTGGATTCCATTGACATCAAAAAGAAAAATAAACAAAAGTTAGTGGTTGTCGGTTGTTTTGCGGAACGTGCCGGAAAGGAAATCTCGGATGACCTTCCCGAAGTGGATCTTCATTTTGGAACTGGAAAATATGACAAAGCAGGGGAGATCCTTCGCAAAAGTTTTCCTCTAGATTTTAAAGATCTTTCTGAATTCAATGAAGACCTTCTCGAAAGACTAGTAACCAGTAAAGGAATCGAAAACTATTCCAAACCATACTCTTATGTAAAAATTTCTGATGGTTGCAACAGAGGTTGTCACTTTTGTATCATTCCAAATTTACGTGGGAAGTATCGTGATACGGAAAGTTCTGATGTGTTAACACAAACGAAACTGGCTGTAAAGGCGGGTGCCAAAGAGATCTGCCTAGTTTCCCAAGATACCGTGTTTTATGGAAAGGATACAGACAAACTTTTGGATTTGGTTCGTTCTGTGGCAGATGTGGATGGTCTGGAACTTTTGCGCCTTCTCTATTTGTATCCAGATAAAAAAACAGAAAAGTTACTCGATCTTTATGGAGAAATTCCTAAGATTGCCCCGTATTTGGAAAGCCCTTTGCAACATGTCTCCAAATCAGTTTTAAAATCCATGAACCGCACAGGCGAATATTCTTACTTCAAATCACTTTTCCAAAAAGCGAGGGGTATCAGACCCGATTTAGAAATTCGTACTTCCTTTATTTTGGGTTTCCCTGGGGAAACGATGGAAGACGTAGAAGAAATCATTCGGTTTGTGGAAGATGTAAAACCTGAAAAGGTAAATCTATTTCCTTATTCCCCACAAGACGGAACGAAAGGTGCAACGATGGATGGGCAACTTAAAGACAAAGAGATTGCTCGTCGTGTGAATCTTGTGCGGGATGCCTATCTCGGCACTTTAAAATCCATCCACCAAAACCGAATTGGAAAATTGTATCCTGCGGTTGTGGATGAGGTTTTGGAAAAAGGTGCCATCGTCCGTCGTTTCCAAGATGCACCAGAAATTGATGAAGTGGTTTATGTAGAAGAAGAAGGTTTGAAGGTCGGCCAGTTTGGTCAGGTCAGAGTGGATTCTTTTTATGAACTCGATATGTCGGGGACTTGGGTGGTTTAAGTTGGAAGATTGGAAAACCATTGCCAATATTCCGAATTTGCTTACCGTACTTCGGGTTCTCGCACTTCCTTTTTTTATCTTTGCCCTTTTCCAAAAGGAATGGGAATACCAAATTTTTGCCTTTGTTCTTTTTGCACTCGCATCACTCACGGATCTTGTGGATGGATACTTAGCACGTAAATGGAACCAACAAACAGAGTTTGGAAAGTTTCTCGATCCACTCGCGGATAAATTTTTAGTCATTGGATGTTTTGTTACTTTTTTATTCATCCACGAACCCATTGAGGTTTGGATGGTCGTGCTTATCATTGCGCGAGATATGCTCATTACTTTTTTACGTTACATTGCGGTTCGTTCAGGCAAAAGCCTTCGTACCACCATGATGGGAAAAGTAAAAACAGCTTTCCAAATGGGGGCCATTCTTATGATCCTTGTTGTGTTTATGCTGATCTCTGGAAAAAGAAGAGCCATGATCAATGAAACTTATGCGATGGGGAAACTAGCAGGTTATTCCACCTATGAAGTCGCAGCACAACATGCAAATGAGTTTTGTAAATTAGTCAAAACAACAGAGAGTTTAAGTTTTAAAGATTTTTTTGATTCCATTGCATCTTTTGTTCCTTATTTTGGAATGTTATTCACAACTTTCATTACTGTTATTTCTGGTCTTCGTTATATTGTGACCAATTATCAGTTGTTAACTTTTTCCAACCTAAAAAGGATTTTTTATGACCGCGCCAACAGTTAAAGAAATACTCGGGCAAGTTGTTTCTGGACACCATCTCGTGGAAGACCATGCCGAACTTTTTTTAAGTGAGGTGATGGATGGGAAAGTTCCAGAACCAGTCCTTGCATCTTTTCTCACTGCCATGAAAATGAAAGGAGAAACTACGGACGAATTGTACGGATTTGTTCGGGCCATGCGTAGCCATGCCATCAAACCTTCGCAAAAGTTTGAATTTGATTTTTTAGATACTTGTGGGACAGGGGGAGATGGAAAAGGAACTTTGAATGTTTCCACTCTTTCGGCTCTCACTTTGGCAAGCCTTGGATTCAAAGTTGCTAAACACGGAAATCGTTCTGTCTCTTCCCTTTCCGGAAGTTCTGATATTTTATCCGGACTTGGATACAAACTCGACCGATCGACAGCGGAATCAGAATCCGAATTCATCCGCACAGGGTTTGTGTTTTTGTTTGCCCCAGCTTGGCACCCAGCGATGAAATACGCAGGGCCTGTTCGCACGGCCCTTGGATTTCGCACTTTTTTCAATTTGATTGGACCTCTTTCCAACCCATTTTCCCCCTCACACCAACTTGTAGGTGTTTATGATAAATCTCTTTGTTTGCCTATTGCCGAAATTTTAGGAAGGCTTGGCTCCAAACGGGCGATTGTCTGTCATTCGCGGGATGGACTGGATGAATTTTCTATTTTTGAGGGGACAGATTACGCCTATTTCGATGGAAAAGAGACAAAAGAACTGACTTTTGACCCAAAGGAACTCGGCTTAAATTCCAAGGAATTGGACAGAAATACAGTGTTCTCTTCATCCAAAGAAGGGGCGGAATCCCTTTTTCGGGCAGTTCTGGATCCCAGTGAATCCACGGGTGGCACTTCTATGGTGGCTCTCAATGCGGGGGTGGCTATGTTTTTACTCGGTGCCACAACGGATATACGAACAGGATACGAAACTGCAAAAGCAGCCATCCTCGAGAAAAAAGTTCTCCGATTCGTTCGTGAAACATTGAATTTAAGATAAGGCCTGTAAACATTGGATAAATAGCTATGCTCAATTTTAATTTTTTAACACCAGAAATCCTAATCCTTGCCCAAGAAGAGGGTGCAAAGTCCTCACTACAGTCACTCATCATCATTCCGATCATGTTAGTTGCTATGTATTTTCTTGTGATCCTTCCAAACAAAAAAGAAGAGAAAAAACGCAAAGAAATGATCACTAACCTTCAAAAAGGTGATAACGTTGTGACTAACAGTGGCCTACATGGAAAAATCGTAGAGTTCAAAGACAATAACGAAACAGTTGTTCTCAGTGTTGCAGCGAACACAAACGTAACTTTTGAAACAAGCGCAATTCTAAAGAAGAAAGCTTAAGATGAAGCGTATCTTCTTAATTACCCTACTAGTCTTTTTTTCGGTATCCCTCTTTGCAGAAGAGGGTTTGGATTTTTTAGATAAGGTAAATGATAAACCCAAATCGACTACTTCCAAACCAAAAGAAGACTCAACTCAGGTCACAACAAAAAAACAAACTAACGTTGTGAATGCGGCGACAACTGGTACGGGGAAAAAGAAGAAATCTAAAAAGAAATCCAAACAAAACCAACTCAGTTTAGAAACTCTTCCTCAAAACACCAATTTGGTTCCAAATACGAATGTTAACACGGTTACCGAAAAATCGGTTCCTAGTTTAGAAAAACAACCTTTGGTTCCTGAGGAAGAAGAAGTTGTGAACAATGGAATGTGGATGGATTCAACAACTTCTGTGGAACCAACTGGCCTCCCTGGATTTTCTGCTGATTTAAAAATCGGTAAAGTGGAAACTTCCCAAACGGAAACAAATCCATCTGCAAATAAAGAAACGGGAAAATCTCTTTTTAATTTTTCTGATTTTTTTGCTAAATATAAAAAAGCAATGATGATCCTTGGGATTATCATTCTATTTGCTTTTTACAGACTTAGATCCGCTCGCCCGGGATCTAGTAGTCGTTCTTATAGAAGATAATAATTTTAGGAGCAAACTAACTTGCAATCGTATCGACTATTGATTCTCCCTTTTTTGATTTTGGCGGTTTCCTTTACAATTTTGTATCCGAACTTTGCTGATCGCGATTTAAAGATCGTTGTGAGAGAGGATGTGTATGCACTTCCTGAGGCCGAACAAAAGATTCTTGTGAACGCACTCTTTGAACGTTGGGCAAAAGATTATGGTAAAACTTCTGGTTGGACCATTGAACCTACAGGAACTCTACCACCCAAAGAAAATCCGTTTTATACTGTAAAAGGAAGATTTATCACTTCCGCAAAGATCAACCAAATCTCTCAGGAGAATCAATCTTTAGTCAGTGAATCTAAAAACAAATTAGAACCAACTTGGATTGAAAATGCCATTCGTGGTGGTAAATCATTATCCATCAAACTTGGGCTCGACTTACAAGGTGGTATGCGAGTGGTTCTGAAAGGGGACTTTGATGATTATACCTCTAAACTCAAAGACCTTTATGCTAAGGAACTCAATGAGTTGAATGTAACTCTGAAAAATCCTACAGCAAAACAAGAAGAAAAAGACAAGGCAAAATCCAGGCTCGCAGAAATCGAATCTAGTTTTGATCTTTCTCCCATGCGTAAAATTGTAGAGTTAGAAAAAGCAAAGATGATTATCGACAATCGTCTGACTACGCAAAACCTAACAGAACCACAGGTTCGTATCCAAAAAGAACAAGATGCAATTGAAGTTTCTCTTCCTGGGGTATCCAATTCCGCAGCCATCTTAGAAATTTTACAAAACACGGAAACAGTGGAATACCGTTTGGAAGAACCAAATCCATTTGTTTTCAAAGGTCAAATCGCTGACAATGAACGTCGTACGATGGATTTGGGCAAACGAGAAGATACCGATATTTTTCTATTCCAAGAATTGGTAAAAAACAAAGCAGGGAAAAAAGCCCAAGACGAGTTTTTAGAAGGATTAGAAAAAAAATACAATATCCCGAAAGACTACAAAGTTTATGCTATGTGGGCTCGCGGAAATTCAGCAAAGTCAGCCCTCCTTCCACGGAGTTTTGTGGTTTTGGAACGTAAAATTGCCCTTTCTGGGAATGACATGACCAATGCACAACCATCATATAATTCCAATTCCTATGGATGGATGGTTAGTTTTACACTCACTCCCAATGGTGCTGAGAAATTTTTTGATCTAACTTCTGAAAACCGGGGACGTAATTTAGCAATTGTTTGGGGAGATAAAGTCATCTCCAATCCAATTATCAATGACCCAATTGCTGGTGGCCGTGCGGAGATTTCGGGAAGTTTTTCTGAACAAGAAGCCATTCGACTCGCAAACGTTATTTCTGAAGGAGCACTTCCAATTCCGCTATCTGTATTGGAAATGCGTTTCATTGGACCTACACTCGGAATTGAGTCTATTGAAGTGGGTGTCAAAGCCGTGGCCATTGGATTTTTTCTAGTAATGATATATATGATCTTCTATTACAGGTTAGGTGGCTTTATTGCTGATATCTCACTCCTTGTGAATATCATTATTTTGGCCGCATTACTTACCTTAATGGATTTTACTCTAACACTTCCAGGGATTGCCGGTATCATTTTGACTGCGGGTATGGCAGTGGATGCGAACGTAATCATATATGAAAGGATACGTGAGGAAATCGAAGAGGGAAGGGCACTTTCGATTGCCGTCACTCGTGGTTTCGAAAATGCATTTTGGACCATTATGGATGCAAACGTAACAACTCTCATTGCCGGGATTTTGATGATTCGTCTTGGAAATGGACCAATCAAAGGTTTTGCGATCACACTTTGTTGGGGTATTGTGACTACACTTTTTACCTCCCTTTTCCTATCTCGATTGTTTATGGAACTGACAGTGAACCGATTAGGGGTTCATCACTTAAATTTAAGACCTTTCTTCTTTGGGAAAAAGGAGACTACAAATGTATAATATCAACTTTACAAAGTATAAATACTTTACTCTTAGCTTTTCACTTTTCCTGATTGTTGCTGGATTCGTTGTTACTTTCGTTAAGTATGGTGGGTTTGCTCACTCTCTTGATTTTAATGGTGGACTTAGAACAGTCGTAGAACTACCAGCAGACAAAACTCGTAGCGATCTCGAAGGATACTTCCAATCCAAAAATATTGAAGCCGTTGTCATCCTTTTGGAAAAAGATAAAAACATCTACCAATTGGACATTGGACTTGGTTCACTCGATACGATTGAGTCTTTATACAAAGAAATTCCTGAGGTAAACCGGGAATCTTCTACATCGGCAATTGATCGTTTTGTTCAACTTTTAAGATATGAATACAAACTACCCAAAGAAAAGGTTCTTTCTGCTGACCAAGTGGGCGCGGTAGTTGGTGGTGAGTTAACGGAAGTGGGGATTACACTCCTACTCACAACCCTTGCTATCATTCTTTTGTATTTGAGCATTCGTTCACAGTTCAAGTTTGCATTGGCATCCGCTATTGCACTGGTTCATGATATTCTGATGACACTGGCTCTGATTGGATTTTTACAAATCAAACCAAGTGTTCCCATCATTGCAGCACTTCTCACACTTCTTGGTTATTCCATTAACGATAAAATCGTGGTATTTGATAGAATCAGAGAAAATTCGCATGGAAAAGACAATTTGGCTTTTTCCAATATCATCAATGTTTCCATCAGCCAAACATTAGGTAGAACGATCAATACGTCCTTTACAACGATGATTTCCGTAGTTGCCATCATTGTAGGTGGAGCAGTGGAATTGTATGATTTTGCCTTTATTCTTCTTTTTGGGGTTCTTGTAGGAACTTATTCTTCTATTTACATCGCAGCTCCCATTTCTGAGATCTACGATTTAATCAGGAAAAAAAGATTCGTTTAACAGAACCACTATGAATGCAGAGAAACGAAAGGAAACTTATTCTCTGCATTCCTTACTCGGATTTTTGGCAATGGGAAAAACCGGAGCCAATCCGCCAGTCTCTGCTGTATTGACGAATACTGAGGGACAAATCCTTGCATCCGCACACACTCAAAACTATGGCGGCAACCATGCCGAAAGAGAACTTTATTCTCGGTATATACGACCCGAAGTAAATGATAGAAGAGAAAACCAAAGTTTAGATTTGGCTTCTGATCAAAATCCAAATGAAACATATAAGTTTTCCACTTACGATGAGATTCTTTCTGTCAGTTTAGAACCTTGCACTCATTTTGGAAAAACACCACCTTGCCGAGATTTGGTGATCGAAAAAAAACCTAAAGAAATTAAACTTGGTTGGAAAGATCCAAATCCTCTCATTGTCTCTGGCGAATGGGAAACATATAAAAAAGCCGGAATTTCTATTGGCCTTGACCCGATGCTCGCCAAGGTATCTTTTCCTTATTTACAGGGATTTTTAACAAGAATCCAAACGGGACGTCCTTGGGTTTGGATCAAATCTGCCACTTCCCAAGAAGGGAATTTTGCATCTTCGGATAAAAAAAAAGAACGAGTCAGCTCAGTTGAAGTGGATCTTTCCTTACAGTTGTTACGTGCCAAAGTGGATGCGGTGGCCGTAGGTCCAGGTACTGTAATTTCTGATTCGCCCTCACTTCACTTTCGAATTTCAGAAGAAATGATAAATTCTCATAAACTTGGGACTCGAACCACGGAACTAGAACCTTTTTTTGAAGCGGGATCTGGACTCATTTCTTCCATTTTACAATATGCAAATGAAACAGCAGAAATCCATAATTTGGAAGAAAGTCTCTACCAACCATACCGGGTATTTTGTCTGGATCCAAACCATATGCCGTCAGATGAGTTCTTTCAAAAACAAAGAGAACTCACAGAGAAGTATGGTGAAAAAAAATGTATATTTTTTATCCTTACGGATGAGGAATTAGAATCTTTCCATCCAGTATTGGAAAATCATATCCAATCAGTTTCTCGGTTTGAAGGAATTTCTTTGAAACAAGATGATGGTGGTAAATTTTTAGAGATTTTGGGTGACCTTGGCATCAATACTTTGTTATGCGAATCGGGAAATTTTTTCCCTAATTTTTTGGCAGAGGAACTTAACGAATCGGATCGGATTCTTGAAATTCGAAATGAAAACAAATCACTTCCCGATGGAATTCCTTTCATATTCCAGAATGAACTTTTAATTTCAGAATACCAAGTGGGATCCAACCGCATTTTTATTAGAAAACCGAATGGGAGTGTTTAGAATATGTTTACAGGTCTTGTAGAAACACTTGGAAAAGTTGTCGCGATCGAACCGATTGATTCGGGTATCCAATTTACAATCGAAACCGAATGGGAAAATCCTGATTTAAAAACAGGGGACTCCATTGCCATCAACGGCGCATGTATGACAGTCACTGAATTTAACGATCTTGGGAATTTATTTAAGTTTTATGCGTCGTTTAAATCTTTGGAACTCACCAACTTGTCTCGGTTAGGAGAAGGTTCTACCGTCAATTTGGAGCGAGCGATGGCCCTTGGACAAAGGTTCGGCGGTCATATGGTGCAAGGCCATGTAGATGGAATGGCAAAGGTTGTGAGTCGCAAACAAATTGAAACAGAGGTAGAAGAGTTTTGGGTAGAAATTCCAGAAGAACTTCGCCGTTATTTTGTGAAAAAAGGATCTGTGACTTTGGATGGGATAAGCCTTACTGTGGTGGATGTTCAGGATGGGAATATACAACTGATCTTAATCCCAGAAACAATGGAAAAAACCAATGCAGGTTCCTGGAAAAAAGACCAACGTTTGAATGTGGAAGTGGATGTACTTGCTAAATACATCGAAAATTATTTAAGCCAAAGATCCGGTAGTTAATTTCTTTTTAATAAATCATCGATGTCTGAATCAGAATCGTCATTTACATACTTACTCTGAAAATCAGAACTACTCATAATTTCAAAAAACATATCGAGTTTTGCTAATTTAAAAACATTTTGGATCATTGGTTTCATACCAACAAGGATCAGTTTCCCCTTTTTGTTTTTGAGAGAGTTTAGACTTTTGATGAGAGAACCAATTCCCGACGAGTCGATATAATCCAAACGGCTCATTTCGATGGAAACAATACTGGGATTGGGTTCGATGAGTTTTGCAAAGATAGATTCAAATTCTTCTGTGGACTCAATGTCAAATTTTCCTGCAATTTCTATGGTTTTGATCTTTCCTGTTGTGTTCAGTTTCAGTTCCACATGGCCTCCGATCCGGAACATTTAGACAAAAGAAAGGGGAAAAATCAATGACTTTCTTTGGGAATCTTCTTTAATTCGGAACGCCTTTCAGAGTTTTAGTATATAGAGGCCTTTCCCCATGATACGTCCGATCGAAGAAGCAATCGAAGAAATCCGCCAAGGCAAAATGATCATTCTAGTCGACTCTGAAGACAGAGAAAACGAAGGGGATTTGGTCTGCGCCTCCCAGTTTGCGGACAAAGACAAAATTAATTTTATGGCAACCCATGGTCGCGGACTGATCTGCGTGCCTATGGAGAGAGAGAGGTTACAATCCCTCGGTCTTGGGAAGATGGTGGATGACCTAACTCTAGGAGACAAACACGGGACAGCCTTTACGGTTTCTGTCGATGCCAAACACGGAACTTCTACAGGAATCTCCGCACTGGATAGAGCGAAAACTGTGGAAGCTCTTCTTGATCCAAAAACAAAATCAGACGATTTGATGCGTCCAGGCCATATGTTTCCTTTACAGGCAGTAACCGGTGGTGTTTTAAGAAGGGCAGGTCATACAGAGGCAGCCGTCGACTTATCTAAGTTAGCGGGTCTTTATCCAAGTGGAGTCATTTGTGAGATTATGAATGACGATGGATCGATGGCTCGGATTCCTGATTTGGAAAAGTTTGCAAAAACCCATGGACTCAATATTTATACAATCGAAGATCTCATACGTTATAGAAGGCACAAAGAAAAATTAATCCATTTGGAAGTGGAAGCAAATCTTCCAACCGAGTTTGGAGATTTTAAAATCAAAGCTTACTCCACACAAATTGACGACAAAATCCATATGGCACTGGTCAAGGGAGACATTGATTCCGATAAACCAGTGCTTGTCCGTGTTCACAGTGAATGTTTGACAGGAGATATATTTTCATCCCAACGATGTGACTGTGGACCCCAACTTCATAATGCTTTACGAATGATTGAAAAAGAAGGAACAGGAGTCCTTTTGTACATGCGCCAAGAAGGTCGTGGGATCGGAATTATTAATAAACTCAAAGCCTATTCTTTACAAGAGGGGGGCCTTGATACCGTCGAAGCCAATGAAAAATTAGGATTTGCTCCTGACTTACGAGAATACGGAATCGGAGCCCAAATTTTACGAGATATCGGGGTGAAACAAATGAAACTCATCACGAATAACCCTCGTAAAATTGTTGGTTTGGAAGGTTACAATCTGCACGTAACAGAAAGAGTTCCCATTGAAATTGATCCTGTGGAAGAAAACACTCGTTACTTGCAGACTAAAAAAACAAAATTAGGACATTTGCTCAACCTTCATGGTTGATCGCATCGATCTAACGAATCAAACGATCCGTATTTCCGCTAAAAAGGAAAACCTTTTTTAGCGGGTCTGTGGTATTTGAGATTAAAAAGACTTTTTAAATCGAAAGGGCCTTAAGGAGATAAACGACTTCGTTTCCAACTCGATTCTATCCTTTCAAAAGAAATCCTGTCATGAAGTCTACCCACCCTTCCTTGCCAAAATTCGATTTTAGTAGGGGAGACCGAATACCCACCCCAGTTTTCTGGTTTTGGAATTTCTTTACCTTCCCATTCCTTTGTGAGGGAGACAAACTTCTCTTCTAAATATTCTCTGGATGGAACCACCGAACTTTGATTTGATGCATGGGCTCCAATTTGAGATTCCCTGGGTCTGACTGCAAAATAAGATTCTGATTCTTCCTTGGAGATACGGGTAGCACGACCTTCGATTCGGATTTGTCTTTCGAGTTTTGGCCAAAAGAAATTGAGAGCCACATGATTGTTTGCAGCTATGTCCTGTCCTTTATCCGAATCATAATTGGTAAAAAACTGGAACTCTTCACGAATGAGTCCTTTGAGTAAAACAATACGCACTGATGGTTGGCCTGTTTTGTCTACCGTAGCAAGGCTCATGGCATTGGGTTCAGCTTCTCCCTCTTCTTTTGCTTCCGAAAACCAAAGACTAAATAATTTTAAGGGATCCGAACCTGCTGTTTCTTCGGTGAGAACCGAGCGAGTGTAGAGTTTTCTCATTTGTGGCAATTCATTCAATGGTTCCATAGATTGGAAATCCCTCCCAGTTGTAATAGTGGACTAGTAGTTTTGCAAAATAAGTTAAAAATAGTCCGAGGGAAAAATAAAGTCCCATCGGGATTTTTTTTCCCTTTAAAGAGTCTCCTTTTTTTCTTAAAAGAAAACTAAACCCTACGGCAAGAAGGTATGCGGAATTAAAATATAAAATCCAAAAGGGATTTCCGGCAATGGCAGCAAAAATTGGAGAAAAAAGCACATCTCCAAGTCCAGTCCCTCCACGAAAGAGTAGGTAAATGATCAGGTAAAAGGATAAAAATCCCAAAAACACCCATAAGCTTTCTAAATTTAAGTTTTCACCAAACAGAAAGTAGTTGGAAAGGATACCGAAACAAATGATAAAGGGAAGGTTTTCATAATCCAAAGAATACTTTGCGACATCTGTCATCATGGAGATAAGCAAGTGCCCAAACAAAAATAGAAGGAGGATGGTTCCAACGATATCTTCCGATACAAAATACACAAAGATAGCAATGAGTCCAAATAAAAATTCAGTAAGTGGATAGAGTTTGGGTAATTCTATTTCGCAAGACTTACATTTTCCTTTTGTCAAAAACCAACCAAAAATTGGGGTAAGGTTTGTTTTACTCACCAAATGTCCGCAAGATGGACAGTGGCTAGGTTTTGTAAAAATAGTTTTCCAACGTTGAAAACCTTTTGTTTCTTTTCTTTTTTTGCCATAACAAAAAGTCAGGATTCGCTCGGCTAGTGTTGTATAGAAACTGGCTAAGGCTCCGCCAAAAAAAAATAGGATTCCATAGGTCGAGAGGGTCCAAAGAGATAACCAAATCGATTCGTCCATAAAATCCAATTTCTACCTTTCTCTCAATCGGAAGGAAAGATTTTAACTTTCCTTAGATAGTTCCTGTAAGGCTTTCATTCCTCGTTTCAATGTGTCCCATTCTGTGGCAAAGGAAAGTCTCACAAAATTCTTTTGGTCACAAAAGATAAATCCAGGCACAAGGATGAGATCTTTTTTGACAGCTCTTTGGATGAACTCTTCATCAGTGACTGGAACTTGGAAAAAGGAATAAAAAGCCCCTCCCGATTTTTGGATGGGATAATAGTCTTTTAAGGAATCATAAACAAAGTCGCGTTTTTCACGATAGTCTTGGATATAAGCACTCATATCTGTTTTGAGTGCTTCGATTCCTGCCACTTGCGTGATGGAAGGAGCACAGACTACCGTATACTGTTGTAAGGTGGTGAGTGCTTTGATCACTTTGTCTTCGGCAAGAATGGTCGCAAGCCTAAGCCCAGTCATATTGTATGTTTTGGAAAATCCAGTGAGAGTGATGGTTTTTTCATACTCGGAACCAATCGAATGAAACTGTTTGTCATAATCAAAGAGTTCATAAATTTCATCGCTGATAAGATATGCCCCTGTTGTTTCGGCTAAGTTTGCCAGGGCTCGTAGTTGTTCCTTGGAAAGAACTTTGCCCGTAGGATTCGAAGGATTCGAAAAAATGATGAGTTTGAATTTCCGAGATTTTAAAGATTCTAAATCTTCTGGTTTGAAACTTTCTTCCAGCGGAACTACTTTTCCACCATAGAATTTTAACATCGCCGGATACATTAAAAAGTAAGGGGAGATGACCAAACATTCGTCACCTTCGTTTACGAGTGCATTGAACAACAAAAATAAAGCAGAAGAAATTCCAGAGGTAACAAGGATGCGGTCTTCATGGGCATAAGAAATTTTGTTTTGGGTGCGGTATTTCTCAGCCATCGCAGATTTTAATTCAGGAATCCCACCAGTTAAGGTGTAAGAAGTTTTCCCGTCCTGTGCCGCTTTAGTTAAAACCTCGATAATGTTAGGTGGGCAAGGAAAGTGCGGTTGGCCGATACTGAGATTAATCGGGTTTTGGATGGTCCGTGCGAGCTCAAAAGCCTTGCGGATGGGGGAGGAATCAATCCCATACATTCTATTTGCGAAATCCATGGAATCATCATGGTTTTTTGGGGAGATACGGGTCAATAGAATTTGGTTTACACCTAGGAAATGGGTAGAAATCTGAAGGATATGGAATTTGTTACCATCGCTGATGTGAAAGTGCCGGTTCTCCCGCCCACGAGTAAGTTTCCCGTTTTCCCTTCTAGCCTTGTCGAAACCGACTCGGTAAAACAAACCTTACAAAAAATTCTATACCCCATGCTCGAAGGGATTCCTGTCCTCCTTGTGGGCGATGCTGGTGTTGGAAAAAATGCACTCATCTATTATATCAACTCTCTTCGCAAACAACCCACACTTCGGTTTAGTTTTAACGAAGACACATTGCCAGAAGACCTCATTGGTTCTTACCGCATCCTGCTGGATGGAAAAGGTTTCACATGGTCGAATGGCCCTCTCACCAATGCTTTGTCAGAAGGACTTAGTTTTGTTGCCGATGAGATGAACCTTTGTGCACCAAACATCATCAAACGGTTTTCTTCTGTCTACGAATCCAACTACTTAGATCTTTTGGAAGGGAGTGGGGAAAGAGTAAATGGAAAAACAGGATTCTGGTTTATCGGAACCCAAAACCCCAGTGAAGGATTTGAAGGTAGAAAACCTCTTCCTTTCGATATCACCAAACATTTTGCCGTTGTTTACGTTGATCCATACTCTCCCGATGAAATGTTTTTTATTTTAAAAAAACTCTATCCCATGCTTGGGGAAGAGGTTCTCAAACAAATCATTCGGATTAGTTTGGAATCGGAATCTCGGATCAAATCAGGGGAAATTGGAAAAGGTGATTTAGAAAAATACCACTTTAACTTAAGAACCCTACAAAAGTATTGTAACCGATTGGTTTTATTTGGTGCTAAAGACAAGGCTGTTGCCGCAAGAGAAGCTCTGTACTTATTCGAAGAACCATTCCGAAAAAAAGAAGACAAAGCCAAACAAAGAGAACTCATTGAATCAGAGTTTGGTGGTTCGGTGAAACTCGTTCCTACCAAAGGTTATGTGCAAGGTTCTACGATTTTTTGGAATGACAAAGAAATCAAAACTTGGGACGAAAAAAAGACTATCTCCCTTCTTTCTACTTATCCCACTCCAGAACCAGTTTTACATTTTCTTGACCAAGTATTCACCGCCATCCAAGCCAAAGAAAACATCTTAGTCGAATATAGAGAAGACCAAGACCCACAAGAGTTTTTACCACTTTTTACAGAGCTCACAGGAATCGAACTTGAGTCTGTGATGTTATCCAAAGGGATGCACACATCTGACGTTGTGGGTGCTCTAAAACCCACTGAAGAAGGAAATATCGAAAGTGTGACTTGGGTGGATGGCCCACTAACACGTTCTATTCGGAAAGGTCATATCATTCTTATATCTGGACTTGAGTCTGCTGGTGCAGAACTTGTGGAAAAGATGAATATGTTAACGGATGATGCACGTTCCCTCACTTTGCCACCAGAGTCCGGCGAATATCTACCCATCCAACTCACAGAAAAATCCATTGTGTTTGGAATGAAGTCATTTCGTGCATCCAAGTCGGTAACAACGATATCTCGTGCTTTTCGGAACCGTTTCACACCAATCCTTTTTCCCGAACTAGAAGATGTAAAAGTATTAGAAGAAATTTTAGAGTTCTATCTTCCGGAAGGGGTTCTTCCTCGTTCGCTTGCACGTTTCCATCTCAAAGCTAAGGAACTCGCAGACAAACGTACCATTGGTTCGGCAAACCTAATGCCATACCGATTTGGAATCGCCAATCTCCTAAAATGGAAAAATCATATCTACCGCTACAACCAAACCGATGTAAAAGACATCGCCATTCGCGGGGGAAAAATTTATTATACCAACCAAATTGCTGACCCCAAAGAAAGAAAAGAACTCGAAAGACTCCTTGAAGGTTATCTTTCTGGAGTAGAAGTCGTCTCAACACTCTTCGAGGAAATCGAAGAGAAAAAAAAAACGTTTACGGTTGAATCAGGACTAAATCGAAAAAATTGGTGGGATCCGGAACTACACCAACGTGACCCGCTAACAGGCGTTGCAAAAAAGCTAAACTCTGGGGAAGAAACCAAACGGGGGATTGAAATCAATACCCCCGAAACCGGTGGCAAAATCAAAGAAGGGGCCGACGCATGGTATGGCGAAGACACCCAAGGAAACCAAGGCCAAGGAGAACCACAAGGTGGTGGTGGTGCTTGGGGTTACCGAACCGAAGAACTCTACAAACAATTCTTAAAAAAACGCCGCCTCCTTTGGGACTATTCCATTATGGTAGGTCTTGAAGAGTTTAAATCCGTCTTTGGTAAAGAACTCGAAGAGGTGGAACTCAATTTAGAACAACTCTTTGATCCAGAAATTGACATCCATCGGATGTATAAAAACGAAGGGTCAAGGGTGGATGCAAGAAAATACATCTCATACAAAAGTGGAAGGGGAGATACTAAAATCTTCGATAAAACCATCATTGAAAAAAATGATGAAAAACTAAAAGGTGTAGAAGTCACCTTCCTTGTTTCAAAATGCCGTAGGATCTTTAACTTTGAATATTCGATTGCGATGCTTTCGGCTCTCCTTGTAAGTTTGCATATCCTAAACGAACATGATATCAAAACCAGTGTCCATACTTTCTGTGATATTAAAAACTCCAAAGACACAGTGGATATTTTTAACTTAAAATCAGCTGAAGAAGATTACACAGCGGAAAAGGAAGAAGAGGTATTTTCTGCTCTTTGTAAAAATTGGCATGGGGACAGCATTCCCGAATTCCAAGTTCTCTCCAATGCAGAGCGGTTTTTTTCGCCGGATGCCCAAACTAAGATCATTGTGATCCTTTCTGACTTTCGCGGGCAAAGGGCCAAGACCTATATTGAGGACGAACTTTCGTCTTTTGATACCAGAAAGTTGAAAGAAGCTGTACTGAAAAACCAGGACAAAAATTATGTATTTTTAGGGGTGGGACTTGGGTCTCGCTACATTGCGGAACATGTGTTCCAAGACTCCCTCCAAATTACGGCAGATAACTTTTATTCCATGCCAAATTTGATTGGGGCTGAAATTGCAAGACTTGTGCAAATTCACCATTCGCTTAGGCAATAATTATTATGGGCAAAACCAAAAAAGACGACAAACCACGCGGAACCGATCCTTTAATCAATAAAAAGGCAAAGTTCAATTTCGAACTCTTAGATTCGTTCGAGGCAGGTGTCGTACTCACAGGATCTGAGGTAAAATCCCTTCGTGAAAAAAAGGGAAATCTTACCGATTGTTTTGCCAAAGTAAGGAACGGAGAAGTGTTTTTGGAAAACTTTCAAATCCCTCCTTACAAGAATGGGGGTTATGCGAATCATCCAGAGATTCGTCCCCGTAAACTCCTCTTAAAAGCAAAAGAAATTGAAAAAATTGATCGTTCCATCAAAGAGAAGGGTTTGGTTCTTGTGGCCACTCGCTGTTTCTTTAAGAACAACCGTTTGGTGAAGATAGATGTCGCTTTAGCCAAACCAAAAAAACTTTACGACAAACGTGACGACATTCAGAAAAAGGAAGCCAAAATCGATATGGAAAGAGCCATGAAGGAACACCTACGCAAATGAAAGGACTTCCAGTGGTCACCATTGTTGGTAGACAAAATGTGGGTAAATCCACACTATTCAACGCCATCCTCCGCGCACAAAGTGCCATCACAGAAAATACAGCCGGTGTAACAAGAGACGTTTTACAAAAGACAGTAGAAAGATCGGAATTCAAAATTCCCTTCACATTGTCAGACACTCCCGGCCTCGATATTGAAAACATTGATGAAATCTCAAAAGAAATCATTGAGATAGCCTTTGAACATTTACGAAACTCGGATCTTATCCTTCATGTGATCGATCATAAAGATTTACGTAAGTATGATCATAGACTCATCGAGTTATTTAAAAAAGATGAAATCTTAAAAGATAAGATGGTCCTAACTCTCATCAACAAAGTGGATACTGAACAAGATGAATATGATTTGGAACCATTTTACAAACTAGGGTTAAACGAACTCCTGCCCATCTCGGCCCTGGGTCGAAGGAATTTTGATCTTCTCTACCAAAAAATCAATTTTTTTCTTCCAGACAAAATCAAAATGCCGGAAGATCCGTATTGCAAAATTGCCATCATTGGAAAACCTAACTCCGGTAAATCGTCGTTACTGAATACCTTTCTCGGTTACAAACGTGCTGTGGTGAGTGATGTACCAGGAACCACTAGAGATTCTGTTTCCGATCAGTTCTATTTTCAAAATCAAAAATTAGAAATCATTGATACGGCTGGGATTCGCAGAAAATCCAAAACCGGAGAAAGTTTAGAATTTTATTCTTACAAACGAACCCTCCATAGTTTGGGAGAAGCAGATGTGGTTGTCCTTCTTGTGGATGCCATGAAAGGTCTAGGTGAATTTGACAAAAAGATTTTTGGGGAAATCCAAGAACTGGGGAAACCCATGATTGTGGCTGTGAACAAATGGGATCTGGTTCCTGAAAAAGAATCCAATTCTTGGAAACACTACAAAGACCGGATGGAAGCAAAACTTTCCATTTTGAAGGAACGCCCCCTCATTTCCCTTTCTGCCAAAGAGAAAGTCCGCACCCACAAACTCCTGGAATCGGTGGTGGCTCTCTATGAAAAGTCTCAGAAAAAGCTCACAACCCGTGCCTTAAATGACTGGTTAAGCAAATGGGGAGGAAAAAATAAGGTTCAGAAGGCATCGAATCGACCTCCGAAGGTGTATTACGCCACGCAAGTCTCCCAGATTCCTTTTAAAATATTATTCTTCGTCAATGATACGAAACTCTTTCCGTCAAATATTTTGAGCTTTTACCGAAAGAGTATAGTAGCGGAGTTCGGGCTGGATGGCCTAGCGGTTGAGATCGAACTTCGGAACAGAAACGAGGGTAAGGAGGGCAAGGAATGATTCTTGCTGCAATCCTATTGAGTTACCTTTTAGGTGGCATTCCGGTCGGGTATCTTCTGGCCAAACAAGTGCGGGGGATTGACATCCGCGAACACGGCAGCCGTAATATCGGTGCCACGAATGTGGGTCGTGTGATCGGTTGGAAGTATGGAATCATCGCTCTTTTCTTGGATGCACTCAAAGGTGCCATCCCCGTCATTGCTGCATCTTATATTGAATCACCTTATTCTCTGACAACCACCGAGATTTTACTTGGATCCGTTGCCATCCTTGGTCATACATTCACACCTTTCCTTCATTTCAAAGGTGGAAAAGGAGTGGCCACAGCGCTCGGTGTGTATATGACTCTAGTTCCCATCGTTACCGTTTGTGCGGTTGTGATTTTTTTTATAGTCTATAAAATTTCTGGATTTGTTTCCCTTGGTTCTATCTTGGCAACCCTTTCTATGCCTATCTGGTATTTTGGAACCACAAAGTACATTCCGGATTCCGAATACCAACCAATCATCTTTTTTGTGTTAGTCGCTACTTTTTTCCTCATTTCCTATTCACATAGAGAAAACATCAAACGTTTGGTGTTAGGTAAAGAACTACGAGCTACACAAAATGCAAACTGAACGCGAATCTATTCTCACAAATAAAGAAAAACTTTTTCTTCTAACCAAATTTGTAGAAGACCACCCAGAAGCAGAAATCCAGGACTTCTACAAATGGTTGTATTATGGGGAATTTGGAATGGAAGAATCTACTTTGATTATGACAGGTCGGCAATCCATTCCAGAATTACATATTGTTCTCAGTGAAATCAAAAAAGAAGAATCCGAAAATATCGAATCCGAACTCATTTGGGAACCGATGGGTCTTGCCGCAAGGTTTGTCAAAGTGTATGCAACCAAATACTACCATATGGATTGTCCAGTGAAACGACTTGTCAATTTACTGGAAAGATCACCGGCCTTTCGTGGGGCAAGGATGAGTTTTAAATTGGATTGGAACTTACTCAAAGAAACTGTTTTAGAGTTAAGACCAGAACTCAGTCGTCGTGATTTTATCAATTTTGAAGAAAGGATTAACTTCCACCAGTTACCTGCTATGCCATATACAGATGGTTATGCGGAAAAAAATCCCTTTGCTTACCGAGTGGTGTCGCAAAAATTATTTTTTGATTATTTTCCTGAGTTTGAAGACAATTCTGTTTTTCATCCTTTTTCTGGAAATGAATCCATCATTGGATAAAGACTTCGTTTTAAATACCTGATTTCTTTTTTGATGGATTGGATCATGAGTTGGTTCTTTCTTACAAGTTCCAAGTCTTTATGACGTAAAATATAAATTTCTGTTTTTCGCACCATCCTTCGTAAATACGATTGTTCCCGCATCCATATCCAAATGTCTGATTCTTGGAAAGACTGGACTTCCGTATTCTCTTCAAATTTTTTAAGTCCATCTTCCATAAACTCCAAATCTTTTTGGATTCTATTGTATAGGTTTTCTGAACCTTGTGGATTTAGGTAGGAAGGAATTTCTTTGAGATTTTTTGTTTTTCCTTGGTTTGCATGAGAGTGCAAAGTATCGTTTGTTTGCGATTTCTCAAATCCATTTATGTTGTAGGAATTTACATTCCAAATGGCAAGTTCCTTCCAAGGGTAATTGTGGTTTGGAATTTCATTCAAAATTTCTTTTGCCTTTTCTGGACTGAGAGACTGGATTCCGGTAATTTCTGCTCCGTCTTCATTTACATTGAAGAGTTTCATTTCGGTCACAGTGGTTGCTGACTCTTCAAACCAGTGCCTGTATAAATCCAAAACATAATCGGTAAGAACAGATCCTTCGTTACCAGCCCTTGGAACAAACCGAGTTTCTCTTTTGCGAATGATGACCTCGTTGATTCGTTCTAAGCTGTTTTTCCGGTTGAGAAGGGTGAGCCATTTTTCATTGTGATGGGTTCCTGTAGAATGGATTTCTCTTCCTGAATAGGCAAGGTCTTGGCCAAGAAAATACACAGAAGTAAAACCCATAAAGCGCAACATATCAAAGGCTGTGGTTGCCACTGATCCCCCCGATTGGATATCTCCCACTTCGCGAAATACTTGTTCGGCGAGTTCGCCTCCTGCTGTCACTTCCCGGACAAGTGATCCTTCGGCGTCTACTTGGTATTTGGCTGTGACGGAATGCACGACAGATTGGAACATCGGTTCTCTGAGGAGTGTGGGGGAACTGACCAAGTCTGCAAAAAGAGGAATCTGGGTTAGAGACTCTCCCATAAAATGAAAAAAGGAATTGGTTTGGGCATCGAGTGTGACAACACCATCGGCTTCAATCCCCGCTTTGATCAGGACTTTCAGAGAAGTATCGCAGGATAAAACAAAAACTTTGTCTCTCACCGATTGCAACCAGGAAAGATTTTTTCTAAGACTTGGACCCGCTGACACGAGTACCGCGGTAAGTCCTTTGAATTTTTCCCTTAAAGAAGAGATGGGATAACGGACAGGTGATTCTTTTCCGACATGAACCAAGTTCCAAATGGAGTTTTTAATCCATAACCTCTCAAATTCAAACTTGGTGAGTAGATCACTCATCTTGGCTGAAAATACAGTTTGGGTTTTTTCTTCTAATTCACGAAAGACCAGGTTCCGATTTGTGTCGGTTGGGTTACGAATGACTTTCAATCCACTCACTCTTTCGATTGGTAAAGACTCTAAATAGTTAAAAAATAAGGGAAAAAATGCATCTCCTGAAAACAAATGCCTACCGGGAACTTGTAAAACAGGGATTAAAATTTTATTCCAGATAACAGGGATTAGTGTTTCATCATCTCCAATTAAAATGAAGATCTGACCTGGTGCCAAAGTTTCACTGATCTTTTGGATGAGGTGGGGATTTCCAAGCCCAAACAAAATCACAATATCTGTGGAACGTAAGGAATAAGTATCTAAAAGTCGAATGGCTTGTGTTAGGGGAGAGAAGGAAGAAGAGAGTGGTTCCCCGTTTAATGAGACATAATATTCCCCTGGTTTCTTTGCAGAACCTAATTCCCAATGGAGATCGGATGAGAAGTTTCTGAAATAATTTTGTAAGTACGGCTTTCTTTCAAAAATTTCACTGGAAATCGGATCGATAATTTGGGACATAATACTATCTAAGGTTTTTTCTTATGTCTCCCAAGTGGTGTCAACTGGGAAACTTAAGGAATCGAACGGCGAAACATATATGCATTTAAAGAGCCTAAGTATTGTTGGATTTAAAACATTTGCAGATGAGACGGAGATTACTTTTGATCCCGGGTTTACTGCTGTCGTCGGGCCGAATGGTTCGGGGAAATCAAATATCGTCGATTCAGTCAAGTGGGTCTTTGGAGAAAAAAGTGCCAAGGGACTCCGAGGCGAAAAGATGGACGATGTCATCTTCCACGGAACAGAGAGTAGGCGAGCTGCTGGTTTTTCCGAAGTTTCCATTCTCTTTGATAACGATGACCATTTTTTCAACATTGATTTTCCATCAGTAAAAATCACTCGTCGTTTGTATCCGGATGGGGAAAACGAATATTACCTCAATGATATCAGAACTACAAGAAAGGATATCGAAAAAACCCTTCTCGATACAGGAATTGGTAAATCTAGTTATAGTATTTTAGAACAAGGTCGAGTGGATCAAATCCTCAATTCCAAACCAGAGGAAAGAAGGGCCATCTTTGAAGAAGCAGCGGGTGTTTCTCGGTTCAAACTGGATCGGAAAGAAGCCACAAAGAAGTTGGATGATACCAACCAAAACCTTCTGCGCATCCAAGACATTATGAACTCTATGGTCAAAGACCTAGAAGTCAAAGAAAAACAATCGGAAAAAGCGGAACAGTATTTCAAACTCAAATCCGATTTGGATGAGTCTGACAAAAACCTAAGGTTTCTAAAACTCAGAGATTTTAAACGTCGGATGAAAAAGTCAGATGAAGATCTACTTGAGATCCGCGAAAAAAATAAATCGATTCTATCTCTCATCCAAAACGAAACCAATTTGATTTCTGAAAAAGAAACCACCAAAGAGGCCAAGGAAAGAGAGATTGCTGAAATTGATAAAAAGTTATTTGATCATCTTTCTAAAAGCCAAATCCAAAAAGAAAAAATAGCCAAAAACAAAACCTTTATTTTGGAGTATGAACTTCGGATTGGAGAAATTCTTTCTGCTTTAGAAACAGAAAACCAGGCCACAATCAAACTCGAAGTTGAAAAACGGGCGATAGAACAGGAAAATGAACGCCAAAGAGAAATCCAGTCCACTTTGCAAGAAGAGATCCAAAGTTTGGAATCAAAACGTGTATCCTTAGAACTTTCCATCAAAGAAGAAGAAAAGTCCATTGAAGAAAAGGAAGGTAGGATTCAGGAAAATGAAAAACGCCATATTACCCTTCGAGACAAACAAAAAACAGTAATCCTCGAACTCATCCAAGAGTTAGAAAACAAAAAAAGGGAATCTAGAGAAGGGGAAGAAATTCGTAATACGGACAAAGCTGACCTTCTTTCTGATTTAGAACTGTACCGAAACAAATTAGAATCGGCTTTAAATCAGTTGGGATCATCGAATTTGAAGGATGGGATTTCTGACTTACGTGAAATCAAACTCGATCTTTATTCCGAAAAACTCACATCCTTTTTGAAAAGAGAAGATGATTTTAGAAACTTACTTTTTGATAAAGACGGAATCCTTTCTAAAAAAGAATCGATAGACCAAGAAATCGAAGATTTAATTTTAGAAAACGAAAACCTAACACGGGGAATTCGGGACCACCAAAGTAATATCATTTTGCATAGAAGCCATTGGGAAGAAACAAGAACTCATATTGTGGAACTCGAGAAAAAACTTCTGGAATCCAATTCTCGTTTGGAAAACCAACAAAAGGAGATTGCCGTCCTAGATGAAAGGATTGGTGAGATTGAAAAACGGATTTTAGGGGCAAAAGAACAAGAGTCTGTGATTCGTGAAAAGAAAGATAGTTTGGAAAAGGAAGTTGAGGTTTTAGAAAAAGAAATCGAAGAATCTTACCAAGAATTCCTATCGATGAGTCGAATTTTGGAATCGGAAAAAGAAACCCTGCAGTCACTTGTGGAAGAAATTTCCGGAATTAAGTCCAATATCACAAAAAACCAAGAAGTGTTCCAAAATCTCCTCCCACTTTTGTCTGAAAAAGAAAGAACGAGTTCCGCACTCAAAGTTCAAATTGATTCCCTTGTGGAAGAGTTGTACAATGATTACTCTCTTACCGATTCCGAATTGGAAACAGAACGTGGGGGATTGGAACTGGACCAAAAGGCTGAGGAAAGAAGATTACGTTCTGCTAAATCGGAAATCCAACTTCTAGGTTCGATCAATCCACTAGCGATTGAAGAGTATCGTAACATCAAAGAAATTTACGAACACAATCTGAAACAAAAGGTTGATATCGAAAGTTCCAAAAAAGACATCGAAGAAGTTTTGAAACGAATCAACGAAGAGTCGGAGAAACTTTTCCAAGAAACGTTTGAAAAAATCAAACAAAACTTCCAGGAAACCTTTTCTACACTATTTAATGGGGGAAGGGCCACACTGGAACTTACGGAAAAAGAGGACTCTCTCAATTCCGGAGTGGAGATTATGGCCGAACCTCCAGGCAAACATGTGCAGAACTTACGATTGTTATCCGGGGGAGAGAAATCTCTCACGGCGATTGCACTTCTATTTGCTATCTACATGGTCAAACCAAGTCCATTCTGTTTCTTAGATGAAATTGATGCAGCTCTGGATGAAGCAAATAAACTTAGGTTCTGTCAGATCCTTGACCGGTTCAAAGACAAAACGCAGTTTATTGTAGTTTCCCATGCACAGTCCACGATCTCAAGGGCCAATGCCATCTTTGGAGTCACCAACGAAGAACCAGGAATCTCCAAGATCCTTTCTCTTCGATTAGATGAAGCCAAATCACTCTCCAAACAAATCACACAAAAAACTGGAACTGACAACTAAGTCGGTTCCAGGCCCTTGTTTAAAAAAAAATATAAGAGTACATAAAAAACCAAGGCGATACGAACCGTAATCGTCTTAGTTTTTGTTTTTTTAATGGGTCTATTTTTTCTGTTACTTGTTGGCTTGCATTTCTTTCATAATGCAAGAAGAGAAGGCTTTGCAAGAATCACCACTAGTGAGGCATCCAGCAATTTTGTTGTAGTATTTTGGTCGGTTACAGTTAAACTCACAGCCTTTTTTTAGGGTGTTTTTTTGCTCTTCAGAAGCATTTGGGTTCACTTGCACTGTACAGGTGTAAAACTTATCGCAGGCCTCTTTACATTTAGGAAAGTCAGCTGCTTGGATGGAACCGGCAAATAATACCAGAACCAGAATTGAAAACAAACGGTTTGTTTTTTTCATACCTTGTCCTCTCGATCTTTGGTAGCGAAGACGGGAGTCGAACCCGTGACCTCAGGGTTATGAATCCTGTGCTCTAACCATCTGAGCTACCTCGCCCTATCACCTTAGATCGTTTGGTTGAACTAAATCTTTAGTTCTTTTGTCATTTTTTGAAGAGATAAAGAATGGTAAACAAAAAAAAGCCCCGACTGTTGCCGGGGCCTTTTCTCTTAGCAAGAGTAAGTAGTGAGGAATTCGTATGGGTGAGGGCGACCTTCCCATGGCCAAATTTCTGTTTCAAATTTGTAGTGTTGGTATGTTTGCAAAAAGTTTTCTGTAAACACATCACCTTGTTTGAAAATTTCTCTTTGAGCAAGCATCTCTTCCATTGCTTCACGAAGTGTGTGAGGCATTTGGCGGATTCCTTTTTCACGGATTTCGTCCAATGAAAGTTCAAAAAGATCTTCTTCACGTGCAGGACCTGGATCGATTTTTTCAGCAACACCAGCCATACCAGCCATAAGAAGAGAAGCAAACGCCAAATATGGGTTAGCTGTTGAATCTGGGAATCGGAATTCCACACGTTTTGCTTTTTCACCGCTCACAAAAGGAATACGGCAAGAAGCAGAACGGTTCTGAGCAGAGTATGCTAAGATAGACGGAGCTTCGAATCCAGGAATGAGTCGTTTGTAAGAGTTAGTGGATGCGTTAGTGAACGCAGCACAAGCTCTTGCGTATTTCAAAACTCCACCAACATAGTTGAATGCGAAGTCAGAAAGACCTTGGTATTTGTCTCCAGCAAAAAGGTTTTTTCCACCTTTCCAAAGAGAGATATGAACGTGCATACCGTTACCGTTATCACCAAAAAGTGGTTTTGGCATAAAAGTAGCTGTTTTTCCGTGTTTATGAGCCACCATCTTCACGATGTATTTTAGCTTTTGAACGTTGTCAGCCGCTTCAATCAAAGTTCCAAACTTAACTCCAATTTCCCCTTGTGCTTGTGCCACTTCGTGGTGAACCACAAAAGTTTCCATTCCGATAGCTTCTAGAGTTTTTACAAATTCAGCGCGAAGGTCAACTTGAGAGTCAATCGGAGCTACTGGGAAATATCCACCTTTAGTTCCAGGACGGTGTCCGGAGTTGAAGTTGATTTTTCCTGTGTTGTTTGAACCTGGAATTTCTGAGTGGGTATTCCAGATCCCTTCGTTAGAATCCAATTCGTAGTATTGGCAGTTGATCTCATCACGAACTTTTAAGCTGTCGAAAACAAAAAATTCATTTTCAGGTCCAAAGTATGCAGTGTCTGCGATTCCGGATTTGTTCATGAACTCTAATGCTTTTTTTGCAATAGATCGTGGGCATTTTTCATAGTATTGTTTTTTGTAGATGTCCCATACATCACAAAACATAACGAGTGTTTTGTCAGCTGTGAACGGATCTAAAAAAGCCGTAGAAATTTCTGGGTGTAATTGCATGTCAGAAGCATTGATTGGCTGCCAACGAGCAATGGAAGATCCATCAAAAGGAATTCCTTTGAATGTTTCTTCATCAACTGAATTCACATAATAAGAAACGTGATGCCACATTCCTTTGATATCCGTGAAGCGGAAGTCGTAGAAAATGACTCCATTTTTTTTGGCATACTCAACCACTTCCTTTCCGGAAGTAAATTTTGGGGTTGCGAACTGCATTTGATTCTCCTTCTTTCAGAGGTCGGTCTGATTGTTGTAATCTGATGTCTCATTAAATGCAAGATTTATACCAAGGCATTTCGACCTAAATATAAGGGTTTCGTGGAGTTTCTAAGCAATTTGAATACAACTAATTGCCTGGATATTCAACGAAATGCTTTTATTGAAAACATTTTGCTTAAATTTAGCGCAAAAAAGCGTTATTTAAGCCTCCGCCATTTCGAAGTACAATCTATTACTGGGTGATTTTGGTCAATGGAATCGAATCATTTTCGAAAAGAATTCGGAAAAATTTCGGATTCTCATTTAAATATGTTTTTTTTGTGGCAATGGCCGAAGAATCTTAAAGGTTAGAATCTAGATGAGTTCTCGAGAACCCGATTATGGTCGTTACCAACACTTAGAGAGCTTCATCCACCTTTCCAAAGATGCCATTTGGTGTTACGAATTAGACATTCCTATGCCGATCTCCCTTTCCGAAGAGGAGCAGTTGCAATACATCTGGAGTCGCAGCATTGTCCGGGATTGTAATTTGGCTATGGCCCGTTTTTTTGGATACAATTCCGTTCATGAAATCATTGGTAAGTATTTAAAAGACTTAGTCAGTTTAAAATCTGTATATTTACTCCGTAAGTTCGTTGCCGATTCCTACCAATTGGAAAATTACGAATACTTTGTTGAGTTGTCCGACGGCCACCAACGTATTTTTTTAGTAAACTCTCGTGGCCAAGTGAAAGAGGATAAACTCATCAGAATTTGGGGACAACAAATTGAAATTTCGTCTATCAGGGAATCAGAAGTCAAACTCTCGGGACTTTTACGATTATCGCAGATTGTTACGGAAGTATCGAAAACCTTTGTCCATTCGAAAGCTGAATTTGTATCCGATGCCATTCAGTTTGCTTTAGAGGAACTGGGAAAATATTCCAGGGCTGACCGAGTTTTTGCTGCTGAAATTTCTCAAGACAAACAATTCCTTTCTGTTTCCCATGAATGGGTGTTAGAAGGTATGCCTTCTCTTTTCCAAGTTGGAACCAAACTACCTATAGCAAAAATGAATCCCGAACGATTGGGAATTTTGGCAGGTGATGGTGTGATTCATATT
The DNA here is from genome assembly GCF_004770765.1 of Leptospira noumeaensis. Classification (NCBI taxonomy): domain Bacteria; kingdom Pseudomonadati; phylum Spirochaetota; class Leptospiria; order Leptospirales; family Leptospiraceae; genus Leptospira; species Leptospira noumeaensis. Next base: position 382,246 of record NZ_RQFK01000011.1, on the reverse strand, counting down.
GCTGATACTTCTCTTATGGTCGATGAACCATGGCATCTGGATCTTTTTAAACGAGCAGAAGTTCGCTCCATCCTTGTTGTGGGTTTGCGAGATGAAGGAAGTGTGATTGGGATTCTCGGAATTACCACCTTTGAAAGGATAGGGGACTGGTCAGAAGAAACTAAGCAACTGTTAGGTCTGATAGCTGGGTTTGTTTCGCAAGGGTTGGTGCGGGCCAAAAATGAAATCAAACTGATGAAAAAAGAAAAAATCTTACAGAGATTTTATTCTGATGTAAAAGAAGATTTAGCGCTCGCTAAATTAACCCAAGAGGCTTGGGTTGCTAAGGATTTTGGTGAAATTCCCAATGTAAAAATTCAATCGCGGTTTTTGCCTTATGATGAAATTGGCGGAGACTTAATTTTATACGAAAAAACAACGGAAGGAAACATTGATATATTTTTTGGAGATATCTCTGGGCATGGAATTTCATCGGCTCTTGTTTCCGGAATTGCCGCAGTCTCTTTTAAAAAACATTCTAAATTGGAATCAAGTCCTTCAGACATCCTTGCAGCCATGCATCTGGATTTAAAAACCATTATTTTTAAACATCATATCTCTGCTTGTGTCCTTCGATTGTTCCCAAAGGAAAGAAGGATCGAGTTTAGTTTTGCAGGCCACCCACCCGTTGTGTTTTGGAAAAAAGATGAAAAAGTTATGAAGTTGGTTAAGGATGAAATGTATCCGATTCTACTTTTGGATACTTGGGAAGGGAAAACAATTTCTAAAACATTCGAAGAAGGGGATCGTTTGTTACTGTATTCGGATGGAATTTATGAATTAGAAGAAGAGACAGGTGGATACATTGGGCTAGATATCTTTTTACAAGAACTTTCAGAAATGATTTCAGTATCCGATTCCACAGATGCCTTACTTAAAAAAATGATCGCTAATTGTTTGATTGATAAAGAACGAATCATTCATGACGACATTGCCGTTCTGTTTATGGAATTTTAATTTTCTTTATCCGCTAAATCTAGGGCTTTGGCATCTGCTTCTGGATACTTAGCTAAATACTCAGATACAATTTTCTTTTTTCCATCCAGACGATCTAAGTGGTTTTCAATGATATGTCCAAAATCTAATTTACCTGTCACAATTTCATAACGTTCTGTTTCAATGGTTCCTAAATCCAAATCCACAGGAACTTCGTTTGCTTTGTCTGCGTAGTCTTTTGCTTTTTCCCAATAAGGTATGGCTTCTTTATAAAAGGCTTCGGCCACACCAAAACTTTCTTTGAGTTCGTGGGCAAAATCTAAATTGTAAAAATACACATGGCGTTTGTCAAATTTAGAAGCAAGGCGCATGTAAGAACGCATGATTTGGATGTTGATATGCATAAACATCAAGTTTCTATATTTATAATATTCTTTTTCTGTTTTGGTTTCACATAAAGAATGTTTGGGATGACGGAATCTTTTCCCAAGAGCAATTTTTAACCAATAGATATTTTTTCTAATTTCGTTATCGTTATAATGTTGTTTGAGGTTGTACAACTCATAAAAATCTTCCAAATACTTTGGTTCCCATTTATGGAGTTTGTAAGGAACCCAATCAGAAAACTTGGTATAAGGTCCGTTTTTTTCGTATTCGTAGTTGTAATCGATGTCTGTTTCCCAGGCACCAAGAGAATGCGAAAACAAGGAGAGAACGATTGCAAGTGCTAGAGATAAAATGAATCCTTGTTTCACCCTAAAAGTATCGGTAAAAGGGCCCAATTCCCCAATGGGGATTCTTAATTTAGAGGGAAGACTTCGGCCACCCACTGGTAACCCACGCCGCGCACATTGCGGATGGAATCTTCTCCGAGTGCGTCCCGAAGTCTGACAATGGCATTGTCTATGGTTCTTTCTGTGGGAAAACTTTCTTCACCTACAATATTGTCCAAAATTTCAGAACGGCTAAAGACCTTTCTCACATTGGAGAGAAGGAGGGCAAGGAGGGCGCAGTCCCTCTTCGAGAGTAAAACCGAAGTTCCGTCTTCTTTTTTCACAAGGAAAGAATCCAAGTGAATTTCCACTTCGTTCATTTTCCATTTCCTGCCGAAGTGGGGCCTGGTTTGGGCAACCACCCGTTCCAAACGGATGAGAAATTCTTTTAAGTGGAATGGTTTGGGGATAAATTCGGCAGCACCGAGTTCAAACCCGCGAAGCCTCTCCTGGGCTCCCGCTTGGGCGGTGAGAAATAGAAAAGGGATGTCCTTTTCTTTGGATAAAAAAGTTTCCGCTAGTTGGAAGCCATTTCCGTCCGGAAGTCGTAAGTCAAGAACCACCAAATCAAATTGGTTCGGTGAAAAAAGGGTCTCTGCTTCCTGTGCCGTTTTTGCCCACTTAACTCTATACCGGTCTTGTTCCAATCGTTCTTTTAAAGTTTCGCCGAGACCCTCGTCATCTTCGACAAGTAAAATTCTTGGTTTCATGGAACCTCTTTTAGAATCAGTTTCACTTGGAAACCGGACAAACTGTTCGGAAACTCTAGGGAACCATTCATTTTTTCGATTAATTTTTTAACGATGTACAAACCAATCCCACTCCCACTGGTTTTAGAATGGCGTAAAAATGGAAGAGTTAGATTTTTTTTATTCCCTATAAAACCATTCCCGTCATCTTCCAAAAGAAAACTAATTTCGCCTTTTGATTTTTCCACAGTGAGTTTGATGGTTTTTGCTTTGCCATGGCGTTTTGCGTTTTCACTTAAGTTTTTTAACATGGCAAAAAAAGCTTTTTTATCAACGTAAACTTTTGTTTCTTTGGGAACTAGAACATTCCAATGGAGGTCTGGTTCATGATGGGAATAGGATTCACATAAATCGGAAACTGTAAGAGTTTCCAGATACAAAGATTCCCCTTGCATGAGGCTTGCCAGATAAAATGCATTTCCCATTTGGGATTCAATGCGTTGGTTTTCTTTCCAAATTTTTTCTAATTTTTTCTTTAGTTCTAGTTCTTTTGTATTTTCGAGAAGGACTTCGATTTGCAGCTGTAAGCTGGCGATCGGGGTTTTCATTTCGTGGGTAACTGTAGAAAAAAAATCGGAGATGAGTTTGGAACGTTTGTGATCTCTATAAGATAAAACGGCAAGAGTGACCCCACCCAGGGTCAACATAGAAAGAAAAAAAGATCCTTCCAGTTTTAACATCCGATTCACTCGGTCCAGTTCTACTTGCCTTGCTTCACTGATAGAAATTTCTGAAATGGTTTTAGCTTGGCGAAACCCCAAAATCCACCACCACACACCTAAAGAGAGTGTGAGGAAGAGCCAGGCCAGGGAAAAAAACATTCGAAATTGTGCGGATCCTCTCAAATTTGCCTCTCAATTCAAGTTAGGGCCAAGCGGATGGGCGACGAGCAAAAAAAGATGTTGTCACATTGGAAGAACCCGAGATTTTATTTTTTAGGAGAACAACTTTGAACTTCGACGAAATCTCGAAACATCTTGGAAATGACGCGGAATCCCTACTTGGATTCAAATCCCCAAAAATCGCTAAAGAACTAATCCACGTACCTGGCTCAGACTGGGTTGATAGAATTTTTGCTCCCACAGACAGGTCTGTGCCTGTGCTTCGTAGCATCCAAACCTTACTTGGAAGCGGCCGCCTCGGTGGAACTGGTTATGTTTCCATCCTTCCGGTAGACCAAGGAATTGAACACTCCGCTGGTGCTTCTTTTGCAAAAAACCCAATTTATTTTGACGGTGAAAACATCATCAAATTGGCAATCGAAGGTGGTTGTAACGGTGTTGCGACAACTCTTGGTGTTCTTGGATCGGTTGCGAGAAAGTATGCTCACAAAATTCCTTTTATTTTGAAAATCAACCACAACGAACTTCTTACTTACCCAAACAAAAGTGAACAAATTTTGTTTGCTACCGTAAAACAAGCGTATGACCAAGGTTGTGTTGCGATTGGTGCTACCATTTATTTTGGTTCTGCTGATTCTGGTCGTGAAATTGTTGAGATTTCTAAAATCTTCCAAATGGCTCACGAACTGGGAATGGCAACCATCCTTTGGTGTTATGTAAGAAACAATGCGTTCAAAAAAGACAAAGACTACCATGTTTCTGCTGACTTAACAGGACAAGCAAACCACTTAGGTGTGACCATCCAAGCGGATATCATCAAACAAAAGTTACCTGAGAATAATGGTGGATACAACGTACTCAACCAAGAGTCTTCTTATGGTAAAACTGACAAACGTATCTACACAGATCTTACTTCTGACCACCCGATTGATCTCACTCGTTACCAAGTAGCAAACTGTTATATGGGAAGAGCAGGACTCATCAACTCTGGGGGAGCATCCGGAGAAAACGATTTACAAGATGCAATCAAAACTGCGGTGATCAACAAACGAGCTGGTGGAATGGGACTCATTTCAGGAAGAAAGGCTTTCCAAAAACCAATGAAGGAAGGGGTTGCACTACTGAACGCCATCCAAGACGTATACTTATCAAAAGAAGTCACAGTCGCTTAATAAGGCTTGGAATTTTTTGAAAATGTAAAACAAAGAAGGGCAGGGGTACTGGTATCTCTGCCCTCTATTGTTTCTGAACATTCTTTTGAATGTGGTGACATCTATAGTTTATACCCACTGGGTGATTGGGCTAAAGATGTTGGTTTTAGCATCATCCAATTGCTGCCGTTAAATGATACAGGCTTCGGGTATTCACCTTACAGTGCCATCTCTGCTTTTGCGATTGATCCGCTTTATATTTCTTTATACAAACTAGATCTAAATGTGAAATCTCGTAAACGTGAGATTCGTTCTTTAGAAAACCATCCCATCCGCATTCGTAATTTAAAACTAGAAATCATTCGTAAATACTTTTTAGAAAACAAAAAAGAAGTCATAAATGAGGCCACTTACTTTTTGGAAAAAAATCCTTGGTGTTATTCGTATGTAACCTTTCGTATTTTATATGAAGAATATAAGGGCGAGGGTTGGTGGGAATGGCCGAAAGAATTTTTAGATCCTAACTATGCAAAAGAATACATTTTTTCTAAAAAAAGAGAAGAGGCCCTTTTTTGGGTATATTTGCAAAAGATCGCCTATGATCAGTTATCTGAACTAAAAACCCATTACGAAGATATGGGAATTTACTTAAAAGGTGATATGCCCATCCTCACTTCGAGAAATTCCTGTGATGTTTGGGAACACCCTGAATATTTCATTATGGATCTGCAAGCCGGAGCACCACCGGATGATTTTTCAAAAACTGGACAAACTTGGGGATTCCCGGTTTTGAATTGGGATGTTTTGGAAAAATCAAATTATTCCTGGTGGAAAGAAAGGTTATCCTATTTGGAGAATTTTTTCCACCTTTACCGCGTTGATCATGTGATTGGGATGTATCGGATTTGGTCGATCCCAAAAGATGACTCCACTGCGTTACGTGGTTGGTTTCATCCTCAGTTTGGAATTACGAAAGAAGAATTTTTGAATGTAGGTTTGGATCCCAAAAGATTTGAGTTACTCGGTCTTATCCATGAATTCATTCCGGATCATTATATCTTTTATTGGGATTTTTGGAAAGAATCGGGATACCAAGAACTGAATGAAGAAACCAAAGCCAAACTTTACCCGTTATCAGAACTTCATATCAAAGAAGAGGAAAAACATTGGAGAGAGTCAGGGGAAAAGATATTGGAAATTTTTGAATCCTTTTCTTCCATGCTTCCTTGTGCTGAAGATTTGGGATCGGTTCCATCTTTTATCAGAGAATCTTTATTCGAACGCCAAATGATTGGAATTGATGTGGTTCGTTGGACAAAATCTTTTACTACGGGTGAATTTATTCCAGAAAAATCATACAGAGAAAATGCCATTTCCGTTTTGTCCACACATGACACAAGTTTGGCGCTAGATTGGTGGAAAAATGAAGGGGATAAAGAACCCAAATTCCAATTTTTCTTTGATCGTTTAGGAAAACCAAGACCAGAATCAGATGATGAAATTCTCCTCGGGCTTCTTTCCTTTGTGTTTGGAACAAGTAGTCTTTTTTCCATCCAATTGTTTCAGGATTTGGCACTGGGAGTTCCCGGTGTTTTGGAAAATCCAGAGAAACACCGGATCAACCTCCCTGGGACAGCTGACCATTCCAATTGGATCTATCGGTTCCCAATCCTCATAGAGGACTTTGCCTCCGATTTCAAACGGAATTTGGTTCTCAGGAAGCTCATTCTGGATTCGGGCAGAAATTCCTAATTTTTTAGAATTTTTATAAGAATGACAGGTTCGTTCAAGTCGGACTCGGAACTTTCTGGTAGTATGGATCTTTACACCCGGAGGTCTCCCTTGAGATTTGCAAAAGAAATGGCGTTTTATTCCGCTTACCATCAGGAAAAACGAAATGTTTTGATCCACGTGCTCGGTGTTCCTTTAATCACCTTCACTTTGTTTGTTGTGCTAAGCCGTTTTAGTCTGTTTGAATACAATGGCTTCCATGTGTCCGCATCCCTTGTGTTTACTTTGGCAGTACTTGGGTATTACTACACGTTAGATGTAATCTTTGCATTTGTGGCGACTCTTGTTTTTGGTGGATTGTATCTAACCTCTGAGTGGATCACAACGCAATTGCCAGCAAACGCAGCTTGGACTATTTTTGGTCTTGGACAAGTGATTGGATGGGGTGCACAGTTCTACGGACATTTTATCTTTGAAAAAAGTAGACCGGCCCTTTTTGATAACCTATTTCAGGCTTTAGTATCAGCTCCGTTATTTGTGGTAGCAGATGTTTTTTTTGAACTCGGATTCCGATTGGATTTGAAAAAAGCTGTGGATGCAGAACTAAAACAAAAAGGTGTTTGGAAAGATTTTTCCCATAAACCAGCTTGAAAATTTCTTTAAACAAAAGATCGGTAGTAAACTAAAGGTGAGGGTGAGTCGTTCACCTTCGTTTTGTTTTAAAACTACATTTAATTGATAGAATCCGTGACGGGAAACCAGATTCGGATTTTATCATTCAATGACTTTGCCTAATACCCTTGTTTTCTATCTTAATCTTCGCAAAAACAAACCTTACTTAAGGATTGGCTCCCTAAAATTAAAGAAGGTTTCACTCCAAACATCTTTTTGAATGTTCGAGACAAGTGAGCCTGGTCACTAAAACCGGCAGCATGAGAAGCCGTTGTTAAGTTTTCGCCACCTTGCAGAAGTTTTGCTGCAATATGAAGTCTTTGCCATAATAAATACTGTCTCAGTGGAATTCCCATATTTTCTTTAAATAAATGCATAAACCGATCGGTGGAAATTCCTGAAATTTCGGAAAGTTCCGTGAGAGTGACAGGGTTTGGCATTTTTTCTTTGATTTTTTGGATCACCATCTCAATCCGTTTGTCATATTTTTTTGGTGTGGTTTCTGAACCAAGAGAAGATAAGATTTGGTTATAAATGATACGAGCGGAAATACAATTTAAAGAGTCATTAAACAATGGTTCGGCGATATTTTGAATTTTCTGTCTCGTATTGATATCAATGGTTTTTGGACTATTGTCCATAATGATCTTTTTGTATTCATCAGATTTCGGATCCAATTGGATGATGAGCATTTCTGAATTCTCAGCATCTAATTTATGATAAAAATTAGGAGGAATGATGATCCCTTGGGATTCGATCACAGAATCGGATTTTGTATACAAATGGAAAGAATTTGTCAAAGAAACCAAAATGGACACTGCATAGTGAGAGTGAGGTTCTGTCACGAGACCTGCTGTTCCGAGGAGAATTCGTTCTCCAAAATAAAAAAGACTTCCCTTTCTTCTAGAATCCATAAATTAGAAAAACTCTAAAGACCATTCTGGAAAAGGCAAGGATTATCGAATGAAAAAATTGGTGTGGATTTTACTTTTCTTCAGTTTCTTTTCCTCTGCAGTTGCGGTCAGTGTAGGCGAGGTTCCGATTTCATGGAAGGAAATTCGTTCCAAATACAATTGGAAAACAAATCCGAGTTTCCCTGAATCAGAGTCTGTAGATTTATTTGAATCGGTTTTGTATACCGATGGCAGGTTGTTTTTCCAAACAAAGGATTCCACAAAACAATCTTCCATCCTTATTTGGAATTTAGAGTCAGGGGAATCTAAAAAGTTTCCTTGGGACGGGGGAAGGGTAACGGGTTGGACAGAGTGTTCTGGAAAAATTCTAATCCAAACAACAAAAACTCTTTGGGATTTGGATGCAAAAACATTGGTTGTGAATCGAAAACTCCCTTGGCCAAACAATGGAAAATCTTGGCAGGATATTGTTTGTTTGGATCATAAAATCTATAGGTTGGTTTCTGAACAATTGGAAGTGTATGATTTGGAATCGGGGGAATTAGAATCCAAAATCCCAGTTCCTTTTTCTTCTGTACAAAGAATCACCAAACGCGGAGAAAGTGATATTTTATTTTTATCTTCTTTTTGGGGGAATACCATCCAAGTTTTTTCGCCGAAAGATCCTACTAACAAAAAAGAATGGAAATTTCCTGTTAACCATCGGGCACTTTTTAAACTCGTCACTCTATCCGAAGATCATTTCCTAATTTTTGATCCCATCACAAAGATTTATGGAGAGTGGATGGTATTTGAAAATTCCATATTACCTTTGTTAACTCCAGTGGAAGTGGCAGATGGATTGAGAGCCTACCGATTTTCTCCCATCCAAAACAAAATTCAATACCAGTTTCAGTTAACGGCTCTTATTGATGTTCCTGAAACAAAATACCAATTAGTCCTTCCCAAACAGAATACAAGTTCTCAAAACTTAAAAGATGAGGTAATCCATCCTTCTGCTGTAGAAGAGGTCGATGGGGCAGGGAATCGGAGTTTGGTTCTTACCTTCCCCCCACTCAAAGCAGGAGATACGAGAGATATCAGCGTTTACGAGGCGATTCTCACTCGCTATAAAATCCATTGGAATTTGAATCCAAATTTGACTTTATCTAAGAATCAAAATCAAAATGGTATGGAAAGTTATTTGTTAGATGATTGGTTTTTGAAACTTAATGAAGATGTTGTTGTTCAAAAAAGAAATACTCTTTTCCAAGAAAATACAAACCTAAAACAAATCCTCACCAAAACTCAAGAGTATGTTTCTTCCATTCCCTATAAGTCAGGAAGTTTTGAACCAGCACCCAAGGTGATTGAAAAAAATAATGGAGGTTGCACGGAACATTCCTATGTCACCATGGCCTTGTTACGTGGTATGGGAATTCCCTCTAGGTTAGTTTGGAACTATTTACCAACAGAGTCCTCTAAAGAAATTACATTTAACCATAAATTTGTGGAGGTGTGGGTGGAAGGCCTTGGATGGATTCCTATGGAACCACTGGCTGCACCCAGATCCAAACCAGGTGTCACTTATGCGAGGCATGTAGTTTTTGCGGGATTACCTGGCACAAATCACCCTAAAATTGCAGGTGGGGACAGGCTTGTTCAATTATCAAAAGACCAATTGGATTTAAACAAAAAGATAAAATTCAAATTGGTTGTGGTAAAGAATGATTCTACAAACGATGAAATAGATGGCACGGAAGAGAAAGTGATCCCTCAAAAAACAAACCGTGCCTTAAATTCTGGGGAAGAGATGGTGGTTCCCTAAGGTCTATTTCCTGAGGACAAAGTTTTCCCCATTTTTTGGGCCAGATTTTCGGATAAAAAGTCTACGTTCCACAGATACACCAAGTAACACTTGGTAGATGTCTGTGAGGATGGGCCTTGACGAATAATATCCATGGCCAAGTCCACCCACACCCAAAACAGGATCATCCACTTCATTCACATTGATCACATCCACTCCGGAATACTTGAAACACATTCCGGCGCGCGCGGCACCATTTACTTTTTGAGAAGCAATGAGAGCGTTGTCACCAGGAGAACAATAGAGTGTGATCCTCTCTGAGGATTTTGTTAAATCAGAAAGGATGAGTTCAAATTCGTTTTTGTCAAAATCGGGAGCATTCAAAATGAGTTCCGATAGAAATTTACTTTTCCCTTGTTTGGCTAGTGCTGCCACAGAAGGTAAAACTACTTGGTGGCCCATACTATGAACCACTAGATGGATTTTTTTTCCAAGACCAGTGATGTCGTTTAAGAACTTAGCAAAAGGTTCTCGGTTGATTTTGGCTTCTGTATAGTTTAAGTCGTAAGTGGATTTGACCATCACTTGGTTTAGGATTCCCGAATCGACTCCGGCAGGCCAAGAGTAAACCACTACTTCCCCAGGAAACTTAAGATCATATTTGATTTGTCCGGCACGAAGTACGGCTTCATCAAAGTTCACATTGAATCCATGTACAAAAACTAAAACTTCCTCGGAGGCAGAGGATTTGATTTTCGTTAAAAATTCTCTGTCGTCCGTATTGATACGACCTTTGAATTGGAAAAATTGGTTTTTGTCTTGGGCATTGTCAAGCGAGATATCACCTACAATATGACGGGAAGGGATGTTTACCAAACAAATTCCGTAATGAGGATTGATGTCGGTGATGAATCCAAAACTTGCGCTGTCACAATTGTCTTTGACTGTCATTTCCCGACGAGAAGTGATAAAATGTACATTTAAAATTTTGGTTTCATCAAAAGGATCCACAATTCGTTTGTTGATTTGTTCTCCAATTTTAGGGGCACAGGAAACCAGTAAGTTTGCTACAAATAATAAGAAACAAAAGAATATTAGGAAAGTTGAATGTTTAGAGTGTTGTTTATTTTTAAGCATAGGTATTTAATCCGTTTTATTTGTAAGAAAATCCTTTGATGATTTTTGTAGGGTTTATGTTTTTTCCATCTTTGATGACTTCAAAGTGGAGGTGGGGGCCAAAACAATATCCAGTACATCCTGAACGAGAGATGACCTTCCCTGCACTGACATAGTCACCTTCTTTCACAAACAGTTTCGAATTGTGAGCATATAAAGTTTGGTAACTGTCATCATGAGTGAGGATGATCGCATTTCCATACCCACCCATCCAACCAGAATAGGTGACTTTCCCTTTTCTAGCTGCATAAACGGATTCGTAATTGGCACGTAAGTCGAGTGCCATATGGAATTTGTATTGAGGGTAAGATCTTGTTCCCCAACCTGATGTGATGACTTTGGAAACAACAGGGATTCTCCAAACAGGGCCTGTTTCTGGGATTATGGCGCCTGGTAAAAAAACCTTTTGGCCGGATTTGAATAAATCATAATCTTCTAATTGGTTTTCGGAATATATGTCGTCGATTTTAACTTTGTAGTAATCGGCTACTTTGGCGAGTGTATCCCCTTTTTTAAGTTTATAAACTAAACCTTGTTTGTTGGGAATGTTTAAAATTTGTCCGGGTAAAATCGAAACTTCGGGGCTAATTCCAGAACTTCCCGCTATGGATTCCGCGGACAGTTTGAACCTGCGTGCGATATCAGAAAGTGTTTCGTTCTTTTTGACTTTGTATTGTGTAACTTTTAGTTTTTTGTTTTTGTTTTCTGCCAAAGCATCCAGATCTGCCGAACGAAGGATGGCCATTTTTTTATCTTCTGTTTCTTGGAGGTATTTTTCATCCGCAAGTTTTGCCTCTTTGTCTTTGATGTCGTTTTCTTCCACTTCCGTGGACATACTTAGGAATTCTTTTTCCATCAAACTTTCTTCGTAAGTTTGTTTGTCTACGAGGATGGACAAAAAGAATGCTAAGATAAAGGAAGAGGCGAGTAGTGGAAGAATACGATACCGCTTGCGGTTGAGATCGATTGTGCCATGAAGGACACTTGATTGTGATTGGAGATTGTAAAAATACTTACCTGGAGAAACCTGGATTACATTTACGTTCCCCCAGCGTAACACATGCTTGCCGATCGTAGACTTTTCAGGAGACCGAAGTAGCATGTGTTAATAGGGACTGGTTAATCCTTGGTATCTAAGGATTTGATACCACCAAAGGATTCTTCAACAATCTTACGAACGTCTTTTTTCTGGCCGCCTGTGATTGTAATATTCCCTTTAGCAACAACACCTTTTTGGAGTTCTAAGTAAGGAGCTGTAATATCACCTAACATACGTCCTGTACCTTCAAGTTTTACTTCATTTTCTGCTTTGATGTTTCCAATGAGGGTACCTGATACGATGACTTCTCTTGCACTGATGTTAGTTTTTACTTTACCGGTCTCTCCGATAACGAGTGCGTCTTCTGTTTTGATATCACCTTCGAATTTTCCATCGATTCTAAGTGAACCTGCGATATAAAACTTACCTTCAAATATCGACCCTGGTCCGATAACGCTATTGATGGAATCCTTACCTATTGCCATTCCTGCTCCTTTTCCCCTTCTGTGAGAATCAAAATTTTCGGTCTTCTTGACAAGCCTTTTTAGTAGTCGATTTCCTCATCCCCGCTAAAGACCGATTTTTTTCGTTTTGGCGGTTTGGAAGAGGTGGGTTGTTTTTCTACTTTTTCTGGTTTTTTCTTTTCTATATGTGTTGGTTGGGTCGAAGGCTGACTTGGCCTTGATTCCACTACGTTCCAGGATGATCCATGGTCATTACAAACGTCTTTCGGAGCTGTTTGTGGGATGAAATACTCTTCAAATAGGTCATGGCATTGGGATCCGGGCAGTTTTCCAGACATCCGGCAGACAGTTTTTTTTACGACTTTCACATCGCCGAGCCAAGGAAAATCGATGGCTGGTTCCCGGTCGAGAGCCCTTGCCATAAACCGACCCCAAACAGGTGCGGCTAGTTTCCCACCGGTCATCCCTCGTCCAAGAGAAATGGTTCCGACATCATACCCAAACCAGACCGAGGTCACAAGTTCGGGTGTGTAACCCACAAACCATGCATCTCGAAAGTTATTAGTGGTGCCTGTTTTTCCGTAAGCTTTGCGGTTCAGTCCATAGGATAAAACCCCGCGACCTGTTCCTTCTTCGACAACGTCTTTCATCATGGATGTGATGAGAAAGGCAGCTTCTTTGGAAATGATTTGTTTGCGGTCATCATCCTCGTAGTCTTTGCGAAAGTCTTTGATGACTTTGCCTGCATTGTCTTCGACATACAAAACGGAAATAGGATTTACTGTTTTTCCACCAGAGGCTAGGGCTGCATAGGCCCTTGTGAGTTCATAAGGTGTTAGTTCGAAGGATCCGAGTGAAACACTGAAGTTATAAGGAATGTCTCGGCCTGGTAATTGTAATAGGCCTCGTAAACTTTCCATTAGGTGGGAGAGTCCTACTTGTTCTAATACCCGAACGGCCACAGAGTTTTTGGATTGTTCTAAGGCTTTTCTAAGTAAAATAAACCCTGAGTATTCGCTACTATAGTTTTCAGGAGCCCATTCATCTCCGTCTTCCATAAGGTATTGGAGCGGGGAATCTGCAAAGAGTGTAGCAGGTGTTACGTTTTTTTCTGGATCTGGATTTTTCCCAGAATAGTCCATTGCTGCCGCATAAAGAATCGGTTTAAAAGCAGATCCTGGTTGGCGGAAGGCTTGGAAGGGACGGATTTGTTGGTTGTCTGAACGAAATCCTGATCCACCCACAAGGGCTGTGATGTATCCTGTGTCTGGACGAATGGCAATGAGTGACCCTTCTACTGGCAGGAGATGGTCTTTTGTGGTTTGTGAAGTGTAGTTTTTATCTATCAAATCACCTAGGAAATCATCTCCCGTGAGTAAATTCAGAGTAGCAAACTCGTCACGGATATCTTCCTGGTAAGCGGAAGAAAACGTACGTTCTGTCCTGGAAATATGAAATTTAAAATCAGGAAGGTCATACAAATCGGCAATTAAAGAATACCCACTTCCATACAAATCATCAAAGGCATCAATGTTACGAAAGGCTCTTTGGTTGGATTCTATGGTTTGTCTTTGGAGGGCAGGTAAAAGTGCTTTCTCCGCTTCTTCTTGGTGGCGGATTTGGATGGTGGAATAAATTTTAAGTCCCCCATTGTAAAGGCGACTAGAACCAATCGAACGAATTAGGTTTTTTCTGATATATTCAGTTACATAAGGAAAACGATTGAGCCTGTCAGAAAACGCGGAATCATTCGGAGAACGATTTAAATTTGTATAATATTCTGCAAGGGCCGCATATTCTTTTTCTGCGTCAGCCACTGACATCCTTCCATTTTCTACTAACTTACGAAATACAACCCGTACTTTGTTTAAACTAGAAACAGGATTGACGATGGGACTAAACTGAGTGGGCCTTGTGGTAAGACTGGCAAGGATCGCTGCTTCTCCCCAAGTAACATCTTGTACTTCTTTCCGAAAATAAAACCGAGAAGCTGCACCCACACCAATGGTTCCGTGTCCGAGTGGAATTTCATTTAGATACACTTCTAAAATTTTATCTTTCGGATACACCAGTTCGAGTAAAATGGCAAGCCAGGCTTCACGCGCTTTTCTTGCGATGGAACGTTCTATCGATAAAAACTTAAGGCGTGCGACTTGTTGGGTGATGGTGGAGGCACCTTCTTTCACACGACCTGCCATAATGTTGACAACAAAGGCACGAGCGATTCCTTTTAAATCAATTCCATTGTGTGAATAAAAGGAGTTATCCTCAGTGGATAAAAAACATTGGATGACTTTGTGTCTGTTATCTGCGGATAAAGTATTTTCTTCTGGTTTGAGTTGTTCTAAACGAACGGGAATTCTAGAAAATTTATAATATTCGGCAATGGGTTCGTAGACACCTTTGTCATTTAACCCGTACAAGGTGGAAGGGATGTCGTAAACAGCAGCTTCTTTTAGTTTAAAAAAATCTTTTACAGATCCTGTGAGTAAAAAAACATTTAAAGACCCAAACGCAAATATAGCAATGGCAGTGTTTCTTAATTTTTTGTCTCCGCTCCAAATGTTTTCTGTAACAATTCGAAACCAAATGATAAAATACTTTTCAAAGAGCCCAACGGGTTCTTGTTTCATACATTTCCCTTAACTTTATATCCAGATCAAACGAGTGGAGAAAATTCCTTCATATGGTCGATTCCGTGGTAACGGAGACCGGTATCCAAATTATAACCACCGAGAGATTCCAGAATTTTCGATCTGCTTTCCGGAGAAAAACTATATTCGTAGGCTCTCGTTAAAATTTCTTTGCAGGCTTGGCTTGCTTGGTTCAAAAGTTCGATAAACGAGTCATTGAACTTCCGTTTCGGGTCAGCCGGATAGAACCATTCCCTTTTTTCATCATTCATGATCTTGGGATTGATGTTTTCGATCGCGGGTAGCATAAGCACACTGGCATTGTATTTGTGAAAGGTCAGTGTATCCACTACACTCACAAGTCCCCGCATAAAGGTACTTCTCGAGTCCAAAGTGGAGGTAAACCTGTAAAATCCTAAATAGGATTCGTTTAAGATATCACCAGGAATGATTTTTTTTTCAGAGCCTAAGTAGGAGGTAGCAAACTCCCCGGGGTATGTTTCTTTAATGGATTGTAACCAAAAATTCCATAACACCGGATCCATTTTGTTTTTGATTCCTACCGTTCGGTGGCGGATATCGATGTATTGTGAGAAGTCATATTCTTTAGGACTCATTCCCCAGCGGTGGTTGATGAGAAGGGTATCCAGTCCAAACTCAACCTTCATATGATTGACCTGGGCTTGGTAAGAAATCTTCTTATCGTTGTTATAGTAATCCCCTGAGATATAAAAGATATAAGGATGGGTTTGGATGTCTACCACGCAGTGACAAATATACCCTAAAGTAAATGCCAAAAATCGATCCCTATAGAGTCCCATTTCTGTATCATGGACTTGGTCGAGAAAACTTAAAATCAGTTCAGCCACTCGGTCATGGTGGGCAAGGTCACCGAAGAAAGCTGCCTTCTTAGTACGTTTGGGTTGTAACACGTGATAGAAGTAAAATATGTCGGGAGCCACGGCACCAAGGTTTGCGTATGAGGCAACATCGGGACGCGAAAGTAATGCGGCCATTTTGCGTTGGGTCGCATTTCCATGTTCCAAATGTTTTTTCACTTGGGAGAGAGCTTCAATATGTGTAATCTTTCCTGCCATTTTCTACTTTTTTGACTTTATGGAATGGAACCTATTGAAAGGTTTATCTTAAATCCTATGACATCAATCGAAAAACTAAAGTTTTTGAAAGAAGACCAAGTAAGGTCTTTAGCAAATGAATTCGGCACACCACTCTTTGTCTATTCCGAGAAAGAAATTGAACAAAAATGTGACGATACCTTGGCATTCCCGAATGCTTTCGGATTACAAGTCCGTTACGCCATGAAGGCAAATCCCAATTCCAATATCCTTCAAATTATGAAAAAGAAAGGCATCCTCATTGATGCCTCGTCAGAACATGAAGTGTTGCGTGCCCTCCACTTTGGATTCAAACCAGAATCCATTATGCTCACATCCCAAGAATTTCCCAAGGCTTTTGAAGAGTTCATTGGAAAAGGGGTGAAGTTCAATGCTTGTTCTCTTCGCCAACTCGAAGCTTTTGGAAAGGCCTTTCCTGGAAAGTCTGTTTCCATTCGTTTCAATCCGGGCCTTGGTTCCGGTCATACCAAAAAAACAGATGTAGGAGGAGTCACATCTTCCTTTGGAATTTGGCATGAAAAACTGCCCGAAGTCAAAGCCATCGTAGAAAAATACAAAATCGTTGTGGAAAAAGTTCATACACATATTGGTTCGGGAAGTGATCCGGAAGTTTGGAAGGCAGTGGCCAAATACACTTTAGAATATGCGGAAGCCTTTCCAACGGTCACAGTAGTCAGCCTTGGTGGTGGATACAAAGTGGGAAGGATGGAAGATGAAAAATCAACCGACTTACAAAAGATTGGTGCCCCGGTAAAACCACAATTTGAAGAATTTGCCGCAAAACATGGAAGGAAACTGATTTTAGAAATTGAACCAGGAACCTATCTTATAGCACTTTGTGGGGCACTTCTCACAACAGTAGACGATCTTGTTGATACAGGTTCTAAGGGTTTTCGTTTTATGAAACTAGACGCTGGTATGGATTCGAACACCAGACCTTCGTTATATGGTGCGAGACATCCACTTGTCACAGTGAAAAAAGATGGAAGCACACCCAAGTCAAATGTAGACTATGTTGTCGTCGGACATTGTTGTGAGTCAGGTGATGTTTTCACTCAAAAAGAAGGCGGAGAACCTATGACAAGACTAATGGGAGAAGCCGAAATTGGTGACTACGTGGTGATGGAAGCTGTGGGTGCCTACTGTTCCAGTATGTCCACAAAAAACTACAATAGTTTTCCTGAGACAGCGGAAGTATTACTCCGTAAAAACGGTGAAGGGAAACTGATTCGTAAAAAGGAACCGGTTTTAGAAATCTTTCGCAATGAAATCCTTGTTGTAGAATGATCGAATGAACAATTTGTACGCTGTCCTACTGGCAGGTGGGACAGGAACTCGAATGGGAACGGAAGTTCCCAAACAGTTTTTAAAAATAAGAGGTGAGTCGCTCCTTCGGCATTCGGTCAAACGTTTCCGAAGTTTTGGCCTGATCAAATCCATCACCATTGTTTCTCATCCTGATTGGATTTTGGAAACGGAAAAAGAATTGGATGATTTGTTGGAAGGGAACGATCGGATTGTTCCGGGTGGTGAATCTCGCCATCTGTCTACGTTATGTGGAATCCATTCGATTTCCTATGATACAAAGGATATTTTTTTCATCCATGATGTGGCAAGGCCCAATTTTAAACAAAACGAACTCTACCAACTAGTCGAACAAACAAAAATTTTTGGCGGGGCCAGTCTTGTGGCAAAGTCAACGGAAAGTTTGGTTCGTGTTCGGATTCATACTAACTATACAGAAGAACCTTTGAAACGAGACGAAGTGTATGCTGTGAAAACACCTCAGTCCATCGCCGGGTTTATGATCAGTGAACTGGTTGCGGAAGGGCTTGATGCCGATATTCGAAAACATCCTACAGATCTTTGCACTTGGATGGGGAAACGAAGGGTAGGGATTGTAGAAACCGATTATCACAATGTCAAAGTCACAAGTCCCGGTGATGCAGAACTTGCCGACTCTTTGTTTTGGGAAGAACTACCGACCGTGGAATAATTTAAAACGTTGTTTCCAGATCCAGATGCGAAATAGATTTTTGTTTTCTATCGTATCAATTTGAATTCCGAATCCACTTGGTTTTCCATATTTCCCTTGTGGGTTTGACCAGCGAACAACCCCACCTACAGAAATTTCTCCCGATCTCGTTTGGATTTTGACATTACAGATTTGGTCTTGTCCTAAAACGGAACTTGTTTCTATGTACAATCCTTCCATGGATACATTGAGTAAGGTTCCTTGGCAAATTTGATTGTTTTTTCCTGAAAAATTGACGGGGTTAGAAACCGGGTATCTTGGAGCAAAAACACGAGCAAGGAATGCTTCGTAGATTTGTTTTTCTTCTTTTTGATTGATTTGAAAGAGAAGTTGGACACCCGCAATTTCTGATCCGTCATCTTCTTCGTCAATGCGTACGATCTTTGCATGAACTGAAATGGATACAGGGTCTCTACTTTCCTTTTCTAATTTTAGGAGGAGGTTGATTGGGTCTCCTACTTTTAGGAAATGATGCGCTGGTAGTGGTATCAAGATTCCATTTCGGGAAATATTGATGGTTTGTCCGTCACCTTCGCGTTCCCCGTCAGAATTGGCCCAGTGAAAAGGGATGGGGTGTGTCTCTCGGTATTTGGTTCTCCAACCTCGGCGTTTTCCACTTAGGTAGGGAGCAGCGATTTCTCTACGTAAGAAATAAAATACAATTCCAAGTAGGACAGTTGTGACTGCCATATTCCAAATCACATCGGAGGTATGAATGCGAATGCCTGCTAGGAAAAACTTCTTACCAAGTGTGACTGACAAAACCATCCAAGCATTGTAAGTGAGAGAAAGAAAACTGAAACAAAGGAAGAGGTAGTATCCAAATTTCTTTTTAGCAATGAGGCCATAGGCAATGATGGCACTAAGACCGGAAAACACATATTGCCACGGTTGGATCCTAGAGAAAATCATACTAAAATGTTCTAGATCCAAATCGTAAAGTGCCGCAATGGCAAAAAAATTGAGAAAGGGTACGGCGAAAAAAACGACCGTAACCAATAGAACGGGAATGGGGTAGTTGAAGAACCGCAAAGTCACCCGCAAATCAAATTCGATTTTGGTTGTTTAGTCAACTTATTTTTGAAACTTAGGGATTTGGTGAATCCACTTTTCCCTCAGTCTTCTTTCTTGGGAACCCCTGAATCTTGTGTATTCTCCTCAGTTACTGTGACAGATTCTGTGGAAATTGAACCTTCTTGTAAAGAAGGCATTCCGTTGATCATAATATGTAATTCCTTCTGTCTCTCTGAAATTCCATCTTCGACAGCTGTTAGGCGGCTTATGATACTATGGAGGATAACGGAAAGAAAACCGGGACTTTCTTTTCCCATGGCAAAAAAGATTTCTTTTGTGATGACTCCGACTTTTGTATCTTCGGCAGCGGCAACAATCGTAGCAGCCCTAGGCGAAGGATAAACGAGAGCCATCTCTCCAAAAAATTCACCAGGTTTGATATCTCGAATATACTGGTCTTCTCCATTTGCCTTTCGTTTGAAAACTTGGAGGTTTCCTGCGAATACAAAGAACATCTTTCCGTTACTGTCTTCTCCTTCTGAAAACACTTTGGTCCCCGGAGAAAAATGGTCGATGCGCACTTCGGTGATGTACTTTCTCAAATGTTCTACGTTCATTTTTCCTCCTCCTTTTTGAATTCTTCTAACATTTTATCGAGTTCAGTGAGCCTTGCTTCTGCTCTATGGAGTTTTTCTACCGTACTTTTGGTGAGTTGGAATAAAAAATGCGTATTGATACGAGCTAATTTTTCAAATTGGTCATCTCGTAAGATTCCCACACGTGCATTTGCCGAAACCACACTGATGGTCATGGCCCGAGGCCTCCTTGTGAGAAGTGATAGTTCGCCGAAAAATTCACCAGGGCCAAGGCCTTTGATGACTTCCTGGGTTCCATCTGGCAGTCGTTTGGTGACAGCAAACATTCCACTCATGATACAATACATACTGCCATCATGAGGATCCCCTTCGCGAAAGATCACATCCCCTCGCAAATAAACTTGCGTAGAGATATTTTGCATAAATTCCAAAATGTTCATCGTGCTTGTCCTATGGGTATCTGACATGAGAATAAAAATTCAAAACAAAGGCAAGTGAATCACAAAATCTCACTAGACAGATTTCCCTAGTACAAAAACCTGCTTATACAACCACAATGCGGGCGTGGCGAAATTGGCAGACGCACCAGATTTAGGTTCTGGCGCCGAGAGGCGTGGGGGTTCAAGTCCCTCCGCCCGCATAACAAACTTTCCTCAAAACAATCCAAACATTCGATTCAATACAAACCTAGGGACTTGAACAGTGACGCGAGCATGAACAGTGACGACCCATAGGGAGTCATAGTTCATGCAAGTTTGCCCGGATGGCAAACGCCGAGCGCTCACCGTGCCTCGAAGCGTAGCAAACACAGGAAGTGTTTGCAGCGGAGAGGTCAAGTCCCGAAGCAAAGTTGAATATATACTTTAGCTCTAACTCAGAAAGTAGTATAGAAAACTCATTTGCATTATGACGAAACAAGAAATAAAGAGCTATTTTATGCAATGGGAGAAATATATTTATTACGGGAGATTCAATCGAAAGATAACTTTGTAAAATAAAGAACTCAAGACTTAATGCTCTTATAATAGAAGAAAGTTTTCGTTTTTTGATAAGTTGGAATTTGAAAAGACAACATTTGTCCTACTTTTCTACACAAACCACTTGGTTTGCAATTTTACATGCAATTGTGTTTGTAACAACAAGCGTTTTTGTGCTTTCTCAAAAAACACCGATGACCTTGATGCCAGTCTGAGATATCGATATATATGGCAACATGTTGTACAGGGAACCGCTGCAGTCGATTGCTCTGGAACGAGATTGATTAAGCTTGGTTCACCGTTTTTATCTTCCTTGTATACAACAAACACCTAACAAAGTATTTTAAAACTCTTTTTTACCAATTATTACTTTTCGTTTGTTAGTAGTTCTTAATATGATGACTTAATGGTAAAATGGTTAAGATCGGTAACAATGAAATTTTTCGCGAGGCCAGGGATTTGTCTTTTTCAATTGTTGGTTGTCTTATTTTTATTATCAGTTCTTAGTGATTGTAAATCCCCCGAAGAAACTGGTTCAGGTTCTAAGGCCTGTGCTGATTCCTGGAAAATATACCAAACATGTTTGATCATCAACGAGAATAACTCTAACTTTTGTAAACCACAGTGGGATGGGATTGTGGTTGCTTGCGGAATGATGTAAAGATCCAGGAAAATTTAGAGAATTTTAGAAAATGAAAAATATCCTTAAAAGAAGTTTTTATTGATTTACGAAACATTTTCTCCATCACCTGATTTGAGTTCTCTAATCAAATGTTTTTGGACATTGTCAATTCAAGATTCTTCTGATTACCCCAAACAAAGAATTGTCCCAGATGGTTGTATGGAATTGGCATTTAATTTGGGAGATCCTATCCAACGTTTTACGAATGAAAATGAATCTGTGATTCAACCTTGGGCTTGTTTGATAGGGCAGATCACGGAACCTTTTTATATAAAACCCACGGGATCAGTAAATACCTTTGCGGTTAGATTTTATCCTTATGGAATTGCTAATTTTTTTGATAAACCAATGGAGAGTTATGCGAACCGCGAAACACCTCCTTCTCAATTGTTTGGGTTTGAAGGGGCAATTGAACTAGAAGAAAAAATTCACAAGGCCAAAGATACTGCAACTCGCATTCGGATCATAGAAGATTTTTTTAGATCAAAACTCCAAGAGCAAATGATCTTTGATCGAATTTTAAAAAATACCATCGATAGTCTATTACATTCAAAGGGAAATGAGTCTATTGATTCTATTTTGGGTGATGAAGTTTTAAGCAGACGACAACTAGAAAGAAAATTCAAAAAACAAATTGGGCTTAGTCCCAAAAAATTGGAAAAAATTATAAGGATGCAAGCTGCATTAAAAATGCTAATCAACCGAGAATCCGAAAAATTAACGGAAATTGCATATGAAAGTAATTATTATGATCAATCCCATTTTATTAAGGATTTTAAGGAATTTACAGGTTTAAGTCCAAAAGAGTTTAATCACGATGATGAAATGTTACTTTCAAAATTATTCTACAAAAAAGATTGATTTGTCGTTTTTTTACAATTCGTGAGAATCTAGAAATTGTATCATAATAGAATCAAAAGGAATGGGTAAAAATGAAAAAGTTCTTAATCATCATGGTAGTGTTATTTTTGGAAATGGGATTGACTTCCTGTAAAGATGAAAGTAAGTCCGGCGCAGTGACTGAGAAAGTTGGAGATACCGAAATGAAAAATACAATTTCGATTGTGGAGATTCCTGTTTCCAATTTAGATAGAGCGGTTCTCTTTTATGGAACTATCTTAAATGTTTCTATAGAAAAAATGACTATGGAAGATACTGAACTTGGTGTGATCCCTTCCAATCCAGATTCTGTGAATGTGGTTTTGGTTAAAGGAAAGGATTATATTCCGACAAAGAACGGGATTGTTGTCTATCTCAATCAGGGAGAAGATTTGCAACCAGCTTTAGACAAAGTGGAAAAGATGGGAGGGAAGGTTGTTCTCCCGAAAACTTTGATCAGTCCTGAAATGGGCTATTATGCTTACATCATTGATACGGAAGGAAATAAGATCGGTTTCCATTCAGCAAAGTAAGATTTCGAGGGATGGGGCGGGGCGGATAGCGCGGTCGCTGAATCTATGATTTGTCCTCCACCAAACGATGGCGAGATGCCCCCGTAAGAAACTAAAACTAATCTGCTTTTATATCCACCCCAAATATATCTTCGCCTTCGCCACCAAAGCCCACAGATATCCTTCTGCCTTGATTCTCAATTCAGCAATCGTATTCCCCAAGGAAGTTCCGGCTGGTGGAGCAAGGGTTTGGTTCGTAACACCAGTTCCATTTAAGTTTTGGCTTGCTGGTACTCCGCCACGCACACTATGAAATGTATACACTCGATTGGTGGTTGCAGGTTCCGAGATGACGATGTCTTGGAGACCATCCGCATTGGTGTCTTGGAACTGAAGTCCTTGAGAGAAACCACTATTTGTAAGTGAACCAGAAAAGAGGCTATTGGCAGATCCAGCAGCACTTAAATTCAAGTTGGGAAATCCAGTAGTTGGATCATTTAACACTAAGTAAACGTCACCGATTCCGGAACTTGCGCCTGCGGCTCCAATTAAAAGATCTGGCAATCCATCGCCATTTGTATCGCCAGAGGTTAGGTTTCCTCCGAAGGAACAATTAGTACCGTTACAACTTGTTGTAGGTGGGCCAATGAGTGTTGCTACTGGTGGATTCGGATACGGGTTTGTTGAATCACAGGTGGAGTGGTATACAAATACTATACCTTGATTTGTATTGAAGGTGGGGCCCCCTACAGCAAGATCAATGCAATTGTCAGAATTGAAATAATCCAATACAAAACTAGTTCCAAATTGGCAGCCGGTTCCAGCAGCACAACCCGGCGAAGGTTCGGTTGGAGCAACGAGATATTGCTGAGGAGTTGTTGGCAATGATCCTTGATTGGAAATAAAAATATAAATCCTTCCCCTATTTGAGGAGTATATTGCTGCACTGACAACAAGGTCTAAAAATCCATCTCCGTTCAAGTCTCCTGCATATGCAAGAGATCCAAAATTATCATCTGGATTAGGAACAGTCGCAGGATTTTTAAAAACAAAATTCGCTGTATTTGTGTTTTGCGACAATATTGCGTTTGGTCCTTGGCTATATAAAATAAATAATTCATTCAGCCAGGGCGAGGCGAATACCCCATCATCATAACCGTCGTTATTGATATCAGCTCCAATGATATTTGTTCCAAATCTACCTGAACCTATCACTCCATCGAGAATCGCATCTGCAAATCCACCGGCATTTAGATTTTGAGATGGGATACCCGATTGGCCTTTACTCAAAAATACATATACTCTTCCTGTCGCACCATTATACGCTTGTGCACCAACTAAAACATCTGCATATCCATCTCCGTTAAAATCACCTGATCCTATACGGCATCCAAAATACGTTCCTGTGGTTCCATCTGTTAGTGATGTAACGGGATTCGTTTCTAGTTGTTTGATCCAAGGATTTGTTTTATACACATATCCATATCCTTGGATACTATTGACAGGTGTCGCCGATACAATCAAATCGGGATACCCATCTCCATCCGTATCATGATTCGTTCCTTTACGCACTTGGATGGTATTGGGTCTTTCGTAAGGAATGTGAGCATAGATGGTATGAAGGCTACCGTATGTCCAAAAAGTACCGCTAACCGCTTTTGCAGGAAGCGCATATCTCCAGGTTCCATTGACCACTGGCACTTGGGTCGGAGGAGCATCATCAATGCCAACATTTACATACGCCTGTCCCGGAGGAACCGTTCCCACAACAAATCCGGTTTCGACAATTGAATGGTTGGTTAGGTTGGAAATGGTGACTGTTGATTCTGGCAGTAAGGCCAAATAGAGATAAGGTGACCATTTTTTGAGTCTGTCATTGTCAGGGCAGAGGAAATTGGGTAATTTCATCAAACATTCGATGGGTGGGTGTGTGAGAGGGTTTGCCCAACAATTCAGCAGAAAAAAGGAAAGTCCTAGTGTTAGTAGTCGTTTGTTCAGAATATGGGCGAATGTTTTAAATGCCATGGCTTTTTACAACTAACATTGAGTTGATGTTTTTCATCCAGTAATTGGAATGCAATAATTTATTTTTCGCTGTAAATAAAAACATTAAGAAAACGAGGATTGCCTCCTGGAATCCTTCAAAAAACTGAATCCAATTTCGCATAACGATTCTTCTCACTCACATACTTTGGGAAATGATTTAAGATCATTTGTTAAATAGATTTGATTTCTTAGGATTACCTCGAATCAAAATAAATGAAATAAAAATTTGAAATCAAAAAATTTCTTTCCTTTTTCAATTCTATAATTCACGATCCATCGCATGAGTTTTTTTGAAAGTTTGAAAGCCGTCGCAGCTCAGGCAGTGGAGCTAGTACAAAACAATCCGCAAGTTGTTTCTGGGATTCAAAAGATCATCGAAGACAATGGTGGAGTATCCGGAATTGTACAAAAATTTAAAGACAAGGGATTTACAGAAGCTGCGTCATCTTGGGTGGGAACCGGAGACAATGTGAATATTGGTGCCGCCGATGTCATGAAGGTTTTAGGAAGTGATTCGGTAAAGGAACTTGCTGGGAAAGTCGGATTAGATTCCGAAGCTACGGCAAACCTCATTGGAAATTTATTGCCAATGGTGATAGATAAACTCTCTCCTGATGGAAAAGAGCCAAGTGGAGACCTTACTTCTCAACTTTCATCTTTAGCTTCTTTATTTACAAAATAGGTTTTTTGCATTTGCCCTGATCCACCTATGAAAAATTAGGTGGTATGTTTTCATCCTAACTCACAAATTTTCTTGCCAAATTTTCTATAAAATTCTAATCTTCCATCCATGAAGAAATTGTTCCTGATTTTTTTAACTTCCTTGGTTTTGTTTCAATGTAAAAAAACACCTACAATCGAAGTCGGTCAAAATGTATTTATTTCTGCTACAGTTCTCAATGCTCGGAAAACTCCCACACTCGACGGAGAAAAGGTGGGGAAATTAAAACTAGGAGATTTGGTTAAGGTTTTGGAGCGTTCGGAAAAAGATGTGGAAATTGATGGGATCTCTGCTTATTGGTACCGTGTGCAATCACAAACAATCACTGGTTGGGTGTTTGGTGGGTATCTTTCCATTTCCAAAGTGGAATCTCGCGATGCGTTGATTGCCGCCGTTCAAGGAAATTTTGTTTTTTGTACAATTCCAGACCGATTGGATTGTTCTCATACAATTGAGTTTGATGGTGAAAGTTTTGTTTACCGCGAGTTCAATCAATACTCTGGGATCAGTGAAAAACTAGAGGGAGTGTTTGATGTGTATTCCGACCATTTGGTTTTGGATACAAAATCGAGGCTGGTTCGGCCTTCTATATTTATCCAATACCCGCAAACGGAAGAGGAAAGAACAGCTTACAACAATGCGTATTTTGGATATTCTGATTCTGATGAACATTTGGTTTCTCTTAGCACATATCCAGTTGCGGGAAAACTGGATTTGTATTTTTATGTATGTAGCGACAAACTTTTGTTATTAAAAGAGAAAAAAGAATTAGATTCTGCATGTAAAACAGAATATGCTTTTACTAAATCTTCTTATTCTTCTCCTTAAAGATTTCGTTCCTTAACATCGTATTGGTTCTATGTGTGTTTGGATTTTTCCAATCCAAAATACGGTTTTTAGATTCGGCAGGCAGTTTTTCTAGGAACTCCTGCCATTTCCTTTCCTCGATTACAGAATAAAACCCAGGCAAATATTGTATCTTTGTATCTTTCGGTAAAAAGGTTTTATAATCTTCGGCAGACACCCCATACACAATCCTATAGATGGGTCTATTTTTGTGTTTTTCTTCTGGTAAAAAATGAAAAGCATCTCCTGCCTTATGATAACAAATAAAATAATCAAAGCCTTGGTGCACAATAATGAGTGTATCTTTGGGGAATTGGAACAATGGAAGTAATATCGAGTATAATTTATAATCTTGGTTGTTGAATTCTTTTCCGCGGATCATTGTAAAATACTGATAAGGAAAAATCAATACACAGAGTAGAGTGACCATCCATTTGGATTTGATTTGAGAAAGTGCAGGAAGGATTAGGATGGTTCCTGGAATAAAAATCAAAAGGAACATACGAAAGGGAAAACTAAAGGCTGTATAACTAAAGATTGGAAGTGATAACAAAAAAAACAATACAACTAGTTTGTCGTAAAATGTTTTTTGAAAGTGTTCTAGTTTGGATCTCGTAAAAAGATAAAAGAGCGGTGATAAAAAAAATAAAATCTGTTCCAAAACAAATTCTGGATAAAGTTTTGTATATTGGTAAAAGGGAGATAAAAATTGAAACTTAGATTCTTCCAAGATAATTGTCTTTAGATCTTCCCAGTGAAGGAGATTAGGGAAAATAATTGTAAGTCCAATCAGAACAAAAAATAATCCAATGGCTAAATAGATCCCATAAAGTTTCTGAAACCGAATCTGTTTTAGAACCCAAGGAATCAAAAAACAAAGAGAGATCCCTGCTGTGATTTTATGACTTAAAAAAACCATTCCAAAAATAAAAACCAGTCGGATATAGTGTATGGGTTTTCTTTGGTTTCCCAGTTTTTCTAAAATCAATATTTCAGTTAAAAATAGAATGAAGAATAAAATTCCTCCTAAGTTTTTAATAAAGTTAAAACTAAAATGGGGGAGAAAGGAAGAGGAAACTAAGATCAGTCCAATTAAGATTGAAATTAACCTGCGACTTGTTAAATGAACTCCTAACCGGTAACCTGCTAAAAATAAAAATCCAACTAGTAAAGATACAAACACCTTATTTGTTAGGACAATATTGTTTCCTAATTTTGAAAAATAAACGAGGCCATATAAAATAGGTGAAACGTCTGGACTAAAGAATCTACCTTTTGTAATATAAGAATTCACTTGGGCAGCGTAGTAATACCCATCCGCCCCAAAGGCAAAGGAAGAACTCAATTGTACAAAAAGTTGTAAAGAAACAAGGATTACAAAAATACCGAAAACGAATCCTTTTCTTTTATAATCGGTAATCATCAGAAGAACAGAGGACACGTTTGCCATTTTCCTCCGACTCTAAGAAGACCTGCACATTCGAAAATCCATTTTTGGTAGTTTGTTTGAAATGTAATTTGTTTCGTTTGATGGGACTTGGGCTTTTGATGCGAAAAGTAAGTTCAGTCGATTTTAAATCCAAGGAAAAAAGTAAAGGAAAGGGATAGGTATTTTTGATTCGTAAATCCTTTGTCGGGTAAACCACAGAGGCATCAGTTCCCAGTGGGGTAAATCTAGTTTCATCGTTATACAAATCACGGGAGTGGGGGAAACGTTCTAAAATTTTTAATCCAAGTTCTAAAGAAAGATAATAGATGATCCCTGACAATTGGCAAAGACCACCAGCTACTTCAGAACTTACCTGCCCACCTCGAATCACACGGCCTTCCGTATAACCTTTACCTATTGTTGGGTTTCCTATTTCATTCCAAAATGAAAAGATTCTACCTGGATATAATACACGTTCGTTGATATTTTCAATGGCAATCTGAAGGTTCCGAAGTTTTCCTTCCTTTAAGGGAGAGGGTAAAATGGGAAGAGTGAGCCTTGTTTCTTCGCACCAATGAATGTCTTGTTTTACTGGTTTTAATCCAAAAAGAAAATAATCTCCTTTTAAGATGCTAGCAAACCATCTTTGTAAGGTTTTTATTTTTAGTTTCAAAAATGAAATCAAAGTTAGGTTTTAATCCAAGGCATCCAAAAGAACTTCTGTGAAACTTCGGTCTGGATTCATGATATAAGAACCTTTGTAAAGGTGGGGAGGAAAGTTACCCCAGTCTTTTGGAGAGAGAAGGGAAAAATAAGAACCATTTTCTTTTTCGTATAAATGAATGGTTTGGCCAGTTTTTTTTTCAAACTGGCAACGTGCCTTGTGTAGTTCGATGTCTTTTTCGGCTCGTTTTAGAATTAGTTCTGCTTCTTCTTTCAATCGACGGATTTGGTTTGCAATGACTTCTAGTTTCCCATGCAAATGCAGTTGGACAGATTCTTCTGCTAGTTCAATTTCTTTGGCACGGTCGACCAAACTGATACTGGGTGCAAGTCTACTTGTCCCATAAGTAAGGCTATGATGGGGAGTTCCTTCGGTTTCCATTCTAGGCTTTAGACAATCGTGATTTTACAAATAGGCAATGAATTTCTAAAATCTAACATGTGGAAAAATAGAAAAAGGCTCCCCTAAAAAAAATTAGGAAAGCCGAAGGCCAAGGTTTTTGACGATCTCTATTTTTAAGATAGCGGTTGGTAACTTACGACCATGGCTTTGGATTTAATTTCTTTAGGCATGGAAGTTTTCGAAAGAACTTTGGAAAGACTTTCCTTGTCTTTGGATTTTCCCATTTGGACTACAAAAAATCCGTTTTTCACAACGATAAAAGATTTTGCTGGCAACTTACCATGGTTATCTGCTCTCAGTTGGGATAAAAATGTTTCAGCAGAAACTCTGTTTGTGAAAGCTGCAAGCTGAATCGTAAATTGTTTTCCTTCTGGTTTGGAACTTGTGGATACTTGATGGTTTGATTTCGCCGATTTTGTTTGTTTTGAAGTGGGTGCCAAGTTTTTGAAACTTTCTGTTCTGTTGGAAACCACTCGTTTTTCAGCGCGTTTTGTCAAATCCACAACTTGTTGTTTTTTCTCATCTTCTTCATCTTTCGCAGTGGAAGTTTCTACAAAGTAGGGAGGGTTTCCTACGTCTGCCATCGGAATTTCTTGCGAAAGATTGGTTTGTTCTTTGGCTTTGGTTCCTTGCGTGAGAGAAGAGGCTGCGTTTTGCCCAATGGTTGTTTCCGTTCCATTGGATCCTGTTGGTGCAGGAATGGACTTGTCGGTCACTTCAGTGTTTGGCTGTTGTGTTTCCAAAACTTGAGCACGGGCTAGGTTTTCCTCAGTTTTCCCTTTCCCGATGGAAACTCCTAAAAAGAAAATCGAAAAGAATAGGGCAAAAAGAAAGAGGGATAATACTCCAATTCTTTGTTTGTCTAAATTGATTACGTAAAATACTCGTTCTTTCATTTGTTTTTCCTTTGTTTGATTTCCTGATAGATGATGACAATTTGTTCTTTTAGTTTTTCCCTTTGATTATCGTTCGTTACGACAAAATCGGAGAGAGACTTTTTTTTCTCTAAATCCATTTGGGATAGGTTTCGTTTTTTAAAATCTTCTAAGTCCATCCCGCCGCGTGATTGAACTCTTTCCCAGGCCACTTCAGGGCTTACGGAAACAGTCACAGTGAAATCGCAAATGGTATGCGCATCTGTTTCAAATAGAAGGGGGACTTCCCAGGCGATGATACTTCCTTCTTTTCTTGAATTTAGAAATTGAAGAAAGGTTTGGCGGACCAAGGGATGAATCAGTTCGTTTAAGGCATTTAGCTTTGATTTGTCGGAGAATGCAAGTTCGGCAATTTTTGCACGAATGGGAGCGCCGTTTTCATCTAGGATGGAATCTCCGAAGATTTTTACGAGTTCCGGCAATATGGGACTGTTTGGTTCGGTGAATCCGCGTGCGATGGAATCGGAACTGATCGTTTCTGCTCCTAACTCACCAAACATAGCAAGTACAGTGGATTTTCCAGATCCAATCGATCCGGTAATTCCAATCAGAGTTTTGTTGTTATGTTTTGGAGTCACGGGTTTATAACATAAAAAACCCGTGAAAGTACAAGTATTTTTTTGTTCTAAATTAGAAAAAAAATACTAAAGTATTTTAGATGTTTTGTCTAGTTTTACGGTTTGTTTAACCAGTCTTGTACAAGTTTGGCGGACAATTTTGGATCTTCGATCATGGGTGCATGACCCATATTCTCAAGTAAAACTGTTTCTAGTTTTGTTTTCATTTTCTTTTTTAGAACATCCATGACTGTATAGTGGATGACCTTGTCTTCTTTTCCCCAAATCACAAGTGTAGGGGCTTTTATCTCAGTCAGTTTTCCTTCTAAAAAATAACCTTCCTTGCGGATTTGTTTGAGGATAGAAGCATTCCATTCTCTGTTCGCAAAACTTTTATTAGCAAAGTATGATTTTAGGAATGAAGGTAGATAGGGTGGTTTGACAAAGGTAAATGCGAGAAGCCGATCAAAGTCTTCGGGGCTTGTGACAAGAAGTGGGCTTGGTTTGCCTTGCATATCGATGAGTTGCATTTCACTCGGAGTGGGGCTTTTGACACCTGCATTATCAAATAGGATGAGAGATTTTACCTTCTCTGGATATTTGGCTGCAAAAATACCTGCAATCCCACCACCCATAGAATTTCCAGCGATATGAAATTCTTTTAGGCCAAGTGATTCGGTAAAATGATACAGTCTATCGGCTTGGGCTTCTTGTGTGTAGCTTAATCCTTCTGGTTTATCCGATTCTCCAAATCCAGGAAGGTCTGGAGCAATCACTCGGATCCCATCCGGAAGGTGTCTAGAAAACCGAGTCCAATGGTCCTTGTCTCCACCAAAGCCGTGTACCACGACTAAGGTCTCTGCGGATCCAGGTTTTTCTGTATACTTCCAGTCGAGACCGTCAACTAAAACAGATTTGGATTCTAAATCCGATCTGTATCTCTCCAGGTTAATCCCTGTTTTGTGAAGGGTGGATGCACAATGTACAAATAAAAAAATTGAAAAAATGACGGTCGCAAATGGTTTCCTAAACTTCTTCATGTGTCCTCGCAAAAATTATAAAGGTTCGTTGACAGAGGGATCTGGAAAAATACCTTGGTCGTAACCGAAGGCCCTGTAGCTCAGTCGGTAGAGCAGAGGACTGAAAATCCTCGTGTCGGCAGTTCGATTCTGTCCGGGGCCACGGTTGCCTAATTTCCCGCTTTTCTTTCCTCACCCATCGTCCAAAGTCCTAAAAATTCATTTTCCTCTACTTTTTTGCAAAGTTCCGGTTTATAAAGTTTTTTCACCGGTGGTTTTGGATAAATGTGAATTTCGTCATTGTCTGGGATAAAGGTAAGCATTCGTAAAATTGTATCTTGGCCTTCAATTTCATACATGGTGTAGGACATCCCTTTGGAAGGAATGATTTGAGAAGTTTCCAAATACTTGCGTGTGGTTTCTGACATAGTATAGACCTTGTTTCTCGTACCTCTTCTTGCAACCAAAAACTTTCACTTAAGATTTCCGTTTTTTTAAGAATAACTTTGAGAACTGAATCAGTTTCTCTCTAATTTTTGGTGAAAATCCAACGGAAACATTCAATCGAAAGTGTTTGTCCCAATGTTTAGAAAGTCCAAAAAGAGATCCAGGGGCAATGGCCATTCCTATTTTTTTTGATTCACTGAGTAACTTATCACCATCTAACGATGATTTGATCCACAATACAAATCCACCGTCTGGTTTTTGTATCTCCAAATTTCCTTCACTATAAAAGTCTAAAAGTTTGGTATACTCTTCTGTGAGTTTGTGGTATTCGGAACGTAAAAACTTGAGATGCCTTTCAAAGGTTTGTAGTTTTAAAAACTCTAAGATGGCCATTTGGGTAGGATTGTTTTCGGAAATTTTATAGGCTCTTGTTCGTTTGCTTAATTCACGAATTCCTGTTTTGGATGCCACCCAACCAATCCTAAGTCCAGGAGACAATGTTTTTGAAAAGGAAGAACAAAGATAAGACTTTGGACCTTTTAGTTCTTGGGGGAAATAACTCACCAAAGGTTTTGGCCTTGTTCCATTAAAGTAAAGATCACCATAAATATCATCTTCTACCAAATGAATTCCATACAAATAAGATATTTTTGCTAAACTTTGTTTGGTAAATTCGCTCATTAAAATTCCATTCGGATTATTGAAGTTAGCTGCAAATAAGAATACTTTTGGTTTATGACGTTTAACTAATTTTTCATATTCATCACTGGAAATTCCATTTTCTTTTCTATAGGGAATCTCTACTACTTTTAGTCTCAGAGTTTCCAAAATTTGAAATAAACCAACATAAATCGGAGAAGGGACAATGACTGTATCTCCGGGTTCAGTGACACTGAGTAAGGCAAAGGTTATTGATTCCGTACATCCACTTGTGATTTGGATTTGTTCTGAATTGACGCGGTAACCTTGGATGGAAGTCCTTTTGTGAATCCATTCCCGAAGCCCTGGGTTTCCTTGTAAGTCTCCATAGGAAAATATTTCTTTGTATTGGAGTGCTTTTTTAAAAGAAGAAACGATCCCTCCCAGTGGCAGATAAAAATCCGATGGAATGGCCGCTCCAAAGGAAATCAATTTGGGATCCATAACCGTTCGCATGATTTGTTGGATCCTATCATCAGCTTCCACTGCCGGATAAAATTCATTTTGTGGCCCTGAGATAAGGGAACTAATGTTTGGGTGAACAAAGTATCCAGATTGTGGTACAACATAAATATAACCTTCTTCTTCTAAAATTCGGTAAGCCTCCTTCGCAGTGGTGAGACTACATGATTTTAAATCTTGAATTTCACGAAGAGAAGGGATTCTTTCTTTTTCAGAATAATAACCAGACTTAATTTCTTTTTTTAGGTCAAGGGCAAGTTGTTTGTATTTTGTCATAGGTTAACTGTATACTAATAGATATATAAAACTGTATATGGACAGTTGTCATTTTATTTGTTATTCTAATTATATGGAAACAGAACTGCCAACTATTTTTTCAGCAAAACGTACATCTTATGTTCGTAGTTCTGTCATTCGCGAAATTCTAAAATTAACAGTGAAAAATTCGGATATCCTTTCCTTTGCTGGAGGACTTCCCAATCCTGATTTGTTCCCTAAAGATCTTTTGAGTTCGGTAATGGAAACTGTCATTCGTGAAAATGTTTCCATAGCCCTCCAATATGGAGATTCTTCAGGTTACGCGAATTTACGAATCCAGATTGTAGAAAAACTAACAGATGTTCCTTGGGTATCTCCTAGTTCGATTACAGTCACTCATGGGTCGCAACAAGGTTTAGATATTTTAGGTAAAATTTTTATGGATTCCCATACCAATGTGTTATTGGAAGATCCCGTATATTTGGGTGCATTGCAGGCTTTTTCCCCATACCATCCCAATTTTTTAAGTGTCCCTATGGAGTCGGATGGCCCCAATCTTTACTTTTTGGAAGAAATTTTATCCCAAAACAAAATCCATGTTTTTTATGCAAACCCATCCTACCAAAATCCATCTACTTATACTTGGTCTGTGGAAAAAAGAATCAAAATTGCAAACTTACTGGATACATATGAAATTATCTTCATTGAAGATGAGGCATACCGGTATTTAGATTTTGATGGTAAAGTTTACCCTTCTGTAAGTTCGTTTCGGAAAAGAAATGACCTAACTTTCATTCTTGGAAGTTTTTCTAAAATTTTATCTCCAGGTTTTCGTTTGGGTTTTGTGATTGTTCCTGAGTTGTATCAAAATTTATTTACTGCTGTCAAACAAGGAAATGATTTAAACTCCAATCAGTTTTCCCAAGTAGTAGTCTCCAAACTTTTGGAAACCATGGATTTTGATTTTCATTTAAGATCCATCCAATCCTTTTATCAGAACCAAAAAGAGTATTTGGTGTATTTATTGAATCAGTTTTTGCCAGAAGCCAAATTTTCTCTTCCCGAAGGTGGGATGTTTTTGTGGGTGAATTATCCTAAAATAAACTCTAAACAATTTATGGAGTCTTGCTTAAAAAATGGTGTGGCCATGGTTCCGGGAACTGAATTTTCACCATCCAGTCGGTCTTCTTCTTACTTCCGAATGAACTTTAGTTTTTTAACCAAGGATGTAATGGAGGAGGGAGTGAAACGAATCGCGGATGTGTATCGCGACATAAATACATGACGTTTGTTTAGTATTTTTTTCTTGACATTACTACTTGTTTGTTTACTACTTAGGTATGAAGCCCGCAGTCACCAAAGCTTTGTATCCTAAGTTCTCCATTTTGAGTTTGGAGGAAAAACTAGAAATTCTAAAAGAAGATCCAACTTTTCGCCTTCTCGTAGACCAGATCTATCAAAACTATAAGGAAAATAGATCCACAGTCATTCTTTGATTTGCCTAGAGGGAGGATGATCACTTCCATGGAAACAAAGTAGGTAATCATGAATTTAGATCTAAATCCCCAAGAAACAAAACACCTTTTGAATGCACTTGCAGTATTCGAATGGGTTAGTAATTCTCCTCACGAAGAAACAGATCCTTCTGTGGACGAATTCATCCAATCCATTTTAAAAAAACTTTCCTCATCTCCTGAAAGTCCCATCGTTTCTGAAAATGGGCTTTATACCATTTCAGAAGAATACTTCCAAGAAGTATTCGAGTCTTATATCGAACCTTATAACGATGATATTTTCTGGACGGATCTTTCCACGGAACTGGCACAAAGAGATTTGGAACAAAAAGTATCGGTTAAAGAATTGGAAGCACTTTCCCCAGAAGATTATGAAAACAAAGTAGGGAAGGAAGCTGAAAAGTATGATGCTGAGTTTGAAAAAAATGGAGTCGATAATCTTTACTTAAAAAAATGAGTAAAAGGGAAATTAACTTTTACGAAGTTTTTTCCCATTCGACAAGAACCATTGTTTGGTCATCCTCTTGTTCTTCTTTTCCTTGGAAGAGGAACAGTTGGATGACAAGTTCTGCAAGCACCCTTTCCGATTCCTTTCCTTGAAAGTCACTTAGGATTTTTTGGATTCTTTCCATCCCAAACTCTTCTCTCGATTCGTTTTTTTGTTCTAACATCCCATCTGTAAAAAGAAGGATTCTATCTCCCATAGACATTTGGAATTGTTTTTGTGTATAAGGTTGGTCTTTTTTTAAACCAATGATATTTCCCGTTCGTTCCAGAATGATTTGTTCCCCGTTTGTTTGGAAAATTTGGTTTGGATGACCCGCTGACGAATAGTATACGGTTTTTGTTTTTGTATCGATATCCAATAAAAATCCAGAAAATACAATTTTTAATCCGGAAAATTTGTTTTGGATCTTTTGATTGAGGTGGTTCATCAAATCATCAGTTTTAGTAATGAAACGTTTGATGGCTTCGTATTCCGATTTGATGGCCATTGTATATAGTGCTGCTTGGATTCCGTGACCCGTTGCATCAGCGACAAAAAAACGAACAGTTCCATTATCCAATTCGAAGATATCATAAAAATCTCCTCCAACTTCTTCTTGTGGTTGGAAATACAAATGGATTTTTAAATGTTCGAATTTGATTCCGTCTTCTGGTAGAATTTTTTGTTGGATTTTTTTTGCAAGGAGGAGGTCTTTCCGAATTCGATTCAAAGAAGAATTTAATTGGTAAGTTCTTTCTGAAACAATTTGTTCCAAGTTTTCTGTGACTGCGATCAGGGATTCGTTACTGATCTTTAAACTTTCCGCTAATTCTTCTGCACGAATGAATGCATTGGCGATTCGGCTAGAAAGAATCAAAGATTGGATAAAAATAAAGCCGAGTAGGGCATAAGGAGTAAGACCAATCCCTCTGTTGTTCACACTGTGACGTAAAATATCAAAGGCCACAGAAAAAGCCAAAATGAGAAGTCCAAAAAAGAATAATTTAGAATTGGGACGTTTGTTGATCACCGCTTTTAAATTGATATGTATGACATACCCAATCGTTAAAAATGCTAAAACTTGGAACCCATATAATAAAATGGTAAAAATTGAAATTGGTAGAAACAGTGTAAGTGCAAAAACGGTGCTTGCTATGAGTGCAGAACGTACGTATTTGGAATTGGACTCTTCGGGAAATAATGAATAAATAAATAATAAAAACGTCGGGACTGCAAAATAATAAGAAGCAAATTCAATCCGAAATGCAGTGGGCCAATGAAAGTTAGGAAATACTTCTAAGATATACCTTTCTCCCGTAAAGGCCAACCGAATCCCGAGCAAAAAACAAAAGAGAGCAAAATAAAAAATGGAAGTTTCTTTTCTTTTGTAAAAATACAATCCAAAATGATAAAGACCAATGAGAACAAGGGCTCCGAGTAAAAAAAGTTCACGAGCATTGGAGAGCATTTTCTCCCTATCCAGTGCATTTTTATTTCCTATACTTGGTATGGCCCAAAATCCACCAAAATTGTTATCGTAGTTGGCAATATGAAAGACTAGTTCGATGACTTCTTTGTCAGGAATGAGAGTATAGTATTTGGATTTGATCCTCGGTGTATCATCAAATTTGTTGATCCCAGGTTTTCCTTGGCCGCCAATCAAAATACCATTGGCAAAAAATCGATAGGACGAGGCGATATCAGGAATATAAATTCTTAATTCTTGGCCAATGGTTTGTTTGCTGATGTGAACAAACGCACGTAAGGTGACATGTCCCGTCCTTGGTAATTCCACTCCTCCAAATTCTTCATCTTGCCAGGAACTAGGAATGGCCAAATACCCAGTGAGAGTTTTCTTTCCATGAAATGGTGGGTAGTGGAATTCTCCAAAATACAATTCCCACTCTCCATAAAGATCTACAATGGTATCTTCTTTGAAAGTGAGGTCATGGATGTCTAGAACCCCTTGGCGGAATTGGTAGGATTCTTCCTGTTCGGGACCATAACAGGCAATTTGGAAAAACAGGAGAGAAAAAACTCCCGTAAGTAGAATGAGTTTTCGCATATACGGATTTTAGTTTTTTCTTTGTACAGGAAAGGACTAATTTCGTCCAGAATATCCTATCACATCCATAAAAGCCGAAACAGAAAATACTGCCTTACCTGGGCCTGGATCTCCATAACCTGGAGGCGTAGGCAATCCGTATTTTTCAAAGGTTTCTTTCCAAGCTCGGAGGAGTTCACAAAAATACACAAGGGGCGGACCTGCTTGTTGGCCAAGGGTAGTATAAGGTTCCGGACACCACGCTGTAAATCTGGGAACAATTCCCTTGGACATAAAAAAATCCAAACCTTGTTTTGTGGAATTGATGGCTTCCGGTACCGTTTTAAAACCCCAAGGTTCAGAAAGTTCCACCCCTCCCACAAAGTTAGGGATTACATTTTCAGGCCCAAACACTTCAGCAGAATCCACAACCCGACGAATCCAATTTTCGTAACCAATCCAACTGGATTTTCCAGGGCAGATTTTTTCAAAAAGTGCCTTATCCCAAACTTCATAGTTTGGGTGATAAATTTGGATTCCTGCATCTTTGAACTTTTGGCAGTCTTCTTTTTCAAAAGCTTGCGCCACTAGTTTTCCCATCCAACGTTTGGGGAACCTAGCTTCAATGGCTTCCGGGTATTGGAGGTAAAAATCCACTTCTGATTTTTTCTTTAGATTGGTAAGCACCGATCCACCAGTTAGAGTGTACACTTTGGCTACTTCGTCTTCCGCATCCACCCAAGAAAGGACTTCTAAGATATCATCCACATCCTTCACTCCCGTATAAGGTCTGCCGGCACCTTTTTGTTGGCGGTAGTTATGGTTGATGTCACAATAAGCACATTCTTCATCTTTTCCAAAGTATTGACAGTTACGAAAAACAGTTAGGTACAAAAGGTAACCCCATTCGATTACCGGTGCAATTTCCCCCGGTAACTTTCCTGATTTGGTTTTGTGTTTGTACCAAGAAGGAATGGGCGGGTACTCAGCACTTCCAATCTCTGTTTCTTCTAAATACAGAGTCGGAATTCCTTCCTTTGATTTCATTTTGTAAGGAGAGTTCGGGTTGTTTCTTGTAGAGATCACTGTTTTTAAAAGGCCAAAGTGACCTCCTGAAATTTTAATCTCTTCGGGGGCTTTGGTGTCTGCCCCATCTTTTAGGTCGGCAAGAGGGATATGATCGAAGGAAAAGATAAAGTAGTCTTTGGATTTATAAGGATCTTTGACTTGAAAGGATTCTGGTAAAAAGTGAATGCCTTGCCTTAAGATGTCTTGTTTGACAATGGCTTCCATAGGTAGGTCTTTATACATCCGCTCCATTTCTTCTAGGAGTTTGATGGAGGAGGCGGGTCTTTGGTTCAGTGTAGAAGTTTCAGCCATAATGGGAGTTTTTTTCGTCCTATGTCTTAGACAAAGCGATTTTCCAAAGGAAACCCCTTCTTTTCCCTTGAAAATACCCCGTTTCGGGGAAAAATACTGAATATTCGTTTACAAATCCAGTCACTAAATTATTTTTTTTCCGAACTAATGAATTTTTTTTCATTCCAGAAAAAAATACAAAAAAGCTGGGAATTTTTCAATACCCGGTTTGTTGATTAAAGTGACGAAAGTTGAATTTCACTAAGGGACAGGACGATATGAAAGCATCGAAACTAACCATAATGGGCCTCGCGCTTCTTTTCACTGGTCTTACAGTTTGTAAGAAACCAGACGCAGAAGTGTCAGAAGCACCTAAAAAACCAGCAGATTTATCTGCGGTAGTCGTATTTGCGGTAGGAGATTCAAAAATCCAACACGCAGACCAAACAGAAGAAAAAGCGCATCTTGGTGCTCTTTTGAAATCCGGGGATAACGTAGTCACAGGCGACAATGGAAAAGTAGACATCCAATTTGCGGATGGATCGAGCATTCGTATCTCTCCTAAGTCCGCGATTGACTTTGCAAAACTTTCCCAAGACAGCTCTGGAACCACAGACACTCAAATTGCTCTGGTTTCCGGGAAGGTTTTTGCGAAAGTCAACAAAGCTAAGAAAGAAGACAACTTTACTGTCGTAACACCAACTGCGATTGCGGGTGTGCGCGGAACGTCTTTCATCGTAGAATCTGCTGATGGAAAACCAGCGAAAGTAAAAGTAGTAGAAGGTGCGGTTGCATTTGCTCCACGTGTTCCTGCTTTGGAAAAACTTTCTACAGAAGAAATTTCTGGAAATGCTGACTTGAAAAAACTCCAAGAATCTTTAGCGAAAGCAGAAGTAATCTTAGAGAAAGACCAAGCATCCACTCAATCTGCAAAATCTGCAGAACTAGCAAAATCTGCTGATATCAAAACTTTGGATTTGTCTAAAGCATTCAAAACTTCTGAGAAAGAAAAACTCGTTGTTGAAAACGCTAAACTGACTAAAAACGAAGAACAAGAAATCAGAACCATCGTGACAGTTGATAAAAAAACTGCCGAGGAAATTGTGAAACTTAGCGAATCAGCTCAAACTGAAAAGTTAGATGAGTTGAAGAAACAAGAAATTGATGCTAAGAGACAGGCAATTGAAACTGAAGTTGCAAAACGCCAAGAAGATGAGAAGAAAAAATTCGAAGAGTCTTTGGCTAACCAACCGAAAGAATTTAAATCTAAAAAAGACATCGTAAACTACTACGAAAGAATTGAAAAAATCGTTCTCGTAGACGGTAAAACAGTGATTGGAGCGATCATCAACCAAGAAAACGGTCAGTTGATTGTTCACACTGAAAATGGGGTCAAAAAAATTGATATGGACAATGTAGAAGAAGTCATTTACGACCTTCAACAAAAATCCAAATTCTAAACAAACCAACCCTTAAGTAGAAAAGAAGCCTGGAAGAGAAATCTTTCGGGCTTTTTTTATGTACATTGATTTCGGCCCATCTATTAACGAAAAACAAATGGTGAAATCGTGAATTAAAATTAGTTGGTTAGTGGTTCTTTCGCTAGAAAGTACCAATCAATTCTCTTTGGATTTGTATTCGTTCCAGAGGATTCGAATGGTACTGATGAGAGGACTTGCTTCTATCAAAAGTAGGTTGGATTCGTATTTCACAAGTAAGGTGCTATTTCCAAACCGATCCATATCTCCCCATTCCACTTGTAAATCAGAAGAATGAGAAAGAGCCTTTTGGATCAGAACCTTAACTTCAAAATCAGAGAGTGGTTCTCCAATTTCACTTAAGTCTTTTAAGATGGAGAGAAAAAAAGTTTTGGCAAGGTTTTCCTGAAATGCCTTCAATTGTTTCTGGTCCATACCTAATCTTTCGGATAAATTCTGAGATTAATCAGAAAAATATTCATCCGCATGATAAGAAGACCGAACGAGTGGACCTGAGGCTATGGTTTTGAATCCAATCTTGTAAGCTGTTTCTTTCCAATAATCGAAAACTTCAGGTTTCACAAATTCTTGCACCGGATAATGAGTAGGGCCTGGTTGGAGGTATTGTCCAATGGTGAGCATCCGAACTCCATGGGCAAAAAGATCATCTAAACATTGTTTTACGTCTTCTTCCTTTTCTCCCAGTCCTAAAATCAAACCACTTTTCGTTAGAAATCCATGATTGGATATATGTGAAAGAACTGATAACGAGCGTTTGTAGTTCTTTTGTGGAGTGATTGTAGGGAACAGACGTTCTACGGTTTCTATGTTATGGTTGATGATATTAGGTTTTGCATCATAAAGAATTTTTAAAGATTCTTCTTTGGCTTTGAAATCGGGGATTAAAACTTCAATGGAACAAGTCGGAAGATAGGATTTAATTTTTGTGATGGTTTCAGCAAAATGAGCCGCACCCCCATCTTTTAAATCGTCACGATTGACTGCAGTTAATACTACATGGCGAAGGCCGAGTTCGGCTACAGACCTTGCCACTCGTTCCGGTTCCTCTAAGTCGAGTGGTTTTGGTTTTCCAAAAGCCACATCACAGTACTGACATCGTCTTGTGCAGATATCTCCCGAAAGCATATAGGTGGCGGTGCGACGGTTCCAACAATGGTTCAGGTTCGGACAACTGGCAGATTCACAAACGGTATGTAATTTTTTGGATTCTACCTCTTCTCTTACTTTGGAGAGGGCATCACCTTCTGTAGGAAAACTCACTCGCACTTTCATCCACTCTGGGTGCACCGCTCGGGGGCTGATATTTTTAGAGCGAGGTTTCTTTTTTAGTGGATTCATACCTTCTTTAGACTTTTTGAAATGAGGCCACTTTGTAAAATGGAAAATCATGAGGATCAACGCATTTCTTGCCAAATTAGGTCTCGGTTCCCGTCGAAAAGTGGAAGAATTGGTCCTCGCTGGCCGAATCAAAGTCAACGGAAGCACCATCACGGATCTTTCCTTTCAAGTCTCAGAATCTGATTCTGTTAGTTTTGATGGGAAACCTGTCCAAATGGAAGGGGAATCTCTCAAACGACCGAAAATCATTGCCTTCAACAAACCACCAGGTTACCTAACTTCCCACGAAGATAAGTTCCATGAGAACACCATCTTTTCACTCCTACCGGAAAGTTTCCAAAAATACAATTATGCTGGCCGTTTGGATTTGGATTCTCGTGGACTTTTACTTTTATCCATAGATGGA
This sequence comes from Leptospira noumeaensis, assembly GCF_004770765.1. NCBI lineage: Bacteria > Pseudomonadati > Spirochaetota > Leptospiria > Leptospirales > Leptospiraceae > Leptospira > Leptospira noumeaensis. The sequence continues at coordinate 340,318 of NZ_RQFK01000011.1, read as the reverse complement.
GACTTCATCCAAAAAGTCACACACCCACGGAACAAAATCGATAAAGAATACATCATCAGTTTGAAACAACCCGTTGCTTGGAAACCGATTGCCGATGAATTTATGTTAGGTGTAAGGGAAGGTGGAGAAACACTTAGAGCTCTTTCTGTAAAACCCGCCAATGTGGTTCCTGAAAAAACACCTCCAGGATTTACTAGTTATCTCAGTATCATTTTGAAAGAAGGCAAAAAACGCCAAATCCGTAGAATGTGTAAGGCCAAGGAAATGGTGGTTCTGGATCTCTATCGAATTCGGATCGGAAAGTTGGATTTACGAGATTTTGTTCTGGAAGAAGGGAAATACAAAGTTGTGACCGAAGAGCAGGTTCTTGGAAAACCGGCTTCTTAATTTAGTTGAAGAATCCAATCCAGTGTTAAAATTGTGAGGTTAGGGGATTTGTGTTTTTGAAATCAAAACCGTTTTTATTATATCCTGTGTTTCTTTTTGTTTTTATCTTTTTTGTAGATAAAATTTTTCTTTTGCCAGTCTTTCATGATGAATTTCTCCAGGCAGGTAATTCTGTTTTTTATTTTCAGAGAAAGGTTTTAGAAAAAAGGCTTTTGAATGATGCAGAAGCAACAGAAAAAAAACTGGCACTTGTATTTGGTGATTCGCGTTCTTATCCTTTTTCTGAATTAGGAATCCCCGATCCTTATAAAAAAAATTGGACTCTCTATAATTTCAGCAGCCCACAAGGAATTCCGATGAATTCCTATATCCAACTGAAAAAACTTTTGGATTTGGGAATCAAACCAGAGTTTGTCATTCTTTCACTCAGTCCAGAAGCCTTTGACGATCACAAAGGATTTATCCTTTCTCCTTTTCTACGGATGGGATGTGACAAAGATTGTTTGGACATTGTTTGGAAAGACATTCCATTAAAAGAAAAATGGACTTATATCTTAGATAAAGTTTTTACCATTCGAAGTGTAGAACTCAATCTATCTCTTTTTAGTTCGCGACTCAAAAGAGGGAAACTTAAAGAGTATAAATCTTCTCATAACCAAGAATTCCAACTCATCAACTATACCAAAGGTGAATATTTGATGTATGGAGTGCAGTCCAATCCAGTAGAAAAAATCAAAAAAGATACACTTCGGATTGGAAGTTTGTATATGAGTAGTTATACTTTGGGTGAATCACAAAAACCCTATGTGGAAGCCTTTTTAGAACTCACTCGAAAAAACAAAATCAAAACCTTAGTTCTTTGGCCAAAGGTATATGGTGATTATTATCAGTATTATGAAAAGTTTCATATAAAGGAAGTTTGGTGGGAGCCAATTGAATCTCTTTCCACTTCTTATGGTGCCAATACACTTAATTGGAACAAACCAGGAACTTGCGATTTATTTAATGATGCCTCGCATCAATCAGCATTTTGTTTTATTGACCAAATGAAAGATATTTGGGTAAATTACGCTGAAAGATAGATTTAGGAACATTCCTTATAAAATCAAAGCTCCTCTTCGAGTGAGTCGTCCCAAAAGATCCCTTCGGTTTGCGATTTGGAGTTTGATTAGTAGTAGTGTGGCCATTTGGTCAATTTTAGCCATAACCAATTTATCGGGGCATTCTCTCCTGATTGGTTCTTTTGGTGCCACTGCAGTTTTGCTTTTTGCAGTTCCCGATGCTCCACTTTCTCAACCGAGAAATTTAATTGGAGGTCATTTGATCTCTGCTACCATTGCAGTCATCCTTGTGGCCACACTTGGAACCAATTTTTTTACCATTGGATTTTCTGTAGGGTTATCGATTTTTGTGATGTATATGACTCACACCTTACACCCACCAGGTGGAGCCACTGCTATGACTGGAGTTCTTGGGGGAGTGGGAGTGGATTTTATTTTGTTCCCCGTTTTTATTGGGGTAATGATTTTACTAGTGAATGCGCTCGTAGTAAATAATTTTGTCCACCACCGAAAGTATCCGGTGGTGTGGTTTTAAGTTTTTACCAGTTTAGTTTTTTTGAATCTTCTACAAACTTTGCAAGTCCACTGTCAGTCAGTGGGTGTTTGAAAAGCATTTCAAATACAGAGTAAGGTAGAGTTACACAATCTGCCCCACGAAGAGCAACTTCTTTGAAGTGGATGGGGTGGCGAACCGATGCTGCAAGGATTTGTGTTTCGATTCCGTAGTTGTCATAAATGTCTCGGATCTCAGAGATCAGTTCCAATCCATCATATCCAATATCATCCAAACGTCCCACAAAAGGAGAGATAAAACTTGCACCCGCTTTGGCAGCAAGTAGAGCTTGGTTGGCAGTGAAACAAAGAGTTACGTTGGTTTGGATTCCTTGGTCAGAGAACGCTTTTACCGCTTTGATTCCTTCTGGAATGAGAGGTACTTTTACGACAACGTTTTCTGCAATTTTAGAAAGTTCTAAACCTTCTTTGATCATTGTGGGAGCATCGGTTGCAAGAACTTCAGCACTCACAGGTCCTTTCACGAAACTACAAATTTCTTTGATGACTTCCGTGAACTTACGACCGGACTTTGCAATGATAGAAGGGTTTGTGGTGATTCCGTCTAGGAGACCAAGTTCATGGACCTTTTTGATTTCGTCGATGTTGGCTGTGTCTAAAAATAAATTCATTTTGCCTCGTATGGATGGCTTGGATTGCCAAGCCTCACGAGACAGGGTAACTACGGGATTAAATCCCGCAAGGTTTTTGTTTCTTGAACACTGAAGAAATCGACATAATCCTTAGCGATCACCTCTTTTAAGTTGGCCGAAAAATAATCTATCCGACGAGTGTAAGGAGCTTTTTTGTATCCTTCTCTCCAAACCACGGCAAATCCACCGCGAGGAGGGTTCTCACGTCTTTCGACAAGTTCCCAAATGGCAGCGCCAGAAACTTTGTCATCCCCAATGGATTCCTTCCTGGGTTTTCCATATTTCTTTTCCATCTTCTCTTTGATTTTATCTGTTGGTACTAAGTTGAAAGTCACACCTACGGAGAATAGGATTCCATTTTCACGAAATTCGGTTTGTCCATCGATGGAAGGATCGGTTTCCGCAGTTCCTTCCCTTTTCGGGCGGACTTCTTTAAGTAATTCCGGAGTTTTATAAAAACGGTAAAGATAAAAGATTCCATTTCTTTTGATGAGAAGGCTTTCCTCTTTTTTTTCATTTAAGAGTTCGATCTTTTCCTTTGATTCCGGATTGGTAGCCATGGACAAAAATTTTTCGCGAATGGATTCAAAGGTCATTCCCCAAGAAGCTTCTGCAAATCCGTCCAAACTATTGGGCATTTCTGTTTGGGCACTAAGAAGTCCAGGGACTAGGAAAAGAAGGAAAACCAGATATTTCTTCATATGATTTCTATCGGTCAAAGTTTCGAAAAAGAGAACCTGTTTCTTACTTAAAATCATCTCGGAAAGGGTCGTCCCCCAAACCAAAATCATCGGTTTCTTCGGTGAATGGCCCTTCGTCTTCCTCTTCCCAACCATTCTCCTGTACTGAGCCCGAAGTCGCGGAAGGTGCTCCCCAATCATCCTCCGATTCATAGGAGTAGGAAGATTCACTTTCCTCAAAACTCATTCCAAAGATGGGTTCCCGGTTCCAAAGAAAAACGAGAACCGGAATTTGTACGAAGAGAAGTAACAAATAAAACAAAAAGAAAAGATCACGATCCAGGCCGTAATGTACGGCACCGGCCGCTAAATTTCCTAAGGCAAGACCTGAGAGTGTTGGTTTTACGAGAGCGAGGTATTTTTCACCACGATAAGCCTCTTTTAAAAACGGAAAGGAAAAGAATAGAGCCAAAAAGAAAATCGGCATATGGAAGATATGTTCGAAAGGCCCAGGCCCTTTTTCTCCGAGGACGGATCCAAGAAGGGACCAAAGCCAAACAAGAAGGGCACTTCCGAAAAAGGTCCCGCTCCCGTAGATTAAATTTCCCCCCGATTCCAAAACATCCAAACAAATGCGGAACACATCTCCACGAATGTCTGTTAGTTCTTCTCTGCGGTAATTGGTTTTTTTTGAAAAGAATAGTATCTTAACATAATAAACGAATACAGCTGTCACCAAACCAAAGAAGGTGAGAAATAGGAGGAAAAGAAAAAATTCCATTAGTGACGGAAATGCCTCATTCCAGTGAACACCATAATCAGACCATGTTCGTCTGCGGCTTGGATGACTTCTTCATCACGGATGGATCCACCTGGTTGGATGATGGCCTTTGCACCCACTTTGGCAATGGCATCAATTCCATCACGGAAAGGAAAAAACGCATCACTACCTACGTAAGACCCTACAACAGAAAGTCCCACTTTTTGCGCTTTCATCGCACCGAGTTCTACCGAATCCACTCGAGACATTTGTCCGGCTCCAATTCCAAGAGTTGAGTTTTGATCCGTATAAACAATGGCATTGGATTTGATAAACTTCACACAGTTCCAAGCAAACATCAATCCTTCTAAGTCATCAGCAGTTGGTTGTTTTTTCGAAACAATTTTGAGTTTGTCTTTTGTAATCAAATCGTAGTCACGATTTTGAATGAGAAGTCCGTGGTGGAGAGAACGTAAATCAAGTTCATCCAAGGCCTCATCAAATTTAGCAATAGGGATCAAACGAATGTTAGGTTTTTTCCCGAAAATCTCCAAAGCTTCCTCAGAAAAACTTTCAGCAATCACACCTTCTACAAAGTTCTTTGTGATTTCTTCCGCAGCATCTTTTTCCACACGGCCATGGATTCCAATGATTCCACCAAAAGCAGAAATAGGATCTGTTTTTCTTGCGAGTTCAAAGGATTCGAGGACGTTTTCTCCAAAAGCAATGCCACACGGGTTTAAGTGTTTGACTATGGAAACAGCATTTTTAGGAAGTAGGCTTGCTACGTGAAATGCGGCATCAAAATCCAACATATTATTGAAGGAGAGTTCTTTTCCTTGTAAGGCTTCAAACTGTGATTTGATAAAAAGCGGTTCATAAAATGCAGCGTCTTGGTGTGGGTTTTCACCGTATCTGAGCTTTTGTTTTTTATTAAAAGCAAAAGTGATTTTATCAGGGTATTTGATATCTAACTTTTTATTAAAGAAAGTAGAGATAGCAGAGTCATAAGAAGCAGTTTCCGAAAATACTTTGGCTGCGTACTGAAATGCAGTCTCTCGTGATACCTTTCCTTTGTTTGCCGTAAACTCTGATTGGAAAGACTCGTAGTCTTTTGGATCTGTGAGAACCACTACGTTTTTATGATTTTTTGCCGCCGAACGGAGCATAGACGGCCCACCGATATCAATGTTTTCGATTGCATCTTCTAGGGTTACATCTGGTTTCATCACCGTTTTGACAAAAGGATAAAGGTTCACAATCACAAGGGTGATGGGAACAATTCCATTACTTTCCATTTGTTTTACATGGTCAGGGTTTGTTGTGTCACCAAGGAGTCCGCCATGGATTTTTGGATGAAGGGTTTTCACTCGGCCATGTAGGATCTCTGGAAAACCAGTAAACTCATCTACCTTTTTCACAGGAATTCCTGCTTTGGAGAGGGCATCATAGGTTCCGCCAGTGGAAAGAATTTCCACTCCGTTTTTGGCGAGGAAGGAACAGATCTCTGTAATTCCGGCTTTATCGGATACGGATACGAGTGCTCGTTTGATTTCGATCATTTTAGGATTTCTACCTTTCGTTCTTTGATTTTTAATTTATCTTCACAAAACAGTTGTATAGCGAGCGGAAGGATTTTGTGTTCTTCCGCAAGGATTGCAAGGGATAGTTCTTTTTCAGTCCATTCGGGGGCAATGGCAATCGCTTTTTGCAATATGATGGGACCTGTGTCCACACCTTCCTCCACAAAATGAACCGTACACCCTGCAACCTTCACCCCATAGTCCAGAGCTTGTTTTTGGGAATCGAGTCCGGGGAAGGCGGGAAGGAGGCTTGGGTGGACATTGATGATTTTGTTTTTAAACAGGCGGACAAATTCTGGTTTTAAGATTCTCATGTACCCGCAAGCCACAACCAGGTCTGGTTCCAAACCTTCCACAATTTGGAGTAAATCTCTGTGGTAATCGGCCTTTTGGGAATAGGTAGCGTAAGGAATGACCTTTGTAGGGATTCCAAAGGATTTGGCAATGCCTAGGGCCTTAGCTTCCGGGTTGTCTGTCACAAGGGCTACCAGGTCGATCTTTAGCTTTTTTTTACGAATGTACTCGACGGAAGCGGTAAAATTGGACCCTCTTCCCGAGGCCAAAAAAACTACACGTTTTATTTTTCCCATGTGATATTCTAAGAATATTCACTTGGGTCATTAAGCAAGTATCCTTTTTGGTCGATGGGAATACTCAGGAGAAAAAAATGTCGCTTGCGAGAAAAACTGGTGCCTCTGCTTACAATGAATACAAAGCCAATGAGATATCTACCGTTAGCCAAATCAAACTGATTGTGATGCTCTTTGACGGAGCCATCCGCTTTTTAGGTGTGGCAAAAGACAATATGACTCCCCGAAAGTATGACGTTGTGAACAACAATATCATCAAAACCCAAGACATCATCACAGAACTCTTACTTTCTCTCAATATGGAAGAGGGGAAAGAAGTCGCAAACAATCTATTGTCCTTATACGTTTATTTGAAGAAAAGATTGTTAGAAGCGAATATGCTGAAAGACAAAAAGATCATTGAAGAATGTATCAAAATCCTCATCGAATTAAAAATCTCTTGGGAAGAGCTGGAAAAAAAAGACAGTCCCAATCCAAATACGGCACCCGGCGCAAGGCCTACGGGAATTTCCATCACTGGTTAAAGATTCAATTTATGATTTCCGCAAAACATTCAACCTTTCAGCTCTTACAAAAAAAGATCCAATACTTGGATTCACTCATCTCCAATTTAAAAAGAGAAGAAGAACTACTTTCTTATCGTGATGCCGATTCCGCCGTTAAAATCGAATTCAAAAATGAAATCATTGTTCGAAAGTTGGAAGCAGTAGATAGGGAAATTTGGGAAAGAGGGGAAAAGGAAGTCCATTCTGCGGAAGAAATTTCTATTTCTGAATCTGTATTTTCAAAGTTGGATGAAGCAAGAAATCTCCAAAAGAAAGTCCAAGAATTACTTGTTTTCGAAATGAATGAGAGTAAAAAAGAATATTGGGAATTCAGCATCAAACGTCGATTGAAATCACATTTGATCCAGTCTTCTGGCCTCTCATGGACAAAAAATTACTGTTAAATGATTCCCTCCACTTTTTAGGTCTTGGCCCTGGGTTTACCGAATCGGAACTCAAAGAATCCTATCATAAACTTGCTAAAAAATACCATCCCGATTCCGGAGAGTTTACCAGTGATGTGATGTTTGTGGAACTAAACAAACATTATGAATCCCTAAAAGACCATCTCCTCATCCATCCGGAAGAAGAACCCTTCTCACCAAGCGGTCGTGAGGATATAAATTATGGGGATAAAAATAAGCCGCCTATTAAACCATCCAAAGATCCTGTTTTTCACGAATACAAATTGGCTAAAGAAAAAGAAACAGAAGCAATCTTAAGTTATTACGAAAAACGAAACCTACATCCCATTGAACTTTCGGGAAGTTTGAACAAAGAACTTGTGCAATTGCGTAAAGACTTAGAACCAGTCCTTCAAGTATATGCGGAAATTATAAAAAACCATTCTACTAGTCTTTGGGCAAAAGATGCCAAAGACTCTTTAGAACGCCTTCGTGTTTGGTTGCGTTAATACAAAATCCTTACCAAAAGAAAAAGCCGAGATAAACCCGGCTTTTCTAAAAAAAATCTTTTTGTCACGAATCATCCGAGTGTCCGGATGATCCTTGTAAAAAGAATGATGTAAGTTTAATAGTTTAAGGTGTTGGTGCCGCTGCTTCCCCGCCTAAAAGTCCCAGGGATATTTCAGGTATCCAACTGATGAGCATGAGTCCAATCAGGAAGAGTCCCACAATAGGAGCTACCGATTGGATGACCTTACCTAACGGTTGTTTGAAGATACCAGATGCCACAAATAAGTTCACACCCACTGGCGGCGTTAAGTAACCAATTTCTAAGTTCACAATCATAATGATTCCGAAGTGAACGGGATTGATTCCATAGTTGACTGCCATTGGCGCAAGTAGTGGAGCCAGTACAAGAATGGCACTCATAATATCCATAAACATTCCCACGATGAGTAACAAAACGTTCACACCAATGAGGAAGGTCACCGGGCTTGAAATGAGTTCAGACATGGTCGCTACGAGATTTTGAGGAATTTCGTTTTCGATCATGAACTTGTTCAAACTAACGGCAAGGATTAAGATCAGGAATAGAATTCCGAGCATCTCAGCACTTTCTGCCATGATTTTGGGAATCTTAGGAAAACTAAGTTCTTTGTGGATGAATACTTCTACGAGGATCGCATAAAATACCGCAATGGCCGCTGATTCTGTAGCAGTAAAAAAACCAGAGTAGATTCCCCCGAGAATGACCACTGGCATAAGAAGGGCAAGCACACCTTCTTTCCAAGCGGTGCGGATTTCTGCCCAGTCCCATTTTCCACGTCCTACATTTCCTGCGCGAAACACGGAGTAGATCATAAGAAGAGACATGAGTAAAATTCCAGGACCAATCCCTGCGATGAAAAGATCGGTAACAGAAACTCCCACCATAATCGCATAAACGATCATTGGAATGCTCGGCGGGATGATGATTCCAAGAGTTCCCCCAGAGGCAAGAAGGCCCATGGAAAACTGAGTTGGGTATCCTGCTTTGGTAAGGGAAGGATACATGAGACCACCAATGGCAATGAGAGTCACCGGTGAGGATCCAGAAATGGCAGCAAAGATCCCGCAAGAAAATACCCCTGCGATTGCTAGGCCGGCAGGAATGGGTGCTGTCATGGCTTGGGCAATCCGAATGAGTCGTCTTGCAATACTTCCATGAGTCATCAAATTTCCTGCAATGATGAAAAGAGGAATCGCAAGTAGGATTTCTTTATCACCGGCAAAAAACAAATCCCCTATGATGCTATTGAGTTCTTGAAAAGACTCAAGCGGAGGGTCTGGTAAAAAATAATAACAATACACAGTGATGGCACCCATCAGTACGATGAGTGGTTGTCTGAGTAAAATTAAAGCAAGTAAGAGTAGGAGTATTCCCCAAGAACCCATTAGTGATTCCCCCGTGAATTAGATTCGGAAAGTTCTTTTTCCGCAAGTTCCAAAGCTTCTGTAGCTTCATTGATATCGGAAGGAATGAGTGCTGGAAAAATTCCGTAACACAAATGTCTGAAACCCATAGAGATAAAGATGTAAGGAAAAATAACTTGTACTTTCCATAAGTGAATTTCCGTTACAGGATTCACTTCATCTAAGGTGATACTTTCTAGAACATAAATGACAGATAGGTATGCTAGGAATAAAAAGAAAAAAGAAATTACCCACTGTTCGATTACCTTAACATAAGGTAAAAGTTTTTTTGGTAATACTTTGTCTGCAATTTCTGGACGTAAGTGGGAACCTTTTGCACTTGCAAGTGCTGATCCAAAAAGACCACCCCATAACATAAAATAGAGGGAGAGTTTTTGTGCCCAAATGATTCCACCAAGGCCAAGCCACTCAATAAATCCAGAAGATCCACTGTGAATGGATTCTGCAATGTAGACACTCCAGTCCCCAACAAAACCAGCAACGCCGGTATTTGGATAGGCTTCTGTGGTTTCAAGGATCCAATTAAAAACTTTATCGACTACCTCTCGTTTGGAAACGTCAGCAATCATGAGAAGAGTGAGCAGAAGGAAACAAATTCCCCCCGCCCATTTCTCGCCGAAACTCAAAGTATTTAGAATTCGTTCGACGAATTTCATGTATCTATATCCTTCCTTAACTTATGGGCCGCAAGCTGCTTTGGCTTTTTGGATTTTGTCGTAGATCGATTTGGATTGACCGCCGATTTTTCCAACCACTTGGCCTGAAACGGCACCGGCTGCAGACTTAAACCCTGCTAAATCAGATTTAGAAGGTTCGTAAACAACTACATCAGCTTTTTTTAATGTAGCAATCATGTTCTTTTCGATAGAACGAACCGCTTGTCTAGCACCTGGAGCGAGTTTATTTCCTTCACCCATAAGTGTTTTCTTTTGCTCATCATTTAATGTGTCCCAAAACTTTTTGGAATAAAGGATGGCTGCAGGTTGGTAAATATGGCGAGTCAAAGTGAAGTATTTGATCGCAGTTTGCCATTCTGCTGCCAAAGTGAAAAGAGGAGTGTTATCAAATCCTTCTACCACACCTGTTTGGAGGGACGGAAGAACTTCTGGAATCGCGATAGGAATTCCACTCACACCTAATTGTTTCCAATAAGCAATATGAACAGGAGATTCTTGGATTCTGATTTTAACACCTTTAAGATCTTCTGGTGTTTTGACAGGAGCGGATTTGGTTCCAATGGAACGGTATCCATTTTCTGCCCAAGTCACAAAAATGAGTCCTTTGGCTTCAAATAATTTACGAAAGTCTTCTTGTAAATGGTCATCTAAAACACAGTCCGCTTGTGCGTAAGAATCAAATAGATAAGGAATCTCGAGTACGTTTAATTCCTTTACAGTGTTCGCGAGAGCACCTGCGGTAAGACCAGCACCTTGTAGTTTCCCACGGATGACCTGTTGGAGGATTTCGTTTTCTCCACCCATCTGTCCACCAGGGTAAATTTTAAACTTAATTTGGCCTTGGGATTCTGATTCAATTTTCTTTTTGATTTTAGCAAGTTCATTCGCCCACGGAGATCCTTCCGGTGCTACAGTTGCCAACTTAACGGTTGTTTGGGCAAATAAACCCCCACTGATCGTGAGGGCCAAACTTACACAAACTAAATACTTTAATTGTTTTAAAAACATCTAGTTCTCCTAGTTAATGTCTATAGTTCGTCGAGTAATTTCTTAGCTTTACGTTGTTCTACGATTTGATCCGCTTCGATTTCAGGAAGGGATGCAGCTTTTCCTTTCAAAACATATTCCAATTGTTTTTTGAATTTGTCTTCGTTTCCTTTTAAGCTACTTTCTGCATACAAAACTCGAACCGCAAAGTAGTTAGGGTGTTTTGCAATTGCTTCTTCAAAAAGTTTTGCTGCGAGCTTTTTATCTCCCGTTGGAGAAAGAGCGTTACTTGCTGCATCATATCTGAGTGTTGCAGAGTAGAAATATTCTTTACCCATGGATTTTTCGATTTCTTTGACTCGGTTCACCATTGCAGAAAAATTAGAACGGTTTGCAAGTAATGTGGTAAATCCTACCAAACGAGACCATTTAGCAAGGGATGCGTATCTCCAGTAGAGAGCATCAATGTCTTGTGGGCCAAGAACATCTAAAGATTTTTCAATCGCTAGTTTTTCTTTGACTACCTTGTCTCTAAATTTTGGATTTAATGCAAGAGCAGCTTCACACCAAGTCACAGCAGCATCATAAAATTGGATGGATTCCTCTTTTACTTTTTCGTCTGCATCGGCGTCACCTGTAAGTTTTAACCAAAGATGTCCGTCACTTAATAGGTAGTTTCCTCGGCAGAGCAAAACTTTTACGTCAGCATATTGAGGGTTCTCAATAGCAAATTTCTCTAAACCAACAAGTGCTTGTCTGAGGTCTTGTTCGTTTTGTCTGTTTTTCCAGAGTTTTTCAATGTCAGCAGGTAGTTTTGCTGGGGTAGTGGCTCTCTCTACATTCGAGTCAGAGATTTTGACAGATCTTGATTTTCCACAAGCAACAACAGAAACTAAAACTAGTCCTGCCATTGCGATTTTTGACCAATGTTTTGTTTGGTACATTTTGTATCATCCTCCAAAAGATAACAGGGAATACTCCCTTTCTATTTGTATCCTCAAGTTCGTTCCTTGGGGCTACTTTTTTAGAAAAATTCTAAAAAAGTACAAAGAAATCCCATGATTCCGGAAAAAAATACACGCATTTGACTTAAATGCAAGAAAGTTTTATTTTAAGGGACAATAAGAGTGTTCGAGGGGATGGAAACCCGAAAGGTGCTAGTGCTATCCTGCAAGTTGACGGCGAGGCCGAGAGTTCTCATCGAAATGTAAGTTCCTGGGATGAGGGTGGTAAAAATCCGGCAGGAGACCCCTGCTGTGTTAGGATTGGTCGAAGGGTCGACTTCGAAAGTGTATTCAATGGGTTGTACGATGGCTGCTTGGGCTAGAAAACATTCCGCTCCTAAATTCAGATCCGTGGGGTTTTGGGCCAAGGCTTCTGTCGCTCCCGAGTAAATTCGATAACCTTGGAAGATGAATTCTGGGTTTTGTGCCCGAACTTTTAGGATAAAATTGGAATTCCCGTTGTTGACGATCGAAATCAGGGTGGGTGGGGCCTGAACAGAGGCTGTTGTGGAATAATTGGTACAACGGAATGTGGAGAAAATCGCCAATCCGGTAAAGCAGAGTCGGAATAAAAAATGACCAGCGTTCATTTTTCCCCTCTTTTTTCTCGGTTTTTCCTCCGCCACCAGTAGAAGGCAACCACTAAGATGGCAACCGCCACTAGGCTTAAGATGATGGTTTGGCCATTACGAACCCAACCCATAAGTTCATCAAAATTATGGGCCCCGTAATATCCTAAATAGACCCAAATGGGTACGGAAATGAGAGCGGCAAATCCATCGGTAAGAACGAAACGAATGAAACTGATTTGTTTGGAAGTTCCTGCGGTAAAGAAGATAGGCATCCTGAGACCAGGCATAAACCTTCCGAAAAAGACCACCCAACGACCATATTTTTTAAACTGTTCCCGAACCTTTTCAAACCGTTCTGGATGGAGAACCGATCTTAAAACAGGAAGGGTAAGGGCCTTTTCGCCGTAATAACTTCCGAGCCAAAATACAAAACTATCTCCGAGAAGAACCCCGGCCATCCCCACAAAAAACATGATGTGTACATTTGCATAACCGAGACCGGCAATCACTCCACCAGCAGTGAGAGAGATATCTTCAGGGACAGGAAGACCAAATCCACAGAGGATTAGAATTCCAAAAACGGCAAAATAACCGTATTGCATAAAAATGGAAACTAGAGTTTGTAGAAAGTCCATGAGGGATTTATACTGATTTTATGGTTTCGTTCAAAAAGGAAAGAGATTTATGAAGAAAGGGAGAAACGAGCTCCTTGCCAGTGAAGAAAAAAACCTTGCTCCTTATGCAGTAAGCAGTCGAAATCCGGGGGAACGAGAGTATGAGGAACCGGAACATCCATACCGCCTTCCTTTTCAAAGAGATAGAGATCGTATCATCCATTCGCATGCATTCAAAAGGTTAGACTACAAAACTCAAGTTTTTGTTTATTCAGAAGGAGATCATTTTCGAAATCGTCTCACCCATACTTTAGAAGTTGCAGGGATTTCTAAAACCATATCGAAGGTGCTTGGACTGAATGAAGACTTGAGTGAGACCATTGCCCTTGCTCATGATTTGGGCCACTCTCCTTTTGGTCATGCAGGCCAAGAAGCTCTTTCTGAACTGATGCGAGGACGGGGTGGTTTCGAACACAATAAACAGTCGTTACGTGTGGTTCAAAAGTTAGAAAGACGGTATCCTGAATTTCCAGGTCTCAATCTTTGTGGTGAAACTCTTCTCGGAATTATGAAACATGGTGGAGATTATGAGAAATCGGATTTACTTGATGTTAGACGAGGTCTTGGCCCTTCACTCGAAGCAATGGTAGTCGATAGTTCGGATGAAATTACTTATAGTGCTCATGATTTGGAAGATGGATTAGAAAGTGGACTTCTGGAACTCTCTGACGTGAAACAATTAAAAGTTTGGAAACGAATGGAAGAAACACTTCCCAAATCCATATTTTCTGATAAAGATTCGATTTCGAGATCACTGGGAAGGGTCATTCTTAACTTAATGGTTTCTGATTTGATCGATAGTATCGATTCCAATTTAACAAAGTATTCGGTGACGACCAGAGAAGATGTTGCGTTGGCCTTCCAGAATCAAAAAAAAATAGTGCAGTTCTCGGAAGGATTCCAAGACGAATTTACAGAACTCAAATCCTTTTTGTTTGGAAAACTATACCGTCATCCAGAAGTTTCGCGAATGAGTGAAAGAGGAAAAGAAACCATATTTTTACTTTTTAAACATTTTGAATCCCATCCGGAATCCATTCCAGAATCCTATCGTAAACGGGAAGAGGAGGAAGGTCGGATGCGAGTTATTTGTGATTACATTGCTGGTATGACAGACCGTTATGCGATAGAAAAATTAAAAAGAGAAGGAATCTTTTGGTTTCCTTATTAATTGAAAATAGAATCAAAAAGTTCAGTTTTAGAAAGTTCGGAGTTTCCGTATATGTATAAGTTATTTTCCCATCCTCGTTCGCCTTATAGTATGCGAGTGCATATTTATTTGCGATATAGAAACATACCTTATGAAACGGTGACTGTCGCATTGGACAAATTGGAAAATAGGAAAAGACCATATTTACAAATCAATCCTTATGGAAAGGTTCCTACATTTCAAGATGGTGACTTTGTTTTGGCAGAATCAGTGGCTATCATCCGTTATTTGGAAGAAAAACATGGCTTTCCAAATCCATTTTTTTCTGAAGACCTCCAATCAAGGGCAATTCTAAACCAAGACATCAACCGTTGTGAGTCCGAATTTTGTTTTCCAGGAAGTGTTGTCTATTTCGCTAAAAAATTTCTGCCAGAAGAAAAATGGGACGAGAAACGAATGAAAGACTCGGCCAAAAGGATGGGAAGGCATTTGGATATTTTGGAAGGGATTTTGGAATCAAATGATTACCTGCATGAAAACCAATTTGGTTTTTTAGAAGTTTTATATGCTCCTTTTATCAAAAATATTCCAATGATGGATATAAAGATTCCGTTGTCAGTTGAGAATTGGACTAAACGTGTGTTGACGAATGGATGTGTAAAAGAGGTTTTAGGAGAATAGAAAATTAACAGGGTAAATTTTTTACGAATTAGGTTTGGTTCGGATTTTCTTTAGAAGTCGGAATTTCATTCCTTTAGAAATTGATTTTGCAGGGAATGGGAGAGGGTTTTCCAGTTTTTGGCCCAGTCCGTAGATCCTTGCGGCCCCACTAGATTCGTTACTGCTAAATAAGCCGTCACCGTTACGGAAAATTTTGCGGCCACCTTCGCGATTCCAAATAGTTCCAAGTTTTCCACTTCTAAACTCTCCCAAGAGGATTCTGGTGGGTTCTTTATTTCGGCCAAAGTGATGGTTGTGGGCGCATTACAATTTGCCGTTTGGAATGATTTGTCTGGAACCAGCTCATAAAACTCTGGGTTTCCTTGGATTTGTTTGGAAAGTTTAAGTGCGTGGCTTAATTCTTTCGTATAGATAAAGTTTGGTGAGACAATTTCCCCAATAGAAATCCCTGTCCATTCGTAGGCCCCACAAGATCCAAAAAAAATAATATTTTGAATCTCTTGATTCTGAGAAAGGAATTGGGATAAATTGATCGCTGCTTCTAAATTTCCAATTCCCATTACTTCTAGATGGGGAAATTTTCCAGAAGCACGAAGGATTCCGACTTCTCCCTCAAATGCTCCTGTGATGAGTGTTTGGTTGCGATTAAAGGGTAACAAGTCCTTCAGTTTCCGGATATCCGTACATCAAATTCAAATTCTGTAAGGCTTGTCCTGCCGCCCCTTTGACAAGGTTGTCTAACGCTGAAACAATTACCAAAGTATTCCCTTTGATTCGGAATCCAAGATCCAAAAAGTTTGTATTCTGAACCTTTCGAATCTCAATTTCTTCTGGAGTTTGGTAGAGCCGAACAAAAGGTTCTTTCTCTGCAGCTGATTGAAATTTTTCTTTTATTTGTTCCGCACTAATTCCTTTGGGGAAGGAAAGATAGATTGTTGCAAGGATCCCTCGATAGATCGGGAGTAGATGGGGTGTGAAGTGGATTTCTTTTTCTTCCGTTCCCACAAAACCATATTCTTCCATTTCTGGTTCGTGTTGGTGTGTGAGAATTTTATAAGCTCGAAAATTTTCATATACATTGGTATAAGCAAATTTGATTTCTTCCGTTCTACCACCAGCACCACTGACACCTGATTTGGCATCCACGATGACTGGGCCTTGGATTTCTTTTCTAAGGTTTCCGAGAAGGGCTACCGGAAGAATGGCAGAGGTCGCATAACAACCTGGATTCGAAACAAACTGAGCATTCTTTAATTTTTCTCTGAAAAGTTCAGGAAGTCCATATACAACTTGATCCATCATTCCGAATTCAGAATGCGAAAACTGATATGCCTTTTCGAATTTCTCTTTGTTGTGGAGTCGGAAGGTTCCTGAAAGGTCAATGACCTTTCTACCTTCCTTTAAGAACTGCGGTGCCTTTTCCAAAGAAACTTCATTCGGAGTGGCAAGGACAATGCCTGCCTCTTTCGGAACAGGGGCATCGTGTTTTTGAAACTTTAGATCAGGTAAATGGCTGAGATCAGGGAATACTTCGCGAATGTGTTTTCCATCCACTTGGTTGGAAGTGACATGTACGAGTTCAAAATTTGGATGGTGGGCGAGAAGTTTTGTCAGTTCTTTTCCCGTAAGGCCACCAGCACCTATGATTGCCAATTTCGTTTGTTTCATATTAGGAACCAAGGTCAAGATTTTGGGACTAGTTCGTGCTGTCAAACGGCTCTTTTTAGAATTGCAGAATGAAAAAGAACCTTTATGATTTAGAACTATATGATAGAAGTGAAAGCCCTTGTTTTTAGGATCTTTTTTTTGCTGGTTTTCTTTAGTTTTGGATTTGGTTGCCAATCCAAAACTCCTGACTACGAAAGTATCGCCATAACGATCACGAATGAAGCCAAAACCAATTTGATACATAAACTGAATTCGAAAATTGCTGAGGGTGGGACAGAACAAGCGGTTCCATTTTGTAAACTGAATGCCATTGGATTTACGAATGGATTAGGTCAAAAACATGGAGTCTCTCTTCGCCGTATCACAAATAAACCGCGGAACCAATCAAATTTACTCTCCGCAAATGAGGAAAAAATTTTTTTAGAAGTAGAAAAATTAAAAACTTATGAGGGTGTATTTCCAAACAAATCCATCACGTCGGATGATTCTGTAATAGTTTACATTCCCATTCCTGTGATGGGATTCTGTCTCCAATGCCATGGAAATTCAAATGAGATTCAAAAATCAACGAAACAAATTCTTAACCAAGAATATCCAAACGACAAAGCCATTGGTTACAAAGTTGGGGAACTAAGAGGACTATTTTCGGTGAAGTTTCCTAGATAAATTCCCGAATTCTTAGAAATGATGAATCCAATAACATTTATTGCAGGCAAACGAGAGTTATGTGAATTGGTGCTGGAGTCTGGTTTACATGGGTTTCTAGTTTGGGATACCTCTGTTGGCATTGTGTATCCTAGTCCTGTTGCTTGTAAGTCAATGGGAATGACAGAAGAACAATCGTTTCCTGCGGAATGTATTCTTCCGAGTTCGGGGATTCGTCTGGAAGCGGCACTTGGATCAAAAGATTCTATCATCGGTCGTATTTGTTTTGATCCGAGTAATAGTGCCGGGTTCCCTTTCCGAATGTATCTCAAGGAATTTACGGAATCTGGAAAACAGTTTATACTCATTGTTTTGGATTCCAGTATGGAGTTCTCAAACAATACAAACCCACATATCCTACAATCTACAGAACTTTCCCGGGATTTATTTTCCTCGGCGTTTCGAAGTTCAAGTATCGGAATGAAAATTGAGAATCCTCATGGCGAAGTGATTGAAGTGAATCCTACTTTTTGCCAATGGCTTGGGTATTCTGCAGAAGAATTAAAAACAAAATCTATTTCGGAGATCACTCATCCTGAAGATTTGAAAGTAGAGCTTTCTTATTTAGAAAAACTAAATCGTGGATCTATCCAGAGTTTTCAAATCAAAAAACGTTATGTAACAAAAGATGGTCATTTGATTTGGGCCGTACTCAGTAAGTCCATCATTCGAGACCATTCAGGAAACCCAATTTATTATCTTTCTCAAATTTTAGATATTTCTGACTCACTTCAAGCTGAGATGGAATTACAAAATTTATCGAGGCTTTTGGATCAAGTAGCTGGTTTAGCCAAAATCGGTGGTTGGGATTTGGATTTAAAAACCAATAAGGCAAACTGGACCAATGTATCAAAAAGAATTCATGAAGTAGAAGATGATTATATCCCTAGTGTCAGTGGTGGAATTAGTTTTTATCATTCAGAAGAGAGCCAAAGAAAGATTTCCAATGCCGTTGATTTACTTTTAAAAGAAGGTAAAGAATACGATTTAGAATTGGAAATGGTGACAGCAAAAGGAAACCAAACTTGGGTGCGAGTCATTGGTCGGGCAGAATACGAAGATGGAAAAATCGTAAAAATTTACGGAACCATCCAAGATATCAATGAAAGTAAAAAATGGGAAACAGCTCTTGCCTCACAAACGGCAATTTTATGGTCGTTTGTGGAACATGCACCGGCAGCTGTTGCTATGTTAGACCAAGAGATGCGTTATGTGGCACTCAGTCAACGTTGGATTGAGGATTATAAAATCCCTTTTTCGAAAGAAGAAGTCATAGGAAAAGGTCATTATGAAATTTTCCCTAATATTGGTTCGGAATGGAAAAAGATTCATTCTCGGGGTTTAAGTGGGGAAATATTAAAAAGAGATGAAGACGTTTGGCGGCCACCTGGTTGGGAAAAAGATCAAGTTTTACAATGGGAAATTCGTCCTTGGAAAAAGTTAGGTGGTGGTATTGGTGGAATTCTTATGTTTACTCGTGACATCACAGAAGCCTATGAAACCAAATTAGAATTAAAATATGCCAAAGAATTTGCTGAAAAAGCATACAGTGCGAAGTCAGAATTTTTAGCCAATATGAGTCATGAGATCAGAACTCCATTAAACGGAATCATTGGATACTCGGATTTACTGGCAGAGACGTTGGAGAATTCTTCTTATAATGAATATGCACAAATTGTAAAACAATCAGCACATGCACTTCTTAATATTGTAAATGATATTTTAGACTTTTCCAAAGCAGAAGCAGGTAAACTACAACTTGCAGAAGAATCATACGATCTTAAAAAAATAGTGATGGAAGCCATAAAAATTATGAATATCCAAGCCATCATTAAAGGTTTGGATATTCATTTTCATATCGATGAAAATATTCCAACACTACTGATGTTTGACTCCAATCGTTTGCGTCAGGTAATATTGAATTTGATCGGGAATGCCATCAAGTTTACGGAATCAGGTTTGGTGGAATGTAATGTCACACGTTTGGATTTGGCAGATCCGAAGAAAGTAAGTATAAGAATTTCCATCAAAGATACGGGGATCGGCATTGCAAAAGAAAGCCAAGAAAAAATTTTTGATTCCTTTACTCAGGAAGATTTTTCCACCACACGGAAGTTCGGTGGAACGGGCTTGGGTTTAACCATTTGTAAACAACTTCTAACCCTTATGAAGTCCAAATTGCAATTAAAAAGTGAGTTGAACCAAGGAAGTGAATTTTATTTTGATATCCAACTTAGAATCCCAGAATTTGATCCTATATTGAATCCAATGGAATCTGAAACTAAATCCCTGGAAGAGGAAATGAACCTTCGCGCCAAGACCGTCCAGTCCTCCAAAATTTTAGTTGTAGAAGACAATCCTGTGAACCTCGGACTGATGAAAAATTTCATCAAACGAATTTTACCCGAGGTAAAAATTCTGGAAGCCCAAAATGGAGAAGAGGCCATTTCCGTTTTCCAATCGGAACCACCGACATTGATTCTTATGGACATCCAAATGCCTGTGATGAATGGATATGATGCTACAAAAGAAATTAGAAAACTTGAATCAGGAAAAACTTTACCTATTATTGCTGTGACAGCCGGGATCATTGCTGGAGAAAAAGAAAAATGTTTGGGGATTGGAATGAATGATTATATCAGCAAACCAGTCCAAAAAGAAAATTTAAAACAAATACTTTTGAAATGGTTATAACCTTAAACATTTGAGGATCAAACTGGAGGAGGCCGCCGAGGCGAATGGATTAAGCCAAATCAGCGATGCTCCTTTGCAAACAGGTAGTTTCCTGTATATTTGTGGATCAATGGAAATTCCATTCGATTTATTTCTTATCTCTGAAAGAATTCCTCGTTAAATTGATATATTAGATCGTAATTTTATTCTTGGTTTTGTTTGTAATCAGATTGTTTTGGAAAAAGAAAACTGATACCAATTAAAAAATAGCAAGAAAATTACACATGGTCAGTTCGATAAGGATTCGTTTGCTTTGGTATAGTGTTCCGGTTTTAGCTGGGATTTGATGATGAGTAGGGTGGTGGCAATCACTCCTGCATCATCAGTAAACCCTAACCCCAAAATTACATCAGGGATTGCATCTATGGGTGATATAAAATAAACTAAAGCGAGGGCAATCGATGTTTTGGCGGTGAGGGATGTAGTTTCATCCATCAAACAATAATACATGGCGATAACATCTTTTAGGAAGGGGATTTTTTTGCCCGTCTCTTTGATTTTTTTCCAAAAGTTGGATTTGATAAATTGGAGTTTTTGATTCTCATCCATAGATTCAATATTTTATATGACTCGCTGACTAGAAGCAAGGAATATATAGAATTTTTTTTAAGATATGAGAGAGCAAGATGTTCTTTTGGTTTCAATAAGAATCAAGGTCTTGGAAAACAATTATGAAATCCAACACCTCAATTCATTTTTTTAGTGAGTCATTATTTTTTATTTTTAGAATCTTGTTTTGGTTTTCTTTTTAGCATTTCCTCTGCTTTTGAAAAATCGATTGTTGGATATTTTGCTGAGAGTTCTGTCGTACATTCTTTGAATCCAAGATCAGAAACATCTAATTTCCCATCCAGATAACTGAGTGTTCCTGCAAAAATAGGAACCTTCGCACCTTCAGTGGATAGGTTCCAACTTTTTTTATCAGCTAACTTAACAGTTCTAATTTTTCCTCCAGTTGTACGAATTTGTGCTTCATAGAGAGCATAAACTGTGTTAATGCCAGTAAATAAAAAACATCCGGTAAGAATGTTCGGGTTGTCTTTGTTTCCTGCACCTAAATCAAGGGAGTGGCCGGAGATTTCACTATTGATTAGATCAAAATTTTCTAAAGTTACATTGTAGATGGTTTCTGTTCCCGCATTAAAGTTTGCTTTAATAAAGTAAATTGCTTTATCATTTGGAATTTGTGGGGTTATTTCTTTTTTGGGATCAACAATGTTTAAACTGGTACAGTTGATTAGGCCTAGACCAACAACGCTTAAGATAACTAATGTTAAAATTTTTTTCATTTAAAACCTTCTTTTATTTCTTTATTTAGCAGTGTTATAGGTGGCAGTCAAATCAAATATCATTCAAATTGTATCTTCTGATTCGAGTTATATAATGGAGTTATTTCTGCGAGAGGGATACGGCGGGCGAAGGTCCGAAGGACGGAAGCGAACGCGCACCCCAGAGTAGCCCGGGCCCCCATCAAAGGGAAAAATTCCAATGGTACAAAAGCTAAATCTTTGTTCTGAAAGAAATTGGGGGGCCTCGCCGAGAATTTAGAAAAATAGAGGAGAAAAATAATTTTCTTAAGAAGGTCATTCAAAGAATGTGGTGAGGTAGAAATTATATTTTTTGCAAATTACAACGATTGAGGTAGATCATGTCCCGTCCCTTCAAAGTATTAGGAATCCAACAAGTTGCCATTGGTGGTGAGTCGAAAGAAAAGTTATCCAAGTTTTGGGTGGATGTTATGGGACTTACCAAAGTTTCTGATTACAAAAGTGAAAAAGAAAATGTGGATGAGGACATTTTGTCCATGGGGAACGGGCCTTTTAAGGTTGAAATTGACCTTATGCAACCGATTGATCCAAACAAAAGTCCCAAAGTACACGATCCAAAATTAAACCATATTGGTCTATGGATTGATAAATTGGAAGAGTGTGTAGAATATCTCACCAAACAAGGTGTTCGGTTTACCCCTGGGGGGATTCGAAAAGGAGCAGCGGGATATAATGTTTGTTTCATTCACCCAAAAGGAAATGAGGAATTTCCCCTTTGTAGTGAAGGTGTGCTTGTGGAACTAGTCCAAGCACCAGAGGATGTGATTAAAGCTCTAGGTTAATTGATTTAAATAAAGGTAACCAATCGGTTGTTTGCCGGTGGTTGCCTTTGCCAAACAGTTCAATGTTTGACAAAAGGGTTTGATTGCCTGCAGAAATTTTCTGCGAAAGAATTTCTTATTTTGTTTGGTTTTTGTGAGTCAAACGCCAATACAAATAAGCCACTAAAGCCAAACTGGTTGTGATGATGAATTGTGTTAGGTGGACGACAGTAGCATAAACAAGTCCTTCCCCAGGATCACGTCCCACAATGATAAATCCAGAAATGATTGCCGCATGGAAAACACCGATTCCTGACGGAGCAGAAGGGATCGCAACACCCATCCCTCCAAGAAACATAAATAATAAAGCTTCTGGAAAAAGAATCGGCATACCTATCAGTAACCCGGCAAGGTAGTAGGATATCGCATAACCAAAGATCCATGTGGGTATCGAGTAAAGGACTGGTTTCAGGAGTTTGTCACCTTTGAGAAATGAGGAAAATTCTACCAAATGGTGGTCTAACTTGTCTTCGTAAAGTTTATGTTTACCGATCAGGGCAAATCCTTTTTTTGCAATGCCTCTCAGAGTCTCTAAAAAATAACGAACTAACACGAGGCCCACAATCATTCCAGAAATGACAAGAGTGGATATTAGAAGTAGGTTTAAGTTTTTAGATTGTCCCAGGCCCATAAAAAAAAGAGCGGAGGCACCAATGATCACAACAGATCCAAGATCCATTACCTTTTCTAAAAAGATTCGACTGAAAAGATGAGTGAGTGGGAGTTCCGTATCTCGTTTGTTCATGATGAGGCGAACAAGGTCTCCGCCCCGAGCCGGGAGAACCATATTGAGTCCAACACCAATGATGGAGGTTGTGAAACTTTGCGAAAAACTAATCTTTTTTTCTAAAAGATGATACCAACGAATGGAAAACGGGACAAAGGCCCATAAGTTAGAAAGAAAAAGTAGTGGGAAAATCCACCAATTGATTTTTCCTTCCAAACGTTCGAATTCTTTGATATCGAAGTTCTTTGAAAGAAAATAAACTGCAATCCCTGAAACTAAAATTCCAAATATTAATTTTCTCATGTTTTCCTTTTTAACCCGGTGGCCAGTTCATATGACGACCACCTAATAGATGGAAGTGGATGTGGTGTACAGTTTGTCCGCCAAAATTCCCACAGTTATTGACGAGTCTATATCCCTTTTCTGCAATTCCATTTTGTTTGGCCAGATTAGGAATGATTTGAAAGATTTCTTTTAAGATTTCTGGATCCAAATCTCCAATTTCGTTCATACTGGGGATATGAACTTTGGGAATGATGAGGACATGGAAGGGTGCTTGGGGTGTGATATCATGAAACACTAAAATGTTTTCTGATTCGTATTCCTTTTTACTTGGAATTTCTCCACTGGCAATTTTACAGAAAAGACAATTTTCCATATTAAACTTTCTCCTTCGAAAATACAAGAGAGGCAGCTCCCAAAGTACCGGATAAACTTCCCCCGACGCCGATTTTTAATCTATCATTTAACACAGGAAATATTGTGGATCGAATTTCCGCCTCTAAGGTTTTACCAAATAAATCATAGGATTTTGTAATCCCTCCCACAAAAACAACAGCTTCTGGGTTTAATAAATGAATGGCGCCACGCACCGAATGGGCTAAAGCCAAGGTTCCAAAATTTAAAATTTCTTCCGCCACTTGGTCTTTTTTTCGAATCAGTTGGAAAAATTCTTCGGCCCCATGCAATCGGATATTTGTTTTTTCCAGATAACGGTTGATAAATCCCCGAGTAGAAAAATAACTTTCGACACAACCTTTGACCCCGCACCCGCAAAGGGCACCACCAATGACCGCTGTGGTATGGCCAATTTCTATACCATTGCCAAGATAACCGGAATACAAAATCCCTTTGTCAACAAACCCACCACCAACTCCTGTTCCTAGAGTTAAGATGAGTTGGGATTCTGAATCTTTATAAAAACCAAAATAGGCTTCACCAAGTGCTGCACAGTTGGCATCATTTTCATACCAGACGGGAAGTGAAAATTCTTTACTTAAGGATTCTTTGATGGGAAGGTTTTCTAGACCTTTCATATTGGCACTTGCGATCAAGACTCCCCGTTCATTGTCTAAGGGACCAGGAGATCCAACTCCAATTGCCTTTGCTTCTGGAACCAAAGGTCGGATGGTGTCTTTAAGAATGGTTAAAAAACGTTCATTGTTTAAATTTTCAGGAGTGGGGGAATGTGCCGATTGGAGTTCTTTTCCAGATTGATCGAATAGGCTCGCACGAATGCTTCCACCACCGATATCCACACCAATCGCCAAACCCAAACTCATTCTCCCTTAATGACCTGGTCGAACTTTCCGTTTTTCATTTCATAAACGGTTTGGGCATCGAAAGCCAGTTTCATATCATGTGTGACTAAAATGATGGAATGGTTTCGTTTGTTGTATTCGTTGAGTAGAAGTTGAACCAAATAACTATTTTCGGGATCTAAATCTCCGGACGGTTCGTCCGCAAATAAAATGGCAGGATCATTGATCAGAGAACGCGCAATGGCAGCTTTCTGAATTTGTCCCCCTGATAAAGTGCGAGGAAGGGAATTTTGAATGTCACCTAACTTTAAATGTTCGATCAAATAATCGCATTTACGAATGTAATCATCATTTGAAAACTTACGTGTAAATAAGGCGGGAAGGAGTATATTTTCTTTGATGGTTAAATTTCCCACAAGTTCGGAAAATTGAAAAACGAGTCCAAGGTCACGGGCACGAATTTCTGCGAGTTCCTGTTTGGAAATTTGGGAAAGTTTGATTTGGTCGTACAAAATGTCCCCTTCCGTGGGGGATAACATTCCGGTTAACATAGAAAGTAGGGTGGTTTTGCCAGATCCCGATGGTCCAATGATGGCAACATAGTCACCTTGGTTCACATCGAAACTTACGGAACTGACTGCTTCATCTTTGCCAAATCGTTTGGTTAGGCTGTGTACTCGGAGTAACATTATTTTTGTCTCCGAATGGATTTGTAAGGATCAATATAAGAACTGATTCCAATGGTAGGAACAGAAACCAAAAAACCAAGAGCGATAAAGAGAACCAAACAAGAAAAAATGGATTTCAGTTCACTAAAAATCCCAAAGTCGGGAGGTGGATTCAAACTTCCTAAATTGATAATGATTGCCAGTAGGAAACTGGGAAGAAATAGGAAAAATAAGGACAGTGAGTGTAGCCAAATACATCCCAGTCGGTTCCCTCCGATGGCCATCATCACTCCAATATCCCCAAGACCATGAAGGCAATGGAAGAAAAAGAGAGCCATCAGTGCAAAACTCGTAGCGAAAAAAAGAATCTGCGGAGATTGGTCAAAGGAAACGATACTAGTAAGGGACACACCTCCGTACAAATGGAAGTGAATCCTAATAGCGAGTAAAAAGAATGTAAAAACCAGGGCTCCGACGAGGCCATAGGCCATCGAATAGAGTCGATCCCGGAAGAGAAGTCGTAGAGCGAACGAAATGTAGGTGAGTTGTATCACTTCCAGGACAGAATTGACGTAAGACTCTTTTTTACCAACTAAAATAGGAAAATAGGAAGTAAGCGAATTTGGCATTTTTTATCTTTGTGGGAGCAGCTGTGATTATGCTCGGGTTTCTTTTGACCTTCATTGTGGGGCAAAGAAGGGATAGTTATGCCAAGGCTTTGAGTCTCGCCACACTTGGAAATTTTCTAGATGCAAGGGCTCTTGTTCGAGAAAAACTCGAGGAAGACCACCAGAACCCCTATGGTCACTATGTCATGGCAAAGATCTATGCCATGGAGAATGATCCCTTAAACGAGGCCAAACACCTCGAAATCATTAAAAAGAACAACCGATATACCAAAGAAATCGATTCTGTAACAGTTTCCAACCGCATTGCTGATATCTATTATAACAAAGATTTTTTTGAAGAAGCCTTCTTTCATTATTTGGACACCCTCCAAACCGATCGTTCCAATCCCATTGCCTGCCTTCGTTTGGGATTTATGGCCCTTGGCCAAAAAGAATTTAAAATAGCAGAACATTTTTTCTCACGTGTCCCAGAAGAAAAAATCAATCTTTCCTCTTACTTCATTGCTCGGGGTGTGATCTCTGGTGTGACTGGCGGGGGAAAGGAAAGGGAATACTTTGAAAAGGCATACAAACTAGAAAAGTCTCCTGTTTCTGGATTTTTATATGCGCTTTCTTTATCCCGTGAAAACAAACACAAAGATGCTGTAAAAACGGCTGTGGCCATCAGCGAACAGATCGAAGACGAGTTTGT
Organism: Leptospira noumeaensis; assembly: GCF_004770765.1. Lineage (NCBI taxonomy): Bacteria > Pseudomonadati > Spirochaetota > Leptospiria > Leptospirales > Leptospiraceae > Leptospira > Leptospira noumeaensis. The sequence goes on along the minus strand of NZ_RQFK01000011.1, from coordinate 313,873 downwards.
TCGGTTTACTTTGTTTCAGTTTTTAATGACAGAAGCCATCCTTATGCAAAATTTTCCTGAAGCATTGAAGTATGGAAGGTTGTGTATGGAAATGGCAAGGCTCAATGCCTGGCCGAGTGAAATTATAGAAACAAGCATCCACTTTGCAATGATTACCGTGTATATGGGTAGGCTTGATGATGCCTCCGAATATTTGATTGAAGCAGAAGCAGAAAGATTGGATGATCCGGATGTTGTGGCACTTGCGAATTTAAAATATAGATTGGAACGAGGTACTGGGACTGTCGAGTCACTCACCCATGAGTATGACCTTTCCCGGGAACTCAATTTACTTTCTGTGAACTTATTTCCCAATTCCAGATACTTTGAACTGAGTGGGATGCGTTCTTCCAAACCATTTAATATCAAAGGGATGGTGGATGATGCAGGAAAAAAACTAACTTCTAAACTAGATATGCTCGGCCTCGATAAATTTGAAAAGTTTATTAGCCTTCCGGGAACCAATTTCAAAAACCAAGCCACTCGAATGGTGATGAGTATGGGATACCGCGTCACAAAAGAAATGTCGAACCCGGAAGCGGATGGGGTGAACTTACTTGCCTCTTCCAAAGAGGATGTAAACAAAAGAGCTTTATTCCGAGTTCGAAAATGGAAGGATGCCAAAGTATCCGATGTATTCCTTCGCGAGATGACAAACCAAATGGAAGAGTTAGGCGCCACCAAAGGTTATGTAATTGGAAATTTTGATGTCACAGAAGCTGGGAAAAAAATCATCGCAGCCAGTAACGGTGCTCTTGAGATGTACAGTGGGGATTTGTTTGAAGACCTTCTGAACAAAACAATGTAATGAAATCTTATACAAAACAAATTTGGTTTTTTCTATTCATTTTTAGTTTTTCGTATGGTTGCCAAATCCAAACATCTGGTTCCAAGCCTTTAGATAAGCCTGTGGATCTGAATGAAGTAGGGCAGACACAAACTAGGGAAGGAAATCTAAGCTCAACCCGACGAGAGTCCCAAACAATTTCCTGTCCCATTCCTTTCAGCGTTGGAAAGGTGTATGGAACCTCCATTTCTAAATTTGACCAAACTGTCATTGTCTCAGAACTAAAAATTTTACTTTCCGATCTTTGTTTGGGTGAGTTTACCCATCTCATCAGCCTTGTCCATCCCACCAAAGGTTTGTATGTTGATGCCAAAGGATACTGGACAGTCGAGGAAGTGAAAGCGGATTTAAAAGATCCCAACGGATATTTCCAGGTTTATTATTTTCATTCCGAGAAATTAGATTCCAAAAAGGGAAGTTCTGGAAATTTAACTGTCCGCGATGTGTTTTTGACAGCAAAACAAGTGTCAGTTGATTTTTATGTGGGTTCTAGTGAAGAAGTGGAAGTGAAGTTTCGGTTTTTAGAGAACCCAAAACTAGAAAGGTATTTAATCAATCCTAGTTTTGTCAAAGCGGAGGGGAAATGGTTTCTCCTCCGAATGTTTTAGTTTACCTAGTTCCTGTAATGACTTGTTTGACAATTTCAGAAGCGGTGGCGAGAGGATTTAGTTTTTTCGCGTCAGTCACTTGTTTGGTGGCAGTTTTTTCATCAAATCCTAGTTGGATGAGGGCAAGTGTTGCTAAGTCTATTTCTCTATCTTCCGATTCTGTTTTAGATGATTCGTCACTTAAAAAGATTTCTAATTTTTTTAAGTTTTGTTTGATTTCAAATAAGATTTTTTCTGAGGTTTTGCCTTTGACTTTGGGAATTTTTTCCAAAGTTTTTCTATCATCTTCTTTTGCAATTTTATACAAATCGTCGGCATGGAAAAAAGAAAGGATTTTGAGTGCGGTGAGTTCACCAATTCCATGAAGTGATTTGATGAGTTGGAAAAGTTCGCGGTCTTTCCTTGTAGAAAATCCAAAGAGTCGTTCTCCGCGATCGGTGATGGAATGAAAGATGTGGATAAAAATCTCTTCTTTCATTTTGTCCTTACATTCTAAATGCAAAGGAAACGGAATGTGGATTTCGTAACCGACACCCGCCACATCTAGGACAAGATGGTCCATTTCTAGTTGAATTAATTTCCCGCGTAAACTTGCAATCATCCTTTGAATCCTACTTCCAAAATCTAAGATCCCACCGGTTTGACCACCAATCTTTTTATCACAGAATCACAATGCGTGAATCCACTCATTGGAAACCCTGGAAGAGTATCTTAAAAAAAGAAAAGGAGGTTGAGTTTTTTTTAAAACTTACGTAAAACCTTTGTGGTGAAACGAATTCGGATCTCAAAACATCCTCATCTGGCTCAGTATCTAACTCTAGCAGATCTCTTTAAAAATTTACCGCATACAGTGCTTCGGGAACTGAAGGAAAACACAGTTCGGGAATTTTTAGTAGGTGGTGAGGTGTTATTTGCTGAAAATTCCGATGGAAATGATTTGTACATTTTGGCCGCAGGAAAATTGCGTTATGAAAAACGCGGGTCAGATGGTTCTGTTCGTGATGTGGGAGAATTCAAACGACTAGACATCATTGGGGAACTCAGTCTCATCACTGGGGAAAAACGTTCCGCCACTGTCAAAGCCATCCGCGATTCGGAACTCATTCGTGTTCCCCGGGACATTGCTCTGTCTATCCTTCTCAAATATCCCGAAAGCCTTTTACAAATTACCAAAATCATCGCCGAACGTTTAGCAAATGCCAAAACAGAAAACAAAGGGTTTGTTCCTGTTTCTCGCACCTTTTCCATTCTTTCAGCCTTACCAAAAGATTGTTTGGATGAAATCATTCATAAAATGGGTCTCGTGTTTTTGCGGTATGGATCCTTTTGTGTGGTGGATGAAACTTTTTTTCTGGAACGAACAAGCGAGTTACAGACGTTAGAGGAAAAAGACCGTGAACCTTGGATCATTCGATTTTTTTCGCAATTGGAAGCGGAGTTTGATTATGTTTTTTATTTATTAGAAGATAAAAAAGATGTGTCAGCTTGGATGAGGAGAGCCCTTCGCCAATCCGATACCATTTTATACATTAAGGATGCAAACTCAGATCCAAATTGTATCCATTTAGAATCTATTTTAGATCCCAAACAATTCAAAGAGATCAATCATGTTTTGGTTCTCCTCCAACCAGATCCATTGGTTGTAGTCCCTGGAACCATCCGACATTTACACAAAAGAAAGTTTAACCGTCATTATCATGTTCATTTGGATAGGCTCGATACTTGGGAAAGGTTGGGGCGAGGACTCCTTGGAAAATCCATTGGACTTTCTCTGGGTGGAGGCGGTGCCAAAGGTTTTGCACATTTGGGAGTTTTATCTGCTTTGGAAGAACACCAAATTCCGATTGATATGGTTTCTGGAACCAGTGCCGGATCTATTTTTTCTGCGCTCATTGCCATGGGGGAAACAAGTTCTGGTAGTAAGGAAAAAGCCAAAGCATTTTGGATCTCCAAAGACTTGTTAAACGAATATACGGTTCCTGTTTTATCCCTCACTACAGGAAAAAAATACACAGAGGCCATTCGCCAATTTTTTGGATCCATCCAAATTGAAGATTTGTGGATTCCTTATTATGCCATCTCCACCGATCTTTCCCATTCAGAAATTCATGTACATGACAAAGGAGATTTATGGAAGGCCATTCGTGCGAGTACCTCAATTCCCGGAGTGGTTCCTCCTTTCATTGATGATGGAGTGGTTTATGTGGATGGAGGAGTATTGGATAATGTTCCTGGGATCACTCTGAAAGAACGAGGTGCCGGAAAAATCATTTCTGTGGATGTGTTCGGGGATATTTATCCTGACCAAGACAAAGAACTCTGCACTTATTTTGATCAAACAAATCCAGGGGTGATGACAAACCCTCTCATACAAATTACTAACCTCATCAACTTCAATGAAATTTTAAGACCTAAATTTCCTCCTATTGGTGATATCATCATTCGTTCGATTTTGGCTTCGAGTCGGGACCGCATCCGCCAAACAGAAAAAATTTCTGATTTATTTTTACAAATCCCTACAAATAATTTTGGACTTTTGGATTGGTTTGCATATGAACGTTTGATGGAACTAGGATATGTTTCTTCCATTGATAAAATCAAAAGAAACAAAGAAAAATTTCTAAATCCTTCTTTACAATAAATTCTAAACCTTATCATACAAAGTATGTTTGTAATTTCTCGAATTTATAGATTTTTATCTGGTTTTATTTTTTTTCTACTTCTTGGAAATTCTCTTATCGCCCAAAACTTAGACTCGTTAGTTGCCTCCGTTTATAACAAACAAGAAACACTCCTCATTCGTAATGAAATTCGAAAACGTTTGGAGGATCGTGCCAATGACCCATCTGTAAAAGAAATTGTGCAGTCACTAAGAGTTTGGGCCGCTTTTGAATCCATACCCGCTCCTGAATTTGCAGAAGGGGTCGAAAGGTTTGTCATTTTAAAAGACTATGGATACACTTGGGAAGAAACAGAAGAATTGATTCCTTATTTCATCACAGCAAAACCTAACAAAAAAGACATCCCTTATCTTGGAAAATTTTTTAAAGAAACCACAAAATCAAAACTTCCTGAAGATACGGTTCTTGAAATTTTAAGAGTTGCCAGGGCCAAACAATGGAGTGGAGCTTCCGTATTAGTTGCCGGACGATTGGTGGTTCTCTCGCGTAAAAAGGAAGAAAATTCCAATGCCACCCTCAAAAGTTTGGAGGCAGTCCTTCCGAAACAAATCCAAACTCTCAGTGATGAGAAAAAAAACAAATTCCTAGATGAATGGTTTCAGAAGGAAGGAAAAAAAATAGAAGTTAAGGATTGGGAAATTGTAAAAGCCGACACCATCCAAGTCCTTAGTCCTACTTCCACAAAAGAAAATTTTCAAAAATCAGAAAGACGCACAGAAATTGTTTGGAATGAACAAGGCGAGTGGGTTACAAAAGAACGCCCGAAACTAGATCCAAACATTCTATTTTTAGAAGAACTAAATTCTCCTTCAGTTCAAACAACTGTGGGTGAAAAAGACAAACGTAAGTTAGTGGAAACTGTTGGCCAAACTTGGATAGGAACTCCGTATTTGTATGGTGGGTATTCCAAAAGAGGAGTGGACTGTTCTGGACTTACCAAATCCATATTAACCGATTCAAAAATTGGAATGAATGAAAAAACAATTCCCCGATCCGCGAGAGACCAAGCACAGATTGGTAAGTCAGTTTCACGCGACAAACAACAAATGGGAAATTTAGTATTTTTCTCTGCATCACCAAACACAAGTAAAATCACTCATGTCGGAATGGTTTTAGAAAATGGAAATTTTATCCATGCCTCTACGAGTCGTGGTGTGGTCATCCAATCCTTAAACGAAAAATGGTGGAAGGAAAGGTATATCACAGGCCGTGACGTATTTACGGGAGCTAAATAGATGGCTAAAAAAAGAGCATTGGTATTGTCGGGTGGTGGTGCAAGAGGTGCCTACCAAGCAGGTGTTCTGCGGTATTTAGAAGAGATCCATTGGAAACCTGACATCATTTGTGGGACATCGGTTGGTGCCATCAACGCCTGTGCCATTGGTTCAGGAATGAATTCCAGCAGACTTTCTGAATTATGGCTACGTTTGAACCAAAAAAATATCATGCGTTATTCAGTCTGGAATATGCTAAAGGGTCTTTTTCGAAGAAAATACTATCCCCTTGTGGAAACCTATCCCTTAAAAAAATTCATCCACGAAAATATGGATTTTACCGCACTCAACGAATCCAAAACAAAAGTGATTATCTCGGCTGTGAATATCCTCACTTCAGAATTAAAGTTTTTTGAAAATCCTAGTTTAAGAATCGAACATATCTTAGCATCTTCTGCCATTCCCATGATCTTTCCTTGGCAAGTGATTGATGGGGAACCTTATTGGGATGGAGGAGTGATGGCTAATACTCCGATTTTGCCCGCGCTCACTCACGAGGCCTCTGAAATAGTTGTCGTCCTTCTTTCTCCTGTGGGAGGAGTTCAGATGATGGAGACACCGGAAACCAAGGACGAAGCCTTAGAAAGATTATTTGAACTTTATTTACTTGGTTCTTATCGCAGTGTCGAACAAGGATTTGAATATAGAAAGGCTGTGATGCAAGGCCTCACACCAATAGAAAACTTTCTACTAGGACTACGCACACAATTTAAAAATGCAAAAGTTTCCGTAATTGCTCCCAAACGAATGTTAGGTCTTGTGAGTATCTTAAATTTTAAAAAGGAACAAGCAGAAATCTTACTTAGGCACGGTTACGAAGATGCCAAAGAGTATTTTACCTTGAACCAGAGTCCAAAGTAAAATACTTTATCATGGTTAGTTTCTAGAACTTACCATAATGTAAACAGAATGGGCACTGTATTCAAAGGTTTGGGAAAGGGAATTTGGATCAATCCTAGAATTTCCATTTCCTACTTCTCTGATATAAGTTACGGAAACAGAAGATTTGGATGTCACCCAGGAAAATCCTAAACTGAGTCCTTTGTTTCTAGAGTATTCATTTCTGGGGTTCGTTCCCGACCTTGCCACTTTGTAAACCAAACTATTGTCTCCGGAATTTACCTGCACTTGGTTTCCGTAAGCATTTTGTAAGTATAAATCGACTGCGGACTCTGTCCAAGAAATTGGTTTTGTATTGGGTTCGTTTGTGTAAATGCCACCTAACACTGAAAATGTGTCTGCCAAATAATATTCCATACCCGCCGCAAAGTTGGTGGTTGATGCCCTTGTCAGTTCTCGAATTTCCGTATCGTTGATGGTATAAGTGACTCTTCTTCCAAAGGTACTAATTTCGTCCTGGTTCATCCGAGATTTGTATCCTGTGGTGTGGATCATATCGAAGGAGGCGAGAAACCTTGATGTAGGAAAAAATGCAATTCCGAATCGCATCTCCGACGTTTGTGGGATGGAAGTGGTGAGTTTTGGTTTTTGAGTGAGAACTCCCGCCTCAATGGAAGAGGCTCCGTCTCCCGTTCCTTCGATAAAATCGATTGCAGAGGATCCAGGCCTTCTGGTAGAGTCCGCGTAAACTTCATTGTATAACCTGTTTCCGCCCATAACAAAGATTCGGCGGTAACTAAATCCCAGTGACACCTTTTGTATGGGTTGGTATTGGATTCCAATGACCGGCATAATTCCCGAAGTTCTACGGTTGTCCACATAGGAACGCATAACGTAACTTAGATCAGAAAATTGTTGGAACTGAGTCCTTGAAACTTCTTTTGTATCGTTTAAGTAATAAAGTGTAGCACCTACGGAAAGTTTATCGGAGAGAAGGTAAGCTGCGCTTGGACCTACTAGAAGTTGGTTGTATCTTTCTTTTGTATAGTTTCTCGTGGAATTGATTGAGGGAGATACAAGAGGGTAGTTTACTTGATCCACTCGGTTGTATGAATAATTGTAAGTATTGACGATCGAAAAGGCAAACTTCCAGCGATCAAAGTTCTTTAACAAACCGATAAAGTTTGGATCAAATCCTTGGTGGGTTTGGTTGTAAACCTGGCCTGGGGTATCGATGTTGATATAACTTCGTTTTACATCTTTAAAATTACTGGCGGAAATGGAGATTCCGTCGTTGTAAGTAAAACCAAGACCTGCTGGGTTGTAATAGGCACCTGACGGATCATCTGCAATGGCTGTAAAAGCCCCACCGAGACCAGCAGCACGTTCCCCATAAAACCCTTGGACATTATGGTAAGGCTCCGAAGCAAAAAGTACACTTGGTGTCAGGAGTAATGAGGTAAGTAATAATTTGTAAGTTTTCATTTGGTATTTTTATTATGATTAGATTTGGTAAATGGTATTGGTTCCAGATGGTATAAGTATGTAGACTTCATTGCCGCTTGCATTGATCGTATAACGCCAAATAACAGATGTTGCTACTTGGTCTGCGTCTCCGTAAAAATCTACGTAATATACTGGGCCACCGCTATTAACATTTTTAAAGTATTCTCCCCAACCGATATATTCGTCAGGAAAGTCATTTGGATCTATGCCAGCAGGCATAATCACATAGGCGTCGTATTCAGTAAATCCGACTGCCACTCCAATACCACCACCACCAGAAGGTAAAGGCGAAGTAGTAAAATCTACGAATACATCCCATTCGAATTTGTAGGCATTGGCTCCTGTTTCATAAAACTCGCCATAGATATCATAATCAAAGTAACCAAGTTCTTCGTATTCATCATTCGAATTATCATTCAAATCATAATAATCTACCGCAAAATATCCAGTATCCCCATTTTCATCATAGGTTTCTTCTAAATAATATTCATAACCATTGTTATTGTCTATGTATTCTGTGGTGACATAGCCACCAAAATCATTGGTTTTTCCTTTGACTGAGGTTGTGACCTTGTCCCCGGAACTATCGTAAACATTGCTATAACTAAGGGTCACACAATTATTTGCATTGGCATTTGTGTCGTTATCACATTCTTCAAAGGTAAATCTTGTTGTCGATTTGTCAGTGCTTCCAGATGTAGTTGTGACTTGTTTGATATTGAGGATGGCCTTGTCTTTTTTTCCGGCTTGGGTGATGTATGTGATCGAGGCTTCCACACTGAGAGAAATTCCAAACACTTTTAAGGAACGTGTGATGGAACTAAAAATTTTTGATTTATCTGTTTTGAATTTTAAACTTTTTTGAAACTTATTATTAGAAGGGCAGGGTTGTGGTGTGCCAATAGATTCAGCAAACGAATAGGAAATTTCCGCATCGTACTCGTTATTGGATAGTGTTTTGTACACCATAGCGGGTGTAGGTACAGTTTGTCCGATATAAGGAAGGATCCCTTCATTTTGTAAACTGGCAAGTTCTCCTCTTGCTTCTTCCGCGCTGAGTCCCAGTCGTTCAATCCCTTCTAGGAATTCGTTTTCCATTGAGGGAGTGATACTTACCGTCGATGTCCCACCAGGAACACAAACACCTGGGTTTCTTTTGGCTACATTATAGGCACCACTGATGAGCACCAAGTCTCGTTTGGAATCTCTGAGGATTTCAGAAACAATGGACGTTCCTTCTGTTAAAAATGCCTGCCCAGTAAACCCATAGTCAAAAGTGTCTTGGGCAATTCCTTTGGAAACGGAAATGAACTTTTTGTTTTTCGTTGTTTTACCAAGGGAAGCTCCAAGACCAGATGATGGTTTGCGGATGGAACGAGGAACGGCCACACTCAGATTGGATGGAAGTTCGGAATTGATATTGGAGTTAAGCAGGCTTCGGACAAGGAAACGAGTTACAAGAGCTGAGAGTGAATTACTTTCGTCTTTTTCTTTTTTACAACTCGTAAAGGTGAAGAAAATCAGAAGGAATATTAGAAAAAGATGATGCATCACGCGTTCATTTCAAGAATGCGAAAGGAAATGTCAATTCTAAAGTCTTTCTATAAAAAAAGAGTTTTCAGCAATTAGGTGAAAATACATAATTTATTGCATGAGAGCTCTGTCTCACACCTTTTTGTTTCTTTTTTTAGCACAAACACTCATAGCTAAGGGCAATGTATACGTACAAAGCACAAAGGCAAAACTCCTTTCCCAACCGAAACTCAGTGCCGATGGATTCCCATTACAAATGGGGGACGTACTCGCACCTGTCAGTGAACAAGGACTTTTTGTACAGGTTCGGGCAGAGAATCGTTCCGGTTGGGTCTCCAAACTCTTTGTATCTCCTCTTCCTCCCGGAAACCAAATCAAACTAGGCATTACTTCCAATTCTTCTGAGGCAGTGGTGGCAAGACAGAGAGCCTCCGATTTTACAAAAACAGCGGCAGCACGTGGCCTTTCGGAAACACAAAAAATGAGAGTCCGAGGGGAAGGGGATCTGTATGATTTTGAGTCCTTACGTTGGGTAGAATCTGTTCCGTTTCCAGAACAACTGAGTCAACAGGATCAGCCAAACTCTAGAGTTGAAAATTTAAATATTAGTAATTCAGTGTATTCTAATTCTGAATTGAATGTTTTGGCAGAGACAAAAGCGGAAGTAAAAGTAGGGCGTTCTCTTGCTGCTAGATTATTAAAAAAATATCCAGTGGTAAAAGATACGGAACTCACAGGTTACTTAAACACCATTGCCTCTCGTCTGGCTTCTGTGTCATCTAGGAAAGATTTAAGTTTTCGTGTGGGAGTGATTGAATCAAATGAAGTCAATGCTTTTGCTTGTCCCGGTGGATTTGTGTTTCTAACAACGGGAACATTAAAAAAAATACAAACAGAATCAGAACTTGCGGGGATCATTGGTCATGAAATGGGTCACATCGTTTTGTTTCACAATGGTGAGTTCAAACAATCAAATTTGTTTTTGGACATTTTGTCCGGCCTACTATCGCCACCGGGTGGTGAAGTTGTGAATGCAGCCACTTCTACACTACTCGATGAAATGGAAAAACAACTTTTTGAAACAGGTAGAGACATGAAATTAGAATTGGAAGCAGATGAAGCTGCCGTTGGCCTGACAGGCCAAGTAGGGTATTCTCCCACTGGACTTTCTAGTTTTTTAAATACAATATCTAAAGCAGAAGGGACAGAATCCTTAAAAAAAACACATCCTGACACCACGACTCGTATCGCCAAATTAGTATATTTCGAATCAATTCTTTCAACTGATAACACACCTTTTGTCAAAGACCGCTGGAGTGAATTCAAATCAAAACTCAAACCATGAAACAAAAAAAATACCTTTTTCCTTTGATTCTGATGGTTCTAATCCCAGGAACCATTCTTGGTCTTGTCTCTTTATTCGGTTTTTCTAATACTTTAAATCGAAAATTATCTGATTCACTTTTTCATCTACTACCATCTCATCATAAGTTTTCTAAAGATATTGTCATTATTGATATTGATGAACAGAGCATTGCAAAGTATGCCGATCATCCAGAACTCGGGCAGTGGCCTTGGAAAAGAAATATATATCCGACAATCATCGGTTATACCAAACTCATTACTCCTCCGAAAATCACCATCATAGATATTATGTTTACCGAAAGGTCTGATTATGATGAAGCTTTGGTCGCCGCCAATCAAAGTTTAGGTGAGATTTCGCATGCGGCCAATTTCCGGGATGGAGGGATTGTGATCCCAAGGGAGGAAGATGGGATACTTGCCGAAAAGTTCAATGTTCCTTTACCCGAGAATTCACCGTTTCCGCGTTATGAAAATGCATCTTTCCCTATTGGGGAAATTGGAATTACTGCACCAATGTTACATGTGGTGAATGTCATTCCAGATAATGATGGAATCCTTCGTCGGTTTACCCCATTCATTCGGTGGAAAAATAATCATTTTCCTACGCTCGCCTTGCAAGCATTTGTTACTGGACAAAGTTATGAAACGGAATGGAAAAATGATAATTTTACGATTCAAAAAGAGGGGATAAAAAGAGAAATCCCTTTGGGTAAGGACGGACTGGTTCGTGCCTATTTTTATACAGAAGAAGAAATTCGAAACATTCCTCGTTACTCGGCTGCAGGAATCATTGAGTCCTTAAACCAACTCAATTCGAGTGAAGTGGAAGATCCTGAAAAACTTTTAGTTCCTCCTACACTATTTGAAAACAAAATTGTTTTGATTGGAACTTCTGCGGCATCGACCCACGATGATGTGGTGACACCATTCGGTCTTTTTCCGGGTGTGATTGGTCAGGCGGTATTTGCCTCTAATTTGATTGAAGGCCATATGCTAAAAGAACTTCCTGAGGTTTGGGGTATAGGATTTACTCTTTTTATCCTGATCGTAGGTGTGGTCATACTTTTTGTCAACCAATGGCATTTTTTAAGAAATATTTATCCAGTCCTCGCCATTTCAATGTTTGTTGGTTTGTTTTATTTTTTATATCGAATGGATTTGGTTCTAGCAAGTTCCCCTTTTATCATCGCCTTTCCTCTTTCTTATCTCATGGGATTTGCATATCTCACATATACCGAAGGAAAAGAAAAACGAAAATTCAATAGTGTTTTGCGTAACCTAGTTGATCCTGGGGTTGTGAGTGAAGCTCTCGAAAATATGGAATCTCTGAAAAAGGGAGGAGAGTGGGAAATTACTGCATTTTTTTCTGATGTTGCAGGATTTTCAAGTATCAGTGAGGAACTGAGTGCCAGTGATTTGGCAAGGTTACTGAATGAATACTTGTCTGCGATGACAAAAATTCTAAAAGTTAACTCTGGAACTTTGGATAAATACATTGGTGATGCCATTGTGGGAATTTTTGGAGCTCCCATTCAAAATAAAGAACATCCAAGGCTTGCTTGTAAAACGGCACTCGAAATGGTGAATGAACTGGAAGTGTTACGATCTGTTTGGAATGAAAAAATGGATTATACCAAAACAGCCCGTGAGATGAAGTTCCGTATTGGTCTGAACTGTGGACCAGCTAAGGTTGGTTTTATGGGAACCGATAGTTTGGCTTCGTACACGATGATGGGGGATACGGTAAACTTAGCGGCACGATTGGAAGCAGCAGCAAAAGATTACGGAACCTCTATCCTTGTCTCTGAAAGTATTGAATCTGTTTGTAAAGATGAATTCCATTTTCGATTTTTGGATTGGATTCGTGTGAAGGGAAAGGAAGCTCCTGTTAAAATCTATAGTTTGGTGTCCTATAGTTCAGAACTCACTCCCAAGGGAATAGAAGCCGAAAAAATGTATGAAGAGGGATTTCGGTTGTATTCCAATCGCGAGTGGGAAAAAGCCATCAGTTGCTTTGAAACTGTATCCAAAATTTATGGATACAAAGACGTCGCAAGCCATCTTCTCATCAAAAGATGCCAGACATTGTTTCAAAATCCTCCCGCAGAAGGATGGGACGGAGTGTTCACAAGAACCACTAAATAATCTACTAAAATTATAATCGTTTTTTTTGGATTATTTAGATTAGAATTTTATTCGGTTAAACTCACCGATGTTCGTTTGACTATTTCGCAAACAAGTGAATCCAGGTCTTTCGCTGATTGTCGTAAAAAAGAATGGATTTCGCTCGTTTTTTCTTTGGACATTCCTGATTCTAAAAGTTCCAAAAGCCCTAAGATATTAGCAAGTGGCCTTCGGATTTCGTGAGATTGGATCCTTGCAATCTCTTTTAGTTCCTGGATTTGAGCTTTGATTTTGTTTTCAGTTTGGATTTTTTCTGTAATGTCTACGATGATTGCTGAAACATAGTTGGTTTGATTGACTTCGAATCCGTTCAAACTGATTTCGACAAAAATTTCCGTTCCATCTTTTTTCAAAGCCGAAGTGAATTGGTTTTTTCCAACGCGCATTGGTTTGGGACTTGTTATATAATCTGCAACCAAAAGATCATGTCCCGATTTGTATCGAAGGGGAACTAGACATTCTACGGATTTGTCGATGAGTTCTTCTTTTTTAAAACCAAACGTATTTTCTGTTTCTATATTACAATGAACAATTTTACCAGATGTATCAATGATCAAAATTGAGTTAGGGGCCGATTCAATTAAGTTTCTAAACTTTTGTTCGCTTTCGGATAGGGCAATCTCCATTTTTTTTCTTGTGTCTATGTTTTTTGCGCGAAGACAAACTCCCAAAAGATTTTTTTCTCTATCATAAGTGGGACTCATTCTGTATTCAAACCAAATGGAAAGTCCTTTGTAGTCTGAATGCCTTTCGATTAATGTTGTTTCGCCTAAAATTGCCTTTTGTACAAGGACATGGAAAACTTCTTTGTCTTGTTCCGTGACAAAACTTCTATAATCCTCACCAATTTTAATAATTCTTCCAGAATAAGCTTTGAGTGTGTCGAGTAAACTTTGGTTGAAGGCTAAAACGGAATAATTTAGACCGATGAGGACAATGGCATCCGTGGAATTGTCCAAAACCATTTGTGCATAATTCGGTGATCCGTTTGAGTCCATTTTTAGCATAAACTTTCTTTTGTTTAAGAGGAATATATCAAAAAATGAGACGAAATGTAACTTTAGAAACAGACCATTTAGAATTGTTATTTTGTTAGGAATGCATTTTGAATGCTGAAGAATAATTCCTGTATTTTGTTTCGAGTGGCTTGTTTTCTTTGTAAATCCTCTTTTTTAGTAAATCGACACCTAAAGAAAAATGGAACTCTGAAATATTAAGATTTTGTAGATTTCGCCTTGAGTGTCGATACAGGTGAAAAATAGATTCGCCAAACGGATGTCATTTTCTATGATAAATAAGAATTTCGGGACTTGCCCAAATTTTTGATCTTACAATTTTTTTGTCTATTTAACTATTCCAACTCTTCCTCTAACCTTCTCACAACTGTTTCTAAAACCATCACTCGGGCAAAGTATTTGTCATTGGCTGGGACTAAAAACCAAGGGGCTTTGGGTGCGTCGGTTTTGGCAAACATTTGGTTGGCAGCTTCTTCGTAGAGTGCCCATTTGTCGCGGTTACGCCAATCTTCGTCGGTGAGTTTCCAACGTTTGAGCGGATCATTCTTTCTGGATTCAAAACGTAACAATTGTTCACCGGAATCGATATGAAGCCAAAATTTAACGATGATGGTTCCGAAGCTGACTAATTGTTCTTCGAAGAGTAAAATTTCTTCATAGGCTCTCGACCATTCTGATTCGGAGGCAAATCCTTCCACTCTTTCCACAAGGACACGGCCATAGTGGGAGCGATCAAAAATTCCAATATGGCCTTTCTGTGGAATTCGGTTCCAAAACCTCCAGAGATAATGGTGTTGGATTTCTTCGGAACTAGGTGCAGCAATGTTATGAACTTCAAATAGCCTTGGATCCATTTCTTGTGTTAGGCGACGGATGACTCCTCCTTTGCCGGCAGCATCCCAACCTTCGAAAACAAATAAAACGGGCCTTGCTTTCGCTTTGGCTAGAAATGTTAGATCGCGAATTTTGTTTTTTAGAACCTTCATCTTCGCCTGGTATTCGTCAGGTGAAAGAACTTGGTTTTTTTCTAGTTGGTTTAAGTTGAGGGTTCTGGATTGTGTTTTATATGTTTTCATGGGATGAGTTCGGTTCCGTGATTGATCGAGTGGAGGGCAGCCCTCGAGTCAAACTGTAAAATTCTTTCTAAACGTTCAATGATGGCTTCAAAAACAAGGAGTTTGGTTTCTTCTTTTTTGGAATTATAGATGATTTGCCAAGGTGAATCGATGGTGCGGGAAGCACTCAAAATTGAATCAAAAATTTCAAAGTAACGGTTGTAATGTTCTCCTTGGTCTTTGTCAAAGTGGGAAAGTTCCCATTCTTTCTTTTTCTTTTTAGAATCTTCCAGGCGTTTTTTTTGATCTTTTTTGGAAATATGCAAAAAGAATTTATGAACAATGACTTTGTCTTTGGAAAGAATTCTTTCTGTGTTAAGGATGGAGAGTAACCTTTGGTCGTATTCGGATAGGCCAATCTTTTTTTCGGAACGAAGGTAGGCTAGGCGGCTGTAGTAGGTGTTGAGATAAAAAAGTAATTCCCCATAACGAGGAACCACTTTCCAAAAATTCCAAAGGAAAGGATAACCCCTGTCTTCCGATTGGTCTACATAAGGTGAGTAAACTTTAAACTTTCTTGGATCAAGTCTGATCGTTAACGATTGTAAAATGGAGCCTTTGCCCGTTGATGCAAATCCTTCGATAAGAAAAATATGAGCAATCTTCTGGTTAACACTTTCTCTTTGTAAAAGAAAAAATCGTTCTTGTAAGTCAGTCAGGTCACTGGCCGCATACACGGGAACTTGGTTTGTTGGATGTCTCTCTAAAATCACAAGGAAAAATACTAGAAACCATTTGTAAAAAACCTAGCGTTTTTTTCAAAATCTTATGAATTACATTGGCTTTGGAAAACCAGGGCCCGTTGCTTTTGCGATATGATCCAATCCTTTCTCTTGGTTTTCATATCTCGGGATTAAATGTACATGTAAGTGGGGAACTCGTTCGGCAATCGCAACGATGTACATTTTTTCAGGTTGGAATGTTTTTAAAATTTCAGTGGCTTTGTGGAGAGCCCGACCATAGTTTTCAAAGGCAGATAAACTCAAATCAAACCAAGAGTCTACATGCCCTTTGTGTTCCATGTACAAATATCCATCTAGGTTTTGGTCTGCCTTTCGGAGGATCCAGTTTTGGTTTTGGAATACAATTTCTGATTCATTTTTATGGGCTTCACAGATAGGACAATTCATCATTCTTCCCAATTTGGCCGATAGGTAAAGAGATGAGAATCTATTTTTTGTTCATCCTTTTTCTCTCAGGTTTTGGTTATGAACGAACTTATGCCCAAACAAAACTGGATTCTTCTGACCCGCTGACGGAACTCATTTATTCAATCTCTGAAGTTGTCTTTGCCAATCCTTTCCGAAAGGAAGAAACCGAAATTCGAAAACGCATCACCGAGTCCAATGCCGCAGAAATCCGTGACCTTCGTATCCAATTAAAAAATACCATTCGTTCCTTTTCTCTTTCCAGATTGGATGTAAAATCCAAAAATGAGAAACTGCTAAACTTTGAAGTTCAACTTGAATCCATCCCAAACCTTGGTGGTTTCCTTTGGAAGGATGAATCGGGAACCATCTACCAATGGGGAGATTGGTCGGACTTTTATGAAGACGGGTTCAGTCGCGAGAAATTACGGTTCGAAGGTCAGATTCCTTCTTTCTCTTACGAAGCAGGGACTCTATATTTTTTCCTCCGTAACCCTCCTGGATCTTTGCCAGTTGAGTTTAGTTTTCTTGGATGGGAGTCCAATTTTTATGCCTTCGGTGATGAAGGTTCCCTCCGGTATACCAATGACTTCCGTTTAGATCCCTCACAAAGACTTGGTGATTTTCGTAAGGCCTTCGATTCCATCAGAAAAAAAAATCCCGGCTCAGAAATTGTAACTGTCAATGACCTCACTATCTTTATGGTTCCTGGCAAACCCAAACCCATTTATTATATCTTTCTATTCCTTCGTTTTTTCCTGATTGGTTGGACCATCCTTCTTGCCACTTACATCATACGTATGAGCCTCTCCCTTCCAAAAAATCATTTGCCCGAACACAGGGCCCCCTTATCCTGACATTACATCTATCTCTCTGCCCTGGTAGTTCAACGGATAGAACATCGGTCTTCGGAACCGACAGTGGGGGTTCGATTCCCTCCTGGGGCACAGAACATATCTAACCACAAACCAAATCCGCATAACACATAGAAGCCGGGAATCGAACAGTTTTGTGAGCCAAATGATTGCGACCCATAGTGATTCTGGCTATTTTCTGATGAGTAAAATTAAATTAATGATTACTTGAATGAGTAAAAGAGTAAAAATTGAACCGGCAATTCCATACATAATTTTTGTTTGGTTTTCTAGGTCTTCAATACGGAAACTATTGATTAAAAAATAGGCTTCTGAGTTAGAAGGTAAGTATATAAATTCTTTTTCTTTATCTATAGGCTGTTTGTATATCTTCGGATTTCCTTGTTGTTTAGACATTTCCTCATCATGGAGTATTTTACCTGAAAGTTCAGTATATCGATCTTTAATTAATGGATTGGTTCTCCATCTAGCGTAGGCATCGTTATAATATGGAAAAGCAGATTTGAATTGTTTTTTTGAATATAAGTCTTCTCCTTTTGCTATCCATAATTCTGTTTCAAGTAACTCCAGTTTTGTTTGGTCAATTTTCGAATTTTGAAATTTGCTTAAAAGATCCTGAGCTTCTACGAATTTTTTTTCTTTTAAATGATGTCTGTATAGAAATGTATCTTCTTCTGAAACTGCATCTGCGACGATAGCGGTGGTGATAAGAAAAAGTAAAATTAAAGTTATCTTTTTCATATTTTATCTGCTTAGTATGACTGCTTTGTGCCCAAATCTACTTCTTGGCATACTTATTGGTTCGGGAACCCAAGGACTGCCACCAGGATTGGCTAAATCGAGTGAATAAACTTGGTCGACAGGTAGGTTAAATTCCGATGCACCTCCGAATAAATAGAGTTTTCTTTTCTCATAAGAAACTTCCATTGTTGGGTAATAGAGTGCTATTGGAATGTTTGAACCAGTCGCAAAGGCGTTGGATGCATTCCCTAAATAAGAGTATTCAAATCGATTTGAATTAGTCACAGCCGTAACTGGTTGAGAAATATTGGTTCCAGTGGAACCACCTGCAACAAATAAGGCAGGGGTGTCAGTTGGATAAGGATCCGTGGAGATAGGTCGGTAACAAGCGTAACCTGAGCCATGGCGTGCGAGTGAAATGGATGCTTCAATTTTACCTGATGTTGAATTGAGTGATGGGGCATAGGCATCTGTTGTGGCATAAGCCAATCCGTCTGAATAAAATCTTCCTCCCGTAAAAATTAAACTTCCGTTGTAGGTGCATCCGGCCATATCGATACGTGGAAAAATATTGGTACTTGATAACATACTAACCCAAGTTCCATTACTTCCGATATTTGGATAGAATTTATAAATCGTATTGAATATCGTACCCGTGGTCATATCGGTTGTAGTAGTTCCACCTAGAATAACTATCTCTTCATCGAAAGATCCGATGACCCCTCCTTGTAAGGTGGAAGGTATATCCGCGAGATTCCTATTCCATGTATTGTTTAAGGGATCATATGCTTCGACTAACCGGCTCATCGTATAAGCCGCGCCATTTTTGATAATTCCGCCTATAACGTAGATCTTGTTTTTAAAAGATACGATCTGAGCATTGAGTCTAGGTGTAGGAACATTTGTAACTGCAGAGTGCCAAATATTCTCCACAGGATCAAAATAGTCAATTTCGCTAACAGCATTTTTGTCGGAACCAATGCCACCTACGATCCAAATGCTTCTGCGAAATATTACTGCGTTATCAGAAAGAGTTTTGAAAGTAGCGGGTATGCCGAGTCCATTTTCTTTTGTACCACAGGAAGGAACATACTTGTAATCTGAGTCGGTAATTAAATTAGAGAGAGCTATCGCGTGAATTTCACTATCGATAAAAGAAGTATCAACATTGTTGTAGTTGGGCCCAGTCGTTACTAAAAATCCAGGGACTTTGCCTGAACATTTCCAACTAACAACTGCGGAAGTAGTTGATATGCCTGTGACAATTTGCCATTCGATTTTGGCGTTATTAGCATTTCCACCTTCCGTTAGGGGGGAAGAACAGTTCCCTATGAGAAAGAACGTAAAAATAAATGTAATTATGAATTTCATTAGAAGTTGACTCCACCAGTTAATTCGAGCCCCGATCCACAATGAACTTTTTCGATTTCAAAGAAGCATAAGTTTTTCCAACCTATGCGATAGAAGGAAGGTCCATATTTAAGCCCTTGCCAGCCTAATTCAACGTATGCGGAAGGGTTTGATCCAACTTTAGAAGAGTTCTGATCAAATCGAAATACAATCGATGTAGCTCCGATACCTACAATTCCATAAAAATCTAATAAAGGATTTGATTGAAAGATTTTTGACTGATGTAAGTAAATATATCCAGATTGGGTTGTAATTTCTTTGGTGGGCCCAGTGGATTGCAAATATTCAAATTTGAATCCCATTTGGTATGTGTTTTTGAATCTTAAAAATGCCGGTTCGGTAAAGACTGACAAACCATAAAGTGGTGGCGTTTGCGTTCCAAGAGGAGGGAAAAGTGGTAAGTAGGTAAGACTGCCTCCAACTCTTGTTTGGTTGTCTAGTTTATCATTTGCCAGATAAACAGTGGGAAATTCTGGACTTTCGTCGACTTCTGACAAACTATTTTTAATTTCATTCTTATTTATTGTTAAAAATCCCAGTTCTGACTTAATGATTACCTCATCTTTGGTTCTATCAGCGATTGTTCCTTTGATTACACTTCCGTTTTTTAAGGATAAAATTGCAATTTTGTAAGAATTATTGAGTTGTCCTTTGTTAACTAAATCATAATATTCAAGATCTTTTTTGGGGACTTTATATTCAGAGCCCTTGAAACGAACTACAAGCAAACGTTCATCTTCATAGACAAATTCAGTATGAAAGACGTCCCCATTGGGGAATCGGAGTTCTGCTGGGCTTAGTGGAATCGTTAAAATGCCTAGGAAAAGGATCGTAAATATGGGTAACAGGGGTAATGTGAAGCGTTTCATCTATTTTCAGAAGGATTCGTTGACAACATCTTTTGGTGCCAGTTAGATGGCAAGACTATATTCTTTATTTGTTATGTGAGAGACGCTATGCGACAAATTTTAATTAAATTAATTCTTATTACTTTGTTTTCTTTTTTATTTTTGTCGTTTCTCGCTGGACAAAAGTTACCACAACAAATGCCGGAAGTCTCAGTTGACCAAAATGGAAATGCAAATTTTTCGATTCCTTTGGAAGTTCCTGATGGAACGGGAGGATTAACTCCGAGTTTATCTTTATCTTATAATTCAATTAGCCAATCTGGGCTTCTTGGGAAGGGATGGTCACTTAGCGGTATTAGTTTTATAAAACGTGACCCATCTTTTGGTTTGAAATATGACTCAACCGACCATTATGAGTCTTCCGACCATGGTCAGCTTGTTAGTAGTGCAGGTCAAAATTCTGTATTATATTCAAAAGAAGAGAGTTTCTTTAGTTTTTATCCTCAGGGAGATTATGGTTTAGGTCCAGCTGAGTTTATCGCTTTTGATAAAACGGGTAAAAAATACACATACGGGTCAGGAAATTCAAGCGCATTGATGAGCAATGGAGCTGTTCGAGTCTGGGCATTGTCTGAGATTCGCGAACCTCATGGTGAAACAATAAACTATGATTGGGAAATTGTTAAGGGCGAGATTTACCTAAAGAAAATTTCATACGCGGGGAATCAACGTGAAATCCGCTTTGAATATGAAACGAGAAATGATTTTAACAGGAATTTTTTTGAGAAACAATTAATAATTCGAGATCTTAGGTTAAAGAAAATTCGCTTCTATTCAGAAGGTTCTCATGTTCACAGTTATGAGTTCAACTATTCTGAACTAAACTCAATTAAGACTTCTTTGCTAACCAAAATCGAATTTGAAAAAGATAATTTCTTTTCTTTATCAACTCATCAGCCATTAGAGTTTTCTTATGCACCAGCTCACGAAGGAGTTTCATCAAAACTGACAGCCGGTGCGTTAACATTGTCTGGAGGCTATGGAGAGCAGCAAGACGTGGAAGATAGAAATATTGCGTTCTGGAAAGCAATATTGTTTGCAGCTCAAACTGCAAAACTACAAATAAATAGCGGGGCAGATCGCATAAAGGATCCAAGATTAAGGGAATTAACGAATTCCTTTGTTTCTGGTGGTGGGTTAACTGAAGGAGTGGATTATAATGCATCAACAGATATTGTACAAACTTTCAATAATAAAACTGAATTTGTCGGAAGATATCCTGTAGGCAATGATAATCGAGACAGTTGTAATTGGGGTCCCATTGCATGTATGGCACTCATGTTAGGTATCCAAAACGATGCTATTGCATATGTATGTTATCAGTATTTTTTCCTTCAAGCTGATGCGTGTAATAATGGTGTGAACTCGCCATCCAAATCAGCATTCCCGACAGACTTTGATGGCGATGGAGTTGCTGAATATTCACGATTGCACGGATTTATGGATTATGATAATCTCAGCATATTAACAAACGATCAAAAGAATAATAGAGAATATGGTTCACCGAAATTTCCTATTAAATACAATACATATTTTGACCTAGGTGATGTTGACGGTGATATGCGGACTGACTTGGTATTCGAAAGGAACGGCCATCTTAATGTTGCCTTTTCTGATGGAAGCTCACTTGGAAACTATGCTCCTTTCTCGAATATCGCCTTAAATCCTTATCACCAAAATTTTACTATGTCGAATAATTATGTACCTAGGGACTATTTAGTTGATATCAATCGAGACGGACGCGCTGATTTTATTCATTTTGCGAATGATCGTATTTCCATTTATTTGTCTCAGGGGCGAAGTTTTCTGCCAGAAAAAATAATATGGCTAGGGAGTAATCGAAGTCCAAATCAAGAAACCATTGAAACTAATCCATTGTTAGTACACCGGATGAATCAGTTTTCTGATATAGATGGTGATGGACTCCCAGAGCATGTTTTTATTGCTAGCATCAATCAGTCATCGGAACTGTCTCAGATAGCCGAATTGAAAGCAAGGCAATTAACGGAGATAAACTCAGCAAATGCTGAGCGTCAATCTTATATTGATCAAATATTCCTAATATTCGAAGGTAAAGAAGTTACTGATGAGGAAAAAGATTCACTATCTTTGAAGGTTTTTGTAGATGATCGACCTTTATATTGGGAATTGGTTGGATCACCTGGAACTGCTACTTCTTCGCAGAAAGAGATTATATCAAATTCCGTCGGCAAACAGTTTTTTGAGGACAAGTTTAAAGAGATTTTAGCTCGCCATGATTTGGAATATAAGGAAGAGGTGGGCAAAATTAAAAATGTTAATTTGAGTGGTGCTACATTTCAAATGGTTATTTCGAAATTAAATATTTCGAACGGATCACTTTCACAAAGTCTAATGGATTTGCCGCAGTCGATCGTCGGCTATATGGGAAAAAATTGGTTAGTCGATGTCAATAGCGATGGTCTTCCTGACCTAGTATCTTTAGTCAACAGAAATAGCCTAAGCAATCCTTTCGACTATGGACTAGAAGATGCATATACTATGACAAATCAAGTCAAAGTAATCTTTAACACAGGTGGAAAGTTTGATACCTCAAATATAGTTACAACTACTTTGAATACAATTGTAAAGCCTGATCGTTTGGCAAAGGGACATGATTTTAATAAAAAGTTTACTGCAAGTTATGATTTTGCTGATACTAATGAGGATGGTAAGGTAGATTTTATAGTTAAGGAATTTAATTCTAATAACTTTCATGTTTATTTTGGTGAGGGAAATGGGCAATTTTCAGATCGACTCGTATTTGCATTGGAGGCAGAGGATGTATCTAGTGCTAGATTTGAGGATAGAAATGAAGATGGTATAGTCGATTTTTACTATCAGTATGGCAAAACATCAGTCACCAAACAAATCCTATCCAATAGCCCGCAAGTGCTTGGAGGATTGATCACTAAAGTTGTTAATAACGTTCCAGGAAGTGAGATTTCCATTGAATACACATGGAAGAAAAATATGTCTGGTGCTGTTGTTAAAGGCTCCGGAAACTATAATACTTCTTTACCAAATATTTTTTCTTCGATGCTTGTTTCGAGAGTTACTTCTGTTCAGGGAGTCGGGTTTCCTATTGAGAAAACTGAATACTCATACTCTAATTCAAGGTATAAACCTGGCGATATGGAAACTGGATTAAACTATGGATTTGAGTCGATTTCTGCACGATTATTTGTGGATGGAGTTTCTAAATCGAAAGTAGTCACCAATTACTTACAAAATCCCAATTTCCCAGGATTTGTAGGAAGTGTTCTAGTATTTACGGGAAATGATGTTTTGGTATCGGAAGAATCGAAAGGATATACAAAATTTACACCACATACCGGAACCAAGCTAGCTTTACAAACCTCGAGTGAAACTTCCCAATACGAAAACGGACAACTCAAAGACCATGTCACAAGTTCGGTGATATATGATCCTTCGTATGCTTATTCCCCTAGTGTTAATGATGAGAATCACAACGGTCGAAACACTCGGGTAGAAATGAGTTACCAAAATAATTCTGCCATGAAGATACTCGCGCTGCCGACAGAATCTAAAAAAACAGTGAACGGTAGTTTGGTGGAACATAAAAAATGGACTTATAACGGAGCCGATATGGCTTCGGAAAGTAAGCTAGTAAGTTCAGGGCAGTGGTATTCTGTATATTATTCCTATGATGCCATTGGGAATGTGACAAGTTCAACTGATTCTCTCGGTAGGACTTTGTCCTATGAATATGGGGACATCACCCGCAGTAATCCTACGGTGGCAAGGAATGCACTGGGGCAAACTACCAAAAAAACTTACGATAAGAAACTGGATTTAGAGCTAAGCGTAGAAGATCCAAACGGAAATGTGGTCACTTTCGAATATGACGAATATGGAAGAAAGACTGCTAGTTATTTGGACGGGGAAAAGCAGGAATCCATCGAGTATTCTTTTGATGGATCACATTTTGCCACAAAACAAATAACACATTCCGATGAGGGAGAGGTTTGGACAAAGGAAACAACGGATTTACAGGGAAAGATTGTTAAAAAAGAATCTCTCGTTGTGGATGGAATTGTTTCTACGGTTGAAACAAAGTATGATTCTCTTGGCCGGGAGATCCAGAAATCTAATTCTTATTTTACTGGCGAGTCTCCTCGGTGGTCTTATACTTATTATTACACTCAATCGGAAGACACAGAGGAACGACCTAAAGAAACCATTGCGGCTACCGGAGAAATTTCCCGAATGGTATATGGACTTCGCACTACGTCTGTCACAACTACAAATCAATCCGAAGTGATACGCACAGAAACGCAAAACCAGGACAATTGGGGTAGGCTTGTTACAAAAACAGCCCAAGGGGAAACATTACAATACCAATATGATAATGCAGACCGTATGGTTCAAATCTCTGACCCAGGTAACGGGATTACAGAAATTGGTTATGATATTGGTGGTCGAAAAATTAGATATAGCGATTCCAATTCAGGAACCATAAACTATACTTACAATGTGGCAGGGGATTTACTGACACAAACCGATGCACGTGGGGTTGTAATTCGTAAGGAAGTGGATGGAATGGGAAGGATCACTAAGGTGATTCCTGGAAATGACATTCCAACAATCTATGAATATGATTCTGGAAATTCTGTCGCAAGCACTCATGTGATAGGAAAATTAACCAAAGTGACAGATAGTTCTGGGGTTACAGAACTTGCATATGATAGAAAAGGGAATGTAATTGGTGAAAAACGCACCATTGACGATTTGCAGGTGCTTTTCCAAAGATCTTATGATGCGTTTGGTCGAGTCAAAACCATCACTTACCCAGAAGGAACACTGGTTCGCAACCACTACACAGGGACAGGCCAACTTGCCTTTTTGACAATGGACTCTCATGATGGGAATAGCCTTAACCATACAGTGGTGAGTTATGAGGGTCCAAAGGTCGCGGATGAAAAATATTATATAGAACGTAAAACTGGAAATGGGATTGTCACAAAGATTGGCTACGACCCACTTCGCATGCGACCACAAAGCCTTGTGACTTACCTAAAAGACAGTTCTGTCGAACAAAGCCTCAAGTATGATTATGACAAACGTGGAAACATATCTGCGATTACAGATCTAATGAATGAATCGAGATCCCAAAGTTTTGAATACGACCATTTGAACCGAGTGACGAAGGCACTTGGTAAGTATGGAGAAGAGAACTACAATTACCATAGGAATGGAAACTTACTCAATAAGGGAGCATTTACTTATTCCTATGATAATGGAAACCATATCCATGCGGTTACCAGAGTGAATAGTCCTAACACAGGAATTGTTGGTTATACCTATGATGCGATGGGGAATATGACCACTCGCAATGGGGATACACTTGTCTATAATGCACAAAACAAACTGCAACGAATTGAAACGAATGGTGGGGACAGGTTCGAATACACTTATGACCATTCGGGGATGAGGATTAAAAAGTCCTTACAGAATTCGAATACTACAACTTATAGCTTTGGTAACTATTATGAGATCCATAGAACTCCAGGAGCACAAGAGAAACATACATTGTATGTGGTAGGAGCGGAAGGAGATATGGTGGCTCAGTATAGCCGAGGGGATGCGATATTACTGAACCAGATGGCATCGAACGATTGGTTAGTAAATCCCTTTTGCAAGGATGTAAACATCGATTGTGATACTTACTGGAAGAACCGAGTTGGGTTTGCATTTATCAGTTTTTTAGAAGATACAAATGTATATGTGGATGGAAAGATCAGAGAAGGTCACAGAGCCTTACCTTGGGTGGTAATTCTTGGACTTTTGTTCTGGGTGGTATACAAAACAAAAGACCAAACAGAAGGAACAAATACAGAGAGCCTAACCATTGACTTATTTGGAATCTCTATCTTACCTGATTTAACCAATAGAATCCAAAAACAAATTCCTCGTTATGGAACCGCGTTATTTGTGGTTCTATTTACTTTTACCACAACGGCTGGATGTTTTCCCTTGTTACTGGGTGGTGCGGAGGGTGAAAGTGGAACACCAATTTGGATGTTAGGCTTAGGAAATGGTATACCTAGTGATACTCAGTCTGTTGGAGACGAACCAGACCAAGGTGGAAGTGGTGGGGGAGGAGGTTCCTCTACAGGCAACGCGAGAGTATCTGGAATGTATTTTTTCCATCCAGACCATTTGGGAAGCATAACCATGATTACCGATGGGAACGGAAATGTTCTAGCTGGTGGGGAGAGAGGTGGTAAGAGTCATATCACTTACAAACCTTATGGAGAGATACTTCGAACCGACTCTTATGGCCCAGACATTACTAAATTCAAATATACGGGACAAGAAGAAGACCAGGAAAGTGGATTGTATTATTACAAGGCGAGATACTATGATGCTGCTTTGGGTCGGTTTACTAGTAATG
Organism: Leptospira noumeaensis; assembly: GCF_004770765.1. Classification (NCBI taxonomy): domain Bacteria; kingdom Pseudomonadati; phylum Spirochaetota; class Leptospiria; order Leptospirales; family Leptospiraceae; genus Leptospira; species Leptospira noumeaensis. Next base: position 287,347 of record NZ_RQFK01000011.1, on the reverse strand, counting down.
ATGGTATGGTGTTTCCGGATAAGGAACAAGGGATGAACCGGATGATGTATGTAGAAGGGAATCCGATAGCATTTCTTGATAGTACGGGGAATAGTACAAATTATATGCATATGATAAACCAAATTCTTCGTCATGCCGTGTTTGGTGCTTCAAAAATTGCCTCACAACAAATGCGAAGTATGGGTCGTGGACTAGATTATGCGGGACGGAATGCAGGAAGAGGTATAGATGGCGGGGCTCGGTGGTTAGCTAGCGGAGGAAGTTACTCTAGGAATAAGGGGAATGATTTGGACAATTTGTTTCGGATGAAAAACTTCTTTGGAGCATTAGAAAAATCTGATTTGAGCAATTGGTTATCTAAACAATATAACGATTTTCGCAGGAAACCGATTGAGTTAAATGATAAGAGAGCTTTACGTAAACAGGAAGATGCACATAAGCGAAGATCAATAGGTTGTGCAGTATATTTTGGATTTGGAACCGCTGCTTTTAAAGATTGTTATGCTAGAAGTTATGCACAAAGAGTAAAAAATAGAACTGATATTAAGAAAGGAAGCCGTTGGAACCCGGGGTATGATTATGCTAGTGGAGAACCTTTGTCGCCATTGGCGGATGCAGAATATATTCAACGAGAAATGATAATTACATATATTTTTAGATGTGGTATTCCCTCTGGTTTATCTACGCCACATTGTCTTTCCAAGGAAGAAATTGAAAAGGGAAAAGAGGGGGACAAAGAAAAATGATAAAATTTAGATATATTGTATTATTTTCATTTTTGTATTTTTTTACTCCTTTGATTGCCCAAGGAAAAGGTTCAAATTTATCCCCAAAATTTGGAATATCAATTTCAAATTTTGGAGTTCAAAGATCTATTTTTTCGATAAACTCAGATAAATTCTTACAAGAAGAGGATGAGATATATGGGAGATCTGGCATCGGTGAGGGTATTTCTTTATCAATAATGTATTTTATATCTAATCAAAATTCGATATTACTTCGATTTCATAATTTGAACAACTATAATCGAACGATTAGAAACCCAATCTTTAGCCCACTTTTTGGGTTTGGCGAATATATCGGGGAATATAAAGTATATCGTCCAGATATTGAGCTAATTTTTAGAAATTTTCCGTTCAACAATTCTTTTTATGTCGGCCCAATGATAGGATCGACCGGACCAAGAGATGTAAAATATCTTAAAGCATTTCAAATAAATCCGTTCGACATCGAATTACCGAGAGGCTTTAGCTATAATTCATCCTCAAGAGTATACATAGGTTTAGATACAGGCTTCATGATAGATTTGAATGATTCAATGTTTATCAATATTGGTTATAATATTAAAGTGGCTTCAAACCCTGGAACAAAAAAACATTTTGAACTTAATTATCTCTATTTGGAGAGTTATGGTCTAGATGAATTATTAAAAGAAAAAATCTTAATTGAAAGTTTGAGAAAGGATTTAGATACTATAAAGCAAGGTGCACAAGCTCTTTACTTTGAGATAGGTATTAAATTTTAATTATATATGTTTGGTCTGAATAAAATAAGAAAAAAGTATATAATGTTCTGTTTGGTATTTTTTTTAGCTTTTGAGGTCATATCGACCCAAGTTTATACTCGTAGTCAGCTCAATAATCAGGACTTTTATATAAATTCAAGCAATTACTCAGTCGGCGAGTTAATGTCATATATGAGATCAATTGAAGAATTGTATGAATTAGATTCCAGTGTTTTGATATGGAAAGCAATTCTTTATGAAGAATCTGGATTAATTGAAAATGCGATTCCTGTTTTAATGAAAGCTCAATCAGCTGCAAATAACCGTAATGAAACGGAAGTTTTCTATATTGCAAAAATGCATCAATTGTATTTTTCTCTATTCTTAAATTCAAAGTATGAATACATTTCTAGTTTTAAAGAAAGCATAAGACAAATTCAAAAATATGAAATTATTAATCGGGGTGAAGCAATCATAGAATCACTGGAATCGGGCTGCTTAAATTCCGATTTATGGACTAATATCAAAAGAAAACATATTTCCGTAGGTAGTTATAAATATGATGTTAAGCCTACATTTTATCTATTCAGGATTCACGCTCATCAAAGTATTTTAAAGAAATGTGACTCTCAAGCCTCTTTTTTTCATGCATCAATTAAAAAGGAATTATCCGAATATCCGGGAAATAGATATTTAACTGTTTTAAATGATATATTGGATATAGATAAGAGTTATAGAGAAAAATTAAATCAAATTGAAGCATTGAATTCTTATCAAAAGATTTTGAATGGCATACAAGGTTCTGGTTATAGGCCATGGATTGAGTTTGCAATCGAATATAGGATGATTTTGATTTGTGAATTAAATCAAAATCATTTATGCAATCAAAAATCAATGAAAAATGAAATCAAGAATGATTATTTAATTGGGTCTGAGATGTCTCTTTATAGAGAAATTTTAAATAATTCTTTAAAGGAATAAAATAAACTAAAATTGTGAAGACAACGTTCGTTAATATCGAGATTATTTGTACAGATATAGTATTTCCTTTACACTTTCCTCTAGCTTAGATTAAATTAAATTTCTTCCACCTTTTTTAATTCTCTGATTCCTTCTTGGAAAACTTGATAGGGAGTTCTTCCATTCATATTTCTTCCTTGATTTGATCTTTCGTTGTTATAGAACTTTAGATATGCCTGAAAATCTTTTTCCATCTCAGCTACACTTTCATAAAAGTTAGTTCTGTCAGCAACTCTGAAGTGTTCGTAAAGCAATGTTCGATGAAGTCTTCCCGCTTTTGTCGTTCTATGTTCTATATCTTCTAGCTGTAGGAATAATTCAAAAGGATGTTAGTCTTCTTATCCACAGTATTCTCGTCCATTGTCTGTAAGAATCGTTTTAATTGAAACATTATGTTCTTGGAAAAAAGGAAGGACTTCATTATTCAAAGTTTGGACGGCAGTAATTGGCATTTTCGATGTAAGAAGAGTTCCCCATGCATATCTGGAGTGACAATCAATAACTGTTTGCAAATAGACTCTTCCTATTCCTTTCAATGTCCCAACGATTAAAGTATCCATAGCCACTAAATTCCTTGTAAAATCAGCCTGAATGAACCTATCTCGATATTCAGGATTGAATTTCTCCAATAGCCTTGATTTGCATTCAATTCTATCGGATACTCATTAGTCGAAATTATTCTACTACGGGATTTATACCACTTATTTGGAATTTGTCGTTTGGCTTTTATGATTGGGGAACTCAATGTCTTTTGTAGGTTAAGTGAGTCCTGATAAAAATGAATTTAATATGAATTAAGAAGTGTTTACTAAGTCTAAGCTCTGCTAAAAAATAGTTTAGGTGGTTTTTGTTTTTCTTCTTAAACATAATGGATTAATGAATTTATAGAATTAGTAGATCTGGAAATTTTGATATTTTAAAAGGAGATTTTACTTGATGAGTAATTTATTTACTTAAATTTCGTTCAAATGAAGATTGTAAAATTTATTCTTTTTTATTTTGTAATAACGTTTGCTAACTGTGGCTTGCTTCAATCAAATAATGATTCGGCTAAGAATGGTTTAATGGCTGTGCTCGGTCTTTCTGTATTTATGGGCGCTGGCGCAGGAGGAGACGTCCCAATGGGTGCAAGTTACGTAGCTTGGGGTTCAACCTCCTGTGCTTCCGGTTGGATAACAGCTTATGTAGGTTATATGCAAATGCCTTACATTCGATCGGCTCCGAGTCCCTCAGCGCCTTCCGCAAGTTTGTCAAATTTAATTTGTTCGGCATCAACGATCAGTGGATTGCCTTCTCTTCAAACAAGTTTTTATTCAAGGCCAAGCGGATCTAATTATGGGTCTCAAGGAGAGGCATATATGTCTCAATTTTCCGATAATATTCAAAATTGTGCAGTTTGTGTGAAATAAGGTTTCTGTTAAAAACAGGATATCCTTCCAGAAAACAAACTCAAATTTATTTCCCAAAGGTTCCAGCTCGACCAAACGTACTTTAGTTTCCCGTTACTTACATCGGTGTGTTGCGGGTTAACCCAACAAACAAAGGTTTTCATTCAGTTATAGTCGTTTGGTTTAAATTCCATAGAAAAAATATAATTCCCCATTTTATCTCGATAAGAATATACGAGTGTCACTTCATTCTCACGAAACAGTTTCATATCTGGACTAGATTTGATCGTATTCAAAATGACCGGATATAAATTTTTTTCTAAAGCCTGAATGTCAATTTCGGAAGCAGAATAGGCAATGATGCTGTAATTGTATTGAAAACGTTTGTTTGGAAAAATGGCAACGTTGTCGAGCCTGGTATCTTTGTCTATAGTTTGTGGGCAATTTCGATTGATATCATTGGCAGTCTGCCTGAGTAAATCTTCAAAAGAGGAATTTTTGCTCCAAAAAATTCGCAAATAGTAATTTGAAACCAATCATAGAAATGACTAAGGAAATGGAAAAAATAGCTATTTGTTTTTTAGTCAATGGATGTATCATATCTTCGATCTAATCATATTTTCTAACCGCTGTACGCTGTAACTTACACAAATTAATAATCTAAAAAAGCGTAGCAAGATTTAATTTTCAATTTAATTTCCTTGACAATAGTTTACTAGGAAACTATATTGAGTTTATGCCCAAAAAACAAGATTTAGAGCCTAGCCACTTAAAGTCTCACTTGGGATACCATTTGCGGGTTGTTTCCAATGCGGTTTCGCATACTTTTGCTTCGAAACTTGCCGCTTTGGATGTGACAGTTGCTGAATGGGTGATCCTTCGTGAAATGTATTCTTTTGAAACCAACACTTCGCCTAGTATCATCGCAGAGAGTACTGGCCTTAGTCGGGGAGCAGTTTCCAAACTCATCGACAGGCTACTAGGCAAAGGACTTGTGAGTCGCGAAGAAGCAAGTGGAGATCGGCGTTACCAAGAAATCAAACTGACGAAAGAAGGGATAAAACTTGTCCCAAAACTTTCATTGATTGCAGATGAAAACGATTCCGCTTTTTTCTCTTTGCTCTCCAAATCAGAAAAAGAGGAACTACGCAAAACTCTCGTGAAACTCGCAGAAGCACATAAACTAAACTTAAACCCAATTGAATGAGGAGAACACAATGTCCAACCTAACAACAAAACTAACAGAAGCCCAAAAATTTGCGATGTCCATTCGTCCGAAAGTAGGCGGGTTCCCAATCTTAGCGGAAGTTCTAAGAGAAGCCGGCGTTCTTATGAATCGATGGTATCTTCCTTCTTGCCAAGCCATCTACATAATGAAAGAAGGCTCTGTTGTCCAACAGGGAAATCCACTTGTGTCAGGAGTCCATGAAATTCCGAAGTTTCACCGAGAAGATTTAATTAAGGCAATCCGGACTGACCAAGAAGGAAAAAGTACCTTCCCCGAATTTTTAAAGGCAACTTGGGAAGCAGGTGTAGTAGGATATGATGCTGATTTTACTAACAGAAAAGTAATTTATTACGGTGTGAATGGTGAAAGTTATTTAGAAGAATATCCTGCGGTAACACTCGAAAGATAATGATGCTTAAAAAAAGATATGGAACTTAGAACAATACTGGTAGGTGGGGATTTGATTGTACTTGAGGGAAAGGTTGTTTCTAGTTCTCTAAGGATTACTTGAGATTCCTATTTTTCATTATCATTTATAGGGTTTTTGTTTGATTTGAAAAGTGTACGTTCTGTCTTCGGAATGGATGAGCACTTGTGAATAAAAACCTAAATCGAGGGAACGAAACTTCGAACGAAAGATAGAGGCATCTTCATCAAAAATTTCCTTTCGGCAATCGGAAATTAGGGACTTCCATTTTTCTTTGGAAACAGAATGGTATAAAAATCCGTTGGCATTCGGGGGAATGGTTCGGTTCTCCCAAATGATTTCTTCCTGGAAACACAAAACCCCTTGCCTTGTTTTGATACGAAATTCGGATTTCCAGTTAGGATTTGGAACTTGAAGTGGATTTTTTGTATTATTTTCGATAAATAAAAAATAACCTTGGAACTTTTCATCTTCTTCGCGGGAAAGAGTCAAATAAGTTGGATATCCGTCTACGATCTGTTTGTCGGACTGAGTTCTGTTTTGAAAATTCCCTGGGTTTAAGGCCCGAAACCCAATATAAAAAATAAGAATCACTAGGACTAAATCAATCAGGATGACAATTTGTCTCCATCTGGTTTTTTTGTTTTTATCGCCGATTTGTTTTAGGTATTCGCGAAATTCTTCCGGCGAACGTGAGTGGAATCCTTTTCCCATTTATACTAACTCCACAAGGGATTTTAGAATTTGGTGTGCCGATGGATAAGGTTCTTCCAATTGTTTGGAATGATCCAAAAAGGATAGGGCTAGTTGAACCGATTCAGGTATTTCAAAATCCAAACTCAGGTATCTTGCTAAAATTCCTGATAACAAATCTCCCGTTCCCATGGTTGCGAGTTTTGGATTGGGTGATTCCCAAACATAAGAAGAACCATCGGGACAAACAAGAAGGCTGACAAAAGATTTGAGTAACACATATACATTGTTTTGTGGACAGAATTCGATTAACGTATCATAGGCGGTCTGGACAGAATTATGAGTTTTTCCAGTCATTCGATTTAATTCTCCCACATGGGGGGTGAGTAGGATATTTTTTCCATTGGGGAGTTTCATTCCAAAACTGGGAATGGCCCCTGCATCCAAAATCATTTTTTTACCTTCAGGTAAATTCCATCCTTCCAATTCTTTTGGATACTTTGTGAGGCCAGGCCCGACAACGATTGTTTTTGTTTTCGAAAAAAAAGGATCTTCGGAAATTTCTGAAAACGGTGAGGTTTTTGCCATTTTAGATAGATCATCTTTTAAAATGAGAGATGTCATTTGAGAAGATGGGGAGAAGATTTTACTAATCCCTCCACCGAGTCGTGAAAAGGCTTCTTCGGATAGGAGGATCGCGCCTTCCATTCCTTGTTCCCCACCGAAAAAAATCGCAGACCCCGCACTGTATTTATGATCTTTGTTTTTTCTTTTGATCACTGAGGTTGCTGATTCTGGATCTGGTTCTAGGTAGAATCGATTAGAAAAGTTATCATTGTTTAGGTGGGTACGAATTGGAAATCCAATGGATTCATAGTATCTAGGAATGATGGAATCTTTTTCGTAAATAAATCCAATGTTTTCCCATTTCCTTGTTCCCAGTTCTTCAATGGAATCGGCATACACAAATACATTGGTTTTTGCCGATTCTCCAAGAATGTATGGATTCCATCCACTGGGTGTGTCGAGTGACAACCGGTAAAAAAAGACATCGGAATCGTTGATGGTTTCTATGAGTTCAATTAGTACTTCAGATAGGTTTCCCTGGAATCCAGTTCCAAGGAGGGCATCCACAAGTAAAACAGAGTCTTCCTCTGCCTCTTCCCATTCTCTATAAAAGTCCTCTACATTACCAATGATTCCGAGTGTTTTTAAAACCAAAGATTCGTAGAACTTTCCCGCCTCGGATTTGTTTGGTGACGTGGCAAAACAACGAACAGAATATCCTTCTTGGTGAAGGGTGTGGGCGAGGGCATAACCGTCCCCACCATTCCCTCCTGTCCCGCAAAGAATCCAAATGGACTCTGCTGTTTTCCATAAATCTTCATTGGCATGGAATACAGAAAGGGCAGCCATTCCCATTAGAGTCTCTTCATTAAACCCTAATTCTTTTGCGGTGAGAGAATCTAATGCCTTAGATTCTTGGTTGGTGAATAAGGGTTTTTGTTTCATTTAAATCCAACGATAGACTTCCAAAGCCCCTGCGCGAATCCGAACGGAATAAATATTATCAAAAGCATCTGTATAGGTTTCTCGCCATTGGCCACGGGGACTTGAAAAAGGAATTCGTTTATTATTGATATGGTTTCCTTCTTTATCGTGGACTTGGAGCCTTGCCGCATTTCCACCGTCTTCCGTTTCCCAAATATAAAACTCACCATTGTTTCTGATGGAAAATAATATCTCCGAAGGGTCTTGGATCTCTTTCAAAAATTCAGAACTTTTGGAATCAAAAACAAAACGAAAGATCCGACGAAACTTAAACCGTTTGTCTTTTTTGGAATAATAACTAAAAGATCCGAGAACATACTCACCTTCTGGATGAGGCAAAAGTTTATCTAGAGTGATGTCATATTCTTTGGAATCGTTACTCGCAAACACATCGAGGCCTGATTCTTTTAAGTTCCCTTTGAGTTCTCCTTCTTCAAAATAGGAAAGTCGCATTTCTTCTGCAATGCGGTGGTAGACAAATAATTTTTCGCCTTCCCCCGGGAGAATGAATTCAATATAACGAAAGGGTTCTGAGTTTTTTCCAGATGCCCCTAACATAAATTTCACGACACCTTTTTGTGAAATTTGTACAAGGAATGAGGGTAATACCGTCGTTCCTTGAGTAGAAAAGGCACCACTATACGTTTTGTATAGGTTTTCTTGGCCTTGGGGAAGTTCCATTCCCTTCGATGAAATCCGATTTTGTACAATTAGGTCTCCGTCTTCATTCATGGCAACAATTCCGATCCCACCAAATCGAAACGGATAATGGGGGATTCCGGAAATGGATTTGAAATCCGGGTTTCCTAGAGTGGCATCAAGCCTTCCATTTCTATCAAAAAGTTTGATTACCGCTTGTTTATTGTCCGCCATTGCGCTAATATTGGAAGAGTTGGGGATGGTTAAGGGAACGTTGGTGAGGACTTGGTTCACCACGACACCTTCAAAACTTTCATTGGTTTGTCCAAGGGGGATGCGGAAGAGGATTTCTTCTTTCAAGTTTTCCACGCGGAAGCGAAGGCAGGAAAGGGAAAAGATCAGGGTGAGGATGAGATAAAGGATTCGCATGGTGCAACATCCATTCCCTAATTTTTTATTTACAGGACAACTCGCTTTTCCTAAGTTGACAGTAGACATGTTAAATTTTAACATGGGCTGGGTCTCTTATACAGATCCCTTTTGGGATCTTTTGGAAATGGTTTGGTATATACCGAGGAAAACATCAGAGAACTTACTTTACGTGTTCTCGCTCCACCTCTAGCGCTTTTTTCGCTCCAAGTACAGAATCGGAAGAACCACGCCCTCATTGAGATTGAACTGGATCATCTCACAGACAAAACTGGCTCTGCTAGTTTAGAAGACTGTGAGACTGTGTCTAGGAGACTCAAAGAGGAGCTGGATTTATGGGGAGAGGAATTTGATTTCACTCTCCAAGTCTCCTCAGCGGGAGCAGAACGTGTTTTGCGTCTGCCGGAGGATTTAATTCGTTTCCAAGGACTTTTAGTCAAACTAGAAGTACCGCTGGAAGCAGGAAAATGGGACAAACGATTGTATCGTTTGGGACCGGTTTCGGGGGATTCTGTCGAGCTTACGCTTTACGATCGTAAAACTCGACACAAAAAGAACCAAAAATCGGTATCTATGCCCATCGCAGAAATACGAAAGGGAAATTTGTATTTAGAAATTTAAGACTATGGCGACAAAACAAGCAACGAAAGAAACTGGGCTATTCGAAGCCATCCAACAATTCTGTCAGGATAAATCTCTTGATAGAGAACTCGTACTCGGTGTCATTCGAGACTCACTTCTCGCCGCCTATCGGAAAAAAGTCGGATTGGAAGCGGAAACAGATGACCGTTGCCAAGTAGACTTCGGGTCCGACAACAAAAACGAAATCATCATCTCTGTCCTTCGTGACGTGGTAGAAGATAAAACAACAAACCCTCTAGAGATTTCTCTGGAAGAAGCAACCAAATTGGATCCTTCTGCACAAGTGGGAACCCAAATGCGTGTGTTTGAAAAACCACAAGACCTTTCTCGGGTTCTTTCTAGCCAAGCCAAACAAATGGTTTTCCAACGTCTTCGTGACATGGAAAAGGAATTACTCTACCAAGAATATAAATCCAAAGAAGGGGAACTCACTCACGGGTACTTCCAACGTTGGAAAAAAGACATCATGTCCATCGACCTCGGTAAGGTAGAAGGGATCATGCTGAAAAAAGACCAGAACCCAGGGGAAAAATACCGCCAAGGGGATCGTCTGAAAGCCATCATTTCTAGGGTAGAACTCAGACCCCGCGAACCAATGCCTGTCATCACACTCTCCCGTGCATCGGGTGACTTTGTGAAAAAACTCTTCGAGATGGAAATTCCTGAAGTGTATGATGGCATCGTGGAAATTCGTGATGTCGCTCGTATCCCGTCTTACAGAACCAAGGTGGTTGTTACCACTAGTAAGTCTGACGTAGACCCTGTGGGTGCTTGCGTAGGGATGAAGGGAGTTCGGATCCAAGCCATCGTCAGAGAACTTGGAAACGAAAGGATCGACATTGTCCTTCATTCGGATGAACCAAGTGTATTTATCGCCAATGCTATTTCTCCTGCAAAACCAGTAGAAGTGCATGTGGACAGAAAAAGAGGAGATGCTCTTGTCATCGTTCCGGATGAATCTCTTTCTCTTGCCATCGGAATCAACGGATCGAACGTAAAACTCGTATCTCAACTTTCCGGTTTCAAAATTGATATCAAAACAGTATCCCAATACAACCAGGAACTAGCTTCTCCAGAAGCTCGTGAAAAACTGGATCGACTCTTCAATGCCCAACAAGAAGCAATGGAAGAGTCAGATGACCAATATGGTGAAAGTGCAGACGAGGAAGAAGAGGATTCCGGATACACTCCGTTATCCGAAGTTCCTGGACTCACTCCAAGGATCGTTGGTCTTCTCGAAGCCGGCGGGATCAAAAATGTGGAAACCCTTCTCGAGTTCAGCCAAGAGGAACTTTCGAAAATTTCCGGAATCGGGAAAACAACAGCAGAGCAAATTTTGCGTCTGCTCCGTGAATCTATCGAATGGGTAGAAGAGGGTTAAGTTTTAAGGCATACTATGGAAGAGCAAAAATCGATTAAAGAAACCCTCCAGCAGGGAGCCAGTGGTGACAAAACCAAGAAAAAGCTTGTCATCAAGAAAAAAGCGGCACCTGCAGATGAGAAAAAAGAATCCGGTGCGAGTCCGCAAAGCACAGAAGCCAAAACAACTTCTCCTGCTTCGGACAAAAAGAAGGATTTGAATGAACTCATTCGTGAGGAAGCCAAAAGACAGGGACTCGGTTCCGGTCCACAAGCTCCTTCCCAAGCATCACCCATTGTGTCCCGGCCAGAAAGAAAACCGGAACCACAAGCAGAAAGAGAAAGACCTCCGATGGATCGTAAACCCGAATCCATCCTTTCTGGTGATACATCTTCTCCTAACTACCGCTCCGGTGGTGGCGCTGGCCAAGGCGGCCAACAAGGAGGAGGAAACCAAGGTTATTTTAGAAAAGAAGATCGTAACCCGATTGTTTCGCGTCCTACGACTCCGCGTCCCCAAAGACCGGAAGGTCAAGGTACTGGCTACCAAGGAAATCGTGGACCTGGACAAGGTGGCGGTGGCTACCAAGGAAATCGTGGACCTGGACAAGGTGGCGGTGGCTACCAAGGAAATCGTGGACCTGGACAAGGCGGCGGTGGCTACCAAGGAAATCGTGGACCTGGACAAGGCGGCGGTGGCTACCAAGGAAATCGTGGACCTGGACAAGGTGGCCCTGGTGGCTACCAAGGGAATCGCGGAGCAAGACCCATCGGTCAAGGTGGCCCTGGTGCAGGTAGACCTCCTGGTGATGCTCCTTTTGGTGCGCCCGGTGGACCTCCCGGCGCTGGCGGTGCCAGTGGTGCCAAAAAGAAAGTATTCGATAAAGAAAAGGGCGGAAGAGAAGAAAACGAAAACACTAAGTTTTTCAAACAATCTTTTCGTAAACAGAAGGCACAGGCTGCCGCTTTAGCAGCTGTTCCTAAAGAAATCTCCATTTTGGAAAACATCCAAGTGGGAGAAATCGCTAAAAAACTGAATTTAAAACCTGGTGAAGTCATCAGTAAACTCATGAAAATGGGAATGATGGTAACCATCAATAATGTGATTGATGCAGAAACTGCGTCCATCCTTGCCGATGATTACGGTTGTAAGGTGAAGATTGTATCCCTTTACGATGAAACTGTCATCGAAGAAGAAAAGGATGTACCGGAAGACTACATCACTCGTCCTCCAGTGGTTACCATCATGGGTCACGTTGACCATGGTAAAACAAAACTTCTCGATACCATTCGTTCTTCACGAGTGGCAGAAGGTGAGTCTGGTGGAATCACTCAGCACATTGGTGCTTATCAAGTAGAAACAGAACGCGGTAAAATCGCTTTCCTCGATACACCTGGTCACGAAGCCTTCACTTCCATGAGAGCACGTGGTGCCTCGGTTACTGACATTGTTGTGTTAGTTGTTGCAGCAGACGATGGGGTCATGCCTCAAACGATTGAAGCCATCAACCACGCCAAAGAAGCAGAAGTGCCAATCATTGTTGCGGTAAACAAAATTGATTTACCAGCCGCTAACCCGGAAAAGGTGAGACAAGAACTTTCTAACTACGGATTACAACCGGAAGAGTGGGGTGGAACTACCATCTTCTGTGATATCTCTGCAAAAAGTAATATTGGAATCGATAAACTTCTTGAGATGCTCATCATCCAAGCAGAACTTCTCGACCACAAAGCCAATCCAAAACGAAAAGCAAAAGGAACCATTGTCGAAGCAAAACTCGATCCAGGTCGTGGTGCAGTGGCAACGGTTCTCATCCAAAACGGAACTCTTCGTGTAGGAGATGCTTTTGTTGCGGGAGTGCACGCAGGTCGTGTGCGAGCCATGTATGACGATTTAGGCAGATCCATCCGTGAAGCTGGACCTTCTTTCCCTGCCCTTGTGACAGGACTTGATGGAGTTCCGGATGCAGGAGCGCCATTCGATGTGGTGATTGATGACAAAGAAGCACGAACCATTTCTCATAGCCGTCAGGATTATGAAAGACTAGGCCAATCGAAAAATGCGGCCACTCGTGTGACTCTCGACAATATGAGTGAGATCATCAAACAAGGTGCTCTCAAAGAACTCAAAGTCATTATCAAAGCGGACGTTCGCGGATCTACAGAAGCTGTGAAAGAAGCATTAGAAAAACTTTCTACTGTTGATGTTCGTCTGAACGTAATCCATGCAGGAACAGGTGCCATAGTTGATTCCGATATCATTTTGGCATCGGCTTCGAACGCCATCGTGATTGGTTTCCACACTCGTGCGAATCCAAAAACGGTCTCTCTTGCAGAGAAAGAAAAAGTAGAAATCAAATACTACAGTATCATCTACGATGTTGTGAACGAGGTGAAAGCTTCCATGGAAGGAATGCTCGAACCAGAAAAAGTAGAAAACGTAATCGGTAAGGTAGAAATCCGTGACGTATTCAAAATTTCTAAAGTGGGTAACATTGCAGGTTGTATGGTTAAATCTGGTAAGGTCACAAAACAAGCTTATGTTCGAGTGATCTCGAGCGAGTCTGGTGAAATCACTTGGGAAGGTAAGATCAAAAACCTCAAACGTATGAAAGACGATGTGGCTGATGTTCTTAGTGGATTTGAGTGCGGTATCTTACTCGATGGTTTCAACGACTTTTCTGTGGGTGATGAAATCGAAGCATACGAGATCCGAGAGATTGCTCGTAAACTGTAAGGCGGCTTAAATGAATCCCATTCGAATGAAAAAACTCGAATCGGAGATCATTCGCCTTATCTCCACAGCAATTTTGGAAGGCAAGGTAAAAGACCCTCGGGTCTTTTTACCGAGTTTCCATCGGATTGAGATCAGTGAAGACCTCCAATATGCAAAAGTGTATTTTACTGCTCTTTGCAATAATAACGAAAGAAAAAAACTCACACAAGGCCTAGTTTCTTGTGCCGGTTTTCTATCTTCTCTTGTGGGAAAAAATCTCCGCCTTCATACCAATCCAAGATTTACATTTGTCTGGGACAATAACTACATCAAAAGTTTAGAAGTGAATCGTCTGATCGATGAATCCGCTCCCAAAACTCTTTTCGAAGAACTCCATCCAGAAGAATCTGAAACCGAAGACGAGGATGATGATTCCGATTCGGATCCAAAATCACCATCCTAAAGAGAAATGGATGGTTGTGGTAAAACGAAGAGTCATCAAATAGACGAAGGAAAATTTCCCTTCGTGTGATTATACACTAAAAAGACAACTTGCTTTGATTAGGTGGCCATATCCTATGTCTAAACCCTACCATTCTGGATTTTTATTTGTCTACAAACCACCAGGGATCACAAGTTCTGATTTGGTTTTGAAAACCAAACGGATCTTAGGTCAAAAGTCTGTTGGCCATACGGGAACCCTTGACCGGTTTGCCGAAGGCCTACTCATTTTGCCTTGTGGAGATTACACTGCCTTCTCCCAAGTGTTTCTCGGAAAAGATAAGTCTTACTACGGTGAAGTAGTGGTGGGATTCAAAACCGATTCCGGGGATCCAGAGGGAGTGGTGGAAGTGGACGATAGGGAAAACTTCCTTCCTCGTTTTGTTTCCGAATTTCCAAAAGAACGATTGCTCGCGGAACTGGGACAACTCACGCAACTCACTTCCCAAAAAGCACCGAAAATTTCGGCTCTGAAAGTCGGAGGGAAACGCCAGTCCGATCTCGTTCGGGAAGGTTCTCCTGTGGAAGAAAAGGAAAGACCAATTTCGATTTACAAAGTGGAAGACATCCAACTGACAGAGTTTGGATTTTCCTTCCGTATCCATGTAAGTTCGGGAACCTACATCCGTAAAATCGTCCTCGACCTTTCGGAGAAGTGGGGGATTCCCCTTTCTCTGGGAAAACTCGTAAGGGAATCCATTGGCGAATACGATTTGAACGGAGTGAAAACTCTGGACCAAATTTCTAACCAAGACCTCAGAAATTGGAAAGAAGTGTTTCCACTTCCCACTCGCGTTGTGGACGAGGTGGAAAAAAAAACTGTCATCCACGGGGGATACATCTGGGACAAACTCCCAAAGCCTGTGGAAAACGGGTTTTATGTTGTGGACGCGGACGAAAAAACCATCCTTGCTTGGTGCGATTACGAAGGGAAACCGGACCACATTCCCTACCGGTACAGAAAAGTATTTTTTGACCCTTCCGCAAAAATTATGTTTTCTAAATGAGTCCTTCTTAAAATCTGGACACTAGTATGATCACAAAAGAACAAAAACAGCAGATCATTGCTACATTCGGTAGCAAACCAAACGACACAGGTTCTGCAGAAGTACAAATCGCTCTTCTCGACTCTCGAATCAAAGACCTTACTGAGCACTTCAAAGCGAACAAGAAGGACTTTCACTCTCGCCGCGGTCTAATCGCAATGGTGAACCAGAGAAAGAGTTTGTTGGAATACCTTAAAAAGTCCAACGTGGAAAGTTATAAAAAGCTGATTGAAAAACTCGGCCTTAGGAAGTAATTCCTATGGCTACAGAGTTCACTGGTTCTTGGGGTAGAGACTCTATCACCATTGAGACCGGCAAGTGGGCAAAACAAGCTCACGGGTCGGTTGTATACAAAACCGGAAATTTAGTTCTTCTCGCAACCGTTTGTGCTGCTGACGAACCAAAAGAAGGACAAGATTTTTTCCCACTTACTTGCGAATACACAGAGAAAGCCTACTCGGTAGGTCGTTTTCCTGGTGGTTACTTCAAACGCGAAGCAAAACCAGCAGAACACGAAGTGTTACTTTCCAGAATTCTGGATCGTCCAATTCGCCCTATGTTTCCAGAAGGATACTTCTCTGAAGTACAACTTCTCGTTCAAGTTTTATCAGCAGACAAACAAGTATCTGTCCAAGGCCATGCGATTAACGCAGCTTCGGCAGCACTTTCCGTATCTTCCATTCCTTTCGCTGGCCCTATCGCTGGTGCTCGTATCGGTCGTATCGGTGGAGAATTTGTTCTCAACCCTACGAACGAAGAGATTACAAAATCTGATTTGGATTTGGTAGTTGCGGGAACCAAAGATGCCATCGTCATGATCGAAGGGGAAGCAAACGAAATCTCCAAAGAAGATATGATGGCGGCTCTACGTTTTGCACAAGAACAACTCAAAGTTGCTGTTGCAATGCAAGAAGAGTTGGCAAAGAAAAACGGAACAGTAAAAAAGGAAGTTGTTTTAAAAGCGCCTGACAAAGAACTTCACGCAAAAATTCGTGAGTTTGCTTTTGATCGTTTGACGGCTGCTAACAAAAATGCAGACAAAGCAAAACGTAATGATGACATCAAAGCCATCAACAAAGAGACAGTAGAACATTTTAAAACTCTACTGGCTCCAGAAGACAAAACAAAAGATATCAAACATTTCCTACATGAATTAGAATATGAAGTGGTTCGTGAACTTGTGCTCGGCGAAGGAATTCGTTTTGACGGTCGTAAAACCAATGAAATTCGTCAAATTTCTTGTGAAGTGGATGTTCTTCCTGGTCCTCATGGATCGGCAGTGTTCACTCGTGGACAAACCCAATCACTTGGTGTTGTGACTCTAGGAACTACTTCTGACAACCAAAGATATGAAACTTTGGAAGGTTCGAAAGAAAAGAACTTTATGTTGCACTACAATTTCCCTGCATTCTCTGTGGGAGAGGTGCGTCGTAACTCAGGTCCTGGAAGGCGTGAAATTGGTCACGGAAACTTGGCGGAACGTGCGATCAAAAAAGTCCTTCCATCACAAACTGACTTTCCTTATGTGATTCGAATTGTATCTGAAATTTTAGAATCCAATGGATCTTCCTCTATGGCTTCCGTTTGTTCGGGAACCTTGGCTCTTATGGCCGGTGGAGTTCCGATTTCTGGTCCCGTTTCAGGAATTGCTATGGGTCTTTTCAGTGATGAAAAGGGTCGATTTGCAGTGCTTTCTGACATTGCTGGAATCGAAGATCATTTTGGTGATATGGATTTCAAACTCGCAGGAACCAAAAAAGGGATCACTGCTTTCCAAATGGATCTAAAAGTCAACGGACTTGGTTTGGAAGTTTTACAAAAGGCCATTGAACAAGCAGAAGTGGGTCGCGACCACATCCTTGGCGAAATGAACAAATCCATTTCTTCCGTAAAAGGAAATTTGAGTAACAATGCACCACGCATCACTCTCAAACAAATTCCAAAAGATCGAATTGGTGAACTCATTGGCCCTGGTGGTAAAATGATCCGTGCGATCATCGAACAATCCGGTTCTGAAATTTCCGTAGATGATACTGGTAAAGTAACCATTGCTTCTCCAAGTGAAGAAGCAAAAGACAAAGCCATTGCTATGATCGATGGAATTTTTGAAGAAATCGAAGTAGGAAAAATCTACGACGGTGTGA
The DNA here is from genome assembly GCF_004770765.1 of Leptospira noumeaensis. NCBI lineage: Bacteria > Pseudomonadati > Spirochaetota > Leptospiria > Leptospirales > Leptospiraceae > Leptospira > Leptospira noumeaensis. The sequence continues at coordinate 270,060 of NZ_RQFK01000011.1, read as the reverse complement.
TCAAACGAATTGCTGACTTTGGTGCCTTCGTTGAAATTCTTCCAGGAAAAGAGGGCCTTTGCCACATCTCTAAACTAGATGTGAAACGAGTGCAATCGGTTCGTGATATCGTTTCTGAAGGGGACAAAATCCAAGTGAAGGTGATTTCCGTTGATAAAATGGGGAAAATTGACCTTTCCAGAAAGGATGTTCTTTTAGACAACTAAACAGTCCCCAAACGATTGTTTGGGGGGAGTAACCTAATGGTTTCTGTCGTCGAATGCAAACGAACCGTTTTACCCAATGGGTTAACGGTTCTCTTCCAACCTATGAAACACGCATCCTCTATGGGGGTGGGTGTTTTTTTGAAACAAGGCAGTCTTGCCGAAACCAATTCCGAACATGGATACTTTCACTTTTTAGAGCATATGCTCTTTAAAGATACAAAAACACGGACAAGTAAAGAAATCGCTGAATCCATAGAAAGAGTGGGTGGAATTTTAAATGGTTCCACTGGACGTGAATACACGCAGTACTATGTAGTTGCCATCAAAAACCAAGCGGAACTGGCTTTTGAAATTCTTTCTGATATGCTCTTTCGTCCTCTTTTTCGAAAAGAAGACATCCAAACAGAGAAGGGTGTCATTATGGAAGAGATGCGTTCTTACGAAGATGCCCCTGATGATTTTGTATACGACTATTACTTCCGGAATATCTTTGGGAAGTCACCTTACGGCCGTGATATCATTGGCACTAAAAAATCAGTCACCGGTGTGAGTGAAAAATCCATTCGCACTTTTTTTGAAAAACACTATTTCCCTAAGAATATGGTGATTTCTGTATCTGGAAATTTCACTTGGGAAAAAATCTTAGACCTAACCAACAAATATTTTTCTTTTGAAAATCCTAAGGGCAAAAATCCTACGGAACTCATCATTCCTGCGCCTAAAAAAAGTTATTCGAAACATTTGGAACGCCGTAAAATCGAACAGTTCCATATCATGCTTGGTGTGAATGGAAACAAAAGAGATTATCGAACAGTGACTGTCACCCAACTCATCTCTACTATCCTTGGTGGGGGAATGGCATCTAGGCTTTTCCAAAATATCCGAGAAAAAGAAGGACTATGTTACAGCATTTATAGTTTCCCTTCGTATTACAAAACTACCGGATTATTTTCTATATCTTCAGCGACATCAAAAGAAAAGGCTGCACGCTGTGTGGAACTGATTCTACGGGAATTGGAAAGTATTTCCAAAAATGGATTCTCCAAATCGGAGCTTGCGGATGCAAAGTCCAACCAAATGGGCTCGATTGCTATAGGGTATGAACTTCCAGAAAACCGAATGAATAATATTGGCCTCCAAGAAATCTACTATGGAAAGTATTTTTCTTTGGAAGACCGAATGAAGTCCATCAAGTCGGTGACCTTGGACGAAATCAATGAAACCGCAAAACAGTTGTTTGATTTAAAAAAGGTTCATTTGTCTTGTGTGGGAGATATGTCAGAATCTCAGTTTTCCAAAATCCCCACGCAGTTTGGTGGTTAGGTGAACTAGGCTGGAAAGAGGCCAGAATGAAGACTTAAAAAAAACAAACTCTGCAAAGAAGATGCGAAGCAGGAAGGATTCTTACGTAGAACCTTCTGGCCTGGAACCAAGAGAACGAATATAACGAAACCAAAGGACAAAATGAAATTACCTGAAATTCACATTCAGATTTTAAAAGAGGGAGCAGTTCTCCCAGAATACAAAACCTCTGGTTCCGCAGGAATGGATTTGTCGGTTTGCCTTTCTGAAAACCTCATCCTTCCGAAAGGCGAAGTGGTCTTTGTTCCCACAGGACTTGCCATGTCGATCCCGGAAGGATACGAAGGACAAATTCGACCAAGGAGTGGCTTCTCCACAAAGAACCGAATTATGATGCCAAATAGCCCCGGAACCATCGATTCTGATTACCGGGGAGAAATTCTTATCCCACTATTGAACCTGAGCGGGACTGACTTTGTTTTGGAGCCTGGAACTCGGGTGGCACAAATTGTGTTCCAAGCAGTGGCACAGCTTCCTGTCCAAGTGGTAACAGAACTTTCTAACACAGAAAGGGGAGCTGGCGGGTTTGGAAGCACTGGAAAATAAGACATAATTAGAAAAAAAGACACTTAGCTTTTTTTGAACTCTACCGATAGGAAGCTGTAGAGGTGCCTTTTTATGATGCGATCCCTTTGGACCGGTGCTACCGGAATGATTGCCCAACAATTCCATATTGATACGGTTGCCAACAACTTGGCCAACGTAAACACCACTGGTTTCAAAAAGAATCGTGTGGACTTCGAAGATTTAGTCTACCAACACCAAGTGCTTGCGGGAACTCCAGCCACCTCTGTTTCCGAAATTCCTACCGGTGTGAATGTGGGCCATGGGGTGAAAGTCGCCGCCACACAGAAGTTATTCGAAATTGGATCATTTCAAGCCACAGGAAATAAACTGGACCTGGCCCTTACAGGTGAGATGGCATTTTTCAAAATTCAAATGCCGGATGGAACTTTCTCTTACTCAAGAGACGGATCTTACAAAATTGATTCCAACCAACAAGTGGTTACATCAAACGGTTACTTACTCGAACCACCCATCATCTTACCAGAGAATGCCATTCTCAATACTTTAATGGTTTCCGAAGAAGGAGAAGTGACGGTAAAAATCGGAAACGATATCCGTCCTACAACCATAGGCCAATTGGAACTCTACCGATTTGTAAACCCAGCAGGTCTTCAGGCCGTTGGTAAAAACTTATTTCGAGAAACAGTCGCGTCTGGTCCTGAAATTCCAGGGATGCCATCACAAGAAGGATACGGAAGTGTTTTACAAGGATTTTTAGAAATGAGTAACGTTAAAATCGTAGAAGAGATGGTGAATATGATTGTGGCACAAAGGGCTTACGAATCCAATTCCAAAACCATACAAACATCAGATAACATGCTTTCAACGGCAATTGGTTTGAAACGTTAATGAAAGTTTGGTTCCTATTTCTTTTTAGTTTTGGTTTTTCTTTGCCCATCGTGGCAAGTGCAAAAGATTTTCGGCTCTACCTAAAACCCAAAACCATTGTGGGTGCAGGGGAGATCCGTCTGTCTGAATTTACCAACTGGAAAGGAAATTGGAACCCAGTCATTTTTCAAAATTTACAATCTCCAAAAGTTTTGACTCCTGAACAATTGGTAGATGTTTTGAATTCTCGTTACAAGTCAGAAATGACAGAAGCGGGAGAATCTATTTCTTTTGAAGTCATGGGAAAAGAGGGAATATTACTCCCTAAAACCACTCTCGTTTCTAAAAAAGATTTAGAACGGTCTCTCTGGCAAAATCTTAAAGAATCCGTGGAACAGACAATTGGTGAAGATGGAGAATTGTTTCGACTCAGTTCTGAAAAAGAATCACTACAAGTTATCTCTGGAACCAAACTTGTTTGGCGTAATACGGGCCGCACACTTCACGGCGGAAAACGACTTTTTCCTTTGGACTATTATTTTGAAGGAAAGATGGTTCATTCGGAATCGGTTCCCTTTCTCATCGAAGAAAAGAAAAAAGCCTATTTTACCAAAAGAGAAATTCCCGCAAAAACAGTGTTAACTGAGGAAGATGTAGAAATCCGCTCTTTTTTCACAGCAGATCATAACCGTGAGTATGTGGAAGAAAGTCCTGTGGGAAAAACAGCTCTTGGTGTTCTTATTAGTGACACGACCATTGAAAAAAAACAAGTAAGGACTTTACACACCATCGAACGGGGACAAGAAGTACAACTTGTTTATACAGCTGGAAATCTATTATTAAAAATCAAAACAAGGGCACTGGCCTCTGGAAACCGCGGCGATGAAATCCCTGTCCTCAATTTGGCATCACAAAAAATTTTAAAAGCCAAAGTCCAAAACGAAGGGATCTGCCTTCTGGAAGAGATATAAGATTTTATGAATCTAAAGAAAAAGCCCAAGTCAAAATTGAGTAGGAACAAAGATGCAAAAGTGGGTTCCCCAATTACATCATCAGTTGCCAGAAAACTTCTGATTTTCTTTTCTGAGTTGATAATTCTTGGTTTATTGACTATCACCGGTCTTACTCTTTCCGCTGCGGATTCTCTTTGGAAAGACAAAGATCCGTATTCCTATCCGAAAACCATCCAACCAGGAACTGTAGTTAAGGTGGTTTTAAAAAACGGACTTCGTGTGGAATATGAATCGGAATACAAAGCTACTTTTGACAATGATATCAAAACCGTTCCGGATAAAAAGTTAGTCCCGGATCTTCCAGCTTATAACTCAAATTCCACGTATATGAGATCCAAAGTAGGAAAATCCAAATCCCAAGGCAAAGTGGTGGGTGTGATGGCAGTCCTTGTCACAGGAATTGATCCGGGAACAGGAAATTTGGAACTTGAGGGAAGTAAGGTATTTAATCTTTCGGAAGAAAGGATTAACCTTCGTTTGTCGGGAACTATTTCCCCAGAAGATTTGGATAAAAATCGTTTTATTTCCAGTGATCTCATTGCCAACCTAAGAGTGGAATACCAAGGAACTCTGAATCCTAAAGAACTCACAAATCCGAACATCCAAATGAAACGGATCACAAATCCCGATGGAACAGTAACTGAAAAAGCTGAGCTATCGGAACCTGAAAAACAAGAAATCATTTTAAGGAATATCAAACGACTCTTAGGTGAAAGTGAGTAAGTGAGAATGCCTATTTTGAAAGAAAATCGACCATCGAACCAAGAGTTGAAAAAAGAGATTCTCCGATTTTTAGGAAATCCTTTTGTGGCACTAGCCATCTTCCTCTTTGCGACACTTCCTAGTTTTGCCGTAGAAACGAGACTAAAAGATCTAGTGCGAATTGATGCCGTGCGGGAAAACCAACTGACTGGATTTGGTCTTGTCGTGGGCCTTAACGGAACAGGGGATACAAAAAACCCCCTCACAGAAGAGGCCTTACAAAATTACCTCGCTGGTCTTGGTGTGAATACCAAAAAGAATCTAAGAGATGCGAAAAACACAGCCTCTGTTCTTATCACTGCTAATGTTCCGGTCAACCTAAAAGAAGGGGATAAAATTGATGTTTTGGTTTCTTCTCTAGGGGATGCACGTTCACTTGAGGGAGGAGTGCTTTTACAATCTCCACTCAAAGCAGGGAATGGAGACACCATTGCGGTTGCTTCCGGCGTACTCGCGTTTGGTGGAAAGGAGAAAAAACGTGGTGGGGCTGATAAAAAATCAGGATCCAATACGGCCCTTGTTCCCATGGGTGCCATTTTAGAAAAATCGGTTCCCAATGCCCCTGTGACAAAATCTGTCAAACTCACACTTCTTGAAAAAGATTATACAACGATGGGTGCGATTGTGGATGCCATCACCGCCGAACTTCAAGTAACTCCCGAAGTAGTATCACCCACAGAAGTCCTTGTTCCCCTTCCAGTAAAAACATCTAGCCAAACTTCCACAGGAGAAATGGCAACGGGGGAACCCAAACTAGATTTAGCCTTTCTTTCCAAATTAGAAAATTTAGCAGTCAATTCTTCACCTGTGGCACGGGTTGTGATCAACGAAAGAACGGGAACGATTGTGATGGGGGCAAACATCCCCATTGATGAAGTGGCAATTTCCCAACAAGGACTCACCATCCAAATAGCGAGTAGAGACAAAGCTCGGTATTTTTTCCCCCTCCAAGAAGAGAGTAAGGGAGAGTCCGTTTTTGTTTTAAAGGAAACCACCCAAGTTTCGGACGTAGTTGGTGCCTTAAACAAAGTCGGTGCTTCCACACGGGACATTATCTCAATTTTAGAGGCTTTAAAAAAACAAGGGGCATTAAAAGCAGAACTTGTGATTCAGTAATTTTAAATTCTGCCGATAGATTTAGAAGACATAATATGGACATTCACAAAATCCAAGACTATTCCGGAAGACTGAGCCGTTCGCAGGACGAATCCATCCTGAACCGGATGAAATCCTATTCGGACGAAATAAAACCACTGAAAAAAGATGGGATCTCGGATTTTCAAAATCTACTAGAAACTCATGAAGAAATTATGGGGAAGGTGAGTTCGTCTTCTCTCCGAGTCCCGCAAAACATTCGTGAAGAAATCAAAGAAGATCCTTACAGAAAGAAACTTTATGATGCATCCGTGGAATTTGAATCTGTTTTTGTGAAGATGATGTTAAAAGAAATGAAAAACACCATCCATAAAGAAAAAATGATCGATGGTGGTTACGCGGAAGAAATCTTCGAAGATATGTTATACGATGAGTATGCAAAGAACATTTCTCAAAATGAATCCATGGGACTTGCAGAAGAGATTTACAAACAAATGTCAGCCTCTCTTCCGCCAGTGAAAAAAAATCCTTATCTTTAAAATTTAGTCATTCGCCTTTTACAGGAAAGGCAAATGTTTACTAAAGATAAAAATCACATTGATTCCTAACTTAGTTTTTAATCTTAAACCAAATCTTTAAAAGAAATCTTTTTTAATTCCTCTTTTAATTTTTCCTCTATCTGACTCAAACTTTCATTGAGTTTCGGTGAAACTTTCGTCAGTTCCTTCGGAGCCCCTAATTTAAAACTAGAAGTTTGTTCATATAATGCTACAAGATCAATCTGTTCTTTTAGTTTTACCGGAGTGATTCGTTTGTCTTCTGTAGTTTCAATGAGTTTGGCATTGGTTAATCTTTCTAAAATAAAATTTAAATCTTTTTCTGGCATCAGGAGTGCCTTCTTTAGTCCGGAAATTTTTATGAGTTCCCCTTGTTTTGATTGGTGGTCGTAGGTGAGGGCCAAAACTTGGATGGTTTTGTAAAACTCGTATGAGAGATTGTTATCGATATCTTCAAAAGGATGTTTTGGAAGAATGTATCTGTCCGGAAATTGTAAAGTAGCTGTGACTTCTGCACCATACAAAATGATGAGTGAGATGGAATAAATGGCAAGTAGGGCAATGGGAATTGCTGCCAGTGCTTTATACACTAACATTGTTTTTTCGGTAAATGAGGTAAGGTAGATATTGATAAAACCCCAAAAGAAAATGATAAGAATGATCCCAGTAACAGCAGCACCAATCGAAGAGGCTTTGATCGGAACTTTTGTGTTGGGAATGATGTTAAAGATCAACAAAAAGAATAACCAAAGAGCGAGAAGAGGAAGGAGGATTTGAAAGATTGAATACAAGGAGAAAAATCGTTTTCCTCCTTGGTATTTTTTCCAAATGGTTTGGCCTTTTGCATCTTCTTCCACGCGGATGATTTTATTAAATTCTCCAACACCAACGAGGCCTAACATAGTTTCGTTGGTGGAATTGGTTTCACCTTGACTTTCAATTTCCAAAGTTTCTTCTGTAGGTAAAACTGTTCCATCTGCTAAGGTTTCCGCCGAATTTTTTTTGGAAAGTAGAATCAAGTCTAAAATCATCCCGGCCTTTCCTTTGTAGGCAGTTGACCAATTTTCACCTTCATCTTCTGACAAAAGGATATCTCCAAGAGAGGTGAGAATATAAACATCGTAGTCTTGTTTTTTAGGCGAAGAAAAAACCCATACACGTTCATAAGAATACTTTCTATGACTTAGTTCATTCCAAGTATAACCACCGTCCGTGGTTTTGAAAATGGCACCGCTATCGCCCACTAAAAACCCAACATTACGATTGAGAAAAGCAATGTCGTTAAGTGGTTTCGGTGAAATCTCTTGGGGAAAAAAAGTAACTCCACCGTCGCTTGTTTTCCAAAGCCTACCTTCTCTGTCCAAAATAAAACCATCTTTTTCTGTAAAAAAACGAATCCGAATGGGAGTGATGGCAGGATCAGTAAACCGTTTGATTTCTTTTAATGTTTTCCCAATTTCATAACGAAGAGTTCGTGTATCTTTTGTTAGGATAAACAAAGTATCATAATCAATGGCTCCAAAGTCAGAAACAGCAATCCCTTTGAGAGATTGTACATTCCAAGTGTTTCCTAAATCATTCGAATAAAGAAAAGTTCCTTCTTCGGAAATAGAAAAAAGAGCATCTCCTACGCTACGAATTCGAAAAAAGTTTTCTTTTGATATGTCTGGTTTTTTACAAGTTCCTGTTTCCACTGTATCAAAATCGATACAAAGCATGTTCTCGAAATCAATACTTGAGCTGGGAATAAAAGATACGGATTTGTTTAGTTCTTTGATACTTCCAATATTTCCTTTTTCTCCCGCTACCCATAGTTCACCTTGTTTTGTTGCGACTATAGACTTAAGATGGGGAGGACGCACGGAATCCGAAATTTTATCTGTGATGTTTTTTCCTACCACAAAGAGTAATGGACCAAAAGAGATGAGAAAAAAATAAAATACAAACTTATTGATAAAATTTCTGTGTAAGTCAATTTTCCAAATGATATGGAATGCCTTCTCTAAGGATCGTAAAACAGCAGTAGCCGAAAAAATAAAAACAACAAATCCAACAGCCCCAATTTGTGATGCAGTAGAAATAATATCTGTTAACGTTTCCAAGTAAGGAGTGATATCAAATTGGATATTATTTCGAAGAAGGTAAGCATTGATTTCATCTACCATTTCCCCTTGTCTTGTTTGGATTCCAGAAGCCACAGTGATGAGAGCTAGGGCCACCGTAAGAGTGGGGATGAGAGTGACAATGGTAGTATAAGCAAGACTTGAACCAATGATCAGGCAATCGTCTTTCATAAACCTATGGATGGACACAAGGAGAACCCGAACCCCTAAAATCAGTTTTCGTTTCCAACCATTTTCTTCTGGTATCGCAGTCAATCGGACGAGTAAAGGTGGTTTGGCGAGGTCATTCATTTGAGGTTACCTATTTTTTAAAAGCGTACAAAACGTAACTTGAAGTGATGGGAAATCCATTTCGTTTCCATTTGGATTTAAAATGGTAATACGAAATACGAAACCAATTTAGATAATCTTTCCATTTTTGAAAGGATCCTCTTGATTTTTGTAGTTTCGCATATAAAGGAAAATCCACTCCGAAGTACGATACGAAACGACTAAATCCAAGGTTCGTCAATATTTTTTTTAAGATGGTATCGGAGTAATAAAAAACATGGCCAGGCATATAGTAGTGATAGTTTGGGCCCTCTGATTTGGCCTGCCATCCATCAAAATTGGCAGTTTGGAGGAGGAGTAGGCCTCCGGGTTTTAGAATGCGAGTGAGTTCCTGAAAAAAGAGACTAGGATTTTCAATATGTTCAATCACCTCGATCATGGTGATCACATGGAAGTGGTTGTCTGGAAATCTTGCCTCGACTAAACTTCCGTTAAAGGTTGGGATTCCGATTTCATTCGCATAACGGGAAGCATATTCTGATATTTCCACACCTTGCACTTGGAATCCTTCGCCCTTAGCCGATTCCAAAAATCCGCCAAAGGATGAACCAATATCTAAAAAGTTTCCCGAGCGAACAAACTTCTTTATATTGCGAATCCTTGCTTCCCAAACATACTGAAAGAATTTTTTATGATCTCTTTCATCGATATAGGTATAGTCCGCTTTTCCTTGGTAATAGTCTTGGGTATAAAGTTCTTTTTGATTGGTGCGAGGAAAGAGGGCTTGGAGTTTGCAGTGTCTGCATTCGACAATGGAAAGTCCCGAATACTTTCCTGTGGTTTTATATAAGAATTGCCAATCGGTAAGTTTGTCGAGTGGGCATTCTTCCTGTAAGGAATCTAAAACCTTCATTATTTTTCAGCAAGGAAAAACCAGTGGCAAATTCGTTCTTCCAATTTTCCTAGTGGTGTCCTTTCTGAATACCCAATGGATACGTTTGAAAAAATTGATAAAAAACTTTTTAAATCCTCTAGGGAATATGTTTCCGCATAACCACCGCTTAAGTCTTTTAAATTCATTTTCCCTTTAGAAAGTCCTAGGTGAGTGTCCCCGTCCGCACGAATGGAACCTAAAAGATAACCATTTGTATCCAGTGATTCATATAAGGACGATAAAAGTTTTTTGGCATCTTCTCTTTGGTTGTAATGGAAAACCCCCCAACTCACGATGAGCCCAAATTCTTTGGAAGAAAAAGCAAGATCCGTATCTGGGGTATGTAAAAATCGAATGGAGGAGGACTCTTCCTTTAACAGATCGATGGTGGTTTTTGCTGTGTCACAGGCTGTGACTGTATAACCTTCATTTTGGAGAAGGTAGGAATGCCTTCCGGAACCACATCCGAAGTCTAGAGCATTCCGATTCTTCGGTTGGATCCGTGATAAAAGACGTACTAAATTTTCGTCAGGAAAGGCCAATTTGGATTTTGGTCTTTCATAGTGTTCATCCCAGACATTTTTCATGAATCAATTCTTTGGAATAGCGAATCTAACCAATCTTTGGTGGAGATGGTTTGTTTTGTGGTGATTCCAAACACTTGGGTCCTTCTGTGGTTTCCCTCAAACTTATCAAGAGCCACACCTGTCTGGATTAATTGTTTTTGGAAAAATACTGTTTCACCAGTAGATGCTTCCAATCCAACCGGTTCTCCCATTTTTTTTTGGCGTTCTTTGGGAAGGGTAAACACTAACGCAGATTTAGTGATCCCATCTTTAGCCTTTTTTAAAAAACCAGGTCTTGTTTTTTCACCAATGGTCACAGAGAGTAGGTCGCTAAAGTAATTATATCCGTAGTGCTCTGGGATCAGAACATCGGCTAAAAATTCTCCTCCCACTTCTGGTGCCGATTCGATGAGAAGGCATTCTTTATTTTTAGTGATTTTGAATTCGGCAACAAATGGACCTGTTTTTAGTTTGGTCGCTGTCACAACGGCTTGGCAGATCATTTTGATTTCCCCTGCCAAATCGGTGTGTTGGGAAGGGGCCACATGTGCCACCTCAATAAAGTTAGGTTTTCCTGTTGTGATTTTGTCTGTGAGGGAAATTAAATAAAATCGTTTAGCAATCACAAATCCAAGGACTGTCACCTCATCTCCAGAAACCAAAGGTTCTAGTAAATAACTTTCACTCGTTTTCAATCTTGTGAATTTTTTATAATCGGTTTCTGATTCCAATACAGAAATCCCTTTTTTCCCAGAACCTTCTTTGGGTTTGGCAATGAGGGGAAAACTAAGGTCTATTTTTTTTTCTTTGGTTTTTGCGTTTCCATTGGATTGGAGAGAAGTGGGAACGGGGATTCCAAATTTAGAAACGGCAGTTTTGAACCTTTCTTTGTCCAAAAACAAATTCACAGTGTCCCTTGGATTTCCCCGAAGTTTTAACTTTTCTGCTAAATAGGAGACAGTATACACTGCCTTTCCATAAGATCTTGATCCCACTCCCATCAGTTTGAAGGGAAGGGGGACACGACTCATGGAATGGAGGATTTTCCTATACTCATGAGTAGATTCTAATATACGAATATCTGATTCCGCAAGGCCAGGAGCTTCCGGATTTGTATCCACCGAGATGACTTTCAGTCCTCTGGCTTTTGCCGCTCGAATGAGAGGGATTTGGTTCTCTCCGGCTCCAATGGAGAGGTAACTGCCGGTGAGTTGTTTCATTTACGACCCGCGAGATCCGCCTCTCCTTTGGACTCCTGTATTTCCTCCACCACTGGTTTGGTTTCTACCAAAGGTTGGTTTGGAAACGGCAGGACTTCCTTTCTTTTTGGCAGCTTCGTTTTGTGATTTTGTGAGTTCTTCTTGGTTGACGAGGACAATGGCCTTGCCTTCGATTTCTTTCCCGTTGAGAGCAGAAATTGCCTTGGTGGCATCAGCATCTGCCATATCCGCGGTTCCATAACCAAGGGAGACCTTGGTGATTTTGTCCCGTTTGATCTGCAGGTGTTCCACTTTTCCATGAGCAGAAAGAAGTTTTTCTAAGGCTTCTTCGGTAAGCGACTGGGGGAGGTTTCCTATGGATAACTTCATGTCCTTCTTTTCTCCTAAAATTTAAAGAAAACTTCAACTCTTTTTTGACTATGTCGCATTTTCTCTTGGGGATTTGGCAGATCTTGTCGAAAGAAAGTATAGGTAGGAAAGTTATGTTACGAGGACTCTATACTGGTGCCAATGGGATGATTTCCCAACAAGTGAGAATGGACGTGGTCGCCAACAATTTGGCCAATGTGGATAAAACTGCATTCAAAAAAGATACCACGGTCTTCAAAACCTTTCCTGAAATGTTACTCCATCGTTATTCTGAAGATGGGATTGGAAAAACACCAATGGGTTCCTTTGATACATCCCCAGTTGTCGGTAAACTAGGGTTTGGTGCCGAAGTGAACGAAGTTTACACTCGCTTCGAACAAGGTGCCGTAAAAAAAACAGATAATATCTTTGACCTTATGGTGCAAGACCAACCCGGAATGGAAAAACCTGCCTTCTTTTCCGTTCTAACCAACCGCGGCGAACGCCTGACAAGAAGCGGTAGTTTTGTTTTGGATAAAAATGGGTTTGTGGTGACCCCACAAGGATTTCCTCTTCTCGGGGAAAAAGGTCCCATCCAAGTGAATCAAGGAAATTTCCTTGTGAAAGAAAATGGAGAAATTTATATCAACGCGAAACTCGGAACCGCTCCCAAAGACGGAACCAACTTTAGCGAAAACAGATTTGAAGACCCAGTCCTTCTCGACAAATTAAAAATCCGCACGGTCGAAAACCCACGCCACCTAGACAAAGAAGGGGACTCGTTTTATTCCGACACCCCTGAATCCGGCGAACCCACAGCTTTCCCGGAACGTCTCGCCCCACAAGTGTTACAAGGATATCTCGAAGCCTCCAATGTATCGGTTGTGACGGAAATGGTGGATATGATTGAAGTGAATCGTGCTTACGAGGCAAACTCCAAAACCATGCAAACCCAAGACAGTTTACTTGGTCGTTTATTCGAAATTATGCGCTAGGATTTTTTTTAGGGTGAATCCCCGAAAGGGTTTCGGAGAGCGGGCTTCTCCGGGGTGCGCTAACGCTCCCGTCTGACGTCCGTCAGACCAAGCCCTTCGTATCCCTTTCACGGGGAAATTTTCAATGATTCCCCTAACTTCTCGTTCCCCCATCCACACGGTACACCGACCCCGTAATAAAACTAGATTCCTCTGAGGCTAAAAAGGCAATGAGGTTTGCCACTTCCGCTGGTTTTCCAAGCCTTGCCATTGGAATATTTTTTTCCATAGCTTCCTTCCCACGTTCGCCAGCTACATCTAAGATGGCAGTTTCTGTCCAACCAGGACAAACAGCATTGATCCGAACACCAAACCTTGCCACCTCCATTGCTCCCGTTGTGGTCAGTTCAATCACACCAGCTTTGGCCACACAATAGGGCCCAAGGGAAGGGGAGGCACCAAGTCCTGCGATGGATGCCACATTGACAATCGATCCACCGATACGGTCGCCAAGCATCAGTTTTGTGGCATACTTTTGACACCAGAATACACTAGTTAAATCCATTAGAATCAAACGGTTCCAAACTTCCGTTGTCACCTTATGCATAAACGTGGGTTTGTTGGCAATCCCTGCATTGTTTACCATAATATCCAATCGTTGGTTGCGAGATTTGAATGTTTCTACAAGGGATATAATATCTTCTTCAATGGTAACATCGCATTTGATAAATTCTGCTGACCCTCCGGAGGATTCGATTTCCTGAACGACTCGTTTTCCTTCCGGTTCATTGATATCAGAAACAATCACGTGTGCTCCTTTTTTTGCGAGTAAAAGCGAAGTTTCTCTTCCGATTCCGAGGGCAGCACCTGTAACGATGGCATTTTTCTGATTTAAAATTTGATCCATGAACAAAGGTATCCTTTGGCTAAAAATCAAGGCAAGCCAAATACCAATTCTTACTGATTGGATGATGATAGTATGAACCGAACGGTCTACCTTGATGGATGATCGAAAAAGGTGATCTGGCTGGTCTATCGATGGTTATATAGTAATTGTAACGTTACATTGTAATATACTAATGTAATATTTATTTCTTTCTAGATAGAATTGATGATTTATGGATTATAGCAAATATCGCGACAATTCCTTTAGTTCCTCCAAAACATCTTCAATCTTTTTAGTGATAGTACCTAAAATAGAAAGAAGAAATTAGAACCTATCTAATTTGGTAGTATCCAAAGAATCCCTAAATGGATGATAGGATCTAGTGAGTGTAGGAACCACGAATATGGGTATCGAATTTCTAAAACATTTTTTTATATTAGAGGCAGACCAGTTGTATTTTGTGGAAGGAACCTATAACCATTGGTTGGTTTCTCTCTCCATTTTAATTTCTATTTTTGCTTCTTGGATTTCTTTATACATGCTCACTCGTTTTTCCAACGTTGAGAACAAATATTCACGTTTAGCAATTTTATTTACTTCTAGTTTATCGATGGGTGGAGCCGTTTGGTCAATGCACTTTATTGGTATGATGTCTTTTGAGTTGTGTACAAAAGTCACTTATCATAAACTCATCACGATTTTATCCATCTTACCTAGTTTTTTTGCATCCTTTTTCGCCTTACAAACGTTAAGTAAAAAGAGGATCACAAAAAAGGAACTGATTTCCGTTGGGATCATTGTTGGTGCCGGAATTGGTTTTATGCATTATATGGGAATGGCCGCCATGGATATGCGACCAAAATTGATGTATGATCCTTATTTGTTTTTGGTATCCCTTGTTGTAGCGATTTCATTTGCAATCCTTTCTATTTTCATTCAGTTCCGTTTAAAAAATTCAAATTTAAAAATTCGTAGCTTTTATCTCACAATGTTGAGTGGAATTGTTATGGGTAGTGCCATTTCTGGAATGCATTATACAGGAATGGCTGCTGCCCGTTTTGTGATCGAACCAGGGCAAGTTTTAGACAAGTCTAGTTCGGACCAATTGTTTATGGTGGCCCTTGTTGGATTCGGAAGTATCTTTGTGATTGGTTCGGCAGTGGTTACCATTGCTTTCATTAGTTATAAAGATCTTTTTCAAAATCTTTTAAAAAGTGAATCTAGGTTACGAGCGATTATCGAAACCGCGGCCGATGCCATTGTGATGATCAATACCAAAGGGATTGTCCAGGAATTTAATATTACCGCCGAAAAGATGTTTGGTTGGAAGGCAAAAGAAATCATTGGAAAAAATGTAAGTATTTTAATGCCAAATCCATTCCAGAAAGAACATAACAATTATCTTTCCAATTATTTAAAAACTGGTGATGCCAAAATCATTGGTATCGGAAGAGAAACCATTGCGATTAGAAAAGATGGATCCACTTTTCCCATTCGGTTGGCAATTGGTCATACCAAACTTCCACAAGATGATATCTTTGTCGGACTCATTAGTGATATTACTGAAAGAATAAAAATTGAAAATGCTCTGAAAGAAAATGAAGAACAACTAGAATCTTTCATTCAAAACATTCCAGGGGTAGTTTACAGATGCCTTGTGGACGAAGATTGGACTTCTATTTTCATTAGCGATGCGATTCTTAATTTATCTGGATATCCTGTACAAGATTTTTTACAGCCTAATCGTATCCGTACTTTCACAGAAATCATTCATCCTGATGACCGTGCCCATGTAGCCAATATCATTCAAAATGCCATCGATTTGTCGGATACCTTTGTTCTTAACTATCGAATCATTCAAAAATCAGGGGATATTCGTTGGGTTTTAGAATATGGCGGTCTTGTTTTAGATGAAAACAATAAAGTTAAATATTTGGATGGAGTGATTTTAGACAATACTGACCGAAGGATGATTGAGGAAGCACTCATTGAATCCAAAGAAAAAGCAGAGATGGCAGCAATCACAAAAACAACCTTTTTGGCAAATATGAGTCATGAAATCAGAACTCCTATGAATGCCATCATTGGATTTACCGAAGTATTGTTATCTGGTGATTTAATCGGAAACCAAAAAAATCATTTGGAAACTGTTAAAAATTCCGCCAAATCTTTGTTAAGATTACTAAACGATGTTTTAAATTCGGCAAAACTGGATCGTGGTGCAGTGGAATTGGAAATCATCGATTTTTCTTTAATTTCACTGGTAGACCAAGTTTGTTCTACCATGGGAATGGAATCCAAACGTAAGGGACTAGACTTTCGTTATAAACTGGATGAAAATTTAGAAGAGTATTATAAAGGAGATAGTCTCCGTATTCGACAAATTTTAACCAATTTACTTGGAAACGCAATTAAGTTTACCAAAGAAGGTTTCATCCACTTAAATATCACAACAAAAGACGGCGAAGTTTTATTCCATATCCAAGATAGTGGGATAGGGATTGCACCAGATCGAATGGAAAAAATTTTTGATCCCTTCACACAAGCCGATGTTTCTATGAGTCGAAAATTTGGAGGAACAGGACTTGGTACAACAATCTCTAAACAATTAGTCGAACTGATGAAAGGAAAAATTTGGCTTGAGAGCGAACTTGGTGTTGGAACCAATTTTTATGTATCCCTTCCTTTGGAAAAAGGGAGTCCCATTTTTGAAATTACAGAAAAAATCGATTTTGATTTGCCTAGTTTGGATGTCCTCATTGTGGATGATGTCAAACAGAACGTAGAACTCATTCAACTTTTAATGTCATCTAATGGGCATAAGGTGGAAATTGCGAAAAATGGACTGGAGGCCTTCGAAATTTTTAAATCAAAATCTTTTGATTTGGTGCTTATGGACATCCAGATGCCAGAGATGGACGGCTTGGAAGCGACACGCCAAATTCGAAAATTTGAAATACCAAGTTCTCGCCGTACACCGATTATCGCACTTTCTGCAAGTGTTTTTGAAGAAGACAAACAATCCGCAAAAGATGCCGGAATGGATGGGTTTGTTTCGAAACCAATCGACATACATGATTTATTCTTTGAAATTAAAAAACTTCTGGGTGGAGCAGTTGAAATTCCAAACCAAAAAAAATCCGATGTAAACTCTGGAGAAACATTTCAATTCGATAGGGGTGTGGCTTTATTTGGATCTTTAGAAAAGTATATCACTATGTTGGATGGATTTTTTAAGGATTTTAAGGCTGAGATTGAGGAGTTCTCGGATCATTTGAAAGATATATCCGACCAAGAATCATTTCTACATAAAATCAAAGGTGTTTCCTCTAATTTAGGAATCGTTCCTATTTCTCTGGTGACTCTTCGTTTAGAAGAAAAACTACAAAACAAACTAAGTCTAAATAAAAACGAATTCGAAAGTTTAAAATCAACTTTCTTTGATGCATTCAGTTTATTTCAAAATAAATATAAAAATAGAATTCCAAAAAATAGGAATCGGCCTTTAGAAGGAAAAGTAATTTCTGCAAACGATGAAAAACAAATTCTAAAGTCCATTCATGATTTAACTGAGTCTTTTTCGCGTGGATCGGTAGATCAACAAAATTGGAAGAATTTGTATGACTTATTGGATGGAACTAAATATTCTACTTTGGTTTCAGAAATTGAATCATCGATCCAACAATTTGATTTTGAAAAAACAATAAATAAGCTAAAAAATATCAAAAATATAATTTCAGGAGATCATAGTGCAGATAAACTCTAAACCTAAAATTTTAATTGTTGATGATGAACCTACCAATTTACAGATATTAAACGAGATTTTACAAAAGGATTATAATCTTTTATTTGCAAAAGATGGTTTAAAAGGAATTGAATTAGCCGAATCACAAGAACCCGACTTAATTCTTTTGGATGTGATGATGCCTGAGATGACAGGCCATGAAGTTTGTAAGGTTCTGAAGTCGAATGAAAAAACAAAATACATCCCTGTAATTTTTGTCACTGCTCTCACGGACGTTGTTGATGAGGAAAAAGGATTTCAATTGGGAGCCGTTGATTATATTACAAAACCGGTGAGCCCACCGATCGTAAAAGTTAGAATAAAAAATCATTTATCTCTTGTTGATGTGAATGAAGTCAAAGCCACTAGGTTACAAATTGTCCAACGTCTCGGTATGGCGTCGGAATACAAAGACAATGAAACAGGAATGCATGTGATTCGGATGAGTCATTATTCGCAAACCCTCGCTTTGGCCTATGGGTATTCTTCTGAGGCAGCTGAAGAGATTTTAAATGCAGCTCCCATGCATGATGTGGGGAAAATCGGAATTCCTGACCAGATCATCCAAAAACCGGGAAAACTCAGTCCCGACGAATGGGAAATTATGAAACGCCATCCTGAAATTGGGGCGGAAATCATTGGTGATCATAACTCAAGCCTTTTGAAATTGGCAAGATCCATTGCCATCACTCACCATGAAAAATATGATGGAACAGGATATCCATATGGGTTAAAGGGAGATCAAATTCCTCTGGAAGGAAGGATCATTGCCATTGCAGACGTGTTTGATGCATTAACAACCGTAAGGCCTTATAAAAAAGCATGGGAAGTGGACGAGGCCATCGAGTTTTTAAAGAAGGAATCTGGGACCCATTTTGATCCGGATCTTGTGCAAAAATTTATCTCCGTTTTACCTACAATTCTTGAAATCAAAAACCAATGGCCTGAGGAAACTTAGAAAAAAATTTATCCCTCATTGGGATTTTAATTTTAGTATTGGTTTTTATCCCATGGACTATTATGATCATATCGAACTTGCAATAAGTTTTATGGAAAAACATTTAACGGAAGACATTGGCGTTGAGGATGTTTCTAAAAATGCCTTCCAGTCTAGGTGGCATTTCCAAAGAATTTTTCGTTACGTTACTGGATATTCCGTTTATACTTATTTAAAAAAACGCAGGCTTACAGAAGCGGGAAATGATCTCATTCTCGGAAAAGACAAAATCATCGATATTGCATTAAAATACCATTATGCAACCCCTGAATCTTTCCTTCGTGCATTTCGTACGGAATTTGGTATCAATCCTTCTGACTTTAGAAAAACTTCCGAACACCGAAATTTTCTCAAATTGGAGATCGAACCTTTAAGAGATAAAACTCGAATCGATGGATCTAGGATCAAAACCCAAATCATTACAAAAAATGAATTTATACTAATGGGTAAACCGAATAGAACCACCATGCAGAAATGCCAGAACGAAATCGACATTCCTAAGTTTTGGGCCGAGTTTTTTAGTGAAGGTATTATGAACCGTATCCCTGAACCGATTGGAAATTCTTTTATGGGAATTTATACAAACTGGGATTATGCGGAAAATTTTGATGTAATCATCGGGGCGCAAGTCAAAAATGATACTCAGGTGCCCAGTGGGTTTGTGACTCACCGCATGAAACCAGCCAAATATATGGTATTCACCGTTCCAGGAAATACAAACGAAGACATTCTGAATGGATGGAAATATATATACGGAACTTGGATGCCGAATACGGGTTATGAGCGTGAGTTTAGTGATGATTTTGATGTCTTTGATGACCGTTTCCAATCAGAAACAAATCCAGAATCTGAAATTTACATTCCTATTAAATAGTGAATTGCACCTTTCTTTTTTACATCCATTTTCCATAACTTCTTCTTTGGAATTTTTATCGTTTCGCACGTCCTTTTCTGTTCTTAGTTTCAATCTGGTTATGTAAAAAAGCACAAATTGTCAAGAATTGAATTTCCCTATCTGTTAGGATTCAGGTATGGAAAACACAACAGATCGAAAGGTTCTTTTAAAACCCATCACCCTTGTGGGAATCAAAACTCGTACAACAAACGCTGAGGAAATGTCTGGGAATGGTAAAATTGCCGCGCTTTGGGGGAAGTTTTTAGGAGAAGGTATTTTGTCTCAGATTCAAAACCGAGTCAGTCCTTCTGAATGGATGGTGGTATATACAGAATTTGAATCCGATGAAACGGGCGCCTATACGATGTTTATTGGTGCAGCTGTAGATAAAATTGAAACGTTAAACCCAGGACTTGATTGGATCCAAATTCCTGAATCGGCGTATCTCAAAGTTCCTACAAATTGGGGGCCAATCTCCAGCATTGGACTCGAAACTTGGAAAACCATTTGGTCAGAAGATCAGTATAAAAAAAATAGGTCTTATATTGCTGATTTGGAAATTTATGGGAAAAATGCAGGCGACCCTAACCATGCTCAGTTTGATATTTATTTAGGAATGAAATAAACTCATTCCTAAGGTTATCAAATACAATGGAAAGATGATTAATAAGCTTTAAACCCAGTCGGTGCTTGACCAAGTGCATAAGCCCGGCTTGCTTTTTTTTCATCTTTGAGAAGTCTCGATTTCGCAATGAAACGCACCCACCAAGGAATATTTCTGATCGGGTTTCCTGTGGAATATGCTAAAAGATATGCTTTAGAACATTTTTCAATCAACTCACAGTTGTAAATGGCTTTGTCCCGAGTCACACTTGTGATCACGACATGGTTCTCATCAAGAAATGCATTGGCTCCACTTTGAATTATGGAGTTATTTTTCACAGATCCATCTATATGTTTGGGAAGGTGGATGACGGGAGCACCTAACTGGCGACACTGTTCGTCAAAAACCAAGGGTAGGGGATGATCGAGTGTTTTTAGTAAAGAACTCCAGTGCGGACGAAAAGAAGCTACTGCACCAATATCTGGTCTTAAAGAATACATACTTGCGTGAAACCGAATCAAGTTCAAAGTTTCATCACTCACCAAATGGATTCGTAAAGATTCTGTAGGGTTTTCAATTTTATATTCTGCAATTTCTGGTTTTGATTTTTTTCCTTCTTCGCGATGTATCAGAAGAAAACTTCCTTTTCCTGGAAGTCGGAAAGAAAGATCTGCTTTGTGGTTTTGTAATAAACCTTTTGTTTCGAGCCTATGCCATAAATTTTTAAGTTCTATCTCATCAGGAGAAGAAATTGGTTTGGGAGTTTTTTTCTTAAGAGTAGTACTAACTTTCATGATCTTTCCTTTTTAATCTTTACTGATACAAATCAGTGATTCTTCAAATTTTTAAGTTCGCAGTTTTTAGTTATAATGCAGAAAGTAACTGTTGTTTCATACCACTTGTCATATAAGATAAGTTTGTATTTTTTTCAATTCTTGTGCGTAGAAAACTTGCTGCTTCTTTTTCGATTAACTTAACATTTTCTATGGCTTGGTCTAACGTATATGCGCCACAAACCAATCCATGATTTCTGAGTAGGTAACCGTTTGTTTCTGAATTGATTCTTTTTTTGAATGCATTTACAAGAAAGGATGTACCTGACGGTGCATAAGATATGGATCTAAGATACGGACCAATGTTTTTTTTCCCTTCACTTGATTGGATTTCCATATCCAAACCAAGAAGGGTGACAGCACTCGCTAGTGGTTGGTGGGTATGCAAACTCACTTCAATCTCTGGTCTTAAGGTAAAAAACGACGCATGGATTCCGCTTTCTGTGGTAGGTTGTTTGGTTCCTTCCACCATTTTTAGTCCCTTGATTTCTAAGATACAAAGGTCTTCCGGTTTCATTGTATAATAATCGGTAGCAGAGGGAGTGACTGCCATTAGTTTGGAATCGATTCTCACAGCTAAATTTCCACCAACCCCAGCTAAAAATCCTAAATCAGCTAACTTAATACAGGCGGTTAGCATGGATTTCCTAACAGAATCTATTTTTGAATCTTTCATCTACTTTTCCTTATGGTGGGAATGGTATGGTTCCAAAACCCGACATTTGTCGATTATAAAATATTACCTTTTGGGCATTTGTCGAGTAATTTTCTTCAAAGTGGACAAATTTTGCTTGTAAGTATCAAAAAACTCGGCATCTGTCGATACAATGGACAATCTCCGGCAAAACCAAACCCAAGGAAAGGAATCGAGGCGATCTACCTTACCAGGAAAACTGGAGGAAGGAAAAACAAATGACCCTGACCGCAGAAAGGTTTTGCTCCATGCCTTACGCGAACTCTTACGAATCGAAGAACCGGAAGCCGTCACTTTTGCAAAGGTTTGTGCGCGAGCAGAAATTCCACGGGCTTCCGCTTATCATTTTTTTCCGAATATGGGAGCCATGTATCTTGGACTTCGTTTGGTACATGCGGATCTGGTATCACTTCGTTTAGAAAAACTAAATGCTTCTGACTTTGTTAGTTGGCAAGACTATGTACACCTTCTGGCTAGAGAAGCAGCTTCTGTGGTGCGTGAAGATAGGGCTCTTATGAGAGTTGTGTATGGGGTGCGTAGTGAAGAGACAATGCATATAGGAAAAACCTTGGATTCCAGCATTGCAAATCTTGCTTTAGCGCAAGTGGAAGAACAGTTTGTATTGCCGAACTTTTCGGAAATGGCAAGGAAGGTTGCCATTGCAGTATCTCTCATTGATTCCGTCTTTCGCTACTCTTATCGCGAAGGAGGGGATATTTCGGACGAGATGGTGAATGAGGCAGGAAGGGCTGCCATTGCCTATTTAAGATGTTATCTCCCTGAATATTTGAATCGCAGGTAAAATCACCTTCCTAATTCCCTCTTATTTGTTTTCCTTCTCTAAAAAAATAATCGACAATTGTCGGTTATCGTATGATTACTTCTTACATCCTAGGGACGATGTTGGGTTCTTTCTCTTTAGTTTTTTAGAAAGAATTTTTCTACTGTCTTCGGATTTTGATAAAGGAGAATCCGATGTTTGAAATGAACCTTAGCCTTGTACTTCGAAAAACCAAAAAAATTTTGGCTGAGTTTGTTTCTTTTGTTTTAGGGGCACAAGAAAAATTTGTCATGCGGCATAGGATTCTAAATGGAACCTTACTTGCCGGCATCATCGCAATGGGGGTTGGACTTAGTTCTGAATTTTTTCGCGAAGGATTTGAAATCGTTGGACTCGTTGCCCTCTGGGTCGCATTTGGATTTGCTATTTTCTTTTATTATCTCGCTCGGTTCAAACACCAATTTAAAATCCTCATCCTTCCCACCTTTATCATCAGTTCCCTCACTTCGTTTTTGCAAATTCAATACAGTGGCGGAATAGTCAGCGCCAATGTGATGTTACTTGCACCTATCTTAGTTTTGAATATGCTCATCTTGGGAAAAAAATTTGATTGGTTGGCCATTGTATTTTTTGTCTCTGCTGTTTTTACTCTGAATTACATCCAAATAGATCATCCCGATTGGTTTTCTGATTATTCTACAGACAAAGCCCGGCGTGAAGATTTTCTCATCACAGGCATCTCCATTTTATTTTTATTAGGACTTATGTTACGCACCCTCAACCGTTCTTATGAAGATGCGATTGGAGAAGTGAGCCGTTTGAAATACCAACAAGATGGCGATTATTATCTCACCTCACTTCTGACTCGTCCTCTTTCTGGAATTCGGATTCATTCGAAAACTGTTCAGTTCCAAACCTATATCAAACAGAAAAAAGCATTCCAATTCAAAAATAGAGAATATGAACTGGGTGGTGATATCTGCGTAGCCGATCAAATTGTCCTTCGGGGTAGAAGTTATTGTGTATTTGCGAATGGGGATGCCATGGGTAAGTCCATGCAAGGCGCAGGTGGGGTTCTTGTTTTTGGAACTGCCTTTCGAGCTTTGGTAGAACGAACCCATAGAGAAGGAATATTATCCGGATACTATCCTGAACGATGGTTGCATACGGCTCTCAGTGATCTTAATGATGTCTTCGAAGGATTTGAAGGATCAATGTCCATGTCGCTCCTTCTTGGTTTAGTAGATGAAGAGAATGGGTTTTTATATTATATCAATGCAGAACATCCATTTCCGATTCGGTACAGAGAGGGGAAGGCAAGTTTTTTATCCGAAGAAGCTACCAATTTCAAACTAGGGATGAAA
The DNA here is from genome assembly GCF_004770765.1 of Leptospira noumeaensis. Taxonomy (NCBI): domain Bacteria; kingdom Pseudomonadati; phylum Spirochaetota; class Leptospiria; order Leptospirales; family Leptospiraceae; genus Leptospira; species Leptospira noumeaensis. Next base: position 246,397 of record NZ_RQFK01000011.1, on the reverse strand, counting down.
AAAGACAAAGCCAGGATTGAGACCTGTTGGATTCGTCCTGGTGATACGATCGTCATTGGTTCTGATGGGCGAGATGATCTTAGTATAGGGATTGATGCTGAAGCAAATCGTGTGATCAATATGGATCATACTTCTATTTTGTCACAAGTAGAAGCAAGTGCGGGTGAGATCGAGGTTTTAGGGGAACGCCTTCAAAAAGTGGGGGAACTGACAGATGATCTTTCCTTACTCAGCATTCGATTTCGTCCTCAGCCCCAATGGGATACAAATAGTCGTGAAAAGGGTTTAGAAGAACCAATTCGTCTCTTAAAAAAAAATAATGATATAGAAGCTCTCACTTTACTAACAAATTATGCTGATGTCTATTCTTCTGACCCGGCAGTATGGAAATTATTATACAGAGTGTATCGTAAATTGGAGAAACCGGCAGAGGCAGGCCAGGCGGCTGAGAATTTTTCCAATCATCATCCATCTGGACTCCAAATGATCCTTGATGGAGCCATTCAGTATGCAAAAGCAAGTCTGATCGAGGAAGCAATTGATATGGCAGAACGAATTTACAGTCGAAAACCAGAAGTGATCCCCGTAATCAGGATCCTCTCTCGCCTTTATAAAAAGTCAAAACGACCTGACAAAGCAGAAGAATACCAAAAAGAAATCCTTCGATTGCAAAATGGATCGGCAAAGCCCTAAGGAGATGTTTGAATTCGTATCTTTTGGGTTAGGTGAATTTTCCCTATTTACTTAATGGGAAATGTTAGTGAACTTTCGCTATCAAACTCACAAAAATAGAATCATTTTTAAATAAATTAGTTTTGTTTTATTGCTTATCATAAAAATGAATTTACTTTTAATAATCCACGCTTTGTTATCGTACCAAGAAGGAAGATTTGATACTATCTTCATAAGGTTACATGTATGGAAGAAAACGAAACAATAGAAATACCACAGATTCAAGAAGAACCTGCTCCGGAAGTAGCAGTAGTGGTTAAAAAAGCAGCTCCTAAGAAGAAAAAAGCCGCAAAAAAGAAAGCAGCGAAGAAAAAAGCGGCTCCTAAAAAGAAAAAGGCAGCAAAGAAGAAGAAAGCTGCTAAAAAGAAGAAAGTGGCTAAGAAAAAAGCCAAAAAAGTTCTCACTAAAAAGAGACCTGCGAAAAAGAAAACTGCTAAGAAAAAAGCAGCGAAGAAGAAAGTCGCAAGAAAGAAAAAAAGACGTTAAATCCTTTTGGGATAATAGGTTGGTTCGAGATTTCCATTCCGAAATTTGAATTGATTCTATTATCCCACTCTACTGGAATTCCATCCTCAGTTCCTCATTCTATCCATTTAAAGTTGTTAGTATGTGGCAATGACAAACCTTTCACCCAACCTAGTGCATTGTTTTTGTATGGAGCATACCTTTTTCTTTTAACCATTTTTCTTGGTTTCGTTTGCCAATCCATAAGAGGGCAGGTGACAGTTTCCCCATAAGCCAAGGAAAAACAGCTACCAACCTAGAGATAAGCCCATCCGAGTAAGGAACATAGATTTCCAAATTCCCTTTTTTGATTCCTTTCATGACAGCATGTGCCACATCGTCTGGTGTTTGGACTTGGTTCACCCAATTGAGTGCAGTACCACCATTTAACGCTTCATGTAATAACATGGGAGTATCAACTGCTGCCGGATAAATCCCTGACACCTTAATTTTCGTATCTTTTAGCTCTTCATAAAGCGCGGTTAAAAATCCTCTCAGTCCAAATTTACCAGCAGAGTAAAGTGAAGAATCGGCTAAGGCAATGATTCCTCCAATTGAAACAATGGATACGATGGCACCTTCATTTCGTTTCAACATCAGTGGGAGGATTCCATGTGTAATATGAATGGGGCTGAGTAAATTGATCCAAATTTGTCTTTGGATGTCGTTTATGGATTGGCTCGTAAAAGGACCTTCTTTGGTATATCCTGCGTTGTTAATCAAAACACTGATTTCTGGATAATCTTTCTGAATGGAGTGAATTAGATTTTGGATTTCCTCTGGGTTCGTCTGGTCGCAAACAAAACAAACCGGATTTCCGTTTAGTTTTTCTTTTACCTGAGACATTTTTTCTAAACTGATGTCGGAAAGAAGTAGTTGGTATCCTTCCTTTTCGAGTCGGAGGGCAATTGCTTCTGCAATGGCACCACCTCCGCCGGTAATCAATGCAATTTTTTTCTTTGGATGGGATTTGTTTTTTGTCATTGGGAAATTCCAGAAGAAGTAGTTTGATCGTGGGATATAGAAGGACCAATTGATGATTTTAGAGAGTTGAATTGTCCTGGTTTTAAATCGAACCAACCCATTTTCTTTTGGATTTTGGATCTATAGTTCTTATAAGCTACTTGATTGACATAAACGGAATGGCGCCCTGTATTTAAGTATTGGATTTTACCATTTAATAAAGGCCTATCAGTTTTGATGAGATTGGCAAAACGTAGATAGGATGAGTTTTTTTTCCGTTTTGCTTCGATATAGGATGCAATTAAATTTGCCATTTCATCAAACATCTTGTAAGCACCACCGTCGGTTTCCATATAACCCAGGGCATACAAATTTTCGAAATTCCGATTGAACAAAGTTAAGTAAAGATCAGGCCTTCCATTTTTCCATTCAAAGTATTTCCTTTCCATATAAGGAATGGACCAGTTGTATCCTGTTGCAAGAATGATGAGGTCTATTTTTTCCTTAGATCCGTCTTTAAAAACGACTGAATCACCCTCAAGTTTTTCGATATCAGGTTTTGCAATGACATCGCCGTGTCTTAAATTATGGATTAACTGGTCGTTGATGATCGGATGAGTTTCAAAGATTTTATGATCTGGTGCAGGTAATCCAAGTTTTGTTAAGTCACCGACAAGAAATTTTAATAACTTACCAAATACCAATTGAGAAATCCAATTGGGGATCCAATGAGCACCATCTCCAAAAACATCTGCCGGTTGGCCCAGTATATGTTTTGGAATAAAATGGTAACCTCGTCTAACACTAATGAATCCTTGTTCCGCATTGGCTCCTGCGTCACAGGCTATATCACATCCGGAGTTACCTGCACCTACGATGAGAACGCGTTTCCCATGAAAAAGACTTGGAGATTTATAATTTACGCTATGTAATATTTTTCCGGTAAAACTATTTTCACCTTCCAGTTTTGGTTGGTTCGGTGACCATGTGATTCCACTGGCACAAATAATTCCTCCAAACAAATACTTTTCTTTGGAACTTGTTTCAACAATCCAACATCCGTCTTTTTCTTTGATTTCTATGATTGATGTGTTAAATTGAATCCATGGATAGAGATTGTAGGTTTTCGCAAAATCTCTGTGGTATTTTAAAATTTGTCGATTGGAAGGATAGTCTGGATAATCTTCAGGCATCGGAAAATCAAAATAACTAGATAAATACTTTGAAGAAATAAAGTGAGCACTTTCATACATGGGAGAACCTGGATTACTGATATCCCAAATTCCTCCCACATCGTTGTGTTTTTCAAAAACTTGAAAGGGAATCCCTTTTGCTAGTAGGGACCTCGCCATTGTTAAGCCAGCAGGTCCGGCACCGACAATACAAATTGTTTCTGATTTGTCGATGATTCCAGTAGAATCAGATTGGTTGTTTTTTACGAGATCCATAATCCCTCTTGCATTAATATGATCAATGATCACATTAATGCGATCATTGATCATAAATTAGAATCGGTCAAGATCAAATTCTGTCTTTTGGTAAAAAAAGAAGTGCAAATTATCATCAGGAAATTCTCCTTTTCTTATGAGTCTTGAGTTCAAAATCCCTGTCCAAACGAGAAGTCGTGACCGAGTCGAACTCATTCTAAAAACTGCCAGGGAATTAATTGGTGAAAAGGGAATTGATGCTGTGAGTATGCGAGAAATTGCGCAAACAGCAGGGATTCAAATTGGTTCCTTATACCAATACTTCCCAGGAAAAAGTGTATTATTGTTAACCATTATGAATCAATATTACGATTCATTGTATGAAGAAACAAAAAGAATCTTAGAGCCAGTGCGAACCATAGTTGAATTGGAAGTTGCCGCTGAAATTGCTTTCAAACAATTTATAACAATATTTCAAAAAGATCCGGCCCTCGCCAATCTTTGGGCCGGTGCCAGGGCCATTCCCGAATTAGTAACTGAAGACAATCGTGATACATATAGAAATGCCGAATTAATCGTAAAAACAACTTTGCGTTGTCTACCTATCTTAAAAGAATCAGAAGTCAGACCTTTTGCCTTGTATTTCAGTCACACCATTGGTATGGTCATTCGGTTTGTCCGTGAAATTGAAGTGGATCATGGTAAAGCAGTTATGAAAGAAACATTAGAGATTCTAAAGTTAAGGTTAAGAGAATTTGAAAAATTAGCAAAACAAAAATCCAAACAAAAGAAGAAGGGCAGTTAAAAAATAAACAGTCGTTTGGAATTAAACTCTTCCGAAAAGGATATTACAATTCTTACTACCTAATGGCTGTTTTTGGCTTGCTTTTCAACGAAATCCTCTAAGATATTGGGATGAAAAAACTCATTCCATTCTCCCTTTTATGGATCTCTGTCTCTTGTGCGAGTTTGCCCTACACAATTGAAGATCGTAAATTCGACAAAGCCAAACAAATGATCGAAGAAGGTGCTGATGTAAACCAAACTTCTGATTGTTTCCACGCACTCACCATTGCAGCCATGGAAGGTGATGAAAGTCTCGTGAAACTATTATTAGATAAAGGTGCGAAGGTAGAAAATCGTTCTAAAGAATGTGATTATACCGATCGAATCGGGCCATTCAAAATGAAATTCCGATGGGGTGCAAGAACAGCTCTTGACCGAGTGGCCAACGCAAAAATTGCAAAGTTACTTTTGGCAAAAGGTGCCAATCCAAACATTGCTGGATATCGTGAATATACGTTTGGCCCCGATTACGACACTGCTTTATGGAATGCAGTACGTAACGCAGATTTTGAGCTAGTAAAGGTTTTGGTAGAAGCCGGAGCTAACCCAAATGTATATAACAAGTCTGGTAAAAATAGCATTTGGGAAATGGCCGAAGCTAGAAAATCCCAAGGAAAACCAGAATTTCTATCTTACTTACAATCCAAGGGTATGAAAAAACTCGAAATTACGGATGCCAAAGCCAAGACCACTGATGGAAAAATACTTACCACATACAAACACATTGCTACAGGTGCCGTCACAGAAATGTCTGCGGACATTGCTAAAGGTGTCTATGAAAATCCCAAAAATTATTCGGCACTGACAATGAATGCAGCTGATGGTGCTTACTACCATTATGCGGAATTTGTTTGGCTGGAAACGGGACAAAATTTATATGAATGGTATTTACTTCGCAGAAAACAAACTGGCACTTTGAAGTAGATGGATTCTAAAAAGTAAAATTTAAAAGTTTGATTTCTACTTTTGGTATTTTGTTTGAGACTAAAATCGTTTAGACAAATAAAAACATTCGTAGAAATCAAATTAAATCTTTTGGTATTTCTTTGCTTGTTTTTTATTTTCTGGATCTAACTCAATGGCTTCCGGATGAAAAACTATATTCCAATACCGAACTACATAAGCGACAACACCCGCAGTGAGTACAAAAAGTAAAACATAAGCTGAGATCACAGGATGGAGTAAAAAAGAATAAGGCGCACCAAACTGTAAAAAGTAAGGCAAAGACATATACCAAATCACTGATACGGCCACAATCCCCACACCAAATTTTCCCCACCAGTTGGGTCTTCCTTGTAATCCTCTTTTTAAATACAGATACCCACCTAGCCAAACACCGAGGATCTCTCTAATAAAATAAACAATGAGGATCCAACTCGGAAAATCAAAATGGATGGTGACCACAAAGAGCCCACCGAGTGTGACTAGTTTGTCGCAAACAGGATCTAAGTATCTTCCGAGAGTGGTTTCTTGATGGAGGAGGCGAGCAAAGAGTCCGTCTAGATAATCACTGAAAACTGCTGCAAGTGCATAGAATATGGAAGCAAATAATTCTTTTACGTTCGCCGGATCATGTGCGTAAGTATAAGTGCTTTGGAAGAAAAATGGTAATAACAACACTCGGGACACAGAAAGGAAATTGGAAAGGGTAAAGATTCGATCCTGGAAAAGGTCTTTGGCTTTTTTTTCTTCGATTTGCATAGAACCAATACCAGATTCTAAAAATTCTAACGAAAGGCAAGAAAACAAATGAAAACAGTGTTGACTCTCGGAGTCGATTCTATAGTTTGGTCTTTATTCCGATGGAGTTGTAGCTCAGTTGGTTAGAGTGCCTGCCTGTCACGCAGGATGTCGCGGGTTCGAGCCCCGTCAACTCCGCCATCGGTTTTTCCCCTTTACTCGATATACTCTTCTTTTTCTTTCTTAAACAGAATCTGATTTTCTTCTTCTAATACTCTAGCCACTTGCACAATCTTACTTCTTGCTTCGTTTATCTCTCGTAAGGTGACTCGCGGTTTCATATCCAGAGCATCTAAAATATCTTCTGATCTATTTTGGCTCATATTGTTTAGAAATTTTTTCCTGATTTCATCTCCTGCACCACGGATGGCAAGGGAGATGGAAGTGTCATCTGCCAAACGATTGATCAGGATTCGCATTTCTTTGTTATCAAGAGAAAGAATGTCTTCGAATGTATAGAGTTTTTCACGAACTTGGTCGGCAACATCGGGAGAAGATTCTTCGAGTTCGGAAAGAATCGTTTCTTCGGCCCCTTTTTCCATAAAGTTCAAAATGTTCGCAAGGACGTGAGCCCCACCAGCTTCGGAGTATTCTTGTTTGTCTCTTTCTTCGTATCGTTTTTTGAGAATGCGAGCAATGTTTTGGATCACATCGGGATGGGTTTTGGATGTGGTGGCGAGTCTTACGGCAATTTTTGCCTGTTCTGGTTTCGGAAAAAGTTTCAAAACATCGGCAGCCTTTTTGGGATCCAAATGCGATAAGGTGACGGCAATGATTTGTGGGGATTCGGTTCCAAGCATTCCCTGTAAAACCCCTGGTTCTACTTGGTTTAAAAATTCAAAATCGTTTTTAGTTTCTTCTTTATGGATTTTTTTTAGGATCACATTGGCTTTTTCTGCGCCTACTGTATGTTCCAAAAGGGACTTGGCTGTGGAGAGCCCACCGGATGTAGTTTCGTTTAAGTCTTCGATGGTATTATGAAATTCTTTTAAAATGACTTCTCTTTCTTCTTTAGAGATGGAGCGGATTTTAGACATTTCCAAAATCACAGCTTCGAGCATGGAGTCGTCTAGGTGTTTTAGAACATCGGCAGCTCTTTCTTTGCCAAGGGATAAAAGGAGGAGGGCGGCTTTCCGTACGCCAGGAGTGGCGGATGTACTGTTCTCAGGCTTCATGTGACATAATTCTCCCGGTTTCCTGATACTGTCAAAAAAAACTTACCTAATGAGACAAAATTTTCTAAAGGTCTCATAAATTCGTACGATACCCTTTGTAAGTTACAAAGATAAGGAACAGGAAACCAGATGGACAAAGCACACAAATTCAAAAACACACTCGAAAGATACATCCACTACCGAGGAATTGATATCGTTCTTCACCTCAAAGACGGCAAAAGCATTGAACTCGATAAAAATCGCCAAATGATGGACGATGTCGTGATCGGGAACTTAGCAAGTGGTGTGGTTCGTATCCCCATCGCCGACATCCAAAGCGCTGATTTTTTCGCAGCTTAATCCATTCACATCATCTTAAGAGTTAGACCACCCCTGCCATAAGGCTCGGTTGTTCGAGTAAACTCTTTAGGGTTCTTAAGAATTCGGCCCCGACAGCACCATCGATCACTCGGTGGTCGCAAGAAAGGGTGAGAGACAAAACTCGGCCAGCTACCACGGCCCCGTTTTCCACAACTGGTTTGTCTTCCACAGAACCAACTGCCAGGATTCCACTTTCCGGTTCATTGATGATGGCTGTGAACCGACTGATTCCATACATTCCTAAATTGGAAATGGTAAAAGTTCCGCCAGAGAATTCTTCGGGTTTTAATTTTCTCTCGCGGGCTCTTTTGGCAAGTTCCTTCACTTCTTTCGAAATTTCTAATATGGATTTTTTATCCGCATTTCGGATAACGGGTGTTAAAAGTCCGCCGTCTAGAGAAACAGCAATCCCCACATCCACCCGTCCAAATTGTAAAATGGAATCTCCTTGAAAACTCGCATTGACTTTGGGATGGAATCTCAGGGCAGCAGCTGTCGCTTTGACGACAATGTCGTTCAGGCTGACCTTCACTTGGAGTTCTGGATCTAAATGTTTTTGAAATTCCAAAAGTTCTGTGCGAAAGGATTCCATTGCTTTGGCACTTACATCCACATTCAAATAGAAGTGAGGAAGATTTTGTTTGGATTCGGTCAGGCGTTTGGCAATGGTTTTGCGCATTCCATTCAAAGTCACGACCTCGTCGGAACGAGTTGCCGCAACACCAGTCGACCGGGAGTTTCCACTTCCTTGGTTTAAAGTATCCAGAACATCTTTTTTAGTAATCCTTCCCTCAGGTCCTGTTCCAATCACCGTATGTAAATCTATCCCTTGTTCAATGGCTATGGATTTGGCAAGGGGAGAGGCAAGAACTCTTAATCCTCCTCGGTTTGCAGAATTTACCTCGGTAACCGAGTTTATCGAGGTTGGTTTTGTTTGCGGAGAAGGGATAGCATTCGTATCTTTCTTTGGGATCGTAGTGGCAACCGGTTCTTGTGTCGCCGGTTTTGCAGTTTGGGGATCAGATTCCGTTTGGGGTGTTCCCTCCATCTTTGTTTGGTTTGGTGTAGGTTTCGGAAGATCAGCGATTAGTGAAGATACGTCTTCTCCTGGTTTTCCAATCACAGCCAAAGCCTGTCCGACTTTTAATTTGGCACCTTCGGTATGAAGGATTTTTAAGAGAACACCCGATTCAAAGGCTTCCATTTCCATCACTGCTTTGTCAGTTTCCACTTCGGCGATGATGTCACCAGGAGAGACCGAATCTCCTTCCTTTTTTAACCATTTCACAATGGTTCCTTCTTCCATCGTAGGGGAAAGTTGCGTCATTTCTTGAATTTTTGCCATTGGCAGATCTCCTACTGTAACATCTCGCGGATGGTATCGGCAACTCGTGTTGCATTCGGCAAACTCATTCGTTCTAAGTTGGCGGCGTAAGACATAGGAACATCCATTTGAGTCACTCGTTCCACAGGATGATCCAAATAGGCGAAGGCATTTTTTTGGATGAGGTAAGCAATTTGAGCCCCAAATCCTGCTACAGGCCATCCTTCTTCCACAACCAAAGCTCGGTTTGTTTTTTTGACCGATTCGTAAATGAGATTTTCATCTAACGGACGTAAACTGCGAAGATCCACAATTTCTACAGAGATTCCTTCTTTTTCTAAAATGGCCGCCGCTTCTTCAGCAAACCCGAGGGCTCTTGACCAAGTTACAAGGGTAATGTCTGTACCTTTTCTTTTGATTTCACCAAGACCTAAAGGGATTGTGTATTCCTGTTCCGGGACTTCTCCTTTGGATCCGTATAACACTTCTGATTCGATAAAGATCGTTGGGTTATTGTCTCTGATGGAGGATTTGAGTAGTCCGTATGCATCTTTTGGTGTGGCAGGACAAACCACTTTGAGGCCGGGGCAATGGGCATACCAAGATTCGAAGGCCTGCGAGTGTTGGGCACCAAGCCTTCCTCCCGCACCACCGGCACCACGAAAGACAATCGGCATGGGAAATTGACCCCCACTCATATAATTCATTTTGGCAGCTGAGTTGATGATTTGGTCAATGGCAACAAGGGAAAAGTTCCAAGTCATAAATTCAATGATGGGACGTAAGCCCACCATCGCCGAACCCACTCCAATCCCCGCAAATCCATTTTCGGAAATGGGAGTGTCGATCACTCTTTCTTCTCCAAATCTATCAAGCATTCCTTGGGATACTTTATATGCCCCTTGGTAATGCCCCACTTCTTCTCCCATCAGGTAAATGAGTGGATCTTTTTCCATCTCTTCCACCATGGCACGGTTCAGAGCTTCTCTATAAGTTAGGATGGCCATTTATTTATCCTCCGCATACACATACTTGTGTAATTGAGAGAGCGGAGGTTCTGGTGAGGTTTCTGCATATTGATAAGCTTCATCGATTTGCGATTGGATTTCCAAATCCATTTTATCTAATTCCTCTGTTTTAATACCACCTAACTCTAGCTCATGTCTTGCTCGCATCAGAGGGTCTTTCTTTTTATACGCTTCTAATTCTTCTTTGGTTCTATACTTAGCCGGATCGGACATGGAGTGGCCACGAAACCGGTAAGTGGAAACTTCAATGAGTGTGGGACCTTCCCCGCGTCTTGCTCGTTCCACTGCCACTTGGACATGGTCTTTTACCTTTCTCACTTCATCACCTTCGATATGATCGCGAGCCATATCGTAAGCATATGCTCTCACCGATACATCTTTGACAGCAAGAGCACGGTATTCTGGAGTTCCCATCGCATAATGGTTGTTCTCACAAATAAATACTACGGGGAGTTTCCAAATGGCAGCGAGGTTTAAGCCTTCATGAAAGGAGCCGATATTGGCAGCTCCTTCTCCAAAAAAACAAATCGTCACAGAATCTTCTTTTTTAAATTTAGAGGCAAATGCAATCCCTGCGGCAAGAGAGATATGCCCACCCACAATTCCGTGCCCGCCCATAAAATGAGCGTTCCTATCAAAAAAGTGCATTGAACCGCCGTTACCTTTTGAAATACCTGTGCCTTTTCCAAATAACTCTGCCATCAATGGTTTGGGATTTAAGCCCCTTGCCAAAGCATGGCCATGGTCTCTATATGTCGAAACAATATAGTCCTTTGGGGTGAGGGCCGCAATGGAACCAACTCCCACTGCCTCTTGGCCGATGTACAAATGTAAAAAACCACCAATCTTTCCTACGCTATAGGCTTTGGCAGCGGCTTCCTCAAACTTTCGTATAAGTACCATTTGTCTGTAGAACTCTTTCAACTCGCTCACTGATTGTGAGTCTTTTGGGATAGAAGAAACCAACGAGAACCTCCAAAACGTCTAAAAAACTACACTATTTAGACGCAGAAGGAAAGCAAAAATCTTGCTCTCCAAGGCTCTTCTATGAGACACTTTCCATAGGATACTTATGAAAATAACGAATGCTGGTATCGAATTCTTAGAATTCAATGAATTTAAAAATTTTGCAGTGGATTATGATTTATTAGGATCAGTTTCCCTTAGCGAACCTGTTGTTGGAAAAAACGGAAATATTTTAATCAAAGAGAAAGTTGCGATCAAAGAAAATATTTTAATGAAGTTAGAAGGAATGGAAGGAAACTACATTCCTTCTTTCAAACTTGCCATGTCGAAGGATTTGATGCGGATGCTTCGGATGGTACTTTCCAAAGCAATCCTCAGTCGAATCGAAGATAGATCCAATGAATTCATCTATCATTTATATGAACAAAATGCTGAAAGAATGGCAAGCCTCAAAGGAATCATTCAGAATTCATTTTATTCAAAATCATTGGCTTTGTCTTTTTTCAGAATTTTACTAAGCCATAAAGAATTTTTTAATCATTTAGCTGACTTTGGACTGATCAGTTTGGGTGCGGTCATTCAAAAAAAATATGGATTTAAAATGGTGAACCGGTTTAGTTTCCTTGCTGGTCTTTGTGCCGATATTTCTGTTTCAAAAGAAGGATTGTACAAACAAAGTTTTTTTGGTTCTTCCTTAACTTCTGCGGTTGGACTTTCTCTTGAAATTGCAAGGAAACTCAATCTTCCAGAAGAAGTGATTAGTGCCATAAACAACCATGGTTCGAATGGGTTTGAAATTCCTGGTGTATCACCTGCCAATATAAACGTTGAGGAACTAAGGAAACACCAACTCAACCAAGACCTTCTTACGGGAAGTGGAATGGAAGATGATGCTAGTGACGATGAAGAAGAAGCAGGTGAGTATGCAGATGATACGGCAGAAGTCACACTCGATGCTTTAAAAATTGCTCGTTATATCATTGAGAATTTAAAAATAACATCGGATAAGGAACATGTTTCTGAAAAACTTCTGGTGATGTTTACTTACAATGCGGAGAAGGGATTATTCAGAAAAGACCTAGCCGATCCAATGATTGACCGGTTCAAAGAATTTGACCAAGCCATCAAACGAATTCGAACCATAGCAGATATTGAAAACAAATGTAAGTTCCAAACTTCAGCTTGGGCCTATCCAAAACCAAAAGCCGCACAGATTTTATGCAGAGATAAAAATTACCAATGCCCTTGGATTGTGAATGGTTGGGATTTAAGAATCATTTCTCCACAAGATCCATTTGGACATATTGGAATCTCGTTGGATGTGGGAACTTATCCCAAATGCGCGTTAGAAGAAGAACTTCATGAAAAAATTAAATATTCAGATAGTTAGATTTAGATATTTAAAATTCAAAATACTGAAAATTGAATAGAGATTAGAATTATAAGATTTCGATCTTTAAAAATTGAAAAGGAACTTTGAATTGAGTATTAAAATTTGAATCACTTATAAATAAAAAAACCAACCGTTAAACGGTTGGTTTTCTTTTTACAAAGAAAAGATGTTTAGAAACCAGCAGGTTTTTTAATGTCTTTTGTTGCGTCTTTGATGGCGCCTGTTGCTGCTTTTTTAGCTTCTGCTTCTGCTGTTTTCATAGCTGCATCAACTTTTTTCTCTACTTCTGTAGATACTTTTTTTGCCGCATCTTCAACAGTTTCCATTTTTTCTTCAACAACTGGCTCTTCTTTTTTGCAGAAAGCAAGTCCAGAAGCCATAGTCACACCAAGAATTAAAACGAGTAGTTTTTTATTCATTGAAAGTTTTCTCCTAAAATCTTTTAATTCTGCCAAAACTACTCGATTGCGATTTCTTTTGAAAGAAATTTCTGTATCTGAATCGAAAATTATGCCTTAGGAATGAACGTAAGGAATTCTTCTACTTCCTTCTTACTTCCAATAACGAGCGTTGTTCTTTCATGAAGTTCTTTTGGAGTCAGATCAAGGATTCTCTCTCCTTTCACAGTCACTGCCATTCCTCCGGCTTGTTCTGCAATAAAGGCCATTGGTGCTGCTTCATAGAGCAATCGGAGTTTACCATTTGGGTATTTAGAAGATTTTGTATCGTTTGGATAAAGGAAAATCCCACCTTTGAGAAGGTTTCTATGGAAATCGGCTACTAGGGATCCAATGTAACGGGCCGTTTTTGGTTTTTTTCCACCTTCGATGGACTTAATTTTTTGGAGGTAAGCTTGTACTTCCGGGGACCAATAGGATGCATTTCCTTCATTGGCAGAGTAAATATCACCGGAAGCAGGCATTTGCATATTGGGGTGAGAGAGTAAAAATTCCCCCACACTTGGATCCAAGGTAAATCCCGAAACTCCCTTTCCTGTGGAAAGGACAAGCATCGTGGAAGATCCGTAGATGATATAACCCGCACAACGTTGTAAATGGCCTTGTTGCAATAGGTCGCGTTCGCCACCTGGTTCTTTTGAATTTGGTTCTAACCTTTGGTGGATGGAGAAAATGGTTCCGATGGATACGTTGGTGTCGATGTTGGAAGATCCATCTAAAGGATCAATGGCCATGGTATACTTCCCAATATTGTATCCCCCAGGAATCGGGATGATGTGTTCGTGTTCTTCACTTGCGAGCACACAAAGGTGGCCACAAATTTTTAGGGATTGGTTGAAAGCATTGTCCGCGTATTGGTCCAGTTTCATCTGGGTTTCGCCTTGGACATTGGTGTCTTCTGTGGCACCGAGAATGTCATCCAAAAGTCCTGCCTTTCTCACTTCACGACCGACAATTTTAGCCGCATAAACGAGATGGCTGAGTAGGGCTGTAAATTCTCCGGAAGCGTGAGGGATTTTGAGTTGCTCTTCTAGAATGAATTGCGATAGAGAGATGAGTTTTTTTTGTTTCGGTGTTGCGTTCACAGGTTCCCCGAGTGGTTTTTACTCCATTTTGGGGGGATAACTCCAGGAGCAATCCTTTCTCCTTTTGATTGGCAATGGAGCCGCCGATACTAAAATTAGATTCCAATGACAGATCCAATTCATGTAAATACGTCTCCCTCCATGCAAATGACAGACTACCATTCGAGAAGGCTCGGCATCAGTTTTGCCAGTGTGGGTGCCATTTTGGGTTGGGTTTATCTTGCGGGTGAAATTGTTTATGAATTTGGCAGAACCGAAAAAGAAGAATGGTTGCGAGGCCTTGTTTCTGAAAAACTAACGGATCTGGTTCGGAATTTGGAATTTATGGAACCAAAACCCCTCGGAACATTTACCGAAAGAGGGAAAAACTTAAAAATCAATATCATGCGTCTTCCCGAAGGCGAAGTTCCTGTATTTGTCCTTGTGGTTCAAGAAATCGGACCAGAACTTTCCGAACGAAATTGGGAAGATTTGTCCAACCAGGTTTTGACCTTTTGTGCCACAGGCATTTCCATGCGAGAAAAGAACCTTCTCGATTTCCAAACCATCACTGAGCCGATCCGCAAAAAGATGGAACGTTCCTTTTCTGGACAGACCAAATCCGGAGTCATTGCCTTTTTCCATCTCCAGGATCTTTCGCCCTTTTTCAAACCGATGGGAGTGGTGAAAAGCCAGGAAATTTTAAGGGAAGTCACAACAACCCTCCACAAAGAAACCAGAGAAAATGAATTTAATTTCCAACTGAATCCTAGATCCTATTTTTTATTTTGTCCCGGAGAAACTCTAGATGGAGCCAACCAAAGGTTTGGGTCGCTTTACTTTCCGTCCAAACATTTGATTTTGGATTACAAACTGAAGATTTTTCCCATCGACAGGGACGTTTTGGCCGATGACACCCGATTTTCCTCTATTTTCATTGAAAATTTCTGATTTGTTTTTCGGCTGAATTGACAAATCAGGGCGGTTTCCGATACCGTCAAAACTAGACCATTTTTACAAAAGGACAGTTGTTTGTCTATGACCCCACAAGTAGGGATTTATTTAAAAGAAGGGGAATCTATTGAGGCGGCGCTTCGTAGGTTCAAAAGAGATTGTGCGAATGCTGGTATTATGAGCGAAATCAAACGCCGTGAATACTTCGAAAAGCCTAGTGTTGTGAAAAAGAAGGCTGTCGAAGCGGCAAAACGCAAACGAGACAAAAAGAAAAGATTATTCGCTAAAAAAGATAAACTTTAATCTTTCCGCCGGTGATGCAATGACCCTGCAAGATACGATCAGTACAGATCTAAAAACGGCATTAAAGGCCAAGGATGAAACCGTCCTCGGCACTTTGCGTCTGATCAAAGCAGAAATTCAGTATGAATTAACCAAAACCGGTGCTTCCGAACTGACGGATACTGCAGTGATGCAGATCCTCAAATCCAATTTCAAACGAAGAAAGGACACGGCTGTCGAATATGACAAAGCCAATCGTCCTGATCTTTCTAGTAAAGAAATTCAGGAAGCAGAAGTCATCTCTCGTTATATTCCAAAAGAAGTCTCCGAAGAAGAAATCTCAATCGCTGTCAACGAAGCCATTGTGGAATTGAATGTGAGCGGAGCCCAGGATATGGGAAAGGTGATGGGTAAAGTAATGGCAAAATTTAAAGGACAAAATATAGACGGCTCCAAGGTATCCTCCCTCGTTAAACAAGCACTTAGCGCCCGTTAATACTGTTATACTGTGAATCCTTACCAAAGTTTTAAAGAAAGAGTTCGCAGAGAAGTCTCCATTGATTCCTATATCAACAGATTTGTTCCCTTACGTCGTATGGGAAGAAACCTCGTTGGAATTTGTCCTTTTCATAATGAAAAAACACCCTCCTTCAATGTAAACGCAGAAGGTGGATTTTACCACTGCTTCGGATGTAAGGCATCTGGAGATTTGTTTCGGTTTGTGATGGACTACCAAAAGGTAGACTTTCTCAAATCTTTAGAAATCCTTTCTGACTATTCTGGAATTCCTCTTGTGGAAAGAACCAAAGAAGAAGAAGAGTCGGAACGAAAAAAAGAAGCACTGTATCAAGTTTCGCAAAAAGCCTTAGAATACTTTCAAAGAAATTTAAATACACAAAGTGGTGAAGTGGCTTTAAAATATTTAGAATCACGCGGATTGTACAGCGAAGATTTAAAAGTTTTTAAAATTGGGTTTGGCCTTCCAGGGTTTGGAAATTTACGCCAAGATTTGTTTAAAACAGAGGCGGAAGTCAAACTTGGGGAGCAGTTAGGCCTTCTCAAACGACAAGACCAAAACAAAGATCCTTATGATTTTTTTCGAAATCGGATCATGTTTCCTGTGATTGACACAAGGGGCCGAGTGATTGCTTATTCGGGACGGATTCTTGGTGAATCAGAAGAAGCAAAATACATCAACAGTCCGAACTCACTCATTTACGACAAAAGTCGCACATTTTATAATTTAAATTTGAGCCAAGACGGAATTAGAAAAACAAGAGAAGCTGTCATCGTCGAAGGTGTGTTTGATGCCATTGGCCTTTTCCGGAAAGGAATTGAGTTTGTCGTCGCACCTCTTGGAACAGGATTTACAGAAGGCCATGTTCGGATTTTAAAAAACATGGCGGACAAAGTGTACTTAATGATGGATTCTGATAAAGCAGGAACCAAAGGTGCCTTTCGCGCTGTGAATCTCCTTTCGAAAGAAGGTGTGGTGGTAAAGGTTTGCCATATCCCGGAAGGAAAAGATCCTTTTGATTATTCCCTCCATCATAACAAACAAGAAATTCGGGATTTACTCGAAGCGGCAGCTCCTGCTTCCCAATTTATGATTCGCGAAATCCTAGGTGGTGCCGGCCCTTCCTCTTTGGCGGAAGAAAAGCAGGCCAGTGTCAAAAAACTCTTTGAATTCCTGAAACCCATGGAAAAAGAAACGGACAAACAAGTCTATTTAGAAGAAGGGGCGCGCCAACTCGGACTTTCTTTTTCTTCGCTTTTTCAGGACTTTCGTGGCAAACCAGGTGTAACTTCGACCCCCTCCATGGTCGATACTAAAAAAGAACGGGCGGCGGCCAAACCGGGGAAACTATCTCCTATTTTGGTTTGTGAACGTAAGATGATCGCAATGCTCATTCAGAATTTGGAACTGTTTAGTTTCGCTGATGATTTGTTAGGCTTAGAATTTCGGGATGAAGTATCCGCTTTTCTTTGGGACTATTTATATACGAAGTATTTGCAGAATGAGAACTTAACAGCTGCTGAGATTCTTTCGAGGGAAGAAATTCCTTCGGAATACCTGGGAATGATCGCCGAACATTTTACGGCCGATGAATCGACGTCACCAGGATTATTTAAAGGGATGTTTCTTTACCATGCGGATTTGTTGGATGACGCAAGGATGGAAGAACTTGTCAAAGAGATGGCCAAACCTGACTTAACGATTGAAGAAAAGAACAATCTTCTGTCAGAACTTTCGCTTTTAAAAAGTGAAAAAAATAAGAGATCCGTGTATCTCCGAACGATCCAAACGTTAGAAGTATAAAGAGGATAAAGGTAGAATGGAAAATCTAGCAAGCCTACCAGAAGTACAAAAGATCATCTCGATCGGAAAAGCAAATCGAGAGGTATCTTATGATGAAATCAATGAAATACTTCCGGATAAAATTTTAAATTCCGAAAAAATTGATGATGTCTTTACTTTGTTACACGAAATGGGGATCGAAATTGTAGAAGAGTATTCCAAAAAATCTTTGGAAGAATCGAGTTCGCTCACTACTACAAAAGAAGAATCCGCAAAAGAAACGAAAGAGAAACCTGCACGTAAAAAAAGAGAGTCCAGTGTTTCCTCCAGTTCGGAAGATCCAATTCGTCTTTATTTAAAAGAAATTGGTAAAGTATCCCTTATCTCAGGGGAAACAGAAGTGTTTCTTGCTAAACGGATTGAGAAGGGTGAAAAAATTATCGAAGAAACAATTTTAAGTTCTTCGATCCTACGCCAAAACTTTGCCAAACTCATTCCGAAAATTAAGTCCAAAAAAATCAAAGTTTATGACTTGGTGAAAGTGGACAAAATGTACGCACTCAACCAAGAGCAAGCGGACAAATTAGAAAAAGTATTTTTTGAAAACATGGAACTCATCCAACAGGATGAAAAAGTTTTAAACGAATCCACAAACCGCATTCGTAAATACTCTGAAAATTCTAAGAAGTTCAAAGAACTCAAAGAAAAAATCGATATGTCTACCGGCAAAATCGATGAAGCCATTCGTAAAATTGGAGTTTCTCAAAAAGAAATCCAAAAGATCTCTCAAAAGATCAAATCAATGGTATTTCGAGTTAAGGAAATCGAAAAACATTTCCTTAAAATCAAAGCCAAATACGGACATGATGTCCGCGAAATCAAAGCCCTCAATCGTTTCATCGAAAAAAATGAAAACTTAGATGAAATTGAAAAGATGATGGGTTGTGATATTGATGAAGTTAGAGAAGTCATCAAAGACATTCGCAACAACGAAAGAAAACTCCGCCGTATGGAACAGGAAGCTGGTTCTCCTGTTGGGGAAATCAAAGACTGGGGTGAAAAAATCATCAAAGGCGAAAGAGAAATTGCCCAAGCCAAACGTGAACTTGTGCGAGCAAACCTTCGTTTGGTGGTATCCATTGCAAAACGTTATGCCAATCGTGGAATGCACTTCTTTGATTTGATTCAGGAAGGAAACATCGGTCTTATCCGTGCGGTTGATAAGTTCGAATACAAAAAAGGTTATAAATTTTCTACTTACGCCACTTGGTGGATCAGACAAGCCATCACTCGTGCGATTTCTGACCAAGCTCGTACCATCCGTGTTCCAGTTCATATGATCGAACAAGTGAACAAAGTGATTCGGGAAACAAGACTTTTTGTCCAAGAGTTTGGTCGCGATCCATCCAATGATGAAATTGCAGAACGACTCGGCTGGCCAGTGCAAAAAGTGAAGGCTGTGAAAAACGTAGCTCGGGAACCAATCTCTCTTGAGATCCCAGTGGGTTCGGAAGAAGATTCGGAACTCGGAGATTTTATCGAAGACAAAGAAGTCATTTCTCCACTAAACTCCGCAGCTTCCTCTATTTTGTCGGAACAAATCCGTCAGGTTTTACAGACCCTTCCTGCTAGGGAACAAAAGGTCATTCGGATGCGATTTGGTTTGGATGACGGGTATGCGCAAACTCTCGAAGAGGTGGGTTACCAATTCAAAGTAACTCGGGAAAGGATTCGTCAGATCGAAGCAAAAGCACTTCGTAGACTCCGCCACCCAAGTCGTTCCAAAAAACTCAAAGATTATATCGATTAAGAGAAATTGTTTTTCGCTTGATCGAAGTTTCGTTCGGATCCATGGTTTGAAAGTCCATGGGTTCGAACCAATTATCATTTTCTCAGTCTTCTTTATTTTTCCAAAATTCAAAATCCTTTTCTAGTATTGTTTTCGTATTTCTTTTTATTCCTATATTCTTTCACTGTAAAGCATCAGAAAAACAACTAGATTACCTTCGCACACAAAGTCTTGGCCAGGTGAGTCCAGAAGAACCTTGGAAGTTTAGTCCTGAGTTCGCTTTGGATGATAAAACTACCACTGCCTTCTGTGCCAATGCCAAAGAATTAGGATCAGGGTTTACTCTTTACCTTCATTCTTATTCGCAGTTTTCCGCCTTGCGTATGTTTAACGGCTTTCATAAATCAGCGAATGATTTGAAAACAAATGATTCCGTTAAAAAACTGCGGATCACTACTTTTGAAATGGAAACCGATGATTTAAAATCAAAAATGAATATTGGTTCTACACTAGATTTGGAAGTCAGTAAACCTAAATTTGGAAAATCAGGATTTCAAGTTTTTGATTTAGATTCTAAGTTCCAAGGAAATGTAATCCGTTTGGAAATTTTAGAAACACATGGTTTGGGTTCGACGGGTCGTGTTTGTATTTCTGATCTTCAATTTGGAGAAATTAAGAAAGATAGTTTCCTTGCTTATCCTTGGGTCTCTTTTGATAAAATCAAACGAACCATCGAACAATTTGGAAAGGCAGAAAGGCATTTTTCTGGATTCAAACAATTGGTTTTGGCTAACGAAAAGGGAACCATTTCCTTTTATGACCAAGGAACCATCCTTCCTGTTTTTTTTAAAGCCGACCAAACCTTTAGTTTTTCCGAAATGTATGGAGATGGTGATCCTTTAGGATTTTTACCTTCCATTGTGGGAACCTATACCATCCTTCAATCTTCTGAAGAAGGTTTGGAGTTAAATTTAAGTTATTATGATGGGGGCGGTATCGAAAGAAATATTTCCTGGATTTTCAAACGTGCCGAAGTAGGCGATGAAGATTACGAAAATTTCAAAACCAAACTAGGCACTAAGTTTTCCGAAGTGTTTAATCCCAAAACTCATTACCTACTTGTTTTAAAAGAAAAGGAATCGGGAAGAACGTTTTATCATTACGAACTTCCAAAACCCAAATAGGAAAATCCATTTTTTTCATTTGGTGTATTCTGGATAAATTCTATCCGTTTGGATTGAAATTGGTTTAAGAGGACTTGGCTTCGAGAAGTTGAAGAAGATATTCTTTTACGATCTTTGCTTCTTTTTTGAATAGAAATAATCCAATGCTATACCAACCAATTGGTGCCAATAGGATGACTGGGGAAACTTTTTTGTCTAGATCAAACATATTCAGCTGAGATGTGATGCACAATGCAAATACAATACAGTAAAATAAAAAGGTGAGAAAAGCTGCCACTGGATGTATTTTTACAATGATTGAAATAAAAGTAATTTTGGATTCAGGAAAAATGGTTCCTTGTAAGAATGGAAGGTATGCGTTCCGGTATTCTATCATTCGATACATTTGAAATTGATTTTTGATGATCCGATGAAAGTATTTTTGATCTGAGATCGAGTCAATTCGATCCATAATTTCTTTTTGCGAAAGATTTGTGTATAGTATATACCTTTCTCTGAGCCAAACTTTTTTCAAAACAAGTTTTAGTTTTTCTAAGGATTCCTTCCACTTCATCGAAAACAATTTTTCCTAAAGCAATTCACTTTGTTTTTAAATCTGAATTTGTATCTTCGCTGTAACATAGGAAAGGTGTCAGTCCATACCTAGACTACACCTTTTTATACTGTCAATCGCCTTAAGCTATCGTTTTCTTTAAATCTTTGATATGACTAGTCAGTTCGTTTAAAGAAGATTTTTTTTCCGCTTCTTTCCAACCTAGCTCTTTGGAGAGTGCATTGGCAACTGGAACTGCGAGAGATTCCGCTAACTTTAAATCTAGGAATACAACTCTCCATCTTCTGGAAAGCACATCGGTAACAGAAAGGGCAAATTCCTTTTTTACAAAATGTTTGATTTCTTCGACAAAGTAACCGGTTCCTTTTTTGATTTCCTTGGGTTGTTTTCCAAGGATAAACGATACTTCACCACCGTATGCATCCACCAACCGAACCGCGGTTTCATAGGAGAGGTCATATAAGGTTTGGATTTTTGCGATTAAGTGTTTGGAATAACCTTCGGCACCAGGGAAAGCAAAACTAGCAGTGACACATTTCATCTTAGAGGGAAGGTTTCCGACAGAGATTAGTTTGTCTGTTAGGTCTTCTGCCATTTTACGAAAGGTAGACCATTTTCCACCAGACATAGTCACAAGACCCGAGTTTGAGACAAGAATGGCTTCTTCCCGAGAGATTGACTTTGTATCTTTTTTATCACCACTAGAGATGAGAGGGCGTAGCCCAGAAAATAAAGATTCAATGTCTTCTTTGGTTAACTTTGTATCTAAGTAATCATTTCCTGTTTTTAATAAAAATTCCACTTCCGATTGGAGGGGAAGGGGTTCTTCATCGATTTGTTTGATCGCAGTGTCAGTGGTTCCGAGGAGAACCTTACCTTCCCAAGGGATGACAAAAACAACACGACCGTCAGCAGTTTTCGGAATGATCATTGCCGTGCGACAAGGCAACTTTGATTTGTCGAAGACAAGGTGGATTCCTTGGCTTGGCGCGAGGACATTTTCGGCATTTGGGTCATCTAATTTACGAAGTTGGTCAATCCAAACTCCGGTGGTGTTTGCGACAACTTTTGCTTTGATGCTAATTTTCTTTTTGGTGAGTAGATCTTTGGCTGTCACACCAGTAATTTTTCCATTTCCATCTTTTAGAAAGGATAAAACTTCCATTCTAGAAAGTACATCTGCCCCGTTTTCTTTCGCAGCACGAACAGTTGTTACATTGAGCCTTGAGTCATTGAACTGAGCATCGTAATAGGAAATCCCACCTCTCAGTTTTTCTTTTTTGATGGATGCAAAATAATCCACTGCTGTCGCCTTTGAAATTCTTTCGTGTCCGGGAACAATGGACCTTCCGGCGAGGATATCATACATAGTAAGACCAATGGAGAAAAAAGGTTTTTCCCACCAAACGTATGTTGGTAAAACAAACTGCAAAGGTTTTACAAGATGGGGTGCATTGATGAGTAGGCGTTTTCTTTCGGATAGAGCTTCGTAGATTAATTTAAAATGGAACTGGGCTAAATACCTGACCCCTCCGTGGATGAGTTTTGTGGAACGAGAACTAGTTCCTGCAGAGAAATCTTGTTTTTCTAAGAGGGCTACCTTGTATCCTCGTAAACTTGCATCCAGTGCGGTGCCGGATCCTGTGGCGCCTCCGCCGAGTACTAAGACATCGTATTCAGTTGATTCTAATTGTTTTAGCGTTTGTTTTCTTTCATCTAAATGATTCATAAGGGTTTTTACGTACTTTGGTGGTTGCCTATAAAGATTCTACGGTTAGTATTGTCAAAAGTCACCATTTCTACCATCGAAAATTTTTGAATTTGTTATGAAAACTGAAAGAGAATTGAACCAAGAATTAGATACCATCCGCCGCGGAACTGTCGAGATCATTAGCGAAGCAGAATTACTCGAAAAAATAAAATCTAAACCTTCCCTTACCGTCAAAGCCGGTTTTGATCCGACCGCACCCGATTTGCATTTGGGCCATTTTGTTTTGCTTAGAAAACTCAAACACTTTCAAGACCTGGGCCATGAAGTTTGTTTTATGCTTGGTGATTTTACTGCCATGATCGGAGACCCAACAGGTAAATCCGAAACAAGAAAACGTCTTTCAAAGGAAGAGGTTTTGGAAAATTCCAAAACCTACCAAAATCAAGTTTTTAAAATTTTAGATCCCAATAAAACCAAAATCCTATATAACTCTCACTGGTGTTCCGAAATGAAGTTCGAAGATGTTTTGGTTTTAACATCGAAGTACACAGTTTCAAGAATGTTAGAAAGAGATGACTTCACCAAACGGCATAAAGCTGGAACTCCCATTTCCATGATTGAGTTTTTATACCCACTTGTGCAAGGTTATGATTCCGTTGCCATGAAAGCCGATGTGGAACTTGGGGGAACGGATCAAAAGTTTAATATGTTAGTCGGTCGCGACTTACAACGAGAATACGGACAAAAACCACAATCTGTCGTTACCTTGCCATTACTTGTTGGCTTAGACGGTGTCAAAAAAATGTCCAAGTCACTTGGAAACTATGTAGGCATCATAGAAAAACCCATCGACATGTACGGAAAAATCATGTCGATCTCAGATGACCTGATGTGGAATTACTTTGAACTTTTGACAGACCTGCCGATTGCAGAAATGGAAAAAAGAAAGGATGGAATCCGTTCCAAATCCCTTCATCCAAAAGAAGTCAAAACTGAACTTGCTCTTCTTGTGATGGACCAACTCCACCCGGAAGAAGAAAATAGAAAAGCCGTGGAAGAGTGGACTGCCATCCACAATACGAAAAATAGAGCCCTTCCGGATGAAATTCCAACGGAAACGCTGGATTCCTCTTATTTTGCTGAAAAACCTCCACTTCTGGTTTATGTTCTTTCCCAATTAAAATTCATTCCTAGTGTTTCGGAAGGGCGTAGGCTCGTGCAAGCCGGTGGTTTGTATCTAGATGAAGAAAAAATCACAGATCCTTCCTTATCTTTGGAAAAGGGAAAGGAATACTTAGTCCGCCAAGGGAAGAAAGGAAAATTTTTAAAGATAAAGACTTAAAGAGGATGACCTCTCGTTTTAGAACGGAGGAGGCAAATCCGATAATCGAAAGTAAGGAAACCCGTACCCAAATGTCTCTCGACCCGACAAATGAAGAAAAGGAAATTCAAGATATTGTTCATGAACTTTCCCAGGACATCGAGAAGGACAGATTAATCGCTAAAAAACTGAAGAAAATCGCACTGGTTTCCGCACTCAGTTTTGTTGGGATCACAGTTCTTGTCCTTTGCGGGTATTTACTTTATTTAAGCCTCAGTGTAACCAAACTCGAAACCGAAGTCAAAGAAAAAGAAAAGAACTTAAGAGAACTGGAACAATCTCTATTTTCTCTAATGTACCAAGAACAACTCCGGGAAGAATATGCACTGGCAGGGGACGCGGAACCAGATACAGAACTTGCCAAACAAGTTGAAGAAAACATTCAGTTTCTAAAAGAGGTAAGCCAAAATACCAAAGGTCGTAACATACTTCGGGGAAATGAATCTCAAAAAGAAATCGCCCTTACCTTTGATTTGGCAACGGGCGAAGAACTCCCTGTTTTATACAATTATATCAAAGAACATAAAATCAAAGTGACTCTCTTTCTTTCGAATGAGAGACCATCAGACATTAACGGATCTTTTTTCATTCGGAATAATTTAGATTATATCAAACGAATGGCAAAAACTGGTTCAGTGGAATTTGGAAACCATACCTGGTCGCATTTTAATTACCAGAGATCGGTGACGGAAACTTCCTTAAAAAAAAGGACGGTTCTTGAGTATTTATCCAAATCAGTTTTGGATTTACCAAGAATGGCGGAAGAGTTAAAACGAGTAGAAGATACTTTCCATTCGCTCACCAAACAAGAATTAAAAAAATATTACCGACTCCCTTACGGGGCACTCAGTCAGTTGATTTTAGATGCACATGCAAGTCTTGGTTATACGGATCATATTATGTGGTCCAATAACTCCAAAGGTTCTCTTGATTTGCCTGATTATATCAGCAAACAATTCCTTTATAAAAAAACATCCAAAGGCAAAAAGGAAGTGGTTCGCAATCCTCATTACAAAACTGGAGAAGAAACTCTCACGTTTTTAGATAATTGGGAGAAAGCGGATCCAAATGGAATGAACGGAGCCATTATCCTAATGCATTTGGGTGGACCTAGAAAATTTGATAAACTGATTTATATCCTCCCTACCTTCATTGAAAGAATGAAGGAGAAAGGGTATAAGTTTGTGACATTATCCGAAGTTCTTAACGATAAAAAAGACTAAGGAATCTCTTCCGATTTCTTTTCCTCTCTACATTTAGTTTTCTCTAAACAAATTGTTTTTTCCGGGATTGAAACTTTAGCACAGCCCAATCTTTAAATAGATATAGGTTTAAGTAAAAAACCGGAACCATAATTAGGGTGATGAATGTTGCAAAGGCAAGGCCCCATCCAAAAGCCAAAGCCATAGGAACAAGGAAAGGGTCTTTCCCTCCAATTCCATATGCAGTAGGAAGGAGTCCGAGAACCGTAGTGACTGTCGTTAACATTACGGCTCTTAGGCGAATGCTTCCTGCTTCCACGAGTAATTCAAAAGTAGATTTACTTGGGTCTTCCAAACGAAGTTGGTTGGCACAATCCACAAGGACAATGGAGTCGTTGACGACTACCCCTGCAAGTCCAATGATCCCAAGGAATGCCAAGAAGGAAAATGGTTGTCCATGGAGTAAAAAAGCAAAAATCACTCCAATCACTGCAAAAGGAATGGCACTCATCACAATCAGTGGTTGGGCGAGGGAACGGAAAAGAGATGCAAGGATCATGTAGATGATGAGAAGACCCACAAGGAAAGCCCTTCCGAGAGATGCCATCGATTCTTCTGTATCTTTGTTTTCACCAGAAAAACGGATAGAATAACCCGGATATTTGGCTATGATCCCTTCTGTGAGTTTTTTTGCTTCCATGTTTACTTGTCTAGAAGTGGAGACTGTTTCATCGATATTGGATGTAACCGTTAACAAGCGTTTCCCGTCTAAGTGGTTGATGGAGGCTCTCCCCGGGTTTCTGTCATAACTGGTTAGCCTGGAAACGGGGATTAGGTTTCCGGTAAGGTTATTGACATATACTTTGTTTAAATGGGTGAGGGAGGCTCTATATTCTTCTGGAAATCGAACGCGAACATCCACTTCTTCATCGGCCCGTTTGATTTTTGTGGAAACTGTTCCTTGTAAGGCGGTATTGATGGCAAGGGAAACGGATTGTACGTTGACTCCTGCAAAGGAAGCAAGTGATTCATCTACGGAAACGCGGATTTCATCTTTTCCTTCGTTAAAATCATCCCCAATGTCAGTGACTCCATTGATTTTTGCTAGAGCTGCCTTGAATTCCCCACCAATTTTAAGTAAGGTGGCAAAATCATCTCCTTTTATTTCTATAGCAACGGGTTTTCCCACGGGAGGTCCACCGGCCAATTTTTCAAATTCTAAGTTGACCAATTTTCCTTTTAAAGTAAGGAATTCCTGTGGTATATCAGCATTTGGGGTAACGGTTCCATCTTTAGGAGAGGTATTTTCTTTTGCTATTTTTTCTTCTAAAAGTAAAAGTGCTTTTTCGTTTAACATAAATTTGGTGTTTTCGCGAACCGCTTCTATGATTTTTTCAGTGGATCTTTCCCTGTTATCATCGGGAGTTAAATACACCATGACTTGGGCGTAATTTTTTCCTCGTTTGGTAAATGGATCATTTGGATCTTTTTGGATGATACCTACACGAGAGATATAGTTTTCTACTTCTCCTTCGGGAAGTTTCCCCACAGCATCTTCAATAGCACGAATGAAACGATCTGTTTCTTCTAATTTTAAACCTGTTTCTGCTGTGACTCGGACTTGGAAAGTTTCAATGGCACCTGGAAAAAGTTTGAATTTTCCGAATTTCACTTGGATGGCGAGTGAAAAAACAAAAAGCCCCATAAGTAAACCAACCATCTTCCAACGATTCGTTAATGCAAACCTGAGGAGTGGTAAATAGGTTCGTTCTTTAAATTTCAAAAACCAATGTGATTCTTCTTTGACTTCTCCTTTCATATCAGTGGTTTTACTCACATCATACAAGTGGGAAGGTAACATAAAGAAGGCTTCGAATAAAGAACTACATAAAGATAAAATGACTACTAAAGGAATGGAATGGATGAATTTTCCAAAAATTCCAGTCATAAATAACATTGGACCAAAGGCAGCAATGGTGGTTGTTACGGTAGCGGTTACTGGAGCTAGAACTTCACTGGTTCCGCGCATAGCAGCTTCGAAAGGTTCTTCTCCCATTTCCAAATGGCGGTATACGTTTTCACAAATGATGATGGCATCGTCCACCAAAATCCCTACAACAATGATGAGTCCCATCATAGAGATTAAATTCAAAGTTAATCCCATATAATTCATCGCAACGAAAGTCATCGCAATGGAGATCGGAATTCCGAGTGCCGTCATTAGCGCCATCCGCCATCCGAGAAATACAAATAAAGATGCCGTTACAAGAAAGAGTCCCGATACAGCATTGGATGTTAAAACTCCAAGCCTACGCCGAATGTATTTGGAAAGGTCATTGACAAACGCGTGTTTGACTGTGCCACCTGTCGATTTAATAAATTCTTCAACAACTAGTTTGGAATCATCCACAACAGTAATGGCATCCGCTTTTTCCCTTTTAATGACAGTGAGAGCAATGGCAATATTTCCATTAGATTTGTCTAAATATTCTGAATCTTCAAATCCTTCCGTGACACGAGCAATATCACGAATCCGAACGGATCGTCCAGCATCATTGGAACGAACAAATACATTGGCTATTTCTTCTGCGGTATCAAATTCACCAACAGTACGAACAATGATTTCCCGAGTAGCTTCATTGATATTTCCACCTGGGAAATTGATGTTTCTAAGACGAAGGGCATTGATGACTTGTGTGGATGATAAAGAAAGGGCTCGGAGTTTCTCTGGATCGAGATCCACTTTCATCTCTCTTTCTCGCCATCCGCGTTTGGTGATCCTTGCCACAGCAGGCAGGTCTTTTAGTTTTTCTTCTAAAATTTTTGCTTGGTCACGTAGTTCTTTTCCATTTAACAATGGTTTACCGTCTTTTAGGCCGGAACTTAAATGGATCTCTATGACTGGTTGTCTTGCGGTTGTGATTTCTGTGACTATGGGATCTTCTACGTCTTCCGGTAGGTCTTGAATCCGGTCTATAGCGGACTTTAGATCATCGACTACTTTTTGAGTATTTTTGGTATTGGGATCAATGGTAATGATGATTCCGGATCTATTTTCAAGAGAAGCAGATCGGAATTCTTTGATTCCATCCACTTCTTTGATGGCATCTTCCAAAGGTTTGGTGACTAACTTTTCTACGTCAGCGGGAGCAGCCCCTGGGTAAACCGTTGTGACACTGACAATATCAAAATTGATATTGGGAAATGCTTCCCGGTTCATTGTGGCAGCTGTGAACCCACCCACGAGGAGAATGAGAAAGGTAAGAAGGTTTACGAATAAACTTTTGGAAAGAAAATACTCAACAATGGATGTGCCCATATAACTCCTTTAGGAGAAAAAACTTTTTTAATCTAACAACTTACCTGCAGTATCAATGTCTTCGTTGTACCCGAATAATTTTGTACTTTTGAGGCGGTCCACATATAAAACTCCGAATAAATGATCGCACTCGTGTTGTAATACAATGGCACGATAACCTTCAATGATTTCTTCGTGTTCTTCGAAATTTTCATCTCGCCATTTCATCCGTATTTTATCGGGCCTTTCCACATACCCACGCATTCCAGGTACAGAAAGACAACCTTCCCAAAACCCTTCGCCAGGAGGAGAAAGAGGAGTAATTTCTGGATTTAGGATGATTTGGTTGGGAACTTCGGGAGTTCCTGGGTACCTACCGTTGTCATCGTCTTGGCCAACCACGACCAATTTTTTCATCACACCAATTTGAGGGGCAGCAAGACCCACACCTTCTGCATGACGCATGGTTTCAAACATATCTCGAATCAGTTTTTTAAAATCCTTGGTTTGGATTTCGGATTCAGTAACGTCTTCGCTCGTTTGACGGAGTAAGGGATTGCCAATCTTGAGGATTTTTCTAACAGCCATAATCTAATATGGAATAGATTGAAAAAGGTCACTGATTGATCAAGTGAACTCCTATCCAAATGAAAAAGAATTTGACAGCGGAAGGTTAGAGCGCTGAAATCTCGGGAGGGATTTTGGAGACGAGGGGAATCGAACCCCCGACCTTTTGAATGCCATTCAAACGCTCTCCCAACTGAGCTACGTCCCCTTGTGCTAATCCAAGGTGGGTGATAGTGTTTGCTTGTCAACAGAATCCCAAAATGGCTAAGGAACCAGAGATTTTATGGGACAAGATACGGTAGAAGAACTGAATAAAAAACTGAAAATCCAATCGGATATCATCAAAGGCTATGAAAAGGTTCTTAGACTAAACGAACAAGAATTAGCCAATGCTGATGAGATCATTCGGATGTATGAACAAATCATCGATTATTCTCGAGTGGAACTTAGGGAAGCAAAAGAAACTGTCCAAGCAAGTTCTATGGTATCGAACCTCAGTCGGGACGAACTCATGTCTGCTTTCGATAAAATTAAGTCACTAGAAGATGCAAATCGTAAACTAAGAGAAGAATCACTAAAATTTAACAAAGATTAAACCATTGAAACCAAGCGTTCTCCCGCCGATCATCCGAAAAAATGAAGAAGGTGGATTTTACCTCTCATCTTCTTCAGAATTGGATGACTTGTACCATTTTATTCTTGGTCAGGCAAAACGACTTGTATCTGCAAAATCGGCTGCATTTTATTTTCGAAATGAAAGAGGAAATTTAAGCCGTTTTGGACTGGTGAACGACAAATCCACTGCCGGATCCATCGCCAAACATGTTTTTAAAAATCGCAAAAGTATCCTCATCAAAAAGGGTTCTCAACTAAAGGATTCAATTGGCCCACTTTCCGAATCGTATATTGCGTGTTATGTGGGGGATGAAATTGGGGATTTAGCTCTTGGAGTTCTAGTTTTAGAGGGGATCAAACATTTCCAAAACTTTTCTGAACAGGATTTGGATCTAATCAATTATTTTAGTGCCAATTTAAATGCACTCTTTAAAGATACGGTTCTTTCAGAAGCGGAACCTCAGTTTTTTAATTCCCTAACCACTTCGATTTTACTTCTAATCGACAATGCTAACATTCATAATAACAACAACAGGCTTCAGTATTTTTTAGAAGAAATCATTCGGGTGGCAGTGCTCATCAATACAAGTGTCGATTTAGAAGATGTTCTTGTGATGGTTATGGAATCTGCAAAATCCGTGTTTCGTACAGAAGCCAGTTCCTTGCTTCTATTAGATGATAAAAAGGAGTATCTTGTTTTTCACACAGTTACTGGTGAAAAAAGAGAAGAAGTGTCTAAAATTAAGGTTCCCGTAGGACAGGGGATCGCCGGAACGGTTGCTGTCACCAAACAACCTATGATCATTAATGATGCCCAAAATGACAACCGGGTATTTCGGGATGTAGACAAAGCCTCCAATTTCATAACACGGAATATCCTAGCAAGTCCACTGATTGTGGGTGACGAAGTCATTGGTGTGATTGAAGCAATCAACACTATCGATAGAAATAATTTTAGCCAAGACGATATTGACACCTTCTTGTCTTTTTCTAGTGCTTGTGCTGTTGCCATCCAGAAAACGAGACTTCTCGAAAACCTAAATGAAACAAACTTTGAACTCAAACAAAAACTTAGTACTTTAGAATCTATTTTTGATTTAGGCCAAGCTGTATTAGAATCTCACGACGAACTGGGCCTTATGTCCAAAACTTTGAGTATCCTCACCAAAGAATTGTCATGTGAAGATGCTGGAATGGTCATCATTGAGGAAAAAAATAAAAATCGCATCCAGGTTTATGCCAGACAACTCGGAATTGTTCGAGAGTCATTTTTTCCCATGCCGGAGAGTCGTCTTTTCCTTAGCCTTATGGAATCGGGAAATCCTAGAATGGCAGTGGTGACTCC
Source organism: Leptospira noumeaensis (assembly GCF_004770765.1). Taxonomy (NCBI): domain Bacteria; kingdom Pseudomonadati; phylum Spirochaetota; class Leptospiria; order Leptospirales; family Leptospiraceae; genus Leptospira; species Leptospira noumeaensis. Next base: position 215,237 of record NZ_RQFK01000011.1, on the reverse strand, counting down.
CCAACTCGAAGAATCTTTTTTGGAATTAGAGTCTTACACCTTAAAGAAAAACTTTCTGATTTTACCAATTGCCCCGCGCGGTGGAAACTTACGTGCTGCCCTTTATGTGAGTGGAAAACAATCGGCTCATTCTTTTAACGAAACAGATCTTCGGATGTTAAAAACTCTTTCTTCCCCTTTAGCCAAGGCTTATGAAAACCTACGTCTCAATCAGGAAATCATAACGAAGAAGTCGATTGAAAAAGAAATCGAAATTACTAGAAAAATTCAAAATAACATTTTACCTAATTCTTTGTTACAGTCTCCGCTCTTTGATTTGGGGGTGATGTCCGTTGCCGCCAAAGAAGTGTCAGGTGACTTTTATGATTTCCATTCTTTCGGAGATGATCAATTTTCATTTTTAGTGGCCGATGTGTCGGGAAAAAGTTTACCCGCTGCCATTTTTATGGCCATGTCTAGTTCCATCATTCGCACACTTTCTAGAACGACAGACCTTTCGCCTTCGGAACTTTTGTTTCGTGCCAACCAATTGATTTATGAAGATTCCCAATCCGGGATGTTTGTTACTTTATTCCTAGTCAATTACCAAAGACGGACTCGGACTTTGAAATTTGCTTCTGCGGGCCATAACGACCAAATTTGGATTCGTAAAGATGGTAGTTTTGAACTTCTCAAGGGAAAAGGGGCGCCTCTTGGAGTGGTTCCTCAAACCAATTACCAAGGTGGGGAAATCCAAATCGAACCAGGAGACATTTTGGTTTTTTACACAGATGGAGCCATCGAAGAAAAAAATCCGGAAGAAGAGGAATATGGCCTCGATCGTTTTGTTAATTTTATCATTGAACGAAGGAACGAATCTTCAGAGAAAATTGTGGAAGAAGTTTATGACGATATCCGGGAGTTTTCTCGTTCTGATGAACAATACGATGACTTCACTGTTATGATTCTCAAATTTGCCGAAGTATCTAGTTTTGAAATCTCTCGGACTTTTCGGGCTCTGCCAGACGAAATTCCGAAACTTCGTGATTTTATTTCTGAACATTTAGAAGGCAAAATCACAAAACCCTTTGCCTTTGATGATATTCTGATATCTTTGGATGAAGCGGCGACCAATATCGTCATGCATAGTTACAAAGGAACGGAACTAGACCATCCTAGTTTTGAATGTAGACTCGAACTCATAGGAGACAATCTAAAGGTTGTCCTCATCGATGAGGGGAAACCCTTTGACAGAAAAAAAGTTCCTAAACCTTCCGTGGAAGCCAATGTAAAAGGTGAACGAAAGGGCGGATTTGGCGTTTATCTAATGGAGACTCTCATGGACAAGGTGTCCTATGACTTCAACGGGAAACAAAACATAACCTATTTGGAGAAAACAATCGTATGAACGAAGACAAAATTGGAATCCATTCGGAAGCAATTGGGAACAAGTTGGTTGTATATGTTCAAGGCAATTTGGACGTTCACAATACACACAAAATTGAAAAAGACTTAATGGCAGTAGTTGGTGCAGCTGGGAAACCGGTAGTTTTTAATTTGAGTGATGTTCCCTTTATTTCTTCTGCAGGACTTCGGTTGCTCGTCACAACACTACGCCTTTGCCAAGAGCAGAAAATAAGCATTTCTATCTGCGGATTACAACCTGCGGTAGAGAAAGTATTCGATATCATCGGTATGCAGCAGCTATTCACAATTTATCCTGATTTAGACTCTGCCCTGAATTAAAAATCACTTTTCTAAGTGATCCTAAACAAAACATTGGAAAAAAACTTATGGAAACCAAGCAGTATTCCCTAAACAACCCGTTTAAAGAAACTAAGGCTCCGGAAACTCAAACCGGAATTTATGATGATGCTCTCAAACTAGGAAAGGAACTCATTGAGAAACCTTTCCTTGGAGGCGGGGAAGATAGAATCCGCGTCCAACACTCCAAAAACCGTATGACGGTTTGGGAGAGAATCAAAGTCCTTACTGACGAAGAACCTAATATCACCTACCAAAACTGGGGCCCCAATTTAGATGGAGCTTCGATTGTTACTGGAATTTTAAATATCAAAGGCCGTGATGTGGCGGTTTACGGACACGATTTTACCCTTCGTGCAGGTTCCATGGATGCAACGAACGGAAGTAAACTCGCTCGTCTCATCCAAATGGCGGGAACTCACGGGATCCCTCTCATTGGGATGAACGACTCTGCCGGTGCTTATGTTCCTGCCGGAGTGGGTGGACTCGACGGATATTCGGAAGCCTTTACCGCACTTCGCAAAATCAGCGGTGTGGTTCCTTCCGTCATGTTAATGTTTGGTTTTAACGCAGGTGGGGGAGCTTACCTCCCACGCCAAGGATCATTTATGATCCAATGTGATGGAACTTTCTTTGGTCTCACTGGCCCTGGTGTGGTAAAGTCCGTTCTTGGGGAAGATATTTCTGCTGAGGATTTGGGTGGGCCAAAAGTTCATGGTCAATCGGGAGTGGTTGACCTTGTCACTGGAGACGAGTTAGGATCACTACGAACTGCGATCCGTCTTCTTTCCTATTTGCCAGACAATAACCATAGTTTTGCGCCGTTTTATCCAACTTCAGATCCAGTGGATAGGTTCATTTACGAAGAAGACATTCTTTTTAGGAAAACTTTCAATTCCCCAACAGGAATGAACACTCCTTTTGACATCACACTGTATTTACAACAAATCTGTGACCATGGTGAGTTCTTTGAATTACAACCTCAAAGAGCAAGAAACATCGTTACTGCTTTTGGTCGTATCGGTGGTCATGTGGTGGGATTTCTTGCCAATAACTCTGCAGTATCCTCAGGCCAGATTGATATTGGAGCCTCACGCAAAGGAACTCGTTTTGTAAGATTCTGTAACTTATACAATATCCCTATGGTTTTTGTAGAAGATACAACTGGATTTTTACCAGGACGTGACCAAGAACATAATGGTATTGTTCTCGAAGGAAGAAAACTCCTCGATTCCATCATTGATCTAAGAACTCCAAGACTCACTCTTATCATTCGTAACGCATTTGGCGGTGCTTATGCAACATTTAACTCCTACTTTACTGGAGCATCGATGGTGTTTGCACTTCCTACGGCAAGGATTGCTGTTATGGGTCCTGCTGGAAAAGAGTATGTTTACAAAGACGAAATCACTAGTATCCAAAAAGAATTTTTGGCCAATGTGAAAAAAGGAATGAGCGATAAGGAAGCGGCTTCCATTCGTGATGCCAAACTTTTCGAAATCGGACAACGATACGAAAAAGAACTGATGAATCCAAAGGAAGCACTTTCCCTAGGTTCTGTTTCCTCCATCATTTTACCTGGATACACAAGAAATGTATTATCCAAAAACTTGAGTTTCCTCATGTCCAAATACAAACCGGCAGAAATGTCTGGTCCTCAAAGGGAGTTTGAATAATTCCATGTTAGATAAGAATTTAAAACGCATTCAGTTCCAAGAGTCCGAGTCCGCATGGATTCGTTCCTTTACTGTGGAATCAATCAAATGCCTCATCGTATGCCGTGGCCCTGTTCGTAAGGAAACCATGGATGTGTTTGATGCAATTGGTGTGAAAGAATATGGAATTTTATTATCTGAAAAAGATTCCATCGTTTATCCAAAAGCCCTGGCTCCGGAACTTCGTAACTTTCGATTCCCAGAAAACATCCACAGAGTTCCTGACTATATGGGTGCAGGAAAAGAAGAAAAAGAACAACGAATCCGCCAAATCATTGGAATCACTAAAGACAATGGATACACTCATATCTTTGCCGGTTACGGATTTATGGCAGAAGATGCTGAATTCATAGAAGCGATTGAAAAAGCTGGGATCACGTTTATGGGACCAAGCTCCCATGTGGCAAAAGGTGCTGGTGCCAAAGACGAAGCAAAAAAACTCGCAAGAAGTCTGAATGTATCGGTAACTCCGGGGGTTGATAACATCACTGCCCTTGCATTACTTCGTAAAACAGGTAATTCAAAAGACGGACTACTCAAAGTTGCTAAAGAAAATAACATAAACTTTTCTTTCAACGAGGCTCGTGCATTGGAAGACAATGCAGAAGATTTACTCCAACTTTCTTACGAAAAAACCATAGACATCACATCCATTCCAGACTTACAAAAAGAATCTGCCATCCTCTGTGAAGAGATTTGGAAAAAGTATCCTGGAAAACGAATCCGATTCAAATACATCGGTGGTGGTGGTGGAAAGGGACAACGTGTTATCGGTGAAAAATCCGAAATTGATGCTGCTGTTATGGAAATCCTAGCAGAATCAAAAGTCACTGCCGTTGGTTCCAACAGAAACTTCCTAATTGAACTTAACATTGAAAATACACGCCATAACGAAATCCAGCTCATCGGTAACGGAGAGTGGTCTTTGTCCCTTGGTGGTCGTGATTGTTCTTTGCAAATGCACGAACAAAAACTTTTGGAAATTTCGCAAACGGTTGAGTTGTTACAAAAGGAAGCCGACCTCGTTCGTTCTTCGAATGCCAAAAAAGCGGCCATCCTTGATAAAGATGTACAAACTTTAAAAGATATGGAACACCAAGCAGAAGTGTTTGGAAAGGCAATTCGCCTAAACTCTGTTTCTACTTTTGAGTGTATCGTTGAAGGAAATAGTTTCTTCTTTATGGAAGTAAACACAAGGATCCAGGTGGAACACCGGGTGACTGAGATGGTTTACAAAATGAAGTTCACCAATCCAAATGATCCGAATGATTTTTTCTATATTGATTCTCTTGTGGAAGCAATGGCCGTTCTTTCCATTCATGGACCAAGAGTTCCTAAGCCAGAACGTATTGTTCGCAATGTATCTGGTGCGGAAGTTCGGATCAATGCAACAAACCGTGCGCTCCAACCTCACGCAGGGGGAATCATCCAAAACTGGTCAAATGCACTTCCTGAAGAAATTCGAGATGACCAAGGGATTTGTACTCGTAACCCAGACACAGGTGCCTTTGTTCATTACAACCTAGCGGGTGCTTACGACTCAAACGTGGCTCTACTTGTTTCTTATGGAACTAGCAGAACAGAAAACCTAGAAATTTTAGGAAACATCCTTCGCAAAACAGAACTTAGGGGACAAAATCTCGAAACGAACTTACTTGTTCACTACGGACTCATCCAGTGGATTTTAGGTAAGGATGCGATGTTCAAACCATCCACTGCGTTTATGATTTCCTATTTGGCCGGGATTGGTGCCTTACAATCCATCATTAGTGATCTTGATTTAGAGTATCTATGGACGGAAAAAACTAAGGCCGCCGATGCTGACCTTAAAAAAATCCTAAACAAAAAGATGACTCTTGTCATTCGTCCTATGGAACGACTTCTTGCCAACCCACACCTTCTTGGTGGTTTCCTCGGATACTTTGACGGAAAACTTTGGACTCGGACTGGGTCAGGTGTGACTTTCAACGAAAACCCAATTCAATTTTTGGATTCTTTGTATTACTATTTGAATTTAGATACAACGGAAGAAAAACCAAGTTCTGAAAAAATTTGGGATCATGATGCAAGTTTACTTTTAGAAGCCAAAGCTTTTTATTCTGAACTTTCTACAAGAACTGGCCTTAGTTCTTGGAAAGATTTATCGGATGCATTGGCTAAAGGTAAAAATCCATCGAAATCTCTTTCTGAAGATCTTTGGAATGCCTCTGTTGCTAGCCATAATGGTTTCCAAGCGGGTCTTGAAACACTTTTACTTCTGCCTAAAATTGGTATCAAATCCAACTTCTTTGGTTTGGATGTGAATGCTGATTTGGACGGAGTGGTTCCTGATGAATTCAAAAACAAAGACACAAGAGATGCGTTTATCAAAACACTAAATCCTCCACCAAAAATGTCTGGGGATGAAATTGTGGCTCCTATGGGTGGAATGTTCTACTCAAAAGAAGCTCCTAATCTTCCTATGCTCATAAGTGAAGGGGAACATTTCCAAGCAGGACAACCTCTCTTTATCATCGAAGTGATGAAGATGTTTAACAAAATCCTTGCTCCTGTGAGTGGAACCATCGTAAAAAATCTAATGGTAGATTCAGATGGAAAAATTGTGTCAAAAGCACAACCTATCTTTAAAATCAAACCAGATGAAATTTTGAAGGAAGAATCTCCGGAAGAAATTCGAGCTAGAAAAGTAAAGATAACAAAAGAATTGGGTCTCGGTTAATTAACCGTAACCCACAATTGTTTTGTAAATTTCAGTGAGAGGGAGGATGTGATTCACTCCTCCTTTCTTAATTGCCTCTTTGGGCATTCCAAATACAACAGAAGTCTCTTCGTTTTGGGCAATGGTTTCTGCCCCCGCTTCTCTCATTTCGAGTAGGCCGGACGCTCCGTCATCACCCATTCCTGTCATTATAATTCCTTTCGAATTTTTCCCAACTTGTCTCGCAACTGAACGAAAAAGTACATCCACAGAAGGTCTATGTCGATTGACAAGTGGGCCATCTGTCACTTCCACATAATACTGTGCACCAGAGCGCCTAATTGTCATATGGTGATTTCCTGGAGCAATGAGAGCAAGTCCTCTCACAACCCGGTCTCCATCTTTTGCTTCCTTCACACTAATATCACAAATGGAATCCAATCGTTTGGCAAAAGTTTCAGTAAATTTTTCTGGCATATGTTGGACGATAACAATGCCCGGCGTTTTGTCTCTGGGGAGTTTTGTTAGAACTTCTTCTAATGCGATGGTGCCTCCAGTCGAAGTACCTATCGCGACAATTTTTTCCGTTGCATGTAATTGTGAGATGTCTTGTTTTTTATCGGTTTTGACTGAAAATTCCTTTTTTTCCGAAGGGTTTGGTAATGCTTTTAAAGAAACCGAAGCGGCAGCTAAAACTGCATCCGTCAGTTCAATCGTAGATTCATGTAAAAAATCTTTTAATCCGATTTTTGGTTTAGTGATGACTTCACAAGCACCTAGGCTCATGGCAATCATTGCAGTGTCCGAACCTTCTGTCGTTAGGGTGGAACAAATTACAACGGGAGTTGGTCTCTCGGACATGATTTTTTTAAGGAAGGACAACCCGTCCATTCTTGGCATTTCGATATCTAAAACAATGACATCTGGCCAATCATTATTCATTTTATCCAGAGCAAAAATTGGATCAGAAGCACTTCCTAAAAATTCGAAAACAGAATCTGTTTTGAAAATTTCAGCTAATACCTGTCTTACGACAGCTGAATCATCGATGACAAATACCTTTATTTTTTTCATAAAATTACTTTTTTTCTACCCATACTTCACCGTCCCAAACAGTAAAATATATTTTTCTTGATACATTCCCACCGGTATCTTGAGAAATGATTTTGATTTCATTTTCTTCTAAAATTTTTTTAGCAAAGTCTGCATTTCTTGTGCCTACTAAACTATTGGAACTATCTTTTAGAATTTCCCTTTCTTCATGTAAGAACATATTGGATCCTCCAAAAATTTTGGCATAATATTCTTTCGGCGTAGTTTTGTGTTTTTTTATTTCAGATAAAAAATAGGAGAAAGCATCCACTCCATATTTATGTGTTTTACTGGAATGAATGTCTGCCGGATTTGGAAGTAGGTAATGACACATTCCCCCGATCTGTCGATTTGGATGCCATAAAATTATGGATACACAAGATCCGAGTAAGGTTCGAACTCTAAAATCAGAACCTCCGAAAAATATATCGCCTGGATTCAAAAACCTATCAATGACTTCCTTTGGTGGTTCCATTACAAAACATTGGACGAAGATTCTTGAATGGCTTGTAACTCAGAAAGTTCCAGAATTTGGTTCACTTTTAAAATGATGACAAATTTGTTTTCTAATTTCCCTAATCCTTGGATGAAATCGAGGCGAATTTTTGAACCGAAACTTGGCGGTTCTTCAATGGACTCAGGGGTAATGTCGACTACTTCATTGACCGCGTCCACGAGGAGACCCACATCAATGATTTCATTCTCCATTTTTACTTCTGTGATGATGATACAGGTTTTACGGTTGGTTTCTGTTTTCTTTTTGTAGAACCGTGCGTTTAAATCAATCACCGGAACCACATTCCCTCGGAGATTGATCACACCTGGAATGTAATCGGGCATCATCGGGACATGAGTCACTGATTCATATTCAATGATCTCTTTGATGTATAAAATTCCCAGACCAAAAAGTTCTTCGGAAAGGAGAAAAGTTAAGTATTGGAGCTCCTGCATAATGGATATCCTCCCTTAATACTTTTGGAACTTATTTGTTTCGTCTGCGGAATCCATCTTTCTTGGATTCGAAGTACTTTGTTTTCCCGATGATTTTGTTATTTTAGAATCATAAGCTGCTGGAAAATTCCCTTGTTTCCCTAATTTGAAAAAACTAATAGAAGAGAGGAGTTTTTCTGCTTGGGCTTGTAATTCTTCTGCAATGGCAGCTAACTCTTCTGAGGCGCTTGCTGATTGTTGGGAGACTTGGTCAAGTTGTCCCATTGCTTTGTTGACTTCGTTCACACCGGAGGATTGTTCTTGGCTTGCTGCTGTGATTTCTTGGACAAGATCCGCTGTTCTATTGATCGCAGGTACAATCTCTTCGATGAGTTTACCAGCCGATTCAGCAATTTGAACGGAACTACCAGCCAAACTTCCAATTTCATTTGCTGATTTTTGAGACCGTTCTGCCAATTTTCTTACTTCAGAGGCAACTACCGCAAAACCTTTTCCGTGTTCTCCTGCTCTTGCTGCTTCGATAGCAGCATTTAATGCAAGTAAGTTGGTTTGATAAGCAATGTCTTCAATGATAGATATTTTATCCGCAATTTCTTTCATCGCTGATACTGTATTTTTTACCGCTTCACCACCTTGTTTTGCATCTTTAGCAGATTTAGTTGCAATGGTATCAGTTTGTTTTGCATTTTCTGCATTTTGATCAATAGAGGCTCCCATTTCTTCTAAAGAAGCAGATGTTTCTTCCACTGAGGCTGCTTGTTCACTGGCGCCTTGAGAAAGTGTACTAGCAGTTGATGCTACTTCATCTGCGGCATTGACTAATGCATCCGTATTAGTTCTGACGTCGTTTATGATCTCTACTAACTTTTTGGAAGTATTGTTAAAAGAATCTCTTAGTTTTGCAAATCCACCATCATATTCATTGGTAATGAGTTGGGTGAGATCTCCATTTTCTAAAGCGGCCAGTCCAATGACTAGGTCATCCACAATTCTTGCCGTTTCCAGGTTGATTTTCTTTTGTTCGGTAATGTCTGTCGCATATTTAATGACTTTAAATGGTTTTCCATTGGCATCATTGATAGGTGTATAAGTCGCTTGTAACCAAACTTCTTTTCCATTTTTACCAATTCGTTTGTATTCTGCCGCTTTGAATTCTCCTCGGCCAAGAGCCGCCCAAAATTGCCGATACGCTTCTGAATTTGCTTCTTGTGGATCTACAAACATTCTGTGGTGTTGGCCTTTGACTTCACTCAAACTATAACCAATTGCTTTTAAAAAGTTTTCGTTTGCGGTGGTAATGGTTCCATCCATTGAAAATTCAATTGTAGCTTGCGACCTATCAATTGCTTTCGCGTTTGCGTTGGCTTCCGTTACATCCGCCCATTCCACAACACTTCCTAATCTTTCCCCGGTAGTTGTGATGATTGGATTTGCAATTAAATTAAACTCACGGCTACCAATGGTGATACTGCTTTTGTATTCGGCAGTAAACGTAGCTAAAAGTTTTCTTTGGTGGCTTGGATCTTTATGATATCCATCAATATTGCTACCCATTAAATCTTTGAGTGAAAAATTGCGGAGTTGTCTTTTGATTTCGTTTTCTGATTTTGCAAACATAGAATGAATGGATTTATTCATATATACCACATTTAAATCCAAATCAGCTATCATAACATTGGTTGAAACACAGTCCAGAGCGGTTTTGATTTGGATTGCATCTTTCATTGGTTTTTCAATTTGTTTTAACAAAGTAAAAAGTAGGTAAGCTATGATGATAAGAAAGAATCCGCTAGAAAGATAAATGGGGATGAGGTTTCCTTTTTCAGAGGTGGATCTTTCTGCAATATCTAAAATACCATCCTTGGTAAGTTGTGCATTCAGTTTAAAAATAGAACTGGAATAAACTTTCCATAAAGAAGGTAAGGAAGATTTTAGAAGTTCTTTTTTTGTTTGGTCTTCTGGATCTGCGATGTAAATCTTTGCAGCAGAAATATATTCTTCTTTTTCTGATTGGAAATTTTTATAAACGGCGGATTCTTCATTGGAATTTGGTGCCGATGCCATTGGTTCCAGTGAAGAGGATAATTTTTCCAAATCATATTTTACCTTTGCTACCAAGGTTTTGTCAATGTCAGGGGATCCGAGGAGGGCCACAAGATCTGATTGGATCGATTGACTCAAGTTCCAAGCAGATTCCAGTTTTCCCATTTTTTTTAAATGAGCATTGGTTGTTTCTTCTGTAGGGAAAGAACTTGAGAATGTTCTCCAGGAATACACTGATGTCCAAATCGAAAATAGTAATCCCGTAAGGAAAAAAACGATTAGTTTCGTGTTTATCTTATTATTTTTCATATCATCCTCATTATTGATTTAATCTTTCATTTTCTAAAGCGATCGTTCTTTCAAAAAGAGAAGGGATGTCTATGATCAGAGCCACATTCCCACTTCCTAAAATACTAGATCCACTAACACCTTTTACATGTCGAAAAACAGAACCCATTGGTTTGATGACTGTTTGGTATTCGCCGAGAAGTCTTTCGACCACAATCCCTGCTTTTTTTTCACCGTTCCGAACAATTACGATATTTTCGCGTAAATTCTTGTCATTTGATTCGGATGGATAATAATCCCTTAAACGGAGGTAAGGAATCAAACTGCCTCGAAGTGGAAAAAATTGGTTTGTTTCTGCTCTGTTTTCTTCTGTAAAGTGCAAACATTCTAGAACCATATCCATCGGTATGATGAATTGATTGTTGCCAACTTCTACTAAAAATCCATCGATGATGGCGAGTGTTAAAGGTAACCGCAAGATAAATGCACTGCCTTTACCAGGTGTAGATTTTACAGTGATGTTTCCTCGTAAGGATTCAATGTTTTGTAAAACAACATCAAGGCCTACACCACGACCAGAAACATTGGTAATTTGCGAAGCTGTGGAAAGTCCAGGATGAAATAGAAGTTGAAATACTTCTTCTTCCGAATCAGGCATTGGTCCCGAAACTAACCCTTTATCAATAGCCTTTTGCCATACCTTTTCTTTTTGGATACCATTTCCATCGTCTGTGATTTCGATAACAACACTTCCTGCTTCGTGATAGGCATTTAGTTTGATTGTACCTTGTTTTGTTTTCCCTTTTTTTTCTCGTTCTTCGGGGGTTTCTAAACCATGATCACATGCATTTCTGACTAAATGAGTCAGTGGATCGCCTAACTTATCGACAATATTACGATCCAGTTCTGTTTCGTTCCCTTCTGTGATGAGCCGAATGTCTTTGCCTAGTTCTTTTCCAAGATCTCTGACGGTTCTTGTATATTTTTGAAAACTATCTCCAATAGGAACCATCCGGAGTTTGAGGGAAATTTCTCTTACTTCATTTAAGAGTCTCATCACAAGGATTGATGATTCTTGTAAGTTTGAATCATCCATATTTCCAATGAGTTGGTTCATATTGGCACAGGAAACTACAAGTTCCCCAACACGATTGATCAAATTGTCGATTCTTTTGGAATCAACTTTGATGGTGGACGATTTACTTGTATCTTTTGCGGATTGGTTTGCCGTATTTCCTTGTGTTGGTTCAAGTGTCGATCCGGGTGGAGAGGTAACGTTTGAAAGATTGGCAGTAGAAACGATTCCTGTTTTTAGAGTTTTCAATTCTTCTAAATACGTAATTAAACTAATATCAGTTAGTATTCCAATTTCTTTCCAAAGATTACCAAGTAAAATTTCCTCTTCCGGAAGTTGCCCTGAAAGGTTACACAAATCTTCGATTCCGGCACCCGGAGGAAGGATATGTAAAAAGGAATCACTTTCAATAAAGTTAAATACTTTTCTTACAGTTTCTAAATCGTAATTTGAATCAAAGTGGATTTCAAAACCTAAATAACAATTTTCTGGATCAAACTCGTTTAGGTTGTTTGTAATTTCCGATACAGTTTTTAAAGAACGAATCGTTCCTATTTTTTTTAAATACCCAATAAAGGAAATTGGATCTAGTCCTTGTGAAAATACATTCCGATTGGGTCGAAAGGAAATCAGGTAACCTGGAATTCCAAAACTAGAATTTGATTTCGTTGGTTTAGATTCAGTAGAAGGAGTAATTTCCTGAGTTTTTGTCGGGACTTCTCCATTTGATTCTTTTAGAAAGGGTTTCATTTTTTCTAAAATAGAATTACCGAAACTAATTTTCTCTTCTGTAATTTTACCTTTTGTTTCTTCAAAAACTAAATAAGATAAATGGTCTTTTGCATGTAATAAAATTTCTGTTAATTCTTGTTGGAAAGGAATGTTGTGAGAACGTAGTCCATCTAATAAATTTTCCACTACATGGGTGAATTTTACAGTGGATTCAAATCCAAACATTCCCGCTGTCCCCTTGATGGTATGAACAGCACGAAAGATTGCGTTTAAGTCATCATCTGAAGGAGTAGAAACTTCTGTACGAAGTAAAATTGCCTCCATATCCCGAAGGAATTCATCAGATTCAACTAAATAGGCGTCTATAACCTCTGTTAAATCCATTAACTAAATTTCCTCGTGCCATATTTAAATTCAACTTCGTTTGAATGCTCTTTTTTTACCTTAACACGATCTCCAAAAAAACTCACAAGGCCAAGCAAATCCAAAACTTTTAGCACTGCAAGAGAGTGGTTTTTTAAATGGAAGGAGTAGTGATTTGACTGGCTGAATTCTTTTAAATAAACTAAAAGTTGGATTCCTGCGGTATCAATTCGTTCAATTCCTTGTAAGTCCAGATGGATGATTTTTCCTTTTGTATTTGTCCAAACGTCAGATAAATTTTTCCATTCTTTGACAAAAGGTACAGTGAGATACCCTTGCCAAATAATTTCAAAACCAGAATTTGATTCTCTAAGTGTTTGGACTGGTTCCATGGTTATGGTAATAATTTAGAAATAGTATCCAATAACTCTTCTGGTGAAAATGGTTTGGTTAACCATGCTTTTGCACCGGCATCCATTCCTTGTTGTTTTTTTTCTGGTTGGGATTCGGTGGTTAACATAATGATCGGTGTAAATTTGTATTTCGGATTTTCTTTGACCTTTTTTACAAAACTAATTCCATCCATATTCGGCATATTCATGTCCGACACAATCAAATCAACTTCGTTACTTTCTAGTTGTTTCAAACCTTCGATACCATCACCGGCCTCAATCAAATCAAAGTCTGCATTTTTTAAATGGACGGAGATGATTTTGCGAAATACCGCAGAGTCATCGATAATCAGAATTTTTCTATTCATGTTTTGTTTCCTTTTCGTTTTGAATTGGTAAAAATATTTCGGCAATGATACAGTCAGCTTTGACTTCTGTTGTATGGTCAATGGCATTACGAATGAAAAACATTCCATTGTGTCGGTGAAGGATAAAATCAACCATCGTCAAACCAAGGCCTAAACTGAATTTTTCTTTCGAGTAAAAACTTTCGACAGGTGGGTGGATGCGATAAAAAGGTTCAATTAGTCTTTTTTCCGAATGAGCTAGTTGTTTTGCATATTCGTCTTCAATAATATTGTTTTTGGCTGACAAACAAAAGTATCCATCCACAAAGGTAACAAATACATCAAAATGTGATTTTTTTTTGGAGTATTTTAATCCATTGGTGATGATTTCATGGATGGCAAGTTTCATCGATTCTATATCGAAATCTAAATATACAGATTGTTTGATCACGGGCAAATTTACTTTAATTTCTCGTTCTTCTATTTCTGCTCTAAAGGACTCAACAAGAGATGGTAAAATTCGGAGTAACTCTTCACTTTTTCTTCTAACTAATTTAGCGTTGTTTTGGATGATATCAACCGCTAGGTCAAGTCCAGACATCATTGCCATATTATGTTCATGGTTTTCGAATAACAAATCCCAAAACTCTTTGTTAATGAGATAATCTTTACCTTGGTCTACTTTGATTTGTTGGATCGAATCGATGATGGTCGACATGGCTCCAAGGCCAGATCCTTGCATTAAAGTAGTTTTTAGATTGAGGATTGAGTAGAGTTCTGAATTGACTTCGTTTGTTTTTCTATGGGATTCTTTGTAGTTAAGCCACTCCAGTTGGCTTTTTAACTCTTTCGATTCCTCATCAATGAGAACAGATTCCATTCGCTTTAAGTAGACGTATTCTAATGCTTTTTCCAAACGATCAGAAACAATTTCTACATGAAGTGGCTTTAAAAGGTAATCATAAACACCGAGTTTCATGATTTCGATGATTTCATCAATTTGGTCAATTGCTGTTTGAACAATAAAAACTGCGGAAGGTTCTAATTTTTTTCTTTCTAGGATGAAAGACTTCCCATCCATCACAGGCATCATTAAATCCACCAAATATAGGCTATACGGCTTTTGGGATGCCATTTCGAGGGCCACTTTTCCATCCTCTGCAATTTCGGTTTCCATTCCAATCCGTTTGCAAATCGCCTCAAGAAGGACTTGATTTTCTTTTTTATCCTCGATAATGAGGATTGGTTCCTTCGGTCGTCTTTGGGACTCCTTCGTCCGTGTAGACGTGGCACTGTTTGGATTTAAGTTCGATTCCACCATATAGATTATCGGAAATCATAAGGGAGAATCCTACAGGGTTCAATTCCTTTATTTTATTAATTCAGGTAACTTGAGTTTAAAATTCGATCCTTGGCCGAGTTGGGAGGTAAGTTCGATATACCCTCCGAGTCTTACCGCAAGACCCTGAGAAATGGACAATCCTAACCCTGTTCCTTCTATATTGCCATCGTCGTTTAACCGGGTGAAGGTATGGAAAACGCGGTTTTGATCCTCTTCGGAGATCCCGGGCCCAAAATCACGAACAGAAATGACCAAGTTGTCCAGTTCCCAATGGCAATCAAATTCAATGTACGCTTGATTTGAGTATTTAATCGCATTGGAAAGAAGGTTTAGGAGGATTTGTTGGATTTTTCCGGAATCTGAGGTTAGATTTTTCGACTGCAAAGGGGGTTTGAAACGAATGTCCATCCCTTTCGCGTTAGCTTGTGGTTGGATTAATTCTAAAGTTTGGCGACATAGATCTTCTGGTTTAAACGTTGTTAATTGGATTTTGATTTGGCCCGACTCAATTTTCATCAGACCCAAAATCTCATTGATCATATTTAAGAGTCTTGTCCCACCCGTGTAAATGTAGTTTAGGTATTCTTTTCCGGTACTGTCTGAATCTGGGATTTGGATGAGTTTGGAAAATCCAATAATTGAGTTTAATGGGGTTCTGAGTTCGTGACTCATATGTGCTAAAAATTCAGTTTTGGCACGATAGGCTCTCTCCAGTTCGTCTTTGGTTTTTGTGAGATCTAGTGTTCGCTCCAAAACTAACGACTCTAAGGTGGATTTGTAACGATTGATTTCCATGAGGTCCAAATCTCTTTGGACAAAAAGGCCCATCCACCGACTGACAGTTTGGTAAATCAAAAGGTTTTCTTGTTTGATCGGAGAGTTTGGTTTGTATTTTAAAAAACCCATAACACCTAGGAATTGATTTTCAAAAAGAACGGGAATGAGAAGGAGGGTTTCGGCTTGTGTTTGGTCAAAGAACCATTTTTCTCGAGTTAGAGCTCTTTCTTTTGTTAAGTGAATGGTTTTTTCTTTTTTTAGTTTATGAACCCAACGAGTGAGTCCGAGTTCATACCAATCTGAATTTTGACATTCCTGGGGTAGCAGTGGGTATTTCGTAGATTTTCTTTCATTCACCCAAATTTGGAATCTAGTTTGTGATTCCACCGGTTCATATTTAAGATAAAAAATAGAATCCATTTCCGTAAAGTATAGGAGTTGATAGAGGGCGTGAGGTAATCCTTCTCTAATAGAAGGTTGTTGGATCAGAATTTGAATGGAAGAGGCAACTCCAATTTCAAATCGTAATCGCCAGGCAATATCTTCTTCTTGTCTTTGTTTGGCGGTAATATCTTTGATACAAAACTTTGTGTATTCTTTGTTTTTACTTTCTTCAGGAACAGTGAATTTTCCAAAGTGGGATTCTATGATGGTTCCATCTGTTTTGTAGATTAGTTCTCTAGAAAAATCAGAATTTTCTATTTTTTTTGTGAGAAAACTATTTAAATCGAATCCAAATTCTAAGGTATCAAAGAGTTTATTTCGCAAAATAAACTCAAATTTTTTTGTCGTTTTATCAATGGATAGAATGCTTGTGCCTGAATCATCTCCTTCTAGGGAGGCTTTTAGTAGTGACCAAGCATCTAAAGGCATTTTAATATTGTTTGAGTAGTTCCTTTGGTAGTTTGAAACTCATTGTATCTTCTCTGCTTTCGGGAAATAAAGATACTTTTGCATCTGGAAAATGTTTTAATATTTCTCCCACAATTTCATCCACAAGGACTTGTGGACTGGAAGCACCTGCTGTGATTCCTAAAGTTTTAATTTTAGAATTTTTGATATGGTCGGGATTTACGTCTTCTTTACGAGAAATTTGAAAACTATCAGGTCTTGTTTTTTTAGCGAGTTGGCAAAGTCTGACCGAGTTAGAAGAATTTTCTGCACCAATAACGAGCATTGCATCCACAGAATCCAACATGGATCTAACTGCCTCTTGTCTTTCCGTTGTCGCATAACAGATATCATCCTTTTGAGGATGTTCGACATAGGGAAATACTTCTTCAATTTTTTTTACTACATTTTTTGTGTCTTCCACAGAAAGAGTGGTTTGCATCAGATAAGTGAGGGGTTTATCATTGGAAATTTTATTTTTTAAATTTTCTACATCTTCTGGGGACTCTACTAAAAACATTTGAGCTTCTCCCATGGTTCCAATGGCTTCGTCATGTCCTCTGTGACCTATGTAGATGATTTGGTGGGTGTCTTTGATATTCCGAGCTTTTTTGTGCACCCGGGTGACAAGGGGGCAGGTGGCATCCCCAATTTTCATCTTACGTTCCGTGGCTTCTTTCACAACTTCCGGGGAAACACCATGGGCAGAAAAAACCACTGTGGCACCGTCTGGAACTTCGCTCAGTTCACTAATAAAGCGAATTCCCTTTTTTTTCATTTCTTCCACAACTCTCTGGTTATGGACGATTTCTTTTCGAACATAAAGAGGGTTTTCAGGGTTTTCTTGGAATGCTGTTTCTACATAAGAAATAGCATACTTCACTCCAGCACAAAATCCTCGGGGGTTCGCTAAATATATGGTCTCTAACACGTAAAAAGCCTGCCTTTTTCTGAAATCCAGTTCCATAGAATTCGGAGGACATATTTTAGAAAAGGGGAAGTTCTATTTTTATTCAAATTTTATTTCTTTTTCCCTATTATCCTCCGTACCTGAATGACCGATCCTTATCTTGATGAAAGGGCCAAGGACGGCCTCTTCGAAAATTCATCAATTTTTCGGACTTGAGGCAAAAACTTCAAGTTGCGAAGGAACGGATTCAAGGAGGAACCCGGATGATTATCAACCACAACGTAAGTGCGATCTTTGCACACAGAACTTTGAAGTCTAACGACACGAACCTGAGCAAAGATATCGAGAAGTTGTCTTCTGGTATGCGTATTAACAAAGCCGGAGATGACGCATCTGGACTTGCAGTGTCTGAGAAAATGAGAACTCAGATTGCTGGTCTTCGACGTGCAGAACAGAATACTGAAGATGGTATGTCCCTCATTCAAACGGCGGAAGGATATCTTCAAGAAACACACGAAATCGTTCAACGTGTTCGTGTACTCGCGGTGCAAGCTGCGAACGGTATCTACTCGGAAGAAGATAGACAACAGATCCAAGTCGAGGTTTCACAGCTAGTGGACGAGATCGATCGTATCGCTTCTCAAGCAGAATTCAACAAAATGAAACTGCTTACAGGAGCTTTCGCTCGTCTCAACCCAACTGCTAGTATGTGGTTCCATATTGGAGCTAACATGCACCAAAGAGAGCGCGTGTACATTGAAACAATGAACACTGCGGCATTGGGATTAAGAAACCCTACGGTTCTTACTTTCATCTCTCTTTCGACTGCAGGTAAAGCAAACTCCGTAATCGGACTTTGTGATGATGCCCTAAGAGTGATCTCTAAACAAAGAGCTGACCTTGGTGCTTATTACAACCGTATGGAGCATGCTGCGAAAGGACTTATGAATGCTTATGAAAACACACAAGCTTCTGAGTCTCGTATCCGTGATACTGACATGGCTGAACAAATGACCAGCTTCACGAGATACCAAATCTTAACTCAGGCTGCTACATCAATGCTTGCGCAAGCAAACATGAAGTCTCAGTCAGTGATGAGATTGCTCCAGTAATAGGATAAGAGAAACTAAAGGCCGGGCAGGGTGGTTGGGGCCCTGGCTTTGGTTTCTCGATTTTCTTTTTTTGATATTCCCTCCAAACTCAAACCTCCCTTTTTCATTGATCACTTTCCTTTTTTTACTTCAAAAGATAAATTCATTCTCCAAAAACGGAACATTCTATTTATTTGAAATAGTGAGTAAACTCTATGAAATTAGATATTGATTCTGCCTACGAAGCGATCCAATCAATCGTTTTGAAAACTCCACTTCAATTTCATGCCAAATTATCTGAAAGTTTTGGCGCGAAAATTTTCATCAAACGAGAAGATCTACAATTAGTCCGTTCTTATAAAATTCGGGGTGCGTACAACTTAATCCAAAGTTTAACCTTGGAAGAACGGGAAAGGGGAGTGGTTTGTGCGAGTGCCGGAAATCATGCGCAAGGGGTAGCTTATTCTTGTAAACTTTTGAACCTTCATGGTGTGATCTATATGCCAGCCATCACACCCAAACAGAAAATCAACCAAGTAAAAATGTTTGGTGGTAATTGGATCGAAATTATATTAGTTGGTGATACTTTTGATGAATGCCAATCCTTTGCTTTAGAATATACTAAAACTCATAACAAAGTTTTTGTCCCACCTTTTGATCATATCAAAATTATGGAAGGTCAAGGTACTGTTGCTAAAGAAATTTTAGACGAAGAGTCTGACATCGATTATGTGTTTGTTCCCATTGGTGGAGGTGGGCTTTGTGCTGGAGTTGGTAGTTATTTTAAAGAAAAATCACCCAACACAAAAATCATTGGTGTCGAACCTTTCGGTGCCCCTTCCATGACAGAAGCACTGAAAGAAGGAAGGCCCGTTTCCCTCGAAAAAATCGATAAATTTGTAGATGGGGCTGCGGTAAAAAAAATAGGGGATCTCACTTTTCCGATCTGTAAAGAAGTTCTTTCTGATATGTTGCTCGTAAAAGAAGGGAAGGTATGTTCCACCATTTTGAATTTATACAATGAAGATGCCATTGTTGCGGAACCGGCAGGAGCATTGAGTATTTCTTCATTGGATCAATATGCCGATCAAATTCGTGGGAAAAAAGTAGTCTGCGTCCTTAGTGGCGGTAATAACGATATTGATCGAATGCAAGAAATCAAAGAAAGGTCGCTCCTATTTGAAGGATTAAAACATTATTTTATAGTACGTTTTGCACAAAGACCCGGAGCTTTAAAACAATTTGTTAATGAGATTCTTGGTCCAAATGATGATATCGTTCGATTTGAATTCATTCAAAAAAACAATAAAGAATCGGGGCCTGCCCTAATTGGTATTGAATTAAAATCTAGAGATGATTTCGAAAGTTTACTCGAGAGAATGGATTCCCTTCTCCTTAACTTTACTTTGGTGAACCAAGATGAAAATTTATTTGAATATCTGATATAGGTTTATTATCTAATAGAATATTTTAAGTTAGGTGGTGATCCGCTAATTTACTATCTTTGGATACTTTAGAAAATATTTTTTTTACCAAAAATCTTTCTTATTTCTTTTGCTAAAATTTCAGGAATTCCCTAAAGGATTTTTGAAATCTTTCGATAGTTATAATGATTGAATGATCGTCGTACAGCTAAAAGCCCGGAGTGATTGCCGGGCTTTTGTATAACTATGAACTTTTTAAATATAAAATTGAAACTTTTGGCAAGAGTCTTTTCTTTTTAAGTGGGATGTGGTAAACAGGCGTCATTGGGTGGCGGGTGGATAACCCCACCCAGTTCGAATAGGGCGGGGATGGTATACCTACCGAGTCCCTAACTTGTAACCTCTCCTAACAGAAGAAATCCTACCTATCTTTTACGCCCGAATCACAAATAAAGCAAGAGTCGCAAACAAATTCGGAAACAGTTTGATTTGTCTTGTCCTGTTAAAAAAAGCTCGGTGTAAAACTTTGATCCTTTCAAAATCACAAAAGTCTTCAAAATCCTTGCCAGATAAATAATGTAAGTTAGGTGTGTCATACCAGTGGAAAGGCATAAGCTCCGTAACGGGAGTTTTTCCGCTAAGTAAGATGGAAGAACGAATTTGCCAGTGAGAAAAATTTGGAAATACAATGATCACTTGTTTTCCAATTCGTAAACATTCTTTGATGATCTGACCAGGATTTAACGTCTGTTGTATGGTCTGGTTGAGGATGACAAAATCAAAACTATGATCCAAATGGTGTTTGAGTCCATCATCAATATCACCATGATGCACATATAAACTTTTTTTAACACATTGGATGATACATTTATCATCCTTTTCAATTCCTTGGACACGAACCCCTTTGTTTTTTAGGATTAACATGAGTTCTCCATACCCACAACCAAGGTCTAAAACTCTTTCTCCGGGTTTGACCAAATTGGCAATGTAAGAGATATCCGGTCTGTTCTTTAAATCTAAACCCAAGGTTTCATTTGTATGGATGTTCAAAGGAAAACTCCTTCGTCCGTAGAACTTAAAAAATCTCGAAGGATGGAATCCTGTTGATCACTCGGTAATAAAAAACTATCGTGTCCCGCCGGATTGTTGAGTTCCACAAAACTAACGGGAACTGCATTGACTTCCAAAGATTTCACAATTTCTTCTGATTGGTAAGGAGGATAGAGCCAATCCGACGTATAAGCGACTACTAAGAATCGGCATCTAACTTTTGCTAATACTTTTGTAAGTTCCTTTCCTGTACCCAAACTAAAATGATCTAGTGCTTTGGTGACGTAAATGTATGAGTTTGCATCGAACCGGTCAACAAAAGACTCTCCTTGGTAAATCAAATAACTTCCCACAGCAAAGTCTGTGGATTGGATATTCCCTTTGGGCGGTTTACGACCAAATTTTTCTCGCATCATCTCGTCACTTAGGTAAGTGATATGACCCATCATTCGGGCAAGGGCGAGACCCTTTGATGGTCGATTCTCTTGTGTATACAAACCTTGGTTCCAGTTAGGATCAGAGAGGATGGCTTGTCTTCCCACTTCATTAAAAGCAATTTGTTGTGCAGAGTGTTCGGAAGAGGATGCCATCACAATACAATTTTTCAGTCGGTCTGGATATGCAACTGACCATTGTAAGGCTTGCATTCCACCCATGGAACCACCAGCAACGGCAAAAAGTTTATGAATTCCAAAATGGCTGATTAATTTTTCTTGTGCGTTGACCATATCTCCAATGGAGACAAAAGGAAATGTTGATTGGAATGGTTTTCCATTTTTTCCGTTTATGGTAAGTGGTCCACTAGATCCCTTGCACCCTCCGATCACATTCGAGGAGATGATGAAGTAACGATTGGTATCAAATGCTTTTCCAGGTCCAATGTAAAAATCCCAATAACCAGGTCGTTTGTCCCCTTCATGAAAACCGGCAGCATGGGCATCGCCAGAAAGGGCATGGCAGACTAAGATAGCATTGTCTTTTTTTTCGTTTAATGTGCCGTAAGTTTCATAAGCAATTTCGAGAGGAGTGATGGTTTCACCCCCCTCTAAAGTCAAAGAGTCAAATTGAATGATTTGAGTACGTACTACGCCTACGGATCCGTGGGAAAACTCGTTCTGTTCGGCGGTAGGCATAGTCTTAATCAGATATTTTTTAATGCCTCTTCCAAGTCTACCAGAATGTCATCGATGTTTTCAAGTCCTACACTCAAACGAACAAACCCTGGAGTGACTCCGGCTGAAATTTGTTCTGCTCCAGTCAACTGTTGGTGGGTTGTTGAAGCTGGGTGGATCGCAAGAGATTTCGCATCACCGATGTTAGCAAGAAGACTAAAAAGCTCAAGTCCATCGATGAATTTTTTTGCCTTTTCCACACCACCTTTGATTTCAAAACCTACGATGGCACCAAAGAGTCCACGTTCATGGTATTTTTTAGCTGTCGCAAAGTCTTTGCCTGTTGGAAGACCTGGATAGTTGACCCATTCAATCTTAGGGTGTTTTTGTAAAAACTCAGCCACTTTAAGAGCATTGCTTGAGTGGCGTTCCATACGAAGTGGAAGAGTTTCCACACCTTGTAGAATTTGCCAAGCGTTGAAAGGAGAGATTGCTGGACCAAGGTCTCTTAGGCCTTGCACTCGAGCTTTCAAAATAAAAGCAATATTCACTCCACCGAATGGTTCAAATTTTCCAAACACATCCCAGAATTTAAGTCCATGATAAGATGGATCTGGTTCAGTGAAGTTTTTAAATTTCCCATTCCCCCAATTGAAGGTACCTGCATCAATGATGATCCCTCCAATAGAAGTTCCATGGCCGCCTAAAAATTTAGTGAGCGAGTGGACAACAATGTCAGCACCATGTTTGATGGGGTTCACTAAATAAGGAGAAGGCATCGTGTTATCAATCACTAGCGGAACACCCACTTCTTTTGCAACTTTACTGACGGCTGCAATATCGAGGGTGTCGAGTTTTGGATTTCCTAAAGTTTCTGCATAAAACGCTCTTGTATTCTCATTGGAAGCTTTACGAAAATTTTCAGGATCTGATTGGTCAACAAAGTGAACTTTAATTCCGAGTTTCGGAAATGTATAGTGGAGAAGGTTGTATGTTCCACCATAGAGTGATGAAGAAGCTACAATTTCTTGTCCTGCCTCTACAATATTCAGAAGTGCAAGAGTTTCCGCACTTTGACCTGATGCTGTTGCCAGAGCTGCTACACCACCTTCCAAAGCTGCCACACGCTTTTCTAAAACGTCTGTGGTTGGGTTCATGAGTCTTGTGTAAATATTTCCAAACTCTTGTAAGCCGAATAGTCGTGCGGCATGGTCAGTATCTTTAAATACATAAGAAGTGGTTTGGTACAATGGAACAGCTCTCGATGTAGTTGTCGGATCCGGTTCTTGTCCTCCGTGGAGTGCGATGGTTTCTGGTTTAAAATTACGTGGCATAAATTCCCCCGATGGTCTTGCCATCCTCGCCTTCGCTCTCCTAATTGTCAAGAAAAAATCCAATAAAGCAGAATATTGGTTCAATTTATTGGATCGACTCTGAGAAGATTATTTCTTATTTTCAGCCCAAAACCATACGATAATGATCGTATCGTGATGAAGTTTCTTCTGACCCAAGGTTTTTTGTTCCTGATTTTCCCTTTGGCATTTGCCTTGGAAGCACAGGTGTGGGTTCCCACAGGGACTGAATCGCGGAGAGCCTCAGCTTTACAATTTGATGCCGGTGCTGCCAGTTTCCAAAAGGATTATTACGGTTATATTTCACCGAATTTTACTTACAACCATGGTAGTAATTTCGGTTATTCCTTTTCCCTTCCGATCAATGCCCTGGCTGTTGATAAGGATCCACTCCAACTAGATAGTAAACCCGGTAAAATCCGAGAGATGGATTACAATAGTAAAAATGATTATGCACGAGTGTTAAATTATATTTCTTACGGAACCTACAACCAACAAATTCCAGGAAAGGTTACTTATTCAGCTTACACAGGTAAGATGGTGGATGGTTATGTTGGCCATGGAACTATTGTCAATAAATACCAAAGTTCCTCAAGGTTTGATTCTTATAATCCAGGTGTAATGGCAGACTTAAATACTGATTACGTGGGAGTTCAGTATTTTGCTAATTCTGTTGTCAATTTTGAAGTGAATGCGGCTCGGGTTTATATCAAACCTCTTGCTATAGGGAGATCTTTAATTTCATTATTTGACAAGTCCTCTGATTTGGTTTACCTTATGAACTTACGAGGGAATGTTTTAGATGAATCAGGTCGAATCAGCGTAGAAGAAGAAGCTGGTTCGGAAGAATCCAAAAACAAAAAGGCAGAAGAAGCCAAAAAAAAAGAACTAAGGCCCATTAACAAAGATTCTCGGATGGAACTTGTGGACAATGATCCATGGTACAACCGATTGACGATTGGTTATACTAGAGCATGGGATAGGGCAGCTCCCGTACAAATGTCTTATAATACCAATGGATCTCCTGTTACAGAAAAGAATTTGGATAATCCCAAAACTACCCAAGTGACTCGCGCTTCTGTGGAAGGAATGGATATTGAATACCGACTTCTCAATTTACCTTTTGTGGAACTCACTCCTTATTTGGACTTTAATAAAATCAAAGGACTTGATGGAGCCCAAGGTACACATTATGGAACTATCTTTCGTTTAGGAACGAAAGACTTAAATGTCATTTTAAAACCTGAGTTTCGTCAGATGACTGCCAATTATGCACCCATGTATTTTGATAGTTTTTACGAAGTGGAACGGTTTCAAAAGTTTCCCATTTCTGCACCCATTCGCCCGAAATATGATTATTTAGACAACCAATCTAATTCCAAAGTCACAGGTTACTATCATACCATTTATATTAATTTTTATCATTTGGGTTTTGAGTTTGCAGTGGAAGATTACGGGTTAAAAGGAAACAAACGTGTGTTTGCTGCTGCATACATTCCTTTAGGATCTTCTTTTTTAATGTCTTTTTATTATACAAAAAAAGGATATGAGTCCCAAGGGAAGGCTTTTGAGTTAGACAACAACACACAAGCTGCCGCTGAAATTTCCAAATCCTTTGGTCCAATTGTATTACGGTTGCAAAACTATCGAAAGTACTACTTAGATACCAGTGAAAAGTCTTTTGTGAGTATTGATGAAATTCGATTTTTAGTTTCGGGTGGGATTAGTTTTTAATCGAAAACAATTGGTGTAAAAGAGCAGAATATGCAAATTCTGTTCTAAGATTAATTTGCCCAAGGCTTACCGTTTTAAATCCACATTCTTTAAAAAACAAAAGATCATCAGGTTTCCATCCAGATTCTGAACCAAAAACAAATACTGGATTATCGTTATCTGCTGCATTCGCAAATTCTAATAAAACTGAAGAGTGATTTTCTCCCTCACGGTCTAATACAAAAACCTTTCCCTTCCATGTTTTTAAAAATGTTTTCCAAGGTGAGGATTGGGCCAGTTGTATCTTGGGTAGTTTGTAATTTCCTGTTTGGATAAGTCCTGTTTCTAAATAAGAAAGGGTATCTTTCACATAAACAGGAGAAGTCCAATATTCTTTGTTTTTTGATTCTGTAGCATAAAAATATACAGAATCCACACCATAAGCTCCGCTTAAGTGTAAAAGTTTTTTCCCCGTTTGGGGCCTTGGTAAGGAAAAGAAGGTATGGATGGAAAGGGGTTTTAGAACATCAGGAAGATAATTCAATTTTTCTAATGTTGTGGAAGAATCAGAAATATCTTGTATTTGGAAAAGATAATTACCGGAACTTGGAATGACTACTTGGATCTTTTCTCCCTTGTCTTTTTTTAAGATGGTTCTAATGTGAGTATGTCTCTCATCTGTTAGTTGGACTAAATGATTCGAATTTAGTTCCTCTTCATAAACAAGAATCCAATTCAATTGTTAGATCTCGTAATTGGGTTTCGTATTGGGTATTGAATCTTCTTCCGGAAAACCTGGTTCTTGTTCATTCCTAGGTTCTTCCAACATAGGATTTTGGAGTTCTTCTTCTTTTGCAGTATTTTGTTTTGGAGTATTAGGAAAAGATGACCATTTCCAAAAATACAACATAAGGATAGTAAATAGCAGAATAGGAATCAGGCGAATTTCTCTTTTTTTTGGCCCAGTTCGCGATTTTAAATAATCAATGGGAGCATAAAGCAAATCCAAGAATAATTCTTTGTAACTTTGAAAAGAAGGTTGGAATTGAAAAGAGGGGATTGGTTCTGATTCGTTTTGAAAATCTTCAGAACTTTCTAAATCAGGAACAAAGGTGAAACGGTGGGAACAAACGGGACATTGAACCAAAATGGTTCCCTGTGTGGCAGGGAACCGTAACATCGTGGAACAATTCGGACATTGTTTAACGAGATTCAATTAAGAACCTGTTGTTCTTAGTATTTTAAAGAACTCTTCAATGCTTCTACGTTTTTCTTATAATGTTTATTGGAATCTCGATCATTGTAATCGAAAAGTTTTGTAAACAGTTTGTCGAAGTAGTCCAAGTTTTTGAAGTAGAATTGTTTTTTAAAATTGTTTCGAATTGGGTTAGTTTTTGTATTTTCCACATTAGAAAGAATGTATTTACCAACACCTTTTTCAGAAGGAGTTTCTGGAGTTCCCCAAACAGGATAATCATCATGTTGGTAGAATAGTTCCAATTTATCATCATGAGCCGCAGCTCCATTTGGCGCAACGTCAGCAATCACAGAGATAATTTTGTCTTCTAATACAAAGTTGTTTTGGTAGATGTAAGTTCTAATTTTAGTTAGGTTACGTGGTTGTTCTTTTCTTGGATCTGGATCAGCATTGTTAGCACCTTCAAAAAAGAGTTCCATCTTTTTGAATTTTGCACCTAAGTTTTTTCCAGAACGACCATCTTCACTACCAACAAAGTCAAAAACTTCTAGATGCAAACAAGTGTTATCTTGTGCTTCTTGTTTGTCAGCAGCTTCACATCTTTCTCCGTCAGCACTTGGTTTTCCTTTGTAAAGGATCGTGCGGTGAGGAAGAGTTCTCACTTTCATTTTAAATAAAACTGTGTGTAAACGAAGGCGTTTATTCACTTCAGAAATATTATCATCTAATTCTTTTTCCGTCTCAGTAATGGATTTACCGGATTGAGTAGGATCAATTCCCGCAGATGTGGAACCTGTTTCCGAGCTACCAGTTTGAGCGAAAACCCCAATGTTGAGCAAAAGGATGGGGAGTATTAATTTTATTTTCATGTCCGAATCTTCCTAAAAGGTTAATTTGAGGATACCAAAGAACGACCGATGGTCGTAAACAACTATCCTGTAAAAATTATCGGTAATTCACCTAGAAGATTGAAGCCTAAACTCTTACTTTTTAGCGTTTCCATCCAAAATCCGTTAAGGAATCCAAATAAAACGAAATCCCGGGAGCGGACAAAAGATCCTCTTTTTCCCAGTTTTTTGTGATCCAACGGCGTTCCACATAATCACAATAGTCTTTAAGGTTCCTTCCTGAGGCTCCTTCTAAGGATTCGGCAAGCCTAGTTCTATCCTTGGAATCGAGTTGTTTGGCATATCCTTCTAAAATTTTGGATCTTTCTTCCTTGTTTGGCAAAGGAAAGTAGATTTTTCTGTCAAACCGGGACAAAAGGGCAGAATCCAAATCGGCTTTTCTGTTGGTAGCACCAATGGTGATGGTTCCGCTGCGTTCGGAAAATCCATCTAGTTTCCTGAGTAAGACACTGAGGAGATTTCGTGTGGCCTCAAAAAGCCCATCCTCACGGGAAGTGGCAAGGGAATCGATTTCATCCAAAAAAAGCATACATTTCGGAAATAAGGCAGCAGCATCAAAAACCATGGCTAAGTTTTGAGACGATTCCCCGTAGTACTTACTGAGGATGGATTCAACGGGAACGTAAACCATGGGAACCCCGCAGAGATGGGATACAATTTTTGCCATACTGGTTTTTCCCACTCCTGGTTCTCCTTCAAAGAGCACAGCCCGCGGGAGATTGGGACTTGGTTTTTTTCGAGTGAGTTTGGTAATTTCATAAAATGGTTCTGGTTTCAAAATCGGAAAAACCAAACTTTCCAAAATCTGTGACTTCACACCTTCATATCCAAATACGGAATCAAAACCTAAATCATTCCCTTTTGCCTTTTCCAAATTAGGGTCATACACTTCGGCTCCGAGTTGGTGGAGGAGGATCCTTGGGTCTTTTGGTTCAGATCCTTCTGATTTTAAAAAATGAAAGAGGCTGACACAGGTTTGGATTTCCTTGGTGGAAAAATCCCCATGTTTGGAACATTCGACTTTTAAATCCGATTTGAATGAAAATCGAATCCTAAATTTACCA
The DNA here is from genome assembly GCF_004770765.1 of Leptospira noumeaensis. Lineage (NCBI taxonomy): Bacteria > Pseudomonadati > Spirochaetota > Leptospiria > Leptospirales > Leptospiraceae > Leptospira > Leptospira noumeaensis. Next base: position 186,966 of record NZ_RQFK01000011.1, on the reverse strand, counting down.
GAAAGGTTCTTTTGGGGTTCAAATAGATTTTCGTTTAAGGCTTGGATGCTAATATACCCATCTTCAAAATTATAAATCCGATAGTTTTCGATATAATTTCTAATGATTCCGAAGCAGTCCAAGATTCGGTCTTTGCCCGCATTTTCCGAACGAAAACGAAATAGAGTCTCTTCCTTTTCCTGAACAAATTGATAGTTGGCGTTCTTTAGTTCGGAGCTAAATACTTCCTTTGCCTTAAAATAATCCGGATGGGTCGTAGAATTGGACATAAGGAACAAAATGCGGAACTTTCCCTTTTTTTTCAAGGAAGGATTTTGATTTCCACCGACGAATACATTGGAGAGGTTGCAAAGATATGGGTGAAGGTTCACTATCACAAGAGGATATAGACGCTCTACTCGGCGGATTTAGTGGCGGAGGCAATTCTCCTGCTGGTGGTTCCGGAGGTGGTGGTGGTCTGGATGATTTGGATGCCCTCGTCGGAGGTGGTGGTGGGGATGACAATGGTCCCTCTTTTGCTGACATTGCTGCTGCTCTTGGTCCAAGTGCCACTCCGGGTCCTGCTAGATCCGCTTCCAAATCGCAAGCCAGTCCAGGAAGTAATACCGCAAACCTCAATTTACTTTTAGATGTTACCCTCCAACTAACGATTGAACTCGGAAGAACAACGATGTTTATTAAGGATGTTTTGCAACTCACAGAAGGAACTGTTGTAGAATTAGATAAAAATATTGGGGAAGAACTCGATATCTTAGCGAATGGCAAACTTGTTGGACGAGGAAAACTCATTATCCTAGATGATTACTACGGAGTACAAATCACTCAAATTGTAGATCCGATGGAAAGACTGGGTGGCCCTGCCTTTTTATAGGTTTCCACCTTACCTGAACCAATAAATCAATTCACTTATGGAATTTGAATCTCCTTATTCACTAGAAAGGATTGTAAACCCTTCTGAAGACTTACAATCAGAACTCTGGAACCTTCTGCATGAATTCAGCGTATCTAAGTTAGGTGATCCTAACATGAAAAAAAAAGAATTTTTTGCCATCCTAGTCAAAGAGGGAGAGACCTTGGTTGCTGCCGCCCTTTGTTATTTATTTTTTAAAGGACTGAACCTCCAACTCCTTTGGGTGGCCGAAGAAAAACGTGGAATGGATTTCGGAACCAAATTGTTAAATCAAATTGAAGAAGAGGCCAAAATTCTAGGAGCTACTCTTGTATTTGGTTATTCGTTTGGGTTCCAAGCTCCCAAATTCTACACAAAACTAGGATACGAAGAGGTGGGAATGATTCCCAATTACCCGGAAGGTCAAAATTGTTATTTCCTCTGCAAAAAGTTGACAACTGATTCTCCTTGACACCAATCCTATCTCTTTCAAATTGTATCTTATGTTAGCTCTAGCCATTGCGTAGACCGCCAAAACGGTGAACTTGTTTTGGATACCCCGCCTAAATTCAATTAGGAGGCGGCTATCTTCGCACAGGCGGTCTATTCCTCTCATCCACTGTTTTGGTCTCCTCTTTTTGTTTTGCCGCAAAAACTGGATATGGTACGTGAATCCGATCTATCTAAATTTCAAAAGATCTCTAAGAAAAAACGTTTTGATGATGAAGACGAAGACTTTTTGTCCGAAAAACCTAAAACAAAATCCCATCGATTTCGTTCTGATGTAGATGAATTTCGTTGTGTGGAATGCAAACAAATGGTGTTTCCTCCCGGTTTTGGAACTGACCAAAGGAACCATTGTCCCAATTGTTTGACGAGTTTGCATCTGGACAATTCTCCTGGTGACCGAGCTGCCATTTGCGGAAGTAAGATGGAAGCAATTTCCATTTGGGTTAGAAAAGGGGAATGGGTGATTTTACACCGCTGCAAAGGTTGTGGGGTGATCCATGCCAATCGCATTGGGCCTGACGATAACGAGGCACTCCTTGTTTCGCTTGCTGCACAAGCTATGGCCAAACCTAGTTTTCGATTGTTTCGAGAAAATCCGGTGGAAAATCCACCGGATGACAAATATTAAGCTACCTTTTTTGCATTCTAGGATTGTCCTATTATGCTTTTGGTTTTTTCCCTTCGGTTAAGTTGGCAATGAGATTTGGTAAATTCATCACATCCGCAGGGATGAGGATTTCCGTATTCTCTTTGGCAACATTCAGGAAATTGTGGATAAAAGCCTTTGTGATTTGGAGTTTGATCGCAGAGGCACCTCCTTGGTCGGAGATAGCACCGGCGATGGATTCAATTCCTTTGGCCGTTGCAACAGCAAGGGCTTCAATCTCTGTTGCTTTTCCTTCCGCAGAGTTGATCCTTCTTTGTTTTTCCCCTTCGGATTTATTCACAGCTTCTTCTTTGAAACCGAGGGAGCGGTTGATTCGAGAATCTCTTTCTCCTTCCGAAAGAAGCACCTGCGAACGTTTGGCGATCTGTGCTTTCTTTTCTTTTTCCATGGCATCAAGAACCGATTTTGGTGGAACAATATTCAAAATTTCATAACGATTGACTTTGATCCCCCAAGGTTCAGAAGCTTGGTCAATGGCAGCTACAATGGTGGAGTTGATTAAATCTTTTTCACCGATGGTTTTGTCGAGTTCCATCGTTCCAATCACAGAACGCATAGTTGTTTGTGCGAGTTGGATGGCTGCAAATTGGAAATCTTCGATTCCGTAAGAAGCGCGAACGGGATCAATGATTTTTAAATAAATCACTCCATCCACTTTCACCTGTACGTTGTCATGTGTGATACAAATTTGTGGTTGTACATCGATGGATTGTTCTTTGAGAGTGTGGTAATACGCATCGCGATCAATGAATGGGATGAGGATATGAAAACCTGCTCGTAAACTCCGAGAGTATTTTCCTAATCGTTCTACAATTAAAACATCCTGTGCCGGAATGATGCGGATGCAGCGGAAGATTTTATAAATCAAATAAATGGCGATGATCGACCAAAATCCTAAGTATATAAATTCCATACTATTCTCCTACCTGTGGGATTTTTGTGGTGATTTTGGAAAGACCTTCAAACACTCCACCGATGTTTGCTAAAGTTTCTGGAACCACAGTGGTTTTAGAAGTTTTTAGGATTTGACCAAGGGCATCCAAATACTCTTGAGTGATTTGTAAACTGACTGCTTCCTTTCCACCTTTTTTACTAATGGCTTCCGAGATGAGTTGTAAACCTTTTGCTGTCGCATTGGAAATGAGTGTGATCTCTTGGGCACGTCCGTCGGCTTCATTCACCAATCGAATTTTTTCCCCTTCGGAAATGTTGATTGATTCTTGTCTTTCTCCCACCGAATGATTCACCCGAGCTTCCTTTTCTCCTTGGGAGATGGTGATCTCTGCTCGTCTTTCCCTTTCGGATTTCATTTGGTTTTCCATCTCGAGAAGGATTTGTTTGGGTGGAGTGATATTACGAATTTCGTATCTTGTGACTTTGATTCCCCAAGGATCGGTAGCACGATCAATATTGGAAACCACTCGGCCATTGATTTCATCTCTTTCAGAAAGTAAGTTATCAAAAATTAATTTTCCAATTTCAGAACGAAGAGTGGTTTGGGCAAGTTGTGTGGTTGCCAACATAAAGTTATCAATTCCGTAAGATGCCTTTTCTCCATCGATGACTTTTAAATACAAAACTCCATCCACTTCAACGGATACGTTATCCCTTGTGATACAAACTTGTGGATCGATATCGATGGTTTGTTCTTTTAAATTTTGGCGGTAACGAATTTGGTCTACAAATGGAATCATAAAATAAAATCCCGATTTTAAAACCCCGTTCAAAACACCTAATCTTTCTTTAACATAAACACTTTGTTCTGGAACAATGATGATTGTCTTTTTGACAATATAAACAATGATCAAAAATACAACGATGACGGTTGCGCCCATAATTTCCCCCTCTGTGACGTTCGACCCTACTTAGATAAGGGAAAAGTGAAAAGGTTTTTTTATTTATGATTAAAAAAAGTGAATTTTAAATTTATGAATCCACTTGTTCTACGGTGAAGGTTAGATTTTCTCTAGATAAGATACGAACAAAATTTCCTTTGGGTATTTTCGAATCAGTGGAGACGGCATCCCAAAGAGTACCTTGGAAACGAATTTTTCCTCCATGCCTTTTTACTAAAATATCAGTTTCTACGGGAACAATTTGGTTTAAAAAATCATCTTGGATGAAAGGATCCACTGAAGATTCTGATTTGAAAAATCGTTTTACCGCAGATCCACCAACAAGAATGGATACTAAACTGGAAACCACCCAAACCACCACTTGGTTATAAAACTCGAGTGGAACCAAACGAGTCAAAATTCCCGTAAATATGGCCCCAATTCCTAAAAACATCACAAAGGTTCCTGGAAGTAGGAACTCAGAAAATAATAAGGTGATTCCGAGGAGAATCCAGACATAGGGTGAGTTTGCAAAAATAAAATCCAAAGGGAACCTCTCTGGAGAAGGATCACTAAATTCTAATGTAAGGCAAGAAAAATAATACTTTGATTTCGGAGGAAGGCTTAGAACCTGTCTTGTGTGAAACGAATTTTCCTTATTGTACTGGGAGTTTTTCTCATCCTCCAGTTTTTTCCCGTCTCTCGAAACAACCCTCCTGTCACTTCCGAAATCCAAATAAGTAAAGAAGTCAAAGAAATTTTAAAACGAAGTTGTTACGACTGCCATTCCAATGAAACGGTTTGGCCGGCTTATTCTTATATCTTCCCTGCGTCTTTACTCATCTCTCACCATGTAGAAGAAGGTCGTGAAGAATTAAACTTTTCTGAATTTGGAAAGTTGGCAGAACGAAAACAAAACAAAAAAATATATGAAGTTTGGGAACAAGTAGAAGAAGGTGAGATGCCTCCAAAAGATTATTTATTACTTCATTCCAATGCAACGTTATCTGAAAAAGACAAAGAGATTTTGAAACAGTGGACAGAGAGTTTTAATAAGGAATCCGAATGAAAGAAAAAAAATTATGGGGTGGTCGTTTTGATGCCCCACCATCCTCACTGATGATTCGTATTGGAGAATCCATAAGTTTTGATAAAGAACTTTATGCTCACGATATCGAAGGTTCCATTTCCCATTCCCGGATGTTAAAACGAATTGGAATTTTATCAGAATCCGAACAACGAAAAATCGAAACAGGGCTCGGACAAATCAAAAAAGAAATCGATTCCGGAAAGTTTGAATTCAAAATCGAAAACGAAGACATCCATATGTCTGTTGAATCTCGCCTAACGGAACTTTTGGGAGATTTGGGGAAAAAACTTCACACTGGCCGCAGTCGCAATGATCAAGTTTCGCAAGATGTTCGTTTGTACATCAAAACAGAAGTGGAATCCATTTTGGTTTTTCTTATGGATTTACTTGTCGCTTGGGTTAGTAAGGCAGAAGCCCATACAAAGACCATCATTCCTGGATACACTCATTTACAAATTGCCCAGCCCATTCGTGCTTCCCATTATTTTTTATCGCATTTTTGGGCCAATGTTCGTGACTTTGAAGATTTTTTAGATGCTTATGATAGAGCAGACGAACTTGTGTTAGGTTCCGGTGCTTTGGCTGGAGTCAACTATGCTACAGATAGGGAGTTTCTTAGAAAGGATTTATCTCTTTCTCGAATTTCCGAAAATTCAATGGATGCGGTGAGCCAAAGAGATCATATTTTTAAATTTCTTTTTGCCGCTTCACAGTTTATGATCCATGCCTCTAGGTTTTGTGAGGAGATCATTTTATACACTTCCCAAGAATTTAGTTATTTCAAACTCCCTGACCACTTAACCACGGGATCCTCCATTATGCCGCAAAAGAAAAATCCTGATGTGGCAGAGCTCATCAGAGGTAAAGCAGGCCGTGTGGTGGGAAGCCTTACGCATTTACTTGTGATGGTAAAGGGAACTCCTTTATCGTATAACAGGGATTTCCAAGAAGACAAACTTCCGTTATTTGACACAGTCAAACAAATCAAACTGAGTATGGAAGGGATCAGGGACATGGTAGAGGGAATCCAAGTGTTTCCTGAAAATGCAATCCGTAGCCTTAGGTCTGGTTTTTCCACTGCAACCGACCTTGCTGATTGGCTTGTCAGTGCGAAGGGAATGCCGTTTCGTTCTGCCCATGAAATTGTGGGAGAACTCGTAAAATACTGCTCATCCAAGGGTTATGACCTATTTAATATTCCAAGTGGGGAAAGGGGGCAAATCCATGCGGTGCTAACAGACCCTGGATACGAGGCCGCAATCTCTCTTGAAACCTCTTGTGACAAAAAAGATGTGATGGGAGGAACCTCGCTCCTTCGTCAAAAAGAACAAATCAAACGGGCTAAAGCGAAGGTAAACGAATTGACCAAAAAGTTAAAATCGATAGAATCTAAAGGTAAAAAGTAAATATGAAATCCATTGTAATCAACAAAGCCCCATTTTTTGCCTTTCTCTTTCTGGCTCTTTCCCAAACCATTTTCTGTAGTGACCAAACTTTCAAAAAAATCACATATGAACCGGTTTCTTATTCTCCTTCCAAAGTCATAGTCAAACGACAAGATGTTACCACTGTTAAACTACCTGAAAAACCAGCCATTTACGCTGTGTTCAATACCTCAGCAGGGGATTTGGTTTTAGAGCTTTATGATAAAGCAGCTCCTAAAACGGTGCAGAACTTTATCGATTTGGCCCAAGGCGAAAAAGACTTTATAACCGATAAAGGTTCCGAAAGACGACCGTTCTACGATGGTTTAAAATTCCACAGAGTGATTGAAAACTTTATGGCACAAGGTGGGTGCCCTCGTGGTGATGGAACCGGTGGGCCTGGATACCAAACAGAAGATGAAATCAATGGAAAGGCACTTGGTCTTGACAAACTCAAAATCAAAGACGCACCCCAATACCAATCCCAATTACAACGTGCTGTTCTCACAGAATTCAAAATCCAATCGCGAGCTGAGTTTGAAGAAAAACGAACTGAGGTAGAAAAGGCTTACCAAGAGGCCATGGAATTACCAGTTTTAGAAGTTTTACACCGAGTGGGTTATCGTTATAACGAAGCACTTCCTAGTCAAAAAGCAGTTCGTGGTTCTCTTGCGATGGCAAATGCAGGTCCTAATACCAACGGGTCACAGTTTTTTATCAACCAAGTGGACACTCCCCATCTCGATGGACTTCATACCGTATTTGGATTTTTGGTTACCGGGTACGATGTGCTTGACCGAATCATTGAAAAAGGCAACCTACAGACAACCATCCGTAAGGTTCTCATCATCGACAAACGCCAATGAACTACTTAGAAGGAATCGAGGTCATTCAAAAATACACATCGGGTTCCTCCGTGGAACCGGTGTTAAAGTTCATTACGACCGTACCGCATAATGAAGAAGGATTTGCGAATGCACTCGATGAAATTGGGGGAATCAATCGTTACCCTGATACTTTCGTGGGACTCCTTAGTTTTATCAGTTTCATCCTCGGCCAAAAATCAAAAATGAGCCAATTGTATGAAACGGCTTTGGAAAGATACGAATCCCTAAACCAGGTCACATCCAAACGCCGCCCGACAGAAGAAGAATCTAAAATTAAAAAAACGTTAACTGATTTTATTTTAAAAATTGAAAAGGTATTTGAAATTCAGGATCTCACTGACGAGAGTTTGGTGAAAGAGCTGAATCGTTTTGTTTCCGAAGCCAATCTCTATGGGGTGACGGAAAATGAGATCAAAAACCTAAAAGTTTCCTCAAAAACGGTAGCCCTTGTGGAACCACATTTAGACAAACAAAGGGAAAACTACTACCAATACAAAAAACTAGTGGGGATCACGACAAGGCTCATCCGTATTGCTGATTATATTTTGGAAGAAGCCAAAATGAGTGCTGGTTAACAAGTTTTATGTCCTAAAATTTCTTTCGAAAATTTCAAGTTCTGCCGAAATCTTAAACTGTATGCGGCGGTCTCTCCGAAATTTCATGATTTTAGGATTTCTCTTGGTAGATTCCCTCTATGCATTTCCTGACAGAGATGCCAGGGGAGAGAGAATTGATAATTTTGTCTCTCTACAGTCAAAAATCAGCCTTTCCTTAACCAAACGGAGTTACCAAGCCGGAGAACGAGTACCGCTTACCTTTACTGTGACCAATACGGGAAAAGAAGTGGTTCGTATCTTTCCTTCCTTTGATTACCGGTATTCTTTCCAAATCATTGTAAAAGACGAAAATGACCGCATCCTAACACCCATTGAAGATCCTGAATTTCCAGATCCCATCCTCAAACGAAGGACAACCATCGTCAATTTGGTGGGAGATGAAAATAAAGAAGTAAGCCTCCATAGAAATGAATCTTTTTCCAAGACGATTTACCTGGATGAACATTATAGTTTTTTACCGGAAAATAAGTTCTATGTGACCGGGTATTTTTATCCCAACTATACGGAAGATAAATCAGCTTTCCTTCGTTCACAGAATACAGTCGGTTTTTTATTCCAGAATTCCAAAGCAGAAAGAAAGGAAACAGTCACTCGCCAAATTACTGAAAATGGCGGGCTTTCTCCAGAAGAAACCATCTTCCTATTTCTCGGTGCGGAGATGAAGAAACATTGGGAATACCATTTTAAGTGGATCGATTTTTCAGAATATATTTTAGCTTATGATCGTTACAGCAGTGCCTATACCGAAGCCGGTCTTGGCGAACGCGAAACAATCATTGAAGATTTCAAAGAGTATTTGACGGAGACACCCTCCGGTGTTTTAAAATACTTTAAGGTCATGAACGTGGACTATCCGTCCAAACGAGATGCCCGAGTTCAAGTTTACGTAGAAAGAATGATGGGTCGGTTCAAAACAAGGTACGAATATATATACACCTTGCGACAAGAAGAAGGAAGCCGAGTTGGATTTTGGCAGATTAAAAACTTACTCGTAAAGGTAAAAAAATGACGGAAATCCTTTCCCAAGACGAAATTGATGCCCTGTTAAATGCCATCTCCTCTGGCGAAGTTTCGGAGGATGAATACTCATCGGTTGGGGAGCAAAAGAAAGTCAAAATCTACGACTTCAAACGTCCGGATAAATTTTCAAAAGACCAAATTCGTACACTCCAGATGATGCACGAGACCTTTGCCCGTTTGGCAACCACCGGTTTATCTGCTCAGTTACGAGCCCTGGTTGTGGTGCACGTGGCTTCGGTGGATCAGTTAACCTACGAAGAATTCATTCGTTCCATCCCGAACCCCACCACACTTGCGGTGATCAATATGGATCCACTCCGCGGGTCTGCGATTTTAGAAATCGATCCATCCATTTCCTTCACCATCATCGATCGTTTGTTTGGTGGCAAGGGTGAGTCCTCAAAGGTAAACCGCGAACTTTCTGATATCGAGTTATCGGTAATGGAAGGGATCATTGTTAGGATTCTTGGAAACTTACGAGAGTCTTGGTCCACGGTAATCGATTTACGTCCACGACTTGGAAACATCGAAACAAACCCACAGTTTGCTCAAGTTGTTCCACCCAATGACATGGTGGTATTAATTACCCTAGAAACCAAAGTGGGAGAAGTAGAAGGGATGACAAACCTTTGTATTCCCTACATCACGATTGAACCAATCATCAATAAACTTTCTGCGCAGTATTGGTATTCCTCGATTCGTAAAGGGGAAGTGGACGAAAACCGAGCCGTCATCCAAGAGCGACTCGACCAAGTCAAAATCCCTCTGATTTCTGAAGTGGGAAGCGTGGACATCTCTCTGAATGATCTCATGAACTTACATGTGGGGGATGTGATCAAACTGGAAAACACACCGATTAAAACCGACCTTATGGTAAAAGTAGGGGATCGCAGTAAGTTCAAGGCCACACCGGGCCGCGTGGGGAACCGCCTCGCCATCCAAATTGGGGATAGCATTGAGGACATTCCAGACGAACTCCTTGGATCTACAAGATCGGAACAAGAATACTGATTTTTCGCTAAACAGAGTTTATGCGAAGATTAGAAAGATCAGAGAAAAGATTGAAAAGATTTTCCGCTTTCGGGAGGCTTTTGCATCCAATTTCATTCTCTTTAGAAATTGTCTCTCAGGTATTTTTATCCTTGGAAATGCATGTTCGTTTGGTTTCAGCCTTTGGGATTTTGATGGTCCTTTTCGGTGTTTTTTCCATAGATGCGAAACCTAAAAAAACATTGGAAAAACATACTGGAAAGTCTGCAAAGATTCGCCAAACGATTGTTTTGTCTATTGATGGGTTTCCAGCTTACTACTGGTCAGATCCCAAATACCATTCTTATTTCCCCCACCTAAGCGAACTCTTTCAGAAATACGGAGTTTCCGAAATTGCAACCATCAATCCTTCGGTTACTTATCCAGCACATACCTCTATGGTGACGGGAAAAGATCCTGCAGAACATGGAATCTACAACAATACCTTGTCCGATCCTTTTGAAAAAAATGATGGGGGATGGATGTGGTATGCGGAAGATATCTCAAGTCCCACACTTTGGGATTTAGCAAAAGAGAATCACAAAACCACTGCGAATGTATTTTGGCCTGTCACTGTGGGTGCTGGGATTGATTGGAACCTTCCCCAATACTGGAGAAAAAAAATCCCAGAGGATGACAAACTCCTTCGAGTGCTTTCCACAAAGGATCTTCATAAAGAAGCAGAACTTGCCGTAGGATCTCCGTTAAACGACGTCTCAAAAGATGAAGTGAAATTAAAAACAGCCACTTGGCTCTTTCAAAATAAAAAACCGGATCTGATGTTGGTTTACACTACGGATTTGGATACCAACCACCATGGATTTGGCCCAGGATCAGAAAGAGCCCTTTCACGACTTTCGGAACTTGACCAGTCCATCTTTTCTTTTTTGCAATCGGTAGGAGCCTTCACTCCCAAAGGACCGGCTATCGTGATTGTTTCTGATCACGGCTTTCATTCTGCTGATTCTATTTGTGCACCGAATGTGGTTTTGAAACAAAAAGGTTATATCAATGATGAAGCTGGCACCTACAATTTAACCTTTAAAAGTTCTGGTGGCACAGCCATTCTTTTACCAGGCTCCGGTTTCCAAATACCAGAAACGGAAGTCCAATCGATTGTCTCTGAAATTCTCAAGGCTTGTCCAGGAGCCGAATGGATTTCATCTTCCGCTTCTAAAAGTGAGCCATTAGGTGAATTGGGAAAGACAATTCCTGGGGAAATTGATACAGGTTTCCTTCAAAAGAAAATCCACCCGCAGGCTTTGGGAATTTTTTACACAAAACAGTCATTATTCTTTAGTGGAACCAGAAAAGGGGAGTTATTTACCAAATCACAATCAAAGATCCACGGTCATGGGTATTGGAATGGAAACCCTGAGATGAATACCATTGGTTTTGTTTATGACCCAACAGGAAAAAAACACAAGTTTGAATCCGTAAAGGATGTATTTGGAATTGTTAAAGATATGTTAGGTTTAAAAGAAAAGAAAACCAAAGGGCCTCGTCTGCCTACGCACACGGAGCCCTGATCTAAAATCTGAATCGATTGGAATCGACTCAAAAGGAAAACCTAAATTCTTAATTTTTTAATAAACTAAGGATGGCCTCTCCAACTGCTTTTGCTGACTGTGGATTTTGTCCTGTCACAAGTCTTGAATCCACTTCCACATGAGAGTTCCAAGGCGCTGATTTGGAATACTTTCCGCCCGCAGCAATCAGTTTGTTTTCCAAAAGAAAAGGAACCACACTTTCCAGTTTCACAATCTCTTCTTCTTCATTGGAAAATCCATTCACTCGTTTTCCTGCTATCAGTTTCGATCCATCAGACAGGGTGACATTGACAAGTGCCGATGGTCCGTGACAAACGGCGCCTACAATCCCTCCTGATTCATAGATAGTCCGAGTTAGGTCTTGGAGTTCTTTGTTGTCAGGGAAGTCCCACATGGTTCCGTGTCCGCCGGCAAAATAAATGGCAGAGTAGTCGTTTGCCTTTATATCATTTGGTGTTTTGGTATGGATTCGTTTTTCTTTATATACGGGATGGTTCCAAAATTCTTGGTTTGCCGCATCCTCCAAATCAAATCCATCCACAGGAGGTTCTCCCCCTTTCGGACTTACCAAATCCATTTCCACACCGGCGTCGTGTAAGACCTTCCATGGGTGAGCTACTTCTCCCAAATGGTAACCAGTGGAACCGGCGTTTCCTTTTTCTCCGTGGCTTGTTAATACAAATAATACTTTTTTCATTGGATCCTCTCTTTGATTCCTTTTATTGAATCACTCTATAAAGAAAATATTTCCTTATCTGTTTTTTTAGACAAGAGAAAGTTATTATTAAAAATATGATGGTGTTTATTCCTTGTTATTAATAATATTATACCAAGATGAATCCCATCGAATTGTACCAGAGTTTTTACCTTATCTACCGGGAGAGAAATTTAACGAAAGCGGGGAAAATTCTTGGGTTATCCCAACCGGCACTCAGTTTACATTTACAATCATTGGAAAGGCATAGAAAAGAAGTTTTATTTCGTCGCACATCTAGAGATTTAATTCCCACTGATGCCGCCAAACGTTTGTATGTGCAGATTGCAGGCCCCATTGAAGAATTAGAACGTATGGAAGGGACAATTCGACCCAAAGAAAAAATAGGCAAAATCCGGATTGGTTCTGCCAAGGAGATTTTTTTAGAAAAAATTTTGCCTAAACTTTCTGCATCGGGGGAAAGTTTTCATGTACTGTACGGTCATCCTCCTGAACTTTTGGATTCTTTGGAAAAAAAGGAAATCGATCTAGTCATCACCAATCAAAAGTTAAGTGTTCCTGGAGTTTTGTTAGAAGGATTATACAAGGAAAAATTTGTATTTGTGGCATCAAAATCCATCAGTTCGAAAGACAATTTCCCTTTTCGTGGACAAATCAAACCCAAAAATGAAATGATCAAAACTTGGATGGAAAACCAACATTGGTTCGTGTATAGCGAAGACTTTGCGATTGTTCGTAGGTTCTGGAAGGTAAACTTTGACTCTCGTCCGAAATTGAAAGAGTATTCGGTGTTACCGAATCTTCATGATATCAAGACGGCATTGGAACTTGGCAGCGGTGTTTCGGTTTTGCCTACGTATTTACTTGGGAAAAAATCTTCATTGTATACAAATGAAAAAGATTGCCAGGGTTTTGAGAACCAACTGTATCTAGTGAGTCGAGAAGAGGATATCGATTTTTTAGAAGAAAAATTTCGAACCTTTCACCATTGGATGAATGGTTAAAGGCTTAGATTAATGTTTTTTCCAGTGGATGCATTCCCCTGGGCATTCATCCATTTCCTTTTGCACTTTTTTTTCGTCTTCATCTGGGATCATCGCATCGTTGATGGCTTCCCCTGCAATATGCGTTTGGGAAACATCATCCTCATCCATCATAAAGTATTTTGGTAAATTATCAGCGCATTGGTTACAAGAAGTACAATTGTCTTTGTCTACATAAGCTTTTCTCATGATACGTTCTCTCTCAGTTTATAATATAAAATAATGGATACAAAAAATATAGTGACTGCGTTTGCGAGAATGATGGGCAAATCGGATTTTAAAACTCCATACACAAACCACAAAAGTACACCAATAAAAAACATAATGTACATATTCCGACTGATATCTCGGGTTTGTTTGGTCATCACCACTCGTAATACTTGTGGGAGAAAGGAGACTGTCGTTAAAAAAGCGGCAACGTAGCCGATGAGATTTTCCATTTAGGCTTTGTACTCTCGTTTTACGACAGTTTTGACTCCACCCCGAACATTGTAATCACCCACCACTTTTACATATAGGGGATCTACGGCCAAAACAAAGTCTTCGAGGATTTTGTTCACAACGTTTTCATGGAAAATTCCTATATTTCGGAAGGACATCATGTATTCTTTGAGGGATTTTAACTCAACACAACGCATCCTAGGGATGTAATCGATATATATGGTTCCAAAGTCGGGAAGTCCGGTTTTTGGGCAAACCGCAGTGAATTCGGGGATGGTGAATTCAATATTGTATTCTTTTCCGGCATACACATTGGCAAACCATTCGATTTCTGGGGTTTTCCAGGACGGGATATGGTCTTGTTTGTCCTCGTAAGAAGATTCTGATTTTTTTTCCGACATTTGTTTACCCCGACAATTGCAAAATTATTTTGGAATCATCCCATGAAAAGTGATAAAAAAATTGCAGTCGTCGATTTCGGCGGTCAATACGCTCACCTCATCGCTTCCCGAATTCGTAGGCTTGGAGCCTATACGGAAATTCTCTCCAACGAAGAACCTTTGTCTGTCTACGAGTCCTATGCTGGAATCATTCTATCGGGTGGCCCAAGTAGTGTTTACGAAAAGGGTGCACCACTTCTGCCAGATGGATTTTTTAAAACTTCTGTTCCCATTCTCGGAATCTGTTATGGTCACCAACTTTTAATGAAGGCCCTCGGTGGAGAGGTTGTTTCATCTAATTCAAAAGAATATGGCCCTGCTATTTTAGAAATTCAAAATCCAGATTCCTTACTTTCTAAATCCATTTCTCCTAAGACAAAAGTTTGGATGAGTCACGGTGATGAAGTGGTTAAGATGCCGGACGGATTTCAAATCGTTGCTTCTTCGGGTAACTGCCGTTATGCGTTTGTTTCTAATGAGTCTAAAAAACAATTTGGGATCCAATTCCATCCAGAAGTCACTCACTCGGAAGAAGGGGAAGTTTTACTTCGTAATTTTGTCAATCTTTGTAATGCCGGATCCAGTTGGAGTATCTCGCAGTTTCTAGAAGAACAAATAGCTGAATTACAAAAGAAAGTTCCGCAAGGAAAAAATGTATTTTTACTAGTGTCTGGGGGAGTGGATTCTTCTGTTGCTTATTTACTTCTCGCAAAAGCACTTGGGAAAGACCGAGTGAAGGGCCTACTTGTGGATACAGGGTTTATGCGTAAAAACGAAGTGAAGGATCTTATGGACAACCTCCACCAAGTTGGGTTCGACTTAACCATTTGGGATGAAAGTGAAATTTTTTACAAACATTTAGAATCGGAATTTGAACCAGAAAAAAAACGCCGTATCGTGGGAGACTTATTTTTAGAAGCACAAGGGAAAGCAACCGATTCCCTTGGTTTGGATTCGGAACATTGGCTTCTTGGCCAAGGAACCATTTACCCAGACACCATTGAGTCTGGGGGAACCAAACATTCTCATAAAATCAAAACCCACCACAACCGTGTCCCTCAAATTGAAAAACTCATCCAAGAAGGGAAAATCATCGAACCCATTGCCGACTTGTACAAAGATGAAGTGCGAGAACTAGGAAGACTCCTTGGCCTTCCCGAACGTTGGATTGAAAGGCATCCTTTCCCTGGACCTGGCCTTGTGGTAAGAATGATTGCAAGCCCAGAATCAAAACCACCTTCCATTCATTTTTCTGATTTGGCTCTTTCGGGTAAAAAAGCTGAAGTGAAAATTTTACCCATCCTTTCAGTGGGTGTGCAAGGTGACCAAAGAAGTTATGCCCACTGTGCGGTGTTAAATGACTTTACCACCAACTGGAATGAGTTAGACGAATGTGCAGTGGAGATCACTAATTTCAAAAAGGAAATCAATCGTGTAGTATTTGCACCCGGAATTTCTAATTTTTCCGGTAGTTTTCATTATACCAAACTGACTTTAGACAAAGAACATTCGGATATTTTGCGGGAAGCTGATGCTATTGTGAACCGAATCCTATTTGAAGAATGCATCCATACATCTATCTGGCAAATGCCTGTGGTTTTAGTTCCTGTGGGCCTACGCGCAAATTCCTATGGGGTAGTGTTACGGCCAGTGGAATCCACCGAAGCCATGACTGCTAATTTTTATGCAATGGACAGAAAGATTTTGGAAAGAATCACCAAAGAGTTATTAGGTTTGCCTCAAATTTCTTTGGTATTGTATGACCTCACTCACAAACCACCGGGAACGATCGAGTGGGAGTGAGGTCAAAGTAGTATTTTGATGAAATCAAAATACTACTGAAGATTTTTTATGGGAGAAGAAGCCAGAGAATAACCATTCCGCCAATTGCCAATTCCGGTAACTTTCTTTTGAAAAAACTTTGGTTTTCGGGGTTTTCTTTTGGTTCTTCCGGATTTGTGGATTCTGTCTTTGGTGTTTCTTTGGTTCCATTGGAAGCAAAAAGCGACGCAAAAACTCCTGGTTTTTCTTCCTTAGTTTCTTCCCAAACCACAGGAAGAGAAACTACATTGACAGCGGCTTTCTTAAACGCTTGTTTGGTGCCGTCTTTTGATTCAACTAAAACATAATTGGCAGTCGGTGAGGAAGTTTTTACATTTTCCATTACCTCTTTTGTTGCCTTTATTGTCACCGTATCCGCATAAGAATTTTGTGTGAGAATTGCTAAAATTGATATAGTGAGAAGGGTCATTCGGTTCATATTTACAGCCCATCCTCTTTGAAAGCTTAGGCAATTTGATTTTCTGGAGAAATGTTACAATCCGATGAAAAGTGAATTCAGTTTCCATTTGACACCTAGCCTTCCTATTTTAGCCTATCCAAAGTCACGATTGGCGTCGTGGCCAAGTGGTAAGGCATGGCTCTGCAAAAGCTTGACCGCCGGTTCGAATCCGGCCGACGCCTATCACTGAAAATTCGCCTGGATGGTGGAATTGGTAGACACACAGGACTTAAAATCCTGTGGGAGTAATCCCGTGCGGGTTCGATTCCCGCTCCAGGTATAAATCGAACGATTGCGAGTCAAAAAAAACGTAGCGACCCATAGGGAGCGTAAGCGTTTTTTCCGAAGGCAGGAGGCCTGAGGTGACGAGCAAGACGGGCTGAAAACGAAAGGCCAGGATGGCCGAAGTTTGAAGCGATTCCCGCGAACATTCCTAATCAAACAAAACTAAAATCAACATCTCTTAAGACCCAGCGCAAGCTTTATAGAAGCCGGAGGCGAGGAAGGCCAAGGGTGGAAGGAGCGTAAACGTTTTTTCCGAAGGCAGGAGGCCTGAGGTGACGAGCAAGACGGGCTGAGATCGAAAGGCCAGGATGGCCGAAGTTTGAAGCGATTCCCGCGAACATTCCTAATCAAACAAAACTAAAATCAACATCTCTTAAGACCCAGCGCAAGCTTTATAGAAGCCGGAGGCGAGGAAGGCCAAGGGTGGAAGGAGCGTAAGCGTTTTTTCCGAAGGCAGGAGGCCTGAGGTGACGAGCAAGACGGGCTGAGATCGAAAGGCCAGGATGGCCGAAGTTTGAAGCGATTCCCGCGAACATTCCTAATCAAACAAAACTAAAATCAACATCTCTTACTCTACACAATTCCCTGAAATTTCAATTCGAGGCAAGTAGGGTCTTTCCCCCGTCCAAACATACCTAAACCCAAAATCAATAAACTCTGTTCCCTCAGTCAGATAGTCTTTCGGGTGGACGATCACTCTTTGAATTTGTTTTGGATTTTTAAAACTTTCTTTTTTTACAATTCGTTCTGCATGTACTTTGTATTCTTTGTCTTGGTCAAAACTTTCGCGTTTACGAATTTCTAATTCTAAGGATGCAGGTAGGTTTCCAGTGGATAAATCTTCCCAATGGATCTGAAACTGAATGGGAATTTGCCGTAATTCTGCATCTTGGTCAAAGTTTATGTTCTTGTCCAAACAACCTGCAAGTTTGAAATACATCTCCTTTGTTTCCCAAGGAAGGGCTACCGGACCTCTGGCATTGATAGAGCTTTGCGCTAAGGTTGCGGGGAAGTTGTGTTCAGTGCGAGCTCTGTGGATGAATAAGTCATTTGCGGGAGTTTTAGATAAATACAGAGCACCCATACTGGAAATGAAAATCCAAAATAGAAGGATTCCAAAGATCTTATATTGAAGTTTTTTTTCGGGTATTTCTTCCAACCCATTTTTCTGAAAATTAGTGTTTGGTAATAAACATAAAATCCCAAGGAAAGGCAAAAGGACTTCATCATCTAACAAAAAACATTGGAAACTACCTGCAAAAACAATCGCGTAAAAACCTAAATAAAAGAGGTTATGTTTAGGAACTTCCAAAATATTTTTTGTAATCAGATACAAAAAACTAAAAAAAGAAATTCCTCCGAAAACCCCACCCAAGATCCAAAATTCCAAAAAATCAAAATGAGCGTGAGACTTAGGTGTGATGGATAAATCATAATACAATTCAGGAATTTCTCTAACTAGTTCCTTGGCATTTGCGACAAACTCTGTGGGATAATTTCCTGAACCAATTCCTAAAAAATAAAAATCCTTAAGGATTGCAAAATTCATTTTATGAATCCACACCCTTTGGTTCTCTAACGATCGTTTAGCGAATAAATCGTCTATAGCTCTTTGGAATAACCAATTGTTTTGGTAGAGTAAAAAACAAAGGAAAACAAAACCAATAAGACCAAACCCAAACCAAGGAAGGTATTTCTTAATTGAAATTTTTTTTCGGAGAGAGAGTAGAACCAAACCGAATAATAACCCAAACCAAATGGATCGGCTTTGGTTGAGGAAAAGTAAAAGGAAACCAACCAAACTGCATGTAAAAAGAGAGCACGTATAGAATCTAGAAAACCTTCCTTTTTTTGTGATTGGGAACATGCGAATGGTTCTTTCGAAAAGAGAAGGAAGGTAGATGGCAAGTAATCCGCCGTAAGTGAGATGAGTACTTTGAAAACCAATGGGTAAATAGAGAGGAAGTTTTTGCAAAATAAACACAAGTAAATGGGGAAGGCGTCTACCTTCTATATACTGAAATCCATCCATCACAAAAGGAGCAAGCCTGTAAGGCGAAAGTAATGAAACAAGTCCGGATAAAACTAGAAAAACCGCTCCCAAAAGCACTGCTTGTTTTAATTTTGTTTTTTCAATGCGAGATAAGTTTGAATGGTGTAATAATAAAAAGGCCATCCATACGTCCCCAAATTCCGATTTTAGTATTACTTTTTTCCAGTTTGTTTCCTCAAAATTAAGGATGGGGGTGAAAAGAAAACTCAGGTAGAGTAAAATCCAAAAAAGGATTTGGGATTCAAACTTCGGAAATTTCTTTTTTTGAATGTAGTCCAAAAACAAAAAGAACAGGGACGCACCGGCAAAAATTTGGCAGAGGCTAATGGATACGGGAGAAAGAACAAAAAAAAGGTATAGAAAAACAACGGAAATCTTATGAAATGTTTCTTTCCCAATCATATTTGGTTAAAAGAATAGGTTTTAACTCCTATGGAAGGCAAGAGAAAAAGAAATTTGTCGGTGGCCATCATCACCTTCAACGAAGAAAAAAATATCGGGGATTGTATTCGATCCGTAGAGCCCGTTGCCGATGAAATCATTGTTTTAGATTCCTTAAGTACAGACCGAACAAAAGAAATTGCCACTTCCTTTTCCAAAGTCAAATTTTATGAGTCCCCATTTCCGGGACATGTGGAACAAAAAAACAAAGCCATTGGTTTATGTTCTCATGATTGGATTTTGTCACTAGATGCCGATGAACGTGCAAACGAAACTTTGGTTCATTCTATCCAATCATTTTTAGATTCCGATCAGGTTCATGCCGATGGATATAAAATAGCAAGGCTTACTTATCATTTGGGAAGATGGATTCGTTATAGTGGTTGGTATCCTTTGCGCCGCTTTCGTTTGTTCCAAAAAAATGCTGCCACTTGGGTCGGAGAAAATCCCCACGATTATATTGAATTAAAATCTGGATCCATAGGAAAAGTGATGAAGGGAGATATCCTTCATTATAGTTTTACAGATTTTAGTCACCAAATCACTACCATCAACCAATTCTCAAGTATTGTTGCTTATACACGTTATGCGAAAGGAGAAAGATTCTCTCTTTTCAAAACAATTTTCAAACCATTTGGGAAATTTTTAGAAATTTATATTTTTAAATTTGGGTTTCTGGATGGAATCCCTGGACTTTGGATTGCGACTGCCTCCTCCTTTTCCACCTTTTTGAAATATGCTAAATTATATGAATTAGATAGAAAGCAGATAGAAAGGCCGTCCAATATCAGAAAAGAATATGGCAAAAACTAAACAACCATCCAAACCCGGATTTTTCTCTAGGTTCTTAAATCTTTTCCTTTCGAACGGGAAAACAGAAGATTTGGATTCCGCAAAAAGAAAAAAAGAACCAAAAACATTCGCTATGGAATGGGCCGTAGCCATTGACAACTGGAAAAAAAAACTACGCACAAAACAAGTGAGTTCAGGGGTAGTTTTCGAATCACCGAAGTTTCGCTTAACCAAAACAAACGAGAAATTGTTTCGTGTTGAAGGTTTAGATTATTCTTTGATTTTAGTTACAGGAAACCATCTGTATAAAAATAAAGAAGATAAATGGTCAGGGGTTCTTTTTGTCGATGAAGGGGATTTAAATAAAAATCTCACTAAAGATATTTCTAGTTTGGATGGACTTCTCTCTAGCCTTGCAATTCCCAAAACAGATTTATTTTTAGATACCAATGCTCCTAAAGAAGATTGGAGGATTGTTTTAACTTGGGAACGATTTTGGAAAGAACAATTGGTTCTACAAATGAAACCAAACTCGATGGCACTGGCGATGCTTGCTATTGGGGAAGAGTGCCGGATTTTTTTTGAATCTGTAGCAACCGATAGGCAAAAGAAATTGGTAAGAGATGAATTATTTTATCTGAATCTTGGTCTGACGGATCAAAATAACCCGTATTCAAAAGCAAAAAATTTATTTGGTTTCGGTTCGGCACTGGTTGAATTCGGAAATGCTGTGAATACCATCAAAGAAAGAAGAGATAAGGAACAAAATCATGGATCATAAATCACTCATCCAAACACAAATCGAAGATTCGATTGCCGTAAAACAACAGTTACTTCCTGTTCTTCTGCCATCGATTGAAAGTGCTGGGAAACTTCTAGTTGAATCACTCAAACAAAATGGACTTTTGTATTTTTGTGGGAACGGGGGTTCCAGTTGTGATGCTTCCCATATCGCAGCCGAACTTGTGGTTCGTTACAAATCTGGGAATGAAAGAAAAGCCATCCCTGCATTGGCACTCAATAGTGACCAGGCTGTCCTTACCGCTTGTTCTAATGATTATGGATACGAATATGTATTCCAAAGACAGGTGCAAGCTTTTGGAAAACCGACAGATGTGTTTGTAGGACTCACCACTTCAGGGAATTCGCAAAACATCATTTTGGCGGTAGAAGAAGCTCGAAAAATTGGAATGAAGGTGGTTTTGTTTTTGGGTGGAGACGGTGGAAAACTAAAGGGTAAGGGAGACGTGGAAATCATTGTCCCTTCGAAAGTCACAGCGAGAATCCAAGAATGTCATATCCTTATAGGTCACATTCTTTGTAGCATCATTGAAAAGGAACTCTTTGGGCTCGACTGAGTTTCCTGTTGTCCAAATCAAAAATGCAACCATCGAAACAAAGGATGGGCAAAAGATTTGGAAGGGAATTTCTTTAGAAATTCCGAGAGGAATCATTTACGGGATCATTGGAGAATCAGGATCAGGAAAATCCACTCTGGGATTTTCTCTGTTTGGAATGATCCCTCAAGGTTGCAGGCTTCAATACGATTCCTTTTTCGTGTTAGGCGAAGATGTCCTTTCGAAATCCTACCGTTCTCGGCTGTTTATGGTTCCGCAGAATCCGAATACTGCCTTCCATCCTTTCCGCACCATAGAAGCACAAATCAAAGATTTTTTCAAACTTTCGGGGTTAAACAAGGTTCCCTATGAATCTTTACTTTCTACCTGGGATCAATTGTCCATTCCCAGAGCTCATTGGAAGGAATATGCAAGAACCCTTTCCGGCGGAGAAAAACAGAGGATTCTACTTTCTCTCGCATTTTTAAGAACTCCTGAAATTTTGATTTTGGATGAACCCACCACTGGCCTTGATGCCTTTTCCGAAAAAATTGTCTTGGAAACCATCCAAAATCTTGCAAAAATGGGGATGTCAGTTGTTTTTATCACACACGAGCTTCGGATCGTCGAAAGTCTGGCCTCCCAAGTTACGATAATGAAACAAGGGGAAGTCATAGAAACCATTTCGGTTCTAAACCAAAACCTGGAGCCAAAAACAGAATATGGAAAACAACTTAAGGAAGCTTCTCTCCTCTTTTCGTAACGGGATTTTCCTCTTTCTATTTTTACCTGTTTACCTTTCTGCGGAACCAGGATTCAAACTCCGATCCATAGACGTTCGTGCTTATCCCGAAGTCAAAGTTCGATTCCATTCCAACACAATTGTTGGTCCCCAAGGATTTATTCTTTCTGAAGAACTAAGTTCTGTGGTGAGACTTACTGAGTCGTATCGCTTGGATCCTCTGGAATCAAAAAATCCTGTCCACTTATACATATCCATTCCCAGTTATACCAATGCTGAAGACAGACGTTGGATCATCCAATTGGCAAACCAGTTGGTCAAAATTTCGGAACAAACTGGTGGGACTTCAAAATTACAAATTCAATCAGATACAAACAAACATTCCTTTGAAAGGATTCGTTCGAATGTTTTAGATATTTCTTTTCCTTTTCCCAAGGAACCGGCTCCAGTGTATCCCATTCGAAACTGGGAAAATTTTTTAGAAGGGATTCCTAAAAATACATCCACTGAAGACCATATTCTAATATTCGTTAGTTTTTCTCCTGAATGGCAGGATCGATTTGAGATCCCGGAACTTGCGAAAAGAATTCGAGAGAAAAATCTGCAACTCATTGTTCTTGCACCTAGTTCCTTAGAAGCAACAAAGTTAGCAAGTTATGCGAATGGAAACCATTATCCCATAACTAAGTCAGATAGTTATTCGGAACTTTTTTCCTATTTGCGTCTTTTGGGAAATCCAGATTATGAGTTAGTATATTTTTCTCCTTGGAATTTGTCGCAGTGGAAAACAAATTCTGTGGCGGGAAGTTTGGTTTCGGTAGACCAAGGGATACGATTTGAATTTCGGTATGAACTATCTTTTTTCAAATCTGTCTATTTGAAACTTTCTGATCCCTTATTCTTTTTCCCTGTCAGTTTATTTTTCATTTTTCTTTGTTTGGCGGCATTGTATTATTTACGTGGCTATGAAGAAAGGGAACAGGGAATTTTAACGACTCCGCCTTCCTCGCTTGAATCTTTTGATCGAAAAGAGGAACTCCAAGTTTACGATCGGATGTATGGAGAAACAATGGAGAAGGCCGCTCGTGACCGTGAAATTGCCCTTACCATTGCGGAAAAAACACCTCCGGCTGGTACATCCTATTCATACGCTGTTCTCTTACGAAGAGATGGAAATCAAAACTCAGAGCAGTATTCATTACAATTTGAGGAAATGACCATTGGTAAGTCAGAATCCAATCATTTAGTTCTCCATGACCCCTCTGTGGCCGGCCTTCATGCGAAGATAAAAAACAAAAAAGGAAAGTATATATTGTTTGATTGTGTATCGGAAACAGGTGTATACTTGAACGGCAAAAAGTTACTTCGCCCAAAAGTTCTTCATAATTTGGACGAAATCCAAATTGGAAAAACTGTCTTATCGTTTCGAGGAAGGTAGAGTTATGTTTCGGATATACTCATTCAAAGTTTTTTTACTCATGAATTTTTTTCTTTTTTCTGTCTTTCTCGGATGTTCTGGAGAAACTTCTAAAAACGATGCAGCAACTTCACTCGTTTTAGCTAAAGAAACTGGGGCTGATGGATGTACTGTAGCAGGACTCGGAACACAAATCAAAGCGGGTTATACAGGAATCACAACTAGTTCACAGTCAGTCTCGTTTGCTCTTGCCGGCGATACCTATTATGCAGTCATGCAAATTGCTGGAGCACAAATTGGAACAAGGGTCGTACTTTCTCGTTATGCGAAACTTTCGGTTTATGTTTCGACGAGTTGTCCCTTGGATCTTTCTTCGGCTGTCCTCGCGAAGGATGGAACGGAATTTTCTAAAGTAGATTCACCAGCAACTGTTCTTACTTTCACAAAGGCAGGAAGTTATTTAATTTACCTTTACCAAAAAGAAAGTGCAGAGGCAAATCCACTCACGGTTCTAACGGATGGAACACCCGTACAAACCATTTCCGATTCTGACCTATCTGACCTTCTCAACGGGGGATCCACCAAGACCTTTAAATTTGCTTGTGCTGTGGGTGGTGGTGTCTGCCAAAACTACTATGGGTATCTTACAAGTTGTCTTTCTGGAACCAAACAGACGCCTAAATGTACTGAAACGAGTGTCGTGGGTTCTTGTAAGGTCACCCAGTCCAGTGTTGGTTATATCATCAGCGTTTATACCGCTCCTTTGACGGGAGGGGCAGGGACTGCTGCCACACATTGTTCAGGGATATCGGGAACCTATGTAGACGGGGCGACAGTCCAGACCCCTTAGAACTTCTCTATTTTTCCAAATTCCCTGGACAGACTACCCCGTGTCCGAGTTATGACTGGAAGTGAGGGAGTCTAGTTATGAAAACCATGTTTGAAAAGATTTGGAATGACCATTTGGTTCACGAGGACGATGGAACCTGCCTTATCTATATTGATAGACACCTAGTTCATGAGGTGACAAGCCCACAGGCTTTTGAAAGTTTAAAACTAACCAACAGAAAAGTGCGACGTCCTGATGCCACTTTTGCAACTATGGATCACAACGTATCCACAAGGACTCGTGACTGGAAATCAGTAGATCCTATCTCTGTTTTGCAGATGCAAACTCTGATGGACAACTGTAAAGAAAACGGAATTACATTATTTGATATCAACCACCCGGACAACGGAATTGTCCACGTGGTCGCACCTGAACTTGGTCTTACCCATCCTGGTATGACAATTGTTTGTGGGGATTCACACACCGCCACTCATGGTGCTTTTGGAGCACTTGCTTTTGGAATTGGAACTTCGGAAGTAGAACATGTTCTCGCAACACAAACCCTAGTCCAAAAGAAACCAAAAACTTTGGAGATCCGAGTGGATGGAAAGTTGTCTCCCCTTGTTTCAGCAAAAGACATTGTTCTTGCGATCATCGGTAAAATTGGAACAGACGGGGCGACTGGATACGTAATTGAATTCACAGGTGAAGCCATTCGTTCTCTCAGTATGGAAGGTCGTATGACCATCTGTAATATGGCGATTGAAGCTGGTGCTCGTGCCGGACTCATTTCCCCAGATGATACGACTATCAACTATATCAAAGGAAGAGACTTTGCTCCTAAGGGTGAGGCTTTTGATATAGCGGCTGCTAAGTGGAAAGCGTATGCAACGGACGCAGGCGCGAAATTTGATAAAACAGTCGTTTTGAATGCAAATGAAATTGCACCTATGGTTTCTTGGGGAACTTCTCCTGGCCAAGTGATTCCTGTCACATCGGCAGTGCCTGCACCTTCTGATTTTACAGACCCTGTCCAAAAAAAATCAGCGGAGTCTGCCCTTGCTTATATGGATTTAAAACCTGGTCAGAAACTTTCTGATGTCAAAGTAAATAAAGTATTTATTGGATCATGCACCAACTCTAGGATCGAAGACTTACGTGTGGTTGCGGACACTGTCAAAGGTAAAAAAGTTAGCAAAGAAGTAGAGGCCATCATTGTGCCTGGTTCTGGTCGTGTGAAACGACAAGCAGAACAGGAAGGGCTTGATAAAATCTTTTTAGAAGCCGGATTCCAATGGCGTAACCCTGGTTGTTCTATGTGCCTTGCCATGAACGATGACGTTCTTTCCCCGGGGGATCGTTGTGCCTCCACTTCCAACAGAAACTTTGAAGGAAGACAGGGAAAAGGTGGAAGGACTCATTTAGTTGGACCGGCAATGGCAGCGGCCGTAGCGGTCGAAGGACATTTCGTAGACATTCGGGAGTGGAAATAAAATGAAAGCATTCACAAAGTTAAAAGGTATCGCTGCTCTTTTAGATAAGGCAAACGTAGACACAGACCAAATCATCCCAAAACAATTCCTTCGTAAAATTGAAAGGTCAGGGTTTGGACAACATCTATTCCATGACTGGAGATTTTTGGATGATGCTGGGAAAATACCAAATCCAGAATTTGCTCTCAATGCAGAAAGATACAACGGCGCCAATATCCTTGTCACAAGAGATAACTTTGGTTGTGGATCCTCAAGGGAACACGCTCCTTGGGCCTTAGAAGATTATGGATTTCGTTCCATCATTTCTCCTTCTTATGCAGATATTTTTTACAATAACTGTTTTAAAAATGGAATGTTACCAATTGTTCTACCAGAAAACCAAGTAGAAGAAATTTTCCAAACCATCGATAAAAAACCAGGTGCTAACTTGGAAATCGATTTGGAAAACCAAGTGGTGATCACTGAAGAGGGAAAAAAATACCCATTTGAAGTGGACGGTTTTCGGAAACATTGCCTCCTGAATGGTTTGGATGATATTGGACTCACTCTCCAAAAGGCTGAATTTATTCAAAAATTTGAGGAAAAGAACCAAAAAGAAGTTCCCTGGTTGTACGCAAAAACAGTATAATCACACTATGAAACGGTTTTCAATTTTACTCGGATTTTTATTTCTAACAGGTAGTCTTTTTGCAGACGAACTCCTTATCCAGGACACCAAACAAGGATTAGGGAGAGAAGCCATTCGCGGAACGACTGTTGTGGTTCATTACATTGGTAAACTTACCAACGGAAAAGTTTTTGATTCCTCTGTGGATCGTGGGGAACCATTTAGTTTCCAACTTGGCCAAGGACAAGTCATACAAGGTTGGGAACGAGGGATTGTCGGAATGAAAGAAGGTGGAAAACGTAAACTCACCATCCCTCCACAATTTGGTTATGGTGCACGTGCTGTTGGCCCGATCCCTGCGAATTCTACTCTCATCTTTGATGTGGAACTGATTAAAGTAAAATAATGATAGATCCAATTTCCAAAGGCATCGATGACCTAGGCAATAGCCTACTTCAAGCGCTTAACAACGTACAAGGTATCTTTGGAAAGGAACTTTCCGTTGCCAGACCCATTCAGGACAATATCCTCCAACTCATTGGAAATACTCCACTGATTCGATTGAATCGAATAGGTTCGGAATATACGGGAGTTCAGTTTTATCTCAAAGCAGAATTTTTAAATCCAACAGGTTCTGCTAAAGACCGTACTGCCATTGCTATGTATATCGATGCAGAAAGACGAGGGAAACTAAAAAAGGGAATGAGTGTCGTACTTGTTGGTGCGGGTTCTTCTTCTGTGAGTTTCACTTGGATTGGAAAGGTAAAAGGTTATCCTGTTTATTGTTTAGTCCCACTGCATACAAGTTCAGAACGAATCCAAATGCTTCGCAGTTATGGGGCAGAGGTGACTGTCACAAACGAAGGTGACCTCAGTCGTTTGTATGAACTTGCCGAAGAAAAAGCTAAAAAACTAAATGGATGGATTCCTGACGAAGCCTCCAATCCCGCAAATCCAAATTTTCATTTCAAAACCACAGGGCCTGAAATTTGGAGAGATTTACAAGGCAAAGTGGGGGCAGTGATTTCTGCACCTGGATCTGGTGGGGCCATCACAGGAATTGGTAGGTATTTAAAATCCCAAGACCGACGTGTAAAAGTCATCATTGCTGGAAAACCAAACTCTCCATTTATGGAATATGGAAAAACAGACAATCCCAAAGAAAGGGAAAGAATCCAACTTCCTGCAGTTTATGATCCCAAACTCATTGATCATTACTTTCACGTAAATCTAGACGAAGCCTTACATCTGCAAGCTGACCTTTATGAAAAAGAAGGAATTTTTGCGGGGCTTACAACGGGAACGGTAATCACAGGTGCCCTTCGGTTTTCTGAGTCACTACCGGAATCGGAAAAAAACGAAAGAAACCCATTTAACATAGTGATCCTTTCTCCCGATCGGGATTAGTTTTTTTCGCTAAACAACTGTTTAATTTCCTCGAGGGAACTTTTGGTAACGGTTTCTCCGAGTTGTATGAATTCGGAACTCCGCCAAAATTCAAACCAATTGGAATTGGGAAGGATGGGGTTTAAATACACATCAGCTTCTTGGGCACTGTACTTTCCAATCCGGTATTGCAAAGAATACAAACTATTTACGATGATATCCAAAACATTCAAATTCAATAGTTTGTTTGTTTTCATCTCATCTTTCGAACTAGGCATCGAGTTGATGGCAATGATTTTCTCAACTCCTTCATGGCTGAGAGCAGAAACGGGAAGTGGGTTGACGATCCCTCCGTCTACATAAGTTTTTCCATTCTCTTGGGGTTGAGGAACAAAGACTCCCGGGATTGATATACTCGACATCACTGCATCCAAAACCTTTCCTTCCGATAGAACAATTTCTTGTCTTGTTGAGATATCACAACTGATGAGTCTGAGTTTGATGGGTAGGTCTTCAAAATACAAATCACCCAAATACTTTTCCAGAAGGGCTCGCACATGTTTTCCATGGAGGAGTCCTTGCCCGGGAAAGGATAAATCCACCAGTTTGAACATTTTGAAGATACTATCAATTTCAGCAAGAAGAGGTAAGATTCCTTTGTAACCGAGGCCACTCGCCCAAAAGGCGCCAATGACGGCTCCGATACTAGTTCCTGCAATCATATCGGGAACCAGTCCTTCCTCTTCCATGACCTTCATGATTCCCACTTGGGCAAGGCCAAGGGCGGCACCACCACCAAGGGCTACACCAATTTGAACTCCTGAAAGTTCCCTCGCTTTTCTTCTAATATGGATTTCCCATTTTCCATGACTAATCAGATCTTGGATTTGAGTTTCATGATATAAGATTTCGTTTTCTTTGGATTCACTTGTGATGGAATCACAAAGATTTATTTTTTTATCTGGAGAAATATAGTTTTCTATATGGTCAGCTTCATCAATTAACAGTTGTTTTAGCTCTTCTTCTGTTTCAGGAAATACTTCTAAAAAAATAAATGAATGACTAGCATAATGTTTTCCTAGAGTTTCTTTGACTCTTTCGGAGTCTTTAAATTTATAAGATTTTACATAAGGATTTTCGGTTTGCCCATTTTGTCCAAAGTGTAAAATCACAGATTTTTTTCCGGATTCTTCTTCTATGGAAGTTACTAATTCTTTTGCCAATGTTTCCTTCGCAATGGGATCGGAATGCACCAAACAAACCACAGAGTTACGAAAGTATTCCCTTCCACCTAAAAGTTCTCCTCGGAGTGACTTTGTGAGCATTTTTGAAAATGTAAGAGATAAGTAAGGAATTTTTTGGATTAATTTTTGGAATCCGGATTGGGAGAGGACAAGAAATCTGGATTCAGAAACAGTAACAGCTGTATGACTGTGTTTTTCGCCAGTGAGTAGGGATTGGATACCAAAATATTCCCCTTTTTTGAGGTATTGGACTTCTTCTTCTCTTTTTCCTTCTCCCTTTTTAGGGAGAAACAATTTTATCCCGCCGGAAAGAATTAAATATAAACTTCTGTCTGAGTCTCCGGCCGTGAATAGAGTTTCTTCCCTTTCTGATTCCACAATATGAACAGACTCTGCCACCCAAACCTTTTCCTTCCGAGACAAACTTCGAAATAGGGGAAGGCTGGAAACAAGGTGAATTTTTCCTTCTAAATCTTTCATACGGGCCTCTTCCACCAGGGTTTCAAAAGGGAAAGATAGAGAAATTTCGTTTTTTACTCAAAAATAAAAAATTTCATTGACTACTTGTTTGTATAGTAGTAATTGTATGTTTAGCAAACAGGAGTCTATATGATTACACATTTGAAAATTAAAGATTTTGCACTCTTTGAATCCCTGGAACTTTCCCTTGCGGATGGTCTCTCTGTCTTTACTGGCGAGTCAGGTGCCGGAAAATCCTTAATTTTCGATGCCTTGGCTTCTTTGTTTGGTGGGCGTTGTTCCACGGCTAATATCCGGCAAGGAAAGGAAAGGTATTCTTTGCAGGCTGTCCTCTCGTTAACGGGGCAAAACTTGGCAAAAGACTATTTGATGGAGCAGGGTTTTCGTTATACGGGAGATGAAATCATCATCACTAAGGAACTCATGAAGGATGGAAAGGCAAGGGTGAAAATTGGAGAGAGTTTAGCATCCACAACCCATTTGCGGGAACTGGGCAAAACCATGGCGGAGATCCATTCCCAAAACGAACAACTCTTTCTACTCGAAAAATCCAACCAATTGGAATTTTTAGATCGTTTCGGTAATTTGGAATCTTTAAAGTCAAAATTCAAATCCGCATTACAACAGTATCGGCATTGGAAACAAAAACTCAGCGATTTTGAAGAAACTAGAAGGACAATGCTCAAACGAAAAGAAATCCTTGAGTATGAAATTGAAGAAATAGAATCCATTTCTCCGAAAGAAGGAGAAGATGAAAGTTTATCTACCGAAGAATCTCTTTTGGCAAACGGAGAAAAATTAGCAGAAAACTACCGTTTGGTGTTAGAAGAATTGACTGAAAAAGAAAATTCCATCTTGAAAGTGTTTCCGACTCTCATTCATGCCATCCAAAAGATTTCTATTTTAATCCCTGAAAAAAAGGAAATGTTAGATGAATGGGAAGAGGTTTATGACAGGCTAAAATCTCTCAAATCTGTGATTCGCGAGGAAGAGGAAGAATTATTTTTTAGTCCTGAACGATTGGATATGGTTCAGTCCAGGCTTCAAGACATCAAAAAATTAAAGAAAAAATATAACGTAAGTTTAACAGAAATCAACCTATTATTGGAAGAAAAAAAATCGGAACTCGAACGATGGAAAGAACAGGCTGGAGATGAAGATTTTTTACGGATCAAAAAAGACCAATGCCTTACAGAGATGAAGGAACTGGGATTCCAATTGTCAAAGTTACGTCGCAACGTCATTTCGCAATTTGAGGAAGATGTCCAAAAGGAAATGGCCGATTTAGGACTCGAGGGAGGAAAACTCCAAGTGGTTCTCCGTTGGGAAGAAAATCCTGAAGGCGAAGTGGAAGAAGGCTCCAAATCCTATTTCCTTTCCGAATCTGGTCTTGATCAAATAGAGTTCTATTTCAGTGCCAATCCAGGAGAAAAGCCGCGCCCACTTCGGAAAGTTGCTTCTGGGGGAGAATTGTCTCGGGTGATGCTTGCACTTAGAAGTGTATTGGGAAAACAGGCTCCTTCCCCTCAAATGTTGATTTTGGATGAGGTAGATACGGGACTAGGTGGAGAGGCAGCCGAGGCTATGGCGGCAAAGCTTAAAAAACTAGCAAGAAACTCTCAAATTCTCCTCATCACGCATACCCAACAAGTTGCGGCCTCAGGAGACCACCAAATTAAGATCGAAAAACGACAGGAAGGTGGTAGAACCGTCTCTCAAGCATCGGTTCTTGACTTTGAGGAACGAAAACGGGAGCTGGCAAGGATGATCGGTGGCAAACAGGTGACATCCGCGGTGTTAAAAGCAGCCACTGACCTACTGATGAAAAAAGCAGGTTAGTCATTTAAAAATAGTATTTGGCGAAAAAGGGAAGACTGAAAACTCTATTCGTAATCCTTCAATGGGGTCCCATTCATGTCTTTTCCTTTCGCTAAATCAGATTCAATCATTTCCTCGGTTCCACCACAAACCATTCCCATTTTAATCATCTTTGTTTCGATTGTTGGTTTTACCATCATCGTGGAAAGACTTGTGTATTATTTCCGACTCAAGGCCATCCCACAAGATCATTTCCGTCGCATTCGAGAGTTGGCTCGTGAACAAAAATGGGATGAAGCAAAAGATATACTCACTGCAGAAGTTCAGTCTCCTGCGGCGGTTCTACTTCGTATGGCATTTGATCTCAAACGCCGGGGAGTTCAGTTCTGGGAAGAGGACATCCGCCAAGAAGGTT
Source organism: Leptospira noumeaensis (assembly GCF_004770765.1). NCBI lineage: Bacteria > Pseudomonadati > Spirochaetota > Leptospiria > Leptospirales > Leptospiraceae > Leptospira > Leptospira noumeaensis. The sequence goes on along the minus strand of NZ_RQFK01000011.1, from coordinate 155,189 downwards.
TTAGACAAATTTACTTGATGGAACGTTACCTAACTGGTCTTGGAACCATTGCAACGATTGGTCCATTACTTGGGGTTCTTGGGACGGTTATCGGGATTGTTCGTTCCTTTGCTGAAGGTGCAGGAACACAAGGTGCGGAAGTTGGTATTTCAGAAGCTTTGATTACCACTGCTATGGGCCTTGCGATTGCGATTCCTGCTTACATTTTTTATAATCTTTTCTCTCGAATGAAAGAGGAAAGAATTACGGAAATGGAAAACGTAACAGATTTGGTGTTACCTCACCTTAACAAACGATAGAATTAAATGAAATTTCGCAAAACGCAAAAATCATTTAATAACATTGAACTTGCACCGCTGATTGATGTTATTTCCTTTATAGTGATTTATTTTTTGATGAATGCAACTTTGGAAAAAAACACAGCGCTTAAGGTTGAGTTGCCACGTTCATCGAGTGTTGCCAAAGAAAAACAGAAAGATGAACTTGTAATCACTGTAGACAAACAAGGTAAAATTTATTTGGACCAAAGTCCTGACCCTGTTGCTTTGGAAGGTCTCACCGAAAAAATCAATGGGTTTCTCGGTCCAGAAAAAGAAAGGGATCCTAAAAAAAACAAAGTCATTATTCGTGGAGATGGTGGTGCGTCCTACCAAGTTGTGGTTAAGGTAATCGATGCAGTCAATGCTGCGGGTGTTAGTCGCTTTAACCTAGCAATGGTAAAAGGCACATCTAAGTGATTTTTTGAATATTCGAAAAAAAATAAAATTCTTTAGTCTTTTTGTATTATCTCTCCTTTTACTAGTTTCGGCAGAGTGGGTTTCCCTTTGGTCGAACAAATCTGTATTTATAGATAAAGTCATTACCAAAGTTGAATTTAAGGGGAATATTAATACTGCCTCAGATGACATTTTGGAATTAATGGACATGCGTCCAGGGATGCAATTGTCGCAAGGCCTTTTGAATGCCGATATGCGCGCTCTATTTGTTTCGGGATTCTTTTACCATATTGATATCCAGGGGGAAGCCGACGGGGATGGAGTCAAAATCCTTGTTGTCGTAAAAGAACGACCTAGGGTGAAAGACATCGATTTTATCGGTGCCGATGAAGTTTTCCCATCTGACTTACGTGATAAAATTCCATTAAAAGAAAATGAAGTCATCACCCCTAAAAAGGTGACTCTTTCGAAAGAAGTGATTTTGAAGAAATACCGAGATGAAGGTTTTTTTCTCGCTTACGTTCGTTTTGAAACGGAACCGGTAAATCCGGAAACAAACACGGTAAAGGTGAAGTTTATTATTGATGAGGGGGAAGAAATTCCCGTCAGCAAAATCAATATTTTTGGAAACAGCGAAGTGGACACTTATGATCTTCAAGGGATCATGGACTTAAAAGAAAGTGGAATCATTGAATCTGGTGTATTTAAAGAATCTGCGTTTGAATCTGATAAACAGAAAATTGTCGGTTACTTAAAATCCAAAGGTTATGTAGACGCTGAACTCAGCAATGAAGGTACCAACTGGGAAATTCGTTGGGAAAATCCACAAAAAAAAGACAAACGTGTTGTGATTGTTAACTTCAAAATCATTGAAGGGGAACAATATTTTTACAACGGTTATTCCACAAGTCATGATCTAACCATTGCCCCAAACGGGATGCCGCAATTTCTAAACAAAGAAAATAACCCAATTGGAACTCCTAAAGAAGAATGGTCTCCGGTTTATCCGATCAAATTTTTAGAGGACCAGTATGAATTTGCACCAGCTGATGTGGGTGAGGTTTTTGACGAAACTAAATTCCAAAAAGATAGGGCTTCCATCAACGAAGCATATTCAGCAAAAGGGTATTTGTTTGCGCAGGTCATTCCTCGTAGAAAAGTAATAGAGCTCAGTGATGGATCCTTGTCTCGTTATGAAAATTGTGAAAAACGAGGGAGTGGTGATGCTATCTCTGATTGTAATGAAGAATACAATAGGCTCAATGTTGCTCGATTAAGAAAAATTTATGAAGATGAGCCCAAACTAAGAGGAAAAAAATTCATTCACGTCGATTTTACCATTCGTGAAAATAACTTAGCTTTTATCGAAAATATCATCATCAAAGGTAATAAAAAAACCCAAGACCGGGTAGTCAGAAGAGAACTTCTCTTTAAACCTGGTGACCTTTTTAACTCAACACTAGTAAACAGATCTCGGGAACGTATCTTTAACTTGGGTTATTTTAAAGAAGTAAACTTTAATATGAGACCCGGTTCTGATGAAACCAAAATGAACCTCATCATTGAACTTGTGGAACAACCGACAGGAACTGTATCGATGGGGGGAGGGTATGGAACCATTACTGGGTTTTCCATCTTTACTCAGTTAGGTGAAAATAACCTGAACGGATCTGGACAACAGATTACAGGTCGTGTGGAATTTGGACCAATCCGTCGTTATTTACAAATATCTTGGACCGAACCTTGGTTTATGGACAAACCTTGGTCACTGACACTTTCTGCCTTTTATTCCTCTAGAACTTTGTATGTGGGAGCCACTTCCATCACTGAAAACAACAACCAAGGGATTAAGGAAGTTGCGTCTTACGAACGTTCGGGTGTTGGTGTGAGTGCGGGACTTGGTCATAGGTTCCTCATCAACTGGACCCACTTCCATCGTTATTCTCCTTCCTTTTTTGCGTCTACGAGACCAACCTCTCTTGTTTCTGATCAAGTACTTGCGGAAGTGGATCGCGGCTGGCAATTCCGTTCACAACTAACGAATGGTATTGCTTATGATAGCCGTGATAATGTGTTTAACTCCACACAAGGTTTTAATTTAATTTTTTCAGTGGATAACGTGGGTCAGTTCCTTGGTGGAGAAAGTCATTTCGACCAGTTCAGCCCTATTTTGGAATACTACCATACTTGGTTCGATTATACATTTTTTGGACTCATTCGCAAAAATGCACTTAGGCGATGGCGCGTGGTGCAACAGTTCCGAACTTCATCAGTTTTTACCTTTGAAAGGACACCAAAGTATAAAAATCAGGACAAAGAAAGAATTCCTTACATCCAAGTCCAAGACCGTCTTTTTCTTGGGGGATATGAATCCCTTCGTGGATGGTTTTTTGATGATAAATACTATCCAGATGAATGGAAAGATGGAGCTTCCAGCAGGGTTTTATTTACTTCGGAGTTAAGGTTTCCTATCGAACCATCATTATTATGGTTTGTTATTTTCTTTGATGCGGGATCCATGTATGAACAAATCAATCGTGCTGTGGGTGAAAGAAAAGAGTTCTTTAAAAATTATGATTCGTTAGTCCAGGCACAACGTACTTCAGAACCAGTGGAAACATATCTTTATGAAAATTATAATTCCTATGGTCAAAAATTGCCTGAGTCTCCACTGGTTGTGAATGACCCTGGAAATTTGGTTTTATCTAGTAAAAACCTCTCTATGTCAAATTTTAGATTTTCTTGGGGTTTTGGTTTGAGGATTCAAATTCCCGTATTACCTCTTCGTTTGTATTTTGCGCAGCGTATCCGTTATACGGGTGTGGAAGACAGGCCTTTTGGACTTTATCCAGACAATAACAGTTTTCAGTTTGTTTTTGGTATTGGAGATATGCGGTTCTAAGTGGAGTTAGTTGGACTCAATTCCGAACAAAAAAAAGCAGTTGAATCGGTTGATGGCCCATTACTGATTTTGGCTGGAGCGGGTTCTGGGAAAACTCGTGTCATTACTTATCGAATCGCGAACCTTATCTTAAATCATAAAGTTTATCCCAATCAAATCCTAGCGGTTACTTTTACCAACAAAGCCGCAGAAGAAATGCGGACTCGTTGCAGGAGTTTGATCCCCGAAGGGGCTGGGGAACCTTTGGTGCGAACCTTTCACTCTCTTTGTTTGTATTTACTTCGTAGGGAAGGAAAGGTTTTGGGGCTCGGAAATAATTTTACTGTTTATGACAGTGATATGCAAGAGTCACTCATCAAAGAAATTTTAAAATCCAAAGATATGGATACGAAGGAATTTAGACCTTCCAGTCTTGCCAATACATTCTCTGCTGCAAAAGATTCGTTTATGACAGCTGAAGAATATGCTAGAAAAAAAGCAGATGATTCTTATACAAAAACCATTGCTTCCGTATTTATCGAATATGAAAAACGAAAAGATCTCAGGAATGCTTTGGATTTCGGTGATTTGATTTTAAAAACGGTTATTTTGTTTCGAGATTTTCCTGTGATTTTGGAGAAATACCAAAGGCTTTGGAAATACATCATGGTAGACGAATACCAAGATACAAATAAAATCCAATACCACTTAGTTCAGTCTCTCTCATCATTTCATAAAAATTTATGTGTGGTGGGTGATGACGACCAGTCCATTTATTCCTGGCGTGGTGCTGATATTTCGAATATTCTAAATTTCAAAAAAGATTATCCGGATGCTGTCGTAGTTAAGTTAGAAGAAAATTATCGTTCTACCAAAACGATTATCGAAACAGCCGCTGCCTTAATTTCTAATAATAAACAAAGAACTAATAAAACTCTCCGAACAGAAAATTCCATTGGGGATAAAATCAAACTCACTTCTTATCAGAATGAAATGGAAGAAGCAGAGGGGATTGTCCAAAAAATCCAAATGGCTGCAAGAAGAGGGCAGAAGTATTCAAATTTTGCAGTATTTTATAGAACGAATTCCCAATCCCGGTATTTTGAAGAAGCCTTAAGAAAAAAAGCCATTCCCTATAAAATTTTTGGGGGTTTTCGTTTTTTTGACAGAAAAGAAGTAAAAGATCTCATTGCTTACCTTTCTGTTGTTGTGAACCCAGTGGATTCTACATCGCTCCTTCGGATCATCAATTCTCCACCAAGAGGAATTGGAGATACGACTGTAAATCGTTTGTTAAAGTATTCTGTAAGTGAGGGTCTTTCTTTATTTGAATGTTTGGGAAAAACTGTTCCCGATATCAAAAAGGGCACGGCGCAAAAGTTAGCTTCTTTGCATCGAATGTTTGATTCTGCAATGGAAGATCTGGGAAAAAAAACTCCATCTGAAATTGCCTATGAAGTATTGGAACATTCTGGTTACCGTGAATTTTTGGAAAATGAAGGAACAGAGGATTCATTTTCGAGATTGTCTAACTTAAACGAGTTTGTCAACGCCCTCAAAGAGTTTGAGGAAAACAACCCCGAGGCTACACTCGAAGAATATTTGGGAAATATTTCGCTCATCACAAGTGAAGACAATACCAAGGATTTACCTGATTATGTGATCCTAATGACCGTACATAACGCGAAAGGATTAGAATTCCAACATGTGTTTATGGCAGGAATGGAGGAAGGAACGTTCCCTCATTTTTTATCGATTGATTCTGCCGACGGGTTGGAAGAAGAAAGAAGGCTTGCCTATGTTGCGATCACTAGGGCTAGAAAAAATCTAGAGATAAGTTTTTCAAGATTCACCCGTAAATTTGGAGACGTGGATGCAAGGCTCCCTTCCCAATTTTTGGAAGAACTTCCCAAAGAATTTGTGGATGGGGAATTCACTGAAAGCCGTTACGGGGTGAGAAGGCCTGAGTTTACTCCAAGAGCCGAAAGATTCCAAAAATCAGAAGAAAAGTTTGAAACGGTGCTTGCAAAAACCGGTAGTGGAGACTACCAAGTGGGAACGAAAGTTCGTCATAAAGTTTACGGTGAGGGTCGGATTTTATCTGTTTCGGGATCAGGAGATAACCGTAAGGTAGAGGTCAGATTTGGTTCCCATTTGGATAAAAAATTCTTATTGGCATACACACCATTAGAGATAATTTCATAATCTAGAAGAGGATTGGCAATGAAACGAGTTTGGATTTTTTGTATGGTTGTATTATTTCCGGTGACTTTTGTATATTCGCAACAAAACTCCGGTTTGGCGGAAGAGTTTACAAAACTTGAAGACTATTTAAGAAATCCTAAACTTACCGATGAACAGAAGAAAAAAAATTTTGAAACCAATATGGTAAGTTCGGTAAGAAGTACTCTCTCCAAAAGACTATCCAATCCAAAAAAGGATTTAAAAGATCTTAAATTCCAAGACTTACAAACAGAACGTCCAGAAGGAACCAATACTTTTTTTGTAAAGTATAAGAACTATTATTTTCAATACCAATTTCCAGTTGATCCTGAAACATATGTGACTTCACCATCAGAAGAAATTGTGTTAGAGAAACCAGAAGGTCTGGATCTCGGTGCGGGTGCACATAAAGAAGAAAAAAAGAATTAGATTTTATATCGGGACGGAATGGAAGAAAACGATTTTAGGGAAGTTTGGCAGTGGGTGTTATCGGTAGGGGATTCAATTCTTTCCATTTATAAATCAGACTTCCAGATTCGTGACAAAGGTGGCAACGATCCTGTCACCGAAGCGGATTTGTTTGCGAGTGAATTTCTTTTTGAAAAAATATCTGCTCGTTTCCCAAACCATGGATTTTTATCCGAAGAAAAATTAGATACAAACAGGCGTTTGGATAAGGAATGGGTTTGGATATTGGATCCCATTGACGGAACTCGCGAGTTTGTCAAAAAAAACGACCAATTTGCACTCAGTTTAGGACTCGTTCGTAACGGCGAAGCCATTTGGGGTGTTATTTTTAATCCAGCCACTGGTGAATTTTTTTCCAAAAATAGAAATACTTTTTTTGCTAAGTTACAACCTCCCTTTGCCACAGAAGAAAATTTTAGAACCTTGGTTGTTGAAAGTGGTTCTGTATTGGAACCTTTAGCAGAAGAGAAACCAGTTTCCAAAAAACCAATTCTACTTGTATCTTTATCAGAAATGAAAGAAGGTTTGTTCTCTGATTCTTTTTGGCAGGAAGATTTTGAAATTCGTTCCATGGGAAGTATTGCGTATAAGTTAGGTTTGTTATCAGCAGGATTCATTGATCTCATTGTTTCATTGAAACCAAAAAACGAATGGGATATTTGTGGGGGCATTGCTCTTTTGGATGAAGAGAATTTTACTTGTTTCCCATTAAAAGATAAGGAATACAAATTCAACCAAGCGGAGACTTTATCCTTCGGTCTTGTCGCAGGTAAAAAAACAGCGGTTACTTATCTGGAATCTAAAATTGATTTCCACCAATTGTCCCTCAAGGTAAAGGAACGATGGTAAGAACCACCAAACGAATTGGCCTCGATGCCAGGCCATTGTCCACACGAGTATCGGGAGTGGGAAGGTTAATTGCTGAAACCTTAAAAGCATTTCCTCATAAAGAAGAATATGATTTCTTTTTATTTTCTCATTTGCCGATTCATGAAGATCATAAAGCAGTTTTAAATTTACCTAATGTAACTTGGGTGAAAGGTGGGGGATTTCTCAAATGGAAAGGTGGATTGTATTACAATCTATTCATTCCTTTTTATCTACTAAAACATCGATTGGATTTGTTTTGGGGCTCTCAACAAGTTCTACCTCCTTTTTTGCCTAGTTCCTTATCTGCGGTTTTGACTTATTGTGATTTGGTTTTGTATTTGTATCCCGAAACTATGCGTTGGATTGCCAAAGTACAACAAAGGTTGTTTCAACGTTACTCTGTTAGACGGTCAAGTTTTATCCTATCCATATCCAAACAAACTAGCGATGATATGTGTCGTAAATTTGATTATCCCGTAGACCAAACAGGTGTTTCTTACCCAGGAGTGAATCCAGAGGAAATGTTGAAACTTTTGGAAACGGAACCATCTCTACGGGTGAAAGATTTGGGTACAGATTATTTACTTTCTGTATCCACCATTGAACCAAGAAAGAACTATCCATTTTTACTCGAAGTCTTTCGCGAGTATCGAAAAATAGACCCACACCATTACAGACCTTGGGTGATTGTTGGAAAAATCGGTTGGGAGTCTTCGGAATTTATAGAAGAGTTAAGACAAGAACGTGCTTTGTTTAAAGACATTCATATTTTAGATTCTGTCTCTGACTCTGAATTACAACACCTCTACAAAAGAGCGGGACTGTTTGCTTTTGCGAGTAAATATGAGGGGTTTGGAATTCCCATGGTAGAAGCCATCTTCCACGGTTTGAATTGTGTTGTTTCTGACATTCCTACGTTTCGTGAAATTGGCAAAGATGGTGTGACTTACCTTCCTTACCAAACAAAGGAGGATGCGAAGGCCTGGGCGGAATCAATCAAAAAATTCTTTGAGAAACCAATCCCTCCAGAAGTTTCCATCTCCGAGTTTACTTGGGAAAATGCAGCAAAGATTACGGAAGAAGTTTTTAGAAAGGTTTTAGAGGAAGGAGAATAAACCCGTCTTTTTGGTGACCACACCCGAATATAGAATTTTGGATTTATCCGATTTTGGTTGGACATGTAAATGAAACCTGTCTTTTGTCATGGCTTGGATTTCACATTCCCAATCTGCGTCTTTTGCGGTTAGTTTGATTCTATCACATAGAACTTCCGATTCGAGAATCCAAACCAGAGAAAATTCTTGTTTTCCACGTTTGAAATGGGATTTGATTTCTTTAGGGCCTGCTTTCCAGATAACGGTTGTTCCATCTCCCGTTTCATAGGGTTGCACCATGGAAGGAATCATGGAAATTCCTTTTCCACTCCAGTTTCCCTTTACGTAATCATTCCATTCGTCTAAGTTGGAGAAGTAATTATAAATTAGTGAATTCAAAAATGATGATCCAAGTATTCAGACGTTCTACATCCAGTTTTTATCTGATCTTTCTCCTTTCTCTCTTTTTTTGTAAACCCTCAAAGGAAGTGAGTGATTTTTATCCCGATTCTCTCCCAGGACTTACAGGGAAAAAAGAAAGATTAGAGGATTTTAAAGGGAAGGTTGTTGTTTTGGATTTTTGGGCCACTTGGTGTGAACCTTGTGCCAAAGCAGTCCCTACCATCAACCAGTGGAAGTCTTCGGTTTCAGAAAAGGACTTTGTATTCCGAGGAATCAATACAGATACCTCTGAACCTTTGGAAAAAATCCAAAAAGATATGGATCGATTGAAGATGAGTTATCCCACCTTACTTGACAAAGACTGGAAAATGACAGATTTTTATCATGTAGAAGGAATTCCATGTCTCCTTGTCTTTGATCGCGCCGGAAAAATTGTGCATAGGCAGTATGGGATCATTGGGTCAGACCTTTCCGGGCTTGTGATTCGCTCACATGTATGGGCCGAGTCGGATCTGCCATAATTGTGCAATGCGAAACAACATTTTGATTTTCTATTGATTTCAATGACAAGATTGAAAATGTCTTGACTCATGTTCGTTAAAAAAGTCCCTTAAAGATACCTTTTTACGTTTTCTTTTGAGAAAGGAGTCAGAATAATGCCAGCCAATTTGCCCGAACTCTTCCAGCAGAGTGCTGAAAAATTTGGGAACCGCCCCGCGTTCGTCAGTAAAGACGAATCTAAGTCCTATAAACCCGTCACTTTTAAAGAAGTATACGATCTTGGTATCAACTTAGCAGAAGCTCTCATTGATTTGGGTGTCGCTGCCAAAGAAAATGTTGCCTTGCTTGCAGATAACCGATTGGAGTGGATTGTTTCCGATTATGGAATTCTTATGAGTGGTGCTTGTGATGTTCCCCGCGGAACAGACATTACCGATTCAGAAATTGCTTATATTCTAAACCACTGTGAAGCGAAAGTTGTGTTTCTCGAGAATGACAAAATGCTCGAGAAATTCCAAAAGAATCGTTCCCAATTGGAATTTGCGAAAACCTTGATTGTTATGGACAACAAGTCCACTGCTACAGGTGTTTTGAAACTTTATGATCTTATCGAAAAAGGTAAGGAACTTCGTGCAAAGGGTTCTAAAAAAGCAGAAGAGCGGATGAAAGCAATCGCCCCTGATGACCTTTTCACAATCATTTATACTTCTGGAACGACAGGTATGCCAAAAGGTGTTATGTTGAAACATAGCAACATGATCCACCAAACCTCTGCCATCTTGGGAAGTATGATCGAAATCAAAAAAGATGAAAGGATGTTATCCATCCTTCCTGTTTGGCACGTATTTGAAAGAGTATTTGAATACCTAGCAATTGCTGCTGGTTGTGCCACATACTATACCAATGTTCGTGACCTTCGCGATGATATGAAAAAGTCAAAACCGACTTTTATGGCATCCGCTCCAAGACTTTGGGAAAGTATCTATAACGGAATTTATACTAGAATCAATGATCCAAAACAAACCCCTGCGATCCGTCGTGGTTTATTCAATTTGGCTTATTTTTTCTCTAAACATTTCAACGCAGCAACAAGGTTCCTAAAAGGAAACCAAGTAGATTATGTAGGAAGAAACCCAATCGTTTCCCTTTTTAGAGGACTCTATTATTTGGTTGTAGCCATTGTTTTGGCAGTTCCTTATTTCCTTTTGGATTTAGTGGTGCTTTCCAAAATCAGAGAGGCTACTGGTGGAGAACTAAAGGCATCTGTTTCTGGTGGTGGAGCTCTCCAAAGACATGTGGATGCATTCTTCAATGATATTGGAATTAATGTATTGGAAGGATATGGAATGACGGAAACTTCTCCGGTAATTTCTGTAAGAACTTTCAAAAAGTTAGTCCAAGGTTCTGTTGGGGTGATCACTCCTGAAACTTCCGTACAAATCCGGGATGATTTAGGAAATGTTCTTACACATGTGGATGCCAACCAAAAACTCATTTCTGGAAAATACGGAGCTCGTGGGGTCATCCACATCCGCGGACCACAAGTGATGAAAGGGTATTATAAAAATCCAGAAACAACAGCAAAAGTTCTAAAAGATGGTTGGATGGATACGGGAGATATTGGAATGTTCAATTTCAAAAAGACCCTTACCATCACTGGTCGTGCGAAAGATACTGTGGTTCTTCTTGGTGGAGAAAACGTGGAGCCAGTTCCTATCGAGGACAAACTCACAGAGTCTCCATTCATTGCGCAAGTCATGGTGATTGGACAAGACCAAAAGAATTTGGGTGCACTCGTTGTTCCTGATTTTGACAAATTGACAGAATGGGCGAAAGAAAACGGAATTTCTGAGACTGATAAACAGAAACTCATAGAAAATCCGAAGGTTCTCGATTTCTACAAAAAGGAAATCAAAGCTCTGAACAATACCAAAACTGGATTTAAGTCTTTTGAACAGGTGACTCCGTTCATTCTCATTACCAAACCGTTTGAAGTGGGTGATGAATTGACAAACCTTTTCAAAATGAAACGCCACTTAATCACGGAAAAGTACAAAGACAAAATCACTGCTTTGTATGCAGCTGATTAAGCTAATTTAATTTTAAGCCGCCTGGTTCACGGGCGGTTTTTACTCTTCCCTTTTTCTCCTCCCGTCGATATTCTTATTGTGAATCGATCGGACGGATCTTTAGTTTCCTCATCTACAGGCGTTTTTTACCCCTACCAACACCAGGACTTTTATGCGATGGATTCCTTGTTTTTATCGCACATGAAACAAGAAGAGGTTTGGGACTTCCAATCCGTGACTCAAGTGCATCTGGGATTTTTAGGATTTCTCACCTTACGTGGATTTTTACGTGAAAGTTTGTCTTTGCCAAAACTGCAAGTGAGAGGGCTTTCCAAACATTGGAAAACTTACCTAGCCAAAGTGAATTTTTTAGGCAAAGGAGTTCCTTGGGAATCCCAAGAATTTATCCCCAATTTAGTTTCCGATTCCGTAAATCCGACTCTTGCTTTTGGTGGGAAAGGACATTGGACTAGTGAATTCCATTGGGAGAGAGAAGAGAATGATACTACTTCTGTTTTCTTTTCTGCAACAAACAAACAAAGTGAAGGTGACATTGCCATTAGTGATTTGATGAAAGATTTTTTACACTATTCACAAACCAATCACTACTTAGAACGGGCATACATCCGAAAAGAAAATTCTAGTTATTTGTATTTGAACTCTAAAGAAACAAACCCTAGGGTGTTTTTCCGTGAAAATCCAACCGATATGCCTGAATTCTTATTTTTAGTCGCTGAATTAAAAACAAAACCTTCTACTCACTTAAATTAAGACCAAGTAAAACTGTTTTGAGAAGATCCGCTTTGGTTTCTAAATGTGTGGTTTCCAAAATGGTTTGTTTCGTTTTAAAATCAAAGTAGATGAGGGATGCAATAAAATCGACTGGATAAGGATGAACCAAAATTTGGTTCATTTTTAAAATTAAATCTTCTTCAGCGCCCTCGGCAAGTAATATCCGTTTGGTGAGAACGAGTAATTCTTCAATTTTTTCTTTTAAGGTTTCAGAAACATTTTTATTTCTTTGGTGTTCCCTGCGAACAATTTGAGCAATGTAAAATGGTTCTGTGGAATCCAAACTCACAATTTCAGCAGTTCCAATTCCTTCTAGAATGATATTGGATCTTCCATCCGGTAAGGATTCCTTTTGGATGATATGTCCATACCCCACAACTTCCGGGATGGGAGGAAGGCCAGCCCCAATCCAATTTTTCGGATAAGGTGCCATTCCCAGTTCCCCGCCGTTTTCCATACAAAAATCTAACATCATCCGATACCTAGGTTCGAAGATATGGAGAGGCAAAAACATTCCCGGAAACAGAAATACATCTGGTAAGGGAAAGAGAGGTAAGGGGAAGGTTGACACAGAGAAAGGTTTTAGATTCTATGTTTAGTTGTAAACTAATTCAAGGATCTGGCTTTGTTGAAAATTAAGAAAACTTCACTTCGTAAATCTTTCGAGGATTTAGGCAAAATCAAAATACTTGTGATTGGCGATTTGATTTTGGATGAATATTTGATTGGTTCTGTGGAACGAATTTCCCCTGAAGCTCCTGTACCCGTAGTTTGGGTTCGAAACGAAAAACAATCCTTAGGTGGATCGGGCAATGTGGTTCAGAATTTATCATCCATTGGAGTTTCTGGAGCCGTATTTGGACGAATTGGAGAGGACAAAGCTGGGGATTCTTTAGAAGGACTTTTACTCAAAAATTCGGTTTCGAAAGAAGATTTAGTTTTATTAAAATCCAAAACCCTTCCTACCATTTTAAAAACTAGGATCATAGCGACCCACCAACAAATTTGTCGGGTGGACAGAGAGGAAGTAGTTCCTCTGACAAAAGAAGAAGAAAGTTCTGTTCTCAAACAATTTGAATCAAAATTAAAAGAATGTTCCGCTGTTATTTTATCAGATTATGATAAAGGGTATCTCACACCTTCACTCATTCAGTCCGTCATTGCTCTTTGTAACCTTGAGAATAAAATTGTGACAGTTGATCCGCAAGTAAGCCACTTTTTCTTATATAAAAATATCCATATTATGACTCCGAATCATCATGAAGCCGGAAAGGCTTTGGGTAGAAAACTCATCAGTGATTCTGAAATTGAAACGGCTTGTCGGGAAATTTCTGAAAAACTCACACCCGATGCCATGATGATCACTCGTGGGGAAAAAGGAATGTCCATTTATGAAAGAAAGACTGATTCCTTTTACCACATCCCAACAGTGGCCAAAGAAGTTTTTGATGTGACGGGTGCGGGGGACACTGTGATTACCACATACACTGCCTTTGTTGCTACAGGAATGCCGATTGCTGATGCAGCACTCATTTCCAATGTCAGTGCAGGGATCGTTGTAGGTAAGTTAGGTGCTGCCACTGTCACACAAACAGAAATTGAAGAGGCCTTACAAACACTTGGTTATTTGGATGTAACCGCATGAGTTTTTACGATCAATTAAATTCCAAAATTGTTCCTTTAGATCAAATTGAATCCAAAAGAAAGTCACTCGAAGGGAAACGAATTGTTTTTACCAATGGATGTTTTGATATTTTGCACCCAGGCCATGTGAGTTATTTGGCTCAGGCTCGTGATTTAGGGGATTTACTATGGATTGGGGTCAATGAAGATGCCAGTGTTAGGCGACTAAAAGGGGAGACTCGACCCATCAATTCTTGTGAAGACCGAATGACAGTCCTTGCCGGTCTCTCTTCTGTAGACTTTGTATCTTCGTTTGCAGAGGATACTCCTCTCGAAATTTTGAAAAAAGTAAAACCATCGGTTCATTCCAAGGGAGGAGACTACCAAGTAGAAACCCTGCCGGAATACCAAATTTTAAAAGAGATGGGAGCGGATATTCAAATTTTGCCTTTTGTTCAGGGAAAATCCACAACCAAGATTTTAGAAAAAGCAAAATCTCCTTCCTAAACGTATTGATTTTGGACCCAAATCCCACCACTCTGTAAAAAACATTCTTTTTTGAGGTCCATTTTGTCCAAGACCAGATATATTTTTATTACCGGTGGCGTTTCCTCTTCTTTAGGCAAAGGGGTTACCGTTGCAGCTCTCGGTTGTTTGTTAGAAGCCAGGGGTTATACCGTCTCTTTACAAAAAATGGATCCCTATATCAACATTGACCCAGGTACGATGAGTCCGTACCAACATGGGGAAGTGTATGTCACCGAAGACGGTGCAGAAACAGATTTAGATTTAGGTTATTACGAAAGATTTACAAAATCTAAATTCTCTCGTAAAAATTCCGTATCCACTGGTCAAATTTATCATGCGGTGATTGAAAGAGAAAGAAAAGGTGATTATTTAGGAAGAACCGTACAAGTTGTACCACATATCACCAATGAAATTCGAAACCGTATTTATAACTTAACACGAGACCAAGAAACAGATTTTGTAATTGTAGAAATCGGTGGAACCGTAGGTGACATTGAGTCCGTTCCCTTTCTCGAAGCCATCAGGCAAATGCGTTATGAACATGGTGCAGGCCAAGTTTTGTTTTTGCACCTAACTCTTGTCCCAACCATTACAGCAGCGGGCGAAGCAAAAACAAAACCAACACAACATTCTGTAAAAGAACTCCTGGCACTTGGAATCCAACCAGACATCCTTATTTGCCGGATCAACAAACCAATGTCAAAGGAGATGAAAAATAAAATTTCTCTCTTTTGTAACGTTAAAGAACAAAATGTAATCTCAGCGGTTGATATCACAACTTCTATCTATGAAATTCCTCTCATGTATCGGGAAGATAAATTGGATGAAGTGGTCCTCAATGCTCTTGGTATGGATCTTCGTAAGCTGAATTTTTCCCAGTGGGAAAATATGGTCAAAAAAATTCGTAACACGAAGAAGACCGTAAAGGTAGCGTTGATTGGAAAATACATTTCGTTACAAGATGCCTATCGTTCGGTTTATGAATCATTGGCTCATGGTGGGATTGCCAATGACGTAGAAGTGAATGTCATCAAAATCAATCCAGAAGATATCGATTCTAAAAATATCAAAGACCATTTAAAAGGTGTACATGGAATTTTAGTCCCCGGCGGATTTGGGGAACGAGGGATTGAAGGCAAAATTGCCGCCATCCAATATGCCAGAACCAAACAAATTCCATTTTTTGGAATTTGCCTTGGGATGCAGTGTGCTGTCATTGAATTTGCAAGAAATGTTTTGGGTTATAAGGATGCTAACTCCACAGAATTTAAACCCAATGTAGATCATCCTGTGATTTCTATGATCGAAGAACAAAAAGAAATCGAACGTATGGGTGGAACCATGCGACTTGGGGCTTATCCTTGTATCGTAAAAAAGGGAAGTCTTGCTTATTCTGAATACAAGGCAGAACGAATTTCTGAAAGACATAGACATAGATTTGAATTCACTTTGCGATACAAAGATGATTTCGAAAAAAAAGGTATGAATCTTGCGGGATTCTCACCTGATGGAAGTTTGGCGGAAATTGTAGAAGTGGCAAACCATCCTTGGTTTGTGGGAGTGCAGTTTCATCCGGAATTCCAATCCAAGCCAACAGATCCACATCCACTTTTTGCCGGTTTCATTCGCGCCGCATCCAAACTAGCTAAAAAAACGGAGGATTAAGATGTACGATTTAATTGAAGAAAGAGAGTTTTTCGGTAAAAAAATCGGGGGTCGTAATCCCTTCTTTCTAATTTCCGGACCTTGTGTCATGGAAAACAAAGATTTACTCGACAGAGTTTGTGGAGAGATGAAAGCCATTTGTGATGATTTAGGGATTGTTTATATCTTTAAATCTTCTTTTGACAAAGCCAATCGGTCTTCCATCAATTCTTATAGGGGACCTGGTTTAGAGGAAGGAAGGAAACTTCTGGATTTTATCAAAAACAAATACAATGTTCCCGTGCTTACTGACATTCATGAAACCATCCAAGTAGATCCTTTAAAAGATACAGTTGATATCTTTCAAATTCCAGCTTTTCTTAGCCGCCAAACTGATCTCATTGCAAAGGCAGCGGAAACTGGAAAATGGGTGAATGTAAAAAAAGGCCAGTTTATGGCACCAGATGACACCCGTCATATCAAAACAAAAATCCAAGAGTCTGGATCTGAAAAGTATATGGTGACCGAAAGGGGAGCTAGTTTCGGATACGGCAACTTGGTGTTTGACTTACGCGGGATTCCTATGATGCACAAACATGGAATTCCTATTGTTTTTGATGCCACTCATTCCGCACAACTTCCTGGTGCTGCAGGAAACATTACAGGTGGGGTTCGTGAATTCATTCCTCATATGGTTCGCGGAGCTGTCTCTGTTGGAGTGGAAGGACTTTTTATGGAAGTACATCCAGATCCAGAAAAAGCATTATCTGATGCCACCACTCAGTTTCCATTAGCAAAAGCCAGAACTCTATTAACCCAACTTTTGGAACTCGATCGTTTGGTAAAAACCAAATTTTTAGAGGATTAATCATTCTTTATGATGCGAAGGTTGAAAATATTTTTCTATCTTTTAGCAATTGTTAGCTGTAAAGATAAAGAATACCTTCGTATTGAAGTGGAAAAAGAATCAGGTTCTATGATTTCTATGCGTAATTTTTCTCGGTCTTCTTATAAAGAATCGGGGGAATTGGAATGGAAACTCAAAGGGGATGAATCATATATTTTCCCTAAAGAAAACAAAACCATCGTGTATGGTTTCGAGTTCAAACAATTAGAAAAAGGGAAAGTTACGTCTGCAATGACCGGCGATCGAGGGGAAATCAACCACTCCACAAAAACGGTAGTCCTTAGTGGGAAGGTTAAATTAAAAACAAACGACGGTAAATATATAGAGTCTGAAACTCTTACTTACAACTTGGATGATAAAACCTTATCATCTGAAGATGATGTACTTGTGTATTCAGATGGAACTACCATTCGCGGGAAAGGACTTCGTGCCGATAAAAGTCTCAATAAGTTTACCATCATCCAACCAAAAGCTGTGACGGTTGGCGGAAGTAATCCGCTGAAGGAAAAATAATGAAAAAACAAATTTTGTTTTATCTTTTGTTTGTTTCTATCCTTCGGGTTAATCCATCCCCTATACCCGTGTTATACGGTTCTGAAGATTTATTAAAGAATGAAAATTCTATTTTTTCTCCCGAAAAAAAGAAGGATAAAAAAGATAAAATTCCTGTGGTTTGGGGAGGAAGTAGTCTCACCCAAGAAGAACGCACTATTAATGGGTTTCCTGTGAAAGTATTTATTTTAGGTGGTGGTGCTTACATTATGCATAAAACCATCAAACTAAGTGCAAGAGAAATTGAAATCATTGGAGAAGATGCACTTATAGGAAATTTGAAAGGCCAAGTGGTTGTCGAAGACTTCCAAAACGGCGTCACTCTCACTGCATCAAAAGGCATTTATAATAAAATGGCGGGTACGGTTAGTTTAGAAAATAACCCAGTTCTCAATCAGAAAAAAGATGGGAAAGTTGTTAAAATCCAATGCCAATCCATTGTTCGGTATTTAGAAGAAGCAAAAACAAATTTAGCTGGCCGAGTGGTGGTCACCTCAGACGAATTTCAGGTCTTCGGTGAGGATGCCGTATTTTCTGAAAAAGAAGATCGGATTGATTTAGCGGGTGAGCCATTTTTGTTTTCTGAAAATCGATTTCTAATTGGGAAAACACTTTCTTATTTTGTAAAAGAAGGGAGTATTCAATTGGATGGGGATGCTACCATTTACCAAGTATCTTACGAAAATAAAAAAGACAAAGAAAAAGATACCACAACCAAAGAACGTGTGGTCACTTTGTTTACAGGTAAAACTCTAACGCACCAGAACAAAGGAAAAGAAACAATCACTTCCATGAATGGTGATGCATTTATGTATCGAACCAGTTCTGAATTTAAGGCCAATCTTTTGGAAAGTCGCCGTAATAATAAAGATATCAAAGCCACTGGAAATGTCAGTTATTTGGATCGTGAAAATGGATACCGAATGGAAGGGGGATTACTTTCCTATGATAAAGATAAAGGTTATTCCTATTTAACAGAAAGTCCACGGATCGTGTTTTTAGATAAAAAAGAATTGAGTGAACGTGGTCAGCTAACGGCTGTTTTTTTGGAAAGATTTGATGAACGTTTTGAGGTTGTAGCGCGTGGTAATGTTCAGGTAGAAACACAAACAGCTACTGCAACCGGTGAATATGCAACATATCATGAAAAACGAGATGAATTGGTCATGGAAGGAAATCCTACTCTTGTAAAAGACAATACCAAAGTTTCAGCGGGAAAGATCATTCTCTTTCCCAAGTCGGACAAAGCCTTTCTTACAGATGGGCTTAAGGTAATACCGAATGGCGAAAAAAAGTAAAACACAAATAATTACAAAAGAAATGGATCCGAATGTAAAAACATTCCGGATGGAAAATTTAGTAAAAATCTATAACAAACGCAAAGTAGTCGATGGCGTTAGTTTTTATATTAGAAAAGGCGAAATTGTTGGTTTACTTGGGCCTAATGGGGCTGGAAAAACAACGAGTTTTTATATGAGTGTAGGTTTTGTCACTCCTGATGAAGGTCATGTGTTTATTGACAATGAAGATTTGACAAAGGCACCCATGCATATCCGCGCAAGGATGGGTGTGGGTTATTTGGCACAGGAAGCAAGTATCTTCCGCAAATTGACAGTTGCCGAAAACTTAGAAGCCATTTTGGAAACCATGAACCTCCCGGGTGATGAAATCATTCGTCGCAGGGACGAACTCCTTATGGAATTACAAATCATGCGAGTGGCCAACCAAAAAGGATACACTTTGTCCGGTGGTGAGAGGCGGCGCTGTGAAATTGCAAGAGCCCTTGTTACCAATCCCGACTTTATCCTACTTGACGAACCTTTTGCTGGTGTTGATCCAATTGCGGTGAAAGACATTCAAAATGTAATCCAATCCTTAAAGGAAAGGGGGCTTGGAATTTTGATTACAGACCATAATGTTAGAGAAACATTAAAAATTACTGATAGAGCCTATATCATGTACAGCGGACGGATTTTAATTTCTGGTACGGCTGATGATTTGATTAATGACCCAGAAACTAGACGAATTTATTTAGGTGAGGATTTTAAATTATAAATGAAACTCGGGGCTTCACTTTCACAACGCCAAACGCAGAAATTAGTGATGACCCAGGACTTACGTCAGTCCATCGAATTGTTATCTTTATCTACATTAGAACTTTCCGATAAAATTCAAAATGAACTTTTGGAAAATCCATTATTGGATGAAGTCGGAGTGGATGAAAAAACAAAAATGCCTGAACTTTTTTCGATCGATGAAGTAAAACGTTTAGAAAAACTAAATCATGAAAAAAGTACAGATGTCAATTGGCAGGATTCTTATTCTTTAGAGGGGCCACGTTCTTATGATACCGAAGCCAGTGATAGGAACCAAAAATACATAGAATCATCCACTCGTGGGGAAACATTAGAAGAACATTTACTCAACCAATTAAGGCTTATCAAACTTACCAAATTGGAATTTGAAATTGGTGAAGTTCTGATTAGTATGATTGATGACAAAGGATTTATCACCGATGACTTAACTCTTGTTTCAAAAGAAATGGGATATCCCGAAACAAAAGTTCGGCGAGTTTTGCAGGTTGTGAACGAACTCGATCCCATTGGGATTGGTGCTCGTGATATGCAGGAAACCCTTCTCATCCAGGGAAAAATTCTTTTTCCCGATAACCACCTTTTGCACCAACTGATTGGGGAGTTTTTGTCTGACCTTGAAAAAGTAGATTATAAAAAAATCGCTAAAAACTTAAAAATCACGGAAGAAGAAATTTTAACCTTGGCTCGGTTAATTAAAAAATTAGAACCATACCCTGCCACAACCTACCAAGGTAGAAAAATTGATTACGTCGTCGCAGACGTAGTTGTAAAAGCGATAGGAAACGAATTTAATATTTTTATTAACGATGAATGGTTGCCAAAACTATCCATCCAAGAAGAATACAGAGAGCTTTTAAATCAAAAATTACCACCGAAGGAAAAGGAATATTTTCAAACAAAATTTAGTTCCGCTCAGTGGCTCATTCGTTCCATCCAACAAAGAAGACAAACTTTACAACGTGTTGTCAGTTGTATCATTGATTTTCAGGTGGATTTTTTCCGAGGAGGAATCGGTTTTATCAAACCACTCACCTTAAAGGAAGTTGCTGAAAAGTTAAATTTACATGAGTCTACAATCTCTCGCATAACAACAAATAAATACATCCAAACCACTTGGGGAATTTTCGAACTCAAATGGTTTTTTTCTTCGGGAGTTAAGTCTTCTGAAGGAGGAAAAGAGAGTTCCAAAAAAATCCACGAGATCATTCGGAATTTGGTAAAGGACGAAGACGAAAACAATCCTTTATCTGATCAGGATATCGTGGAACTTATGGAGAAAAAAGGAATTGAAATTGCAAGGCGGACGGTTGCAAAATATAGAAAGGTCTTAAGAATCCTGCCTTCCAATGAAAGGAAACGGATCAGTTCTCTAAAGGGGTAAACCAATGCCAGTTCCTGGGATCACAGTTGATACAATTTTAAGAGATCATGAAGATCTACAGTTGAATTTGATCACAGGCGAAGCCGGGTTATCGAATCGTATCAATAATGCAGAAATCAATCGACCTGGATTATCACTCACTGGATTTTTTGATTTTTTTGCCAATGATCGCATTCAGATTTTAGGCAAAGGGGAATGGGCTTATCTCAATTCTTTATCAGAAGAAAAACTCAATGAAATCACTGATAAATTTTTTGAATTCCATTTGAATTGTATTATTTATACACATGGGAACGAACCACAAATTCCTTTTGTCGAAAGAGCCAAAACCAAAGGGATCCCGCTTTTTAAAACGGAAATTGCCACTCATAGATTCATTACTTTAATTTCCCAAATTTTAGATAGAGCCCTCGCTCCACGAACGATGCGTCATGGTGTACTCATTGAAGTATTTGGAATTGGAACTTTGCTTACGGGTCGTTCGGGAGTTGGAAAAAGTGAAACAGCACTTGAACTCATTGAACGTGGTCATAGGCTCGTCGCCGATGATATGGTGGAGATCCGTCGCCTAAGTGAAAGTTATCTCATTGGTTCTTGTTCCGATTTACTCCGTCATCATATGGAGATTCGTGGTCTGGGTATACTAAACATCAAAGATCTGTTTGGTGTTGGATCGGTAAGAGATCATAAACTCATTGAACTCATCATAAACTTAAAAGAATGGGAAGAACAAACTTCTGGTGATTATGAACGAACCGGAATCGAACAAAGTACGGAAGAAATTTTAGGTGTTTCAGTTCCATACATTGAAATTCCAGTCAAACCTGGAAGAAACATTCCTATCATTGTAGAAACGGCAGCAATGAACCAACGTTTACGCAAAATGGGAAAAAACAGCGCAAAAGAATTTTCGAATAAACTAAATACTTACATCCAACAGAATTCCATTGAAACAAATCCAGTTAAAGATTAGAGAAGATAGTTCGGGCCTTCACGCAAGACCTGCCTCTTTGTTTGTAAAGATGGCAGCAAGTTTTCCTTGTGAAATTTTTGTCATCAAGGACGACATAGAAGTGAATGGGAAATCCATTATGGGCCTAATGATGTTGGCGCTTGGGCCTGGAACCGAGTTTTCTGTTAAGGCTGATGGGAAAAGAGAAGAGGAGGCAATTCTCGCTTTAGAATCTTTGGTTAGTCGTAATTTTGAAACCAATGCCAATTAGGTTATTGAAACTCATCCCACGTTTGTCTGATGAAAACAGATACTATTTACGTGATATTTTTATCTTTTTTCTTACCTTAGGAATATCTATCGGATTTTCCGAGTTGGTTTTTTTTCGAGAAGAAGAAGACATTTCTTTTTTCTCTAAAATAGATACTTATGTTTTCATTTTAATACCATTTTTTATCCTTTCCTTAATCTTAAGTTACGTCTATCGCAACCGCCGTAACCGAGAAACTGGAAAAATTCGTAGTTCGATTCGATATCGCCTAACGCTTGCTTTTTTGTTTGTTGCCCTGATCCCTTCTTTGCCTATATTCATTCTTTCTTCTAACTTAACAGGGAGATTAATTGAGGGTTTTTACCGAGTTGATATTTCCAATGCACTTCGGTCAGCGGGTCTGATCATTCAAAATGAGGAAAAAGAAATAGAGTCTGAATTTTTAGAAAAGGTAAGTATTTTACGTTCTCGTTTGTATGGTCAAACATCCGATGGGTATACTGTTTTTCAAAAGGGCGTTGAAAATGGACTTTTTGAACATAACGAATACTACTTGGGATTTATCAACTATGGGGTTCTCAGTTTTGAATCTAAAGGTTTATACAGATACATTAAAGGTCTTGAATTTTTAGAATCCAAACAGCCAGGGATCTATATTTCTCGGCTGTATTTGAATGATCGTTCTTATTTATTTTGTAAATTTTTTTTAGATGAAAGTAGGGAAGTTTATGTAGGACAGAGAATCCACAAGGGGATGGAGGCGGATGTTCTAAACATTGTTAATGCGACTTCTACTTATGAAAAAGTAAGTTTGTGGAAAGAAAAAATACCCTTTAGTGTTCGAATTACAATTGCTTCCTTTTCCTTTGCTATGTTTCTCATAGCCATTTTGTTTTCCTTTTTGTTTGCAAGAAGGATCTCACGCCCTATCATCAACTTGGCCAACGCAACAAAAAAAGTCTCTCTAGGAGAAGCAGATATCCGTTTGGAAAAAACGGAAGAAGGTGAAATGGGAATTCTCATCGATAGTTTCAACCAAATGGTACGTGATTTGGATGCAAAATCGGAAGAGTTAATGCATACCCAAAGAATTGCTGCATGGAAAGAAGTGGCACAACGAATGGCTCATGAAATTAAAAATCCTCTTACTCCGATTCAACTATCTGCTCAGAGGATTCAAAGAAAATTTCAGAATCCAAAATCAGAAAATTTAGAATCTGTAATTTTTGATGCAACGGAAACTATCATTGGTCAGGTAAGAGTTCTTGAACATCTTGTGAAAGAGTTTAGTGAATTTGCACGAATGCCAGTTCCTGTTCTTATCAATCAAAAACTAAATCCTATTTTGGAAGAAGCAGTTGCCCTCTTTAAAGATACCACTGACATTGAATTTGAACTAAAGTTAGCAGAAAATTTACCTGAGGTTTTTCTCGATAAACGTTTGTTTCTCGGTGTCATCAATAACTTAGTCAAAAATGCCGTTGAGGCAATCCAATCTACCGAAAATTCGAAAGAAGAAATGGATATTTTAAGCCTAAAACGGAAAAAAATTAGAATCATGTCCAAGTTACAAAAAAGAGCACTCAGAAAGTCCATTGTGATTGAAATTGATGATTCTGGCCCAGGTTTGAAGGCGGAATGGAAAGAAAAAATTTTTGAACCTTATTTTTCCACTAAGGAAAACCATGGATCGGGAATTGGACTTGCAATCGTACAAAAAACCATCATTGACCACCATGGACATATTTTAGTAGAAGATTCAAAGTTAGGTGGCTGTAAATTTAGAATTGAACTCCCGTTGGATAGTCATTAATGCAAAAACTCATTTATATTTTGGATGATGAAAAAGAAATTCGAAAATCTTTACGAGTGATTTTGGAAGATGAAGACTATTTGGTTGAAGATTTTGCGAATGGGAAAGCACTCTTAAAAGCATTAGCCAAGGAAAGACCTTCTCTTGTTTTACTCGATGTTTGGGTCGGAAAGGAAGACGGCTTGAGTATTTTAGATGAATGTAAAAAATTGTATTCTGGTTTGCCGATTGTGATGATTTCGGGACATGGAACCATTGAACTAGCAGTGAATGCTACCAAAAAAGGCGCGATTGATTTTTTAGAAAAACCACTTTCGATTGAAAAGGTCATTCAAACCATTGAACTTGCATTGGAAAAAACCAAAGATCATGAAATTCCAGAATTCCAACTCGAAGTAGATGAAATTTTAGGAGAGTCTTTATCCATCAAACGGGTTAAGTTTGCGATTTTCCAAGCCGCACAAACCAACGCTCGTGTTTTTATCTTCGGTGAAAATGGAACGGGAAAGGAACTAACGGCAAGGGCCATCCACCAAAATTCCAAAAGAAAATCAGAACCTTATATCGAATTCAATTGTGCAGCCATTCCCGAAGAGACCTTAGAACAAGAGTTATTTGGAATGGAAATCCATGGAAACCAAACCAAAAACGAAATCAAAATTGGAAAATGGGAAGCTGCCGGGAATGGAACTTTGTTTTTGGATGAGGTTTGTGATTTGCCTCTTTCCATCCAATCCAAAGTTTTAAAGGTGATTTTAGAACAAAAATTAGAACGTGTGGGCGGACACGATTCGGTTCCAGTGGATGTTCGAATCATTGCGGCCACAAACTCCAATGTGGAAGAGGCCATTCGAGAAGGAAGATTTCGCGAAGATTTATATTATGCTCTCAGTGTGATTCCACTCGAGTTACCGCCATTACGCGAAAGGAATTTAGACATCCCTTTACTTGCAGAATTTTATTTAAAAAAATCCATTTCGGAAAATAAACTTTCACCCAAAACCATTGATAGAGAAGGACTAGATGCCCTTACCACACATTTTTGGCCAGGAAATGTCAGAGAACTTGGAAATATTTTAGAGCGATTGAGTATTCTTGTTCCAGGAGATACCATCCGCGCCAAAGATGTAAAGGAAGCCTTACACGGATTTAAAAAAGCCAATGAAATGGTGGCTCGTGGAGATTTGAAACATGCCAAGGAAGAGTTCGAAAGGCAATACATCATCAAAACCTTACAAATTTGCGAAGGGAATGTGACAAGAACATCTAAAGCATTAGGAATTGAAAGAACTCACTTGTATCGGAAATTACGTTCCTTAAATATTTCTGTGGAACAGTTGAACGAAGGTTAGTATGGATCAAAAATCAATATTAGAACGTTTTACAGACATTCTCAAAGAAACCAAATTTTTAATCCAAAACAAATCGGTATCTGTTTACCGATTTCAAGAGGAACAAGATCCTAGCGACTTTGTTTTTCCATGGAAATCCAAGGTTCCCGAATCCATAGAAATCCAGAAAAAACAACAGAAAGAAAACCAGAGAAATAACAAAGATTTGGTAAATTTTTCTTGTACCCTTTGTCAGGGAAAACTCAGTGGTGTGCGCCAGTTCCTTCATAAAGGAAGGAAACCTGTCCTAGTATTACACTATTCCGGGGCAACAGGTCCTAAAGAAAAACCATTTACAAAAACCAAACCAAATCAGATATTTAAAGACAAATTAACGGAAAGTAGCTGGGGGGAACTCATCCAAAAGGTATTTGGATTTTCTTTCGAAGAGTTTTATTACCAAGAATACCCTGCTTGCAATTTTTCTAATACAGATTCAAAAGAAACCGATTGGCAAACCAGAGTCGAAAACTGTAAATTTCACGTAAAAGATACCGTAGATGAATATGGAATCAAATCCATTGTGATATTAGGATCATCCGCCAAATTATTGTTTGGTGCCGAAAAGGCTAAAGAATTTCTGGGTAAAGAAACGAAGTGGGATTTGTCTGGACTTTCTATTCCTATTGTCACTACCAGGTCTCCAGAAGCTCTTGTGTTCCTTGGTGAAAAGGCTAAAAAAACTGATTCGGAAAGTAATCTTTTTCAATACGGAAAAGAGAAACAGGAATTGGAAGATAGTTTTATCTCCCACCTAAGTCTTTTAAAACCATATCTCTAATATGATTCAATTTGCGGAAGTGGCCCTCAATCTATCTTGGGAAAGTAAAACTCTCACGTATGAAATTCCGCAATCAATGGAAAATTTGACTAGAGGAGTTCGAGTTCTTGTTTCACTGAATGGAAAGGAATGGGAAGGGGTTGTCATTGAAATTCATTCGAATGAACCAAATTATGAAACTCTTTCCATTCTAAAACAAATTGATTTGGATCCAGTCCTTACCGAAGAGCAGTTGGATTTGGCAGAGTGGATGGCTGAAAACTATTTGTCTTCTCTCGGGGAAGCTTTGTTTCTTATGGTTCCGAAAGGAAAAAAAAGAAAACAAGAAAAACAAAGCCCAGTCCATATCCAATCAGATTTATTACATCCCTTAAATAGTTCACAAAAAAAAGCCTTGGATGAAATAAGGACAGGTCAAAATTCCAACACATATTTGTTATACGGTGTTACCGGAAGTGGAAAAACGGAAGTGTATCTGCATCTCATGGCAGAGGTTTTACGAAAACCCAAAGGATCTGTGATTTTTCTTGTTCCAGAAATTTCTCTCACTTACCCCACCATCACAAGGATTGAAAGGATTTTTCCAGGGCAAGTGGCTGTATTACACTCCCATCTCCGAACTTCAGAAAAATTCCAAAACTATTTGGATTTAAAGGAAGGAAAAAAACGAATTTGTATCGGAACCCGTTCTGCTGTGTTTGCTCCTTTGTCCGATATCGAATTGATCATTTTAGATGAGGAACATGACGGGTCTTACAAAGAACATGGTGCCCCTCGTTACCATGCCCGCCAAGTGGCATTACAAAGAATTCTAAAAACAAACGGTAAATTGTTATTAGGTTCTGCCACACCGAGCCTTGAGATTTTTTACTTAGCAAAAGCAGGCCAAATTGGTTATTCGGAACTAAAAGAAAGGGCCAATCCTCACGCCTCACTTCCCACTGTAGAAATTACAGAGAAAAAAGAAGATAACGAACTTCTTTCTGGTGATTTACAGTTTAAAGTGGCAGACCGTTTGAAAAAGGAAGAACAAACCATCATCCTTCTGAATCGGAGAGGGTATAATCCTTTTATTTATTCTACGACCACAAAAGAATTCGTTCATTGCCCAAAATGTACAGCTACACTTTGTTATCATTCTGACAAAACCGTTCGTTGTCACCTTTGTGGATATAAGTCGACTTTTAGTAACCTAAAACAAATTCATGGAGATGAGTTGGACTTGTTTGGGGCAGGGACTCAAAAATTAGAAGAGTATTTGTTATCCCATTTCCCAAAAGCAAGGATCGAACGATTAGACCAGGACAGTTCCAAAAATAAAGAAGTGACTCGCGACGTTCTCGAAAAGTTAGGCGAAGGAAATTTAGACATCCTGACAGGTACACAAATGATAGCGAAGGGTCTTGATTATGCGAATGTGACTCTTGTAGGAATTTTAAATGCCAATCATGGACTAGGGGTTCCTGACTTTCGTAGTAGCGAAAGAACGTATTCTCTCATTTCACAAGTAGCAGGAAGGGCGGGTCGGGGTGAAAAAAAAGGCGAAGTCCTCATCCAATCCAATGATCCAGAACATCCTGTACTCAAAATGGCGATGGAACAAAACTACCCTGCTTTTTTTGACTGGGAGTTAACATTTCGTAGAGATCTGTTTTATCCACCTTTTTCTCGTTTGGCGAGACTTGTGTTTCGGTCTAAATATGAAGAAATTGCTAACAAACAATCTGTTGTATATTCAGAACTTTTAAAAGAAAATATGGATGCATCTGTTACCCTTCTTGGGCCAAGCCAATGTCCTTTTTATAAAATTGATAATAACTTCAGATATCATATTTTGTTAAAATCCAAATCCATAACTGGTTTACGTAATCTTTTACGGGAAACAAAATCTAAATTTAAAGTCGATTCCAAATGTTATATTGAATATGATTTGGATCCTCTGGAACTTGTTTAATAGGAAAAATGATGAAACTTTCAATCGGATACTTTGGATCACCAGAACATTCCAAGGAATTACTCTCTATCTTACTGGATGCAGGAATCCAAGTGGATTTTGTTGTGACGAACATTGACAAACCTGTGGGAAGAAAACAAATCATCACACCCACACCCGTAAAGGAACTGGCAATTGCCAAAGGAATCCCCGTCATCCAGTCTCCAAAACTCCGAACCGATGAAGAGGCACAAAAACAAATTTTATCCTATGCTTCCCCCGTTCATATTGTGTATGCCTACGGATCGATTGTTCCAGAGAATGTCTTCCAAGATCCGAAATTTGGAAGCATCAATCTCCATGGAAGTTTGTTACCGAAATACCGCGGAGCTTCCCCTGTTCAAAGTTTTCTTTTGAGTGGAGAGGAAAACTCAGGATTTACGATTCAGTTTTTAGCCAAGGAAGTGGATTCGGGCGATATCATTTCCCAGAAATCTTGGAAGGTGGAAACCATAGAAACTACAGCTTCCCTTTTGCAATCGATTACAAAAGAAGGGGCTGAAGAACTCATTCGGCTTTTAAGGGAACTGGAATCTACGGGAACCGCTTGGACTTCGAAGCCGCAGAATGCCAATGAGGCCACTCACTGCAAAAAAATCACGGCAAACGACCGTCCCATCCAATGGTCGGAACCGGCAAAAAACATCCACAACCGCATTCGTGCCTTGTTCCCAGATCCTTTGGCTGTGACCGAATTTCGAGGAAAAAAACTGATCCTTATCTCTTCGTTTCTCCTCAAAGCCGATGAGGAACCCGTTCCAATTCCACCGGATCTCGCACCTGGTTCCTTTTTCCTATACCAGAAAAAAAGGCTTTTCTGCCTCTGTGGAGACGGAAACCTGCTTGGTATAGATACCTTACAACCCGAAGGGAAAAAACCCATGAAAGGATTTGAGTTTTTTAATGGGGCGCGGGTTTTAGCCGGAGAATCATTTACGTGAAAGAAAAGTTTCTAAAAATCCTACCTTACAGTGGTTATGTTCTATTTGTTGGATTGGGGCTTCTTGTATTTTTTGTTGCAGCCTTTCTTGTGGTCGTTGTTCGAACCAAAGAAGAACAAAAGGTAATGATGCCATATGTGATTGGTAAAAACTACATTGAGGTTCATAACGAATTACAAAGACTCCAACTCAAAGTCCGTTTAGAAACCCAAAGAATCCCTGAAAAAACCGACGGGATCATTCTGGCTCAATCCATTGATCCTGGTAAAGAAGTCGAAGCGGGTTCCAAACTTTATCTCACGGTAAACATTGGATTTGATCGGGTGACCATTCCTGATGTCAAAGGACAAGACTTAAAACGTGCCAAAGCCATTTTAGAAAAAGTATTATCCGGTGAAGTATATGTTCCTTTACAAATTGGTGGGATCACTTATGTTCCTGCTGTTGGTGATGAACCTGCTGACACAATCATTGACCAAATTCCGGCTCCAGGAAAGGAAACACATTCCGGCGAAAAAATTTACTTACTCGTTACAGAACCAAATACAGAAAAAAAATCCACCCAATCCTTAAATGAACCTTTGGATTCAACAAAGTTTGTAGGAACACCCGTTCCTTTTGTTGTCGATTTTTTACAAAGAAAAAAAATCCCTTATCTTCTAAAAGAAGCCACCAAACCAGAGTTTCGTGAAGATCATGGTTTAGTTTCTTCTTTCGAGTTAAAACAAACTGGTGCAGAAGTTGGTGCCTTCTTTTTAAAACCTTCTGAAACTTTTGTTCAAGATTATGAATTTTTGGAATATGAAGTGGATGATGATGATCTGTACTCAGCAAAACTCGAGTTTACAAAACCTGGGGAAGATACACAAATCGAAAAAGAAATATTTACCAACCAAAAACTTAAAGAAGATGAACCAGTTCGATTTCTCATTCATAGAGCTGGAAATGTAAAGGTGACTCTTTTCGGTAAAGAAACCGGTGTCGCCAAGGTTTGGAAATTAAAGGGAACTTATTAATATGAAAATTTCTGCATCAATCCTTGCTGCAAAACTGACGGGACTCTCAGAGGAACTTCCCACTTACAAACAGGAAAATATCGACCTCATTCACATTGATGTGATGGATGGAAACTTTGTCCCTCAAATTTCTTTTGGAGAAGCCTTTACCAAAGAAGTAAAGTCCCATACACAAATACCGCTCGATGTTCATTTGATGGTGAGTAACCCGGAACTTCATGTTCCCAAATACTTTGACCTCAATCCTTATTGTATCACTTTCCATATTGAAACTACGAATTTCTCGGTAAGACTTGCAGAAGAGATTCGAAAAGCTGGAATCAAAGTGGGTGTGTCTCTCAATCCCCAAACACCTCCAGAATCCATTTCGCAAATCCTTCCTTATTTGGATCTTGTCTTACTCATGACTGTCGATCCTGGATTTTATGGACAGTCCTTTGTGAAATCAGGATTTGAAAAGATCGCAGCAGTTCGTAAACTCACGAAACCCTACAATATCGAACTCGAAGTGGATGGGGGTGTGAACGAATCCAATATGGAAGAACTCGCAAAACTCGGTGTGGACATTACAGTTGTGGGTTCTGGGCTCTATAAAACGGGAGATCCGAACGCACAGGGCAAAAAATTAAAAGAACTCGCTGCAAGTGCTAGAACTCGCTCTTGACAGATCGTCCTTATTTAAAAAACTCGCTATAAAAGGGGTATTTTTCCTTGGTTAAATTAAGATTACAAAGAACGGGAACAAAAGCAGACCCGCACTATCGCATCGTAGCAGCAGACATTCGTGCTCCGCGTGACGGAAAGTTCATTGAAGCGATTGGGCATTTTCACCCATCCACTTCCTCTGTGAAAAAAGCAACTTTCAATGAAGAGAAAACTCTTTCTTGGTTAAAAAAAGGTGCTCAACCTACTGATACAGTTCTTGCTCTTTTGAAAAAAGACGACGTTTGGTCAAAATTCAAAGGTTAATTGATACATGGAATCCTTAGTTCGTTATATCGTTACATCTCTCGTTGACCAACCAGAACAAGTGGCTGTCAACCAAGTCCCCGGAGAGGAAGAAACAGTGATCGAACTTCGGGTAGCAGCCAAAGACCTAGGTAAGGTGATCGGAAAAAACGGAAGGATTGCAAAATCTTTGCGTACTGTTTTACAAGCAGCCGGAACCAAACAAGGCAAAAACTATACTTTAGAAATTGTCGACTAAACCAAGTTTAGTGAAAGTGGGGGTCATTGGATCCTCACATGGAATCAAAGGGTTCATCAAAGTTTTCACTGAAGGTGATACCTTAAATTCTGTCAAACCACCGTTCACCTGCACAGTCGAAGACCCTCGTGGGAATCAGTCCACGATTCAAATCGAGGAACTCAAACTCAATGGAAATCATTACCTAGCCAAACTAAAGGGTTTTGAAACTCCGGAAACTGTCATCAAATACCGTGGATTTTCTTTGTTATGGAAAAGGGAAGATTTACCCAAACCCACAGAAGGCGAAATTTACACCGAAGATTTAGTCGGCCTTCTTGCCATTTCCAAAGAAACGAGCCAATCGCTGAATTATATTGTGACCCAAGTCATTGACAACCCTGCTCATCCCATTTTGGAACTAAAACCAAAAAACGGCGAAGGGGAAACTGTTCTCATTCCTTTCCTCAACCGGTTTGTCGGTGATTGGAACTTAGAAACTAAAACTTTAGAAATCATAGGCTGGGAGCAGTGGATTGAAGTTTAATTTCATCACCCTTTTCCCAGAAAAAATTACCTCCTATTTTGATAGCGGAATTCCGGGCAAAGCGGTGAAACAAGGGGTGGTCGAAATCAATACCGTCCATCTCCGTGACTTCGCTGACAACAAACACCAAAAGGTGGATGATACCATTTATGGGGGTGGACCGGGGATGCTTTTACAGGTGGGTCCGATTTACCGGGCCTTAGAATCCCTCGGCGAAAATAAAGGGAAGGTCATCTTACTTAGCCCCTCGGGGGAACTTTTCAACCAAACTCTGGCACGGGAGATTTACGAGTCCTCAGAGACTCTGACCTTTATTTCTGGCTATTACGAAGGGGTCGACCATCGTGTCACGGAGCATTTAATTGACAGGGAAGTGGCCATTGGAAACTATGTTATTTCATCGGGGGATTTAGCTGCTCTCGTTGTTGCTGATTGCCTTTCTCGGTTTGTTCCGGGATTTTTAGGAAAAGAAGAAAGCCTTCTAGAAGAGTCGCACAACGAAACGGAAGAATTAGAATACCCCCAGTATACAAAACCCTATGATTTTATGGGTTGGACAGTTCCTGATGTGCTCCTCGGTGGACATCATGAAGAGATCCGGAAATGGCGGCAAAAAAACCGCAAAACAAGAAATCATTCTTAGAGGAAGTCATGAATCAGATTCTAGAAACAGCACTCGCAGGCGAAGCAAAGAACGAACTTAATTTCGAAATTGGTGATACTGTAAAAGTTCACTACAAAATCGTTGAATCTGGAAAAGAACGTGTTCAGGTTTACGAAGGCATTGTGATCTCCATTGCGAACAAATCACAAAGCAAAACTTTCACGGTAAGACGAGTGTCTTATGATATTGGAGTGGAAAGAATTTTCCCACTTCATAGCCCAAGAATTGCAAAGATCGAACTCGTTCGTAAAGGATCTGTTCGTCGTGCAAAACTTTTCTATCTCCGTGATAAAAAAGGAAAAGCAGGACGTATCAAAGAAAGAAAAGGCGGACAAGCTATTGTTGCCAAAGATAAAAAGAGACAGGATGAGGCTTCTAAAGCCGCTCTTGCACAAGCAAAAGCTGCAGAAGCACCTAGCGCATAATTTCTCTTGAAACGGTCGTCACTCGGCCGTTCTTTCCTGAATTTCAAATCCCTCACCTGACCTGTTTTTCACTGGATGAAGCAGGTCGTGGTACGCTTGCCGGCCCCGTTTCTGTGGGTTGTGTTTCCTTTGACCTCAAAACATTAGAAAAAATAAAAAGTGGCGAAATCTTAAAAGGTCTTCGAGACTCCAAAAAAATTCCTGAACCCAAACGAATCGAACTCCGTACAGAAATTCTAAAGTATGTTTCTTATTTTCGTGTGACCTTTGTGAGTGCAAAGTTTATCGATCGTTATAATATCAACCAAGCCATCTTTTATGGGATGAACCGGTGTTTGCCAACAAACCTACAACCATTTGAACCAAACATAACAGAGAATGAAAAATTGTATTTGTCAACTTCTGCTTACGATGAAGAGACAAATCGCAATAAAGACAAATTGTTAAACGGTAAGCCCTATCTTTTGGCAGATGGAAATTATAAACTAAAGATCACAAAACCCATAGAAGGTTATTTTTCTCTTCCCAAGGGGGATGATTTGATTCCTTCGATTTCTGCGGCATCGATCCTTGCCAAAACCTACAGAGATGAGTATATGGAAAAGATGGATCAAAAGTATCCGGGTTATGGGTTTGCCAAACATAAGGGTTACGGAACCGAAGAACATAGAGATGCCCTTTTGAAACTTGGAATTTCTCCCATACACAGGTTGAGTTTTTGTAAATTTCTCCGAAGAGAGGGAAGTGAGCCCTCTCTTTTCTAATTTCCATTCTCTCCCGCAAATTTTTTCTTTGGGAAAGTTGACCCACCAGAGTAAGGATCACTTTTTCTCAAAAGAAACCAAAACATTCGGACAACGGTTACTCCCTTTGGAAGGAAGTTTTCTTAAGTCCAAAATGAGTGCCACGAAATCAAACGATGGAAACCATTCGATCTCTCTTCTGGCAAAAGGTTC
The DNA here is from genome assembly GCF_004770765.1 of Leptospira noumeaensis. NCBI lineage: Bacteria > Pseudomonadati > Spirochaetota > Leptospiria > Leptospirales > Leptospiraceae > Leptospira > Leptospira noumeaensis. The sequence continues at coordinate 121,506 of NZ_RQFK01000011.1, read as the reverse complement.
CGATCCGGAAATGCAAACCAACGCAAGGAAAGCGGAAAACCTTTTCCGTTGGTCCCAGTGGGTTGCGGCCCAGTCCGATCCAAAGGCTAATGAAGTTTCAGATCTAAAACCCCTTTGGAATTATCTATTGGGGGAAACTGGTTTTACAGATCTTCTTTCTTATGTAAATCCGGATGCCAAGGAATCATTACAAATGGTTGTGGAACCAAAAAACAAGGGTTTGGTTCTCTATGTGTTTTGGGAATCCAAAGAGACTGGTGCTATGGGAATCCAGTTCCATTATGATCCCGAAAAAGAGAAACCCATCCTCGTACAACTTACGACAGAAAGGTCAATCCAAGGAGAGGATTTTACCAATTCATTTCTCGGTTTTGTTCGGGACTTTCCCCAAGTTCGATCGGTGCAAATCGAAACTTGGGTGGGAGATTCCTTTAACGGGGATTATAGATGAAACAAAAAATGGCAGCCCTTGCCTATGATCCAACTTTACATGCTGCACCGAAACTGGTTGCGAAAGCAGAAGGAAGGTTTGCGGAAAATCTGATTCGGATTGCTCGTGAGTCAGGTGTCCTTGTCATACGTGATGAAGTGATGATTCAAACCTTAGATCATCTCCCTAATGGGAAAGAAATTCCCAGAGAATTGTATGAAGCTGTGGCGGCAGTGTTTCGAATCCTCGTTTTGGAGAGACAAAAGAAAAACAATTGAAGTTTCTACGCTTCTTACTAGGATTTACGCAATTATGCGGAAAATCTCCATTCGTGACTTAGAACCTGGTTCGAAGTTTACTAAGTCAATTTATTTGGATAAAGACACTGTTTTTGTCGGCGCTGACCAACCCATCACACAACAAGACTTAGACCGACTGGTTCAATTTGGAATCACCTTTGTTTTAACTGATGGAGAAAAGGTAATGGCCGATGGAGGAGATAAAACTGCCTCAGGTGCTGGGCCTGGTTACTTCGATACCAATCTTCCTTTTTACCAAGATGATGAAAATTCCACGCGATATAAATATTTATTAGAAAAAGCAAATACCACTAAGGTAGAGTTCAATGCTGTATTTAAAGATTGTTTTGATTTGGTTCAAAAAACTTATAAATCAGCGTCTGAAGGACGTTATACGGAGATTCGTGAGTTTCGAGAAATTGCAGAACGAATCGCTGACCATACGAAAGCAAACGCACAAATCCCCATTTTACTTTTATCCCATTCTCATTCCGGTTATTTTTTATACACTCATATTTGTTATGCGACATTTTTTTCAGTGATGCTCGGAAATTTTCTAGAGTTTTCTAGACCCAAACTGATTGATTTGGCATTGGCTTCTCTTTTTGCTGATATTGGAATGGTAACTGTTCCTGAAGAGGTTTCTGAAAAAAAAGGTGCCCTTTCGGAACTAGATTTAAAAACCATCAAACGCCATCCGGTGACCGGATACCAAATTCTCACCCAAAGATTAAAATTAAAAAACTCACTCGCCATTGTAGCCTTACAACACCATGAAGCCTTGGATGGATCTGGGTATCCGCAGAGAATTCTTGCCAACCAAATTGAAGAACTCACAAAAGTGTTTATGATCGCAGACCAATTTGCTGCCATGATCCATCCAAGGCCTTACAGACAGGCCATACTTCCTTATGAAGCAATGAAGATCATGATCAGTGAAAACGTGAACCGTTTTGATTTAAAAATGGTGCGTTTGTTTTTAAATAAACTTTCTATGTTTCCCGTGGGATCCGGAGTCATTCTTTCTGACCTAAGAATGGGTATGGTCATTGAATCCAATAAAGACAAACCGCTTCGTCCAGTCATTCGAGTCACAAAAGATCCAGAAGGCAAACGCCTCAAACATTTAGAATTTGTGGATCTAATGAAAGACTTAAATCTGTACATCCAACAAGCCATACCCTTTTCCCAGATTTACTAATCTCTTTTAGTCCGTTTTCTCTATGGTTTGGGAAAAAACAGAAAAAGGTAGGGTTGGTGAAAGTCTGGCAAAAGGTTTTTTGGAATCAGAAGGGCATTTGGTTCTTTTTCAAAACTACCGAAAGGCTTACGGCGAATTAGACATAATTAGTTTTAAAGACGATTTTCTCCATTGTTCCGAGGTGAAGTTCTGGAAGGAAAGTAGCGGATTTCACCCTCTAGAATGTTTTCATGAGACAAAACGCAGGAGAATGCGGAAGGTATATTACTATTTACTAAAAGAGATTCCTGCTTTTTATCACCTAACACCTTCATTTAATTTGATCCATATCACTGAAAAAAAGGAAGTTCGTTTTTATTCGTCAATCTTCTAAATACTTCATCAAGGGATTTTTGTACCGGGCCGATTGATCATGTATCCCATAAGGGAAAACGCTCTCAAGGATGAGAGTTTGATTGTTACAAGGAAGTAACCACATGAGTCAATTTAGTATTTTTGGGAATTTAGCAGAAACCGACGAATTTGGACCAGATCCGGTATTACTCCGGAAAAGGGGAATGGCATCTACCATTCAGAAAAAATTCGAGAATTACAAAAAAAAGATCGATGATCCAGCTTACATGGATTATGCGATAAATAAAATCGCGATGGAAATTTCGCATTTTATTTCGAAGTAATTACCCTAAACTATAAATCCACTGGTATCCGATACAATATTCAACTGCCTCCCAGATGTGTACTTCCTTCGTTCGGGAGGAGAGGTTCCAGTCAGCAATGGTTCTTGCAAGAGAAATGATTTGTTTTTTCTTTCGTAAGGATAATTGTTTGGTTTGTTGTTCCTGATCCAAGATTTTTTGAAATTTAGTTTCTTCATTTTCTGAAACCACTCGAGAGTTTCGAAATAAAAAACGATCCTGAATCATTTGTCTCATTTTTAATTCTTCAAGTTTGATACACCGATCATTCGTAGTTTCAAATAACGTTTGAAAGATGGTGATACGATCCAAAAAAGCTCCACTTATTTTTTGCAAATACAAACGAATCTTTTGTAAGGAACAATGACATGTATGACTGCTGTGGTAGTTTCCACAAGGGCATGGATTGGTAGAAAGCATAAGAGTAAAATCTGTTTTTAGTTTTGTGATTTCATTCATTCGAACGATTTCCAAATAGGAATCTTCCATGGGCATTCGAAGGCTCTCTAAAATTCGATCTTTAAATTCCAAAGCTTCGTCTAGGTATAAAATCCCGCCATAGGCTTTGGATATTTCTCCTGGTTGGAAGGGAAGGCCTCCGCCGACGAGACCCACTTCGGTTGCGGAATGGTGTGGGGAACGAAAGGGACGTTTGGTGGAAGGAACCTCAAATTCACCATTGGATGTCCAAATGCCTTGGTTTGCTTGGTCTCTGGATCCTTTTGGTGGGAGTAGGGATTCTAGCATCCGGTGAAGCATTGTTTTTCCTGTTCCGGGACTTCCCAGAAGTAGGCTATGGTGGTTTCCCAGAAGGGAATATAACAAACCTTGAAAAACCTTCATTTGGTAGGGATCTAAATGGACGGTATCCCAACTCGGATTCTCTGATGGTAATACTTCCACTTCTCTTCTGTTAGGTGTTGTTGTCGGTAGGTATTTTAAATCTTCGAGATGGTTTAGGAATTGGTACCGGCCTCTGGGGAGAGATTCCTTTTCCAGAGAGACCGGGAGGCAAAAGGATTGGTCTATGGATTCCGGACTTTGCCAAAGGTAAGGTAGAAGTTCCTTTCCGCCTAGAATGCGTCCGTCAAGACCCAGGCCACCCAAATACCGAATGGGGTAATTTGGGTTTGGAATTTGGTCTGTTGCTAAAAGGATTCCAGCGGCCATGGCTAAGTCCAAACAGACCATTCGTTTAGGGATATGGGCGGGTTTTAAATTGATGATGATGGTTTCGAGTGGAAACTGAAACCCAGAGGCCTCTAGAGCCAAACGGATGCGATCTTTGGACTCTTTTGTGGATACGGAAGCAGATCCTAAAATTTGGAACTGCGGAAGTCCCCTCCGAATTCCCACTTCCACTTGGATTTCTTTGGTTCCATTCCACTCGTATAACAAACTTCCAACTTCTGCGCGTTTGGGGATCACATCCATGTTGGGTCTGGAAATTCCTCTTTTGGGCCAAAAAATAAAAAAGGCTTTTCATAATTAAGGCATCATGGTGACTTTTCCTGAGAGTTTGCTTTGGATTGTAGTATCATTCGTGTAATTCCCCTCGTTCTTCTCCTTGCGTTCAGTCATTGTTCCCAACGGTTGATCAAAAAAGAAAAACTAAGAGAAATCAATGAATACTATGATGGAAAGACGTATCTGACACAAGAAGAGATCAAGTTTTCACAAGCAGAAGTTTGGAAGAAAGGTACTCTTGTTAAGATCTACATTGAATCCACACCTTCTCTTTTGAAATTGAAGGTTTATCCTGTAGCAGAGTCGAGAGAGTCTTCTCTTGGAAAATTGGCTGATTACATCATCAATGATGATGTGAAAAAAAGGCAGTATGACTTGGAAGATATTGAAGAGTGGGTGGGAAAAAAATTCACTCTTGTTGAACCCAGTGTTAAAAAAAAGAAATAAAGTTTTGGGAAGTCGTTTAGTTGCAAGTAGTTCGTTTTTTTTCTTTCTTTGTTTCTAGTTCAAGATTCTTCCCTCGGTTGCCCGATATTTTATCTGTGAAGATCTCCCGATTGGTATCATTTTTGCTTTTGGTTCTTTCGGGGACTGGCCTTTCGGCAAACCCATTTCAAAAAATTCATGCAGAAATCAATGAATCCCTTCCCGGTGGGGAACAAGGAATGTTCCGCCTCTTTGGATCCCAATCACAAGAAGCAGAGATCCATAAACTTTTTTCTGTTGGTGTCAACGCCGCAGGTGAAGACGAAGAAGTGGAACTTGCTTCCCTCGACTTACCAAAATACATTGATGTGTCCCCAGTTGTGAGTAATACTGTTGTACACGAATCAGGAATTGTATTAAAAAAATATACTGTACAAAAAAAAGACAATCTATCGAAGATTGCTCGTTCCTTTTCCATTGAACTCGCTAAATTAAAAAAACACAATGGGCTGACAAATGACCAATTAAAAATTGGCCAAGTTTTGGAAGTTCCAGTCCAAGTTAAGAATGCTTCTTCTTCGAGAGTGGTTTTGAAAAAAATCTTCATTATGCCAGTTCCACAAAGTCGCGTTACTTCTCGTTTTGGAAGGCGTGTGGATCCTTTTAATAAATATAATCGAGTCTATCATACGGGCCTAGACCTTGCAGCCAAAGTAGGGGCTCCGGTTCTTTCTTCTGCCGATGGGGAAGTTGTATTTACTGGCCGCAACGGTGGGTATGGCAATTCAGTCACCATCCAACATAAAAATGGTTATAAAACAGTTTACGCCCATTGTTCACAGATTTTAGTTGAGGTTGGGGAAACGGTGAAGATGGGTCGTGTGGTTGCCCTTGTCGGAAGGACAGGAACAGCAACAGGAGCACATCTGCATTTTGAAGTGTTTCGAAACGGGAAAATTATGAATCCTGAATCAGCTCTTAGCATCACGGAAAAACAAGTCACTCGACTCCCTAAATCTGAAGTAGCCGGAATGTAATCGGAGCCCACCTCCGGTTTGTGGGGAGCATGAATTTAATCCTTCAAAGAATCCAGTCGAGTCAGTTTTTGACATTGATTCCGGCAGTTTTACTCTTTTCTTTTTCTCTTGCTTACCTGTTAAAACTTGTCCTCTTACTTTTGTTTTCTACAGAAACGGGGATCAGTGTCGCAGGCAATACTCGTCCTAAACAAATGCGCCAAGAAGTCATTTTGGCCGTAAGTACCTATGAAGATGTGGTCACAGGAAACCTCATTCGTGGTCAGGTCTATGATCCCAATGATGCCACCAAACGTGGGGCAGATGGGGCTCCACTCGATCCAGAAATTGCCCAGGACAATGGGGACGATGACCAAATGCTCATCACCGGGACACTATCTGGACACTGGTCTTTTGCTCGGGTTACCGTCCGCGAAAAACAAAACAACGATTCGGAAGAATATGGAACCGGTGAGATGGTGGGTGGTTACAAAGTCCAAACCATTGAACAACATTACGTTGTACTAAAAAAGGGTGGACTTAGCCTTCGGGTGAATATTGGTGAAACTCCCGCACAAGCCAAAGAACGAATTCGTCCGAAAGATGCAGCTGCCGTCTCGAATTTAGGGCCATCCAGCCAAACGGTTCAAAAAGTTCTTTCCCGTGAGGACGTGAATCGGAAACTAAAAGACCCGAATACCATCTATAAAAATGCAAGGTTTGGCCCTCATTTGGTAGACGGAAAGATCGAGGGTTACAAGATCTATCAGGTGGCAAAAGACCATGTGTTTTATTCCCTCGGCGCTCGTGGTGGGGATATCATCAAACGAGTCAATGGAATGCCACTGAACGAAACAGAGAAAATGTTGGAAATTTGGGGTTCGATCAAACAAGCCCCGAAAATTACAGTGGATTTAGAGAGACAAGGCAAAATAATCACATATGAATTTATCATTCGGAATTAAAATGAGAAATCGTCTTCCCATCGTTGTAATCAGTATTTGCCTTTATGTATTTGTAACACCTGGATTTTCCCAAGAAAAAGGGAAACAAATCAAATCCAAATCTTCTCCAGAACCAGCTAGTTTTACAGCTGATTGGCGTGACACTGAACTCAAAGACTTTTTAATGGGGATGAGTGCCATCATCAAAAGAAACATTCTCATTGATGATGCGGTGAAAGGAAAAAAAATCACCATCATTTCTCAGAAACGCGTTAAAATCGAAGACGCTTACGGATTTATGAAATCCGTTTTGGAAACACAAGGTTTTGGTCTGATCGAAGAAAACGATCTCATCAAAGTGGTGAAAATCAAAGATGCTCTTGCCAAATCACCCATTGTTCGGATTGGTAAAGATCCTGTTTCTGAATCAGAAGTTTCGCTGAATAAAACGATCACTCAAATTGTTCCTTTGGAATTTTCAAATGCTATCGAACTCGAACCCATTTTAAAAAGAGTTACCTCTCCTGATACCGATATCATCATTCCTAAAAACCAAAACACTTTGATTTTTTCCGGATCCACTGCCGATATCAACAAATTACTCAAGTTAGTTGATAATTTGGATGTTCGTGCAGATGGCCCAGGTTCCATCTCCTCTGCGGGAGACATTCATATTTATACTTTAGAATACAATGAAGCTGAGAAGCTGGCTGCCATTTTAGTAAAGTTGGATATGCCCGATGCCCCTGCGGCACCTACACAAGGACCACCAGGAGAACCTGGGCCCGATGGAAAACCGCCGCAGCAACAACCAGTAGCACAAGCACCAAAAGTTCCTGGCAAACAAGATAAAATCAAAGCTGTTGCGCACAAAGAATCAAACTCACTGATTGTGACAGCGACCCCACAAGAATGGGAAGAAATCAAAAAAATCATTAAAATTCTAGATACCCCCAGAAAACAAGTGTTACTTGAGGTTCTGATCGTGGAACTAAGTTCCACTGACTTAAATGATTTCGGTATCGATTGGCGTTACCAGGAATTGGCTTACGGACAGTTTAACACGGGTCTTGCGGCTACAGGTGGTGTGATTGATAAAAATGGTCGGCCCACAACCGTAAACACACTTTCTGGATTTTCCCTCGGTTTCATTCAACGTGGGGGCCGACAAATCATTGGTATCTTAAACGCAAACTCAACCAACGAAAATTTTAATGTATTGTCTGCTCCACAGATTTTGACCTTGGACAACCAAGAGGCTGAAATCAATGTGGGTCAAGATGTTCCCGTTCGAACCCAGAACCGGAATGCCGGTCTTGGTGGTGACAACGCGGTAACCGTTGCTAACTTTGAATATCGCCCCACTGGGATTAAACTCAAATTCACTCCACATATTAACAAAAACAACCGTATCACTTTAGATCTTTACCAAGAGATTAAAAACGTGGCAGGGATATCTTCCGAAGCCACAGGCGGTAACCCGACGTTTAACAAACGGGATATCAAAACAACTATCGTTGTGGATAATATCCAAACCATCGTGATTGGGGGTTTACTTTCTAATGACAAACAGAAGAAAGTGCAAAAAATCCCGATTTTAGGGGAGATTCCATTACTCGGAACCCTATTCCGAAGGACTACGAATCAAAATCGTAAAACCAATTTGATGGTGTTTTTAACACCGCATATCCTAGACGACCGAGACAAATCAGATCGTATCACCATCCAAAAGAAAAATGAACAAGAAAGGATGGTCGACGAACGAGAAAAGAAACTACGATGAGAAAGAGTTTAGGCCAAATCCTACTAGAAGATGGGATCCTTACCATTAAGGATCTCGAGGATATTTCCAAACAACAGGAAAAAACCAATCTTCCCATCACTCATATCATCCAAAAAAAAGGTCTCGCTTCCGAAACAGACATTCTAAAAGCGCTATCGAAACTCCATCGAATGGATTTTGTCGACAAACTTGAGTTTATTGGTAGTGATGAAGTTTTTGGAAAAATCCCTCTGAAACTTGTCCAACGTTCCAAAATTGTTCCAGTTTCTGTCAAAGGCAAAAAAGTAGTCGTTGCCACTTCTGATCCGACTGACCTCCATCCGATGGATGATATGAGGTCATTTTTAAAAGGTTACGAAATCCAATTCGTTCTCGCAACAGAAAACGAAATTATGAGGATCATCCATTCTCAGTTCGACAAAACCACTGCCGAAGCCAAAGAGATGATGGATGAAATGGATGGAAGTTTCGGTGATCTCTCCGATGCCTTTGAATCCGATGCATTAGATCTTTCAAACGAAGCTCCCATCATCAAAATGGTGAATGTGATTTTATCACAAGCGGTCTCCGAAAGGGCATCGGATATCCACGTGGAACCATTTGAAAAATCAGTTGTGGTTCGTTACCGGGTGGACGGTGTTTTACAAAAGGTTTTAAATCCACCTAAGTCTTATTTGGCGGGAATTTCCACGCGTATCAAAATCATGTCGAATTTGAACATTGCGGAAAACCGGTTGCCACAAGATGGTAGGATCAAGCTTAGGTTAGCTGGAAAGGATGTGGATGTTCGGGTTTCCATCATTCCATGTCAATTCGGAGAAAGGATCGTAATGAGGATCCTAAATAAAACTGATCAAAAATATTCCATTGAAACCATGGGTTTTAATAAGGAAATTTTGAATGACTTTAAAAATTTAATTTATAAACCTTATGGAATCATTTTAGTCACAGGTCCTACGGGATCCGGTAAATCGACAACACTCTATTCCGCACTTTCTGAAATCAATACGGAAGAACGAAACATCATCACCTGCGAAGATCCGGTGGAATACCAGATGGATGGAATTTCGCAGATGCAAATGAACGAAAAAATTGGCCTCACTTTTGCTGCGGGCCTTCGTTCCATCCTTCGTCAAGATCCGGATGTGGTGATGGTAGGGGAGATCCGGGATGAGGAAACGGCAAGGATTGCCATCCAAGCCTCGCTCACTGGTCACTTAGTGTTTTCTACTCTCCACACCAATGATGCTTCTTCTGCTGTGACAAGGCTTGTGGATATGGGGATAGAACCATACCTTATCACAAGTTCTGTGTTAGGTTTTATGGCACAAAGGCTTGTTCGTGTGATTTGTAAGGATTGTAAAACAAGTTACAAACCTACAGATAAAGATTTAGCAGGTCTTGGAATCCAAAGAAAAGAATTAAAAAATGGAGTTTTGTATCGGGGGAAAGGTTGTTCTTCTTGTCTAAATTCTGGATACAAAGGCCGAACAGGTTTGTATGAACTTCTCACTATGAATGATGAAATCAAACGTGCCATTTTGCAAGGTGCTGATGCCAATCGCATTAAAGAAATCGCATTGAAAAATGGACTTTCTACTTTGCAAGATTATGGCAAATTTAAGGTGATTGAAGGTGTTACGACTCCAGAAGAAGTCCTTCGGGTATCTTAATTTTTATGCCATTATTTACGTACGTTGCATTCAACAGAAAAGGCAAAGAAGAAAAAAATATCATCGATGCCCCGAACCTTCAGGCGGCGCGTAATAAACTAAAGGCGAAAGGACTTTACGTTCGCTCTATCCAAGAAGATAGAGAAAAGGAAGAACGGGAACTGTTCCCATTTTTATCCAAGTTATTATATCGAATTCCTAGAAAAGAAGTAGGACTATTTTGTAAACAACTCGGAACCCTGATTGGTGCAGGGATCCCTCTTGATAAATGTTTACTCTCCATCATTGACCAAGTCGAAAATATTTATTTCAAAAAAGTTTTGATTGAGATGAGAGCGGACATTACGGAGGGGATGAGCCTTTCCGAGTCCATGAAAAAACACAAAACTGTTTTCCCTGACCAGTATCCCAGTTTGATTTCTGTGGGTGAATCCACGGGAAACTACGAAAACACCTTACATAGATTAGCGGAACTCGAGGAAAAATCTTCTGAATTAAAATCAAAAGTCCAAGTGGCCATGATTTATCCTATGATTATGGGTTTACTTTCTTTGGGAGTTTCTATCTTTCTTCTTGTGGTCGTGATTCCACAAATCGAACAGTTGTTTGCTTCCTTTGATGCCAAACTTCCGCTACTCACAAGAAGTGTGATTTTTTTATCTTATGTTTTGACCAATTATTGGTTTTTTATTTTGGGAGCGATTGCCGGTGGCCTACTTGGGTTTATGAAATGGAAAAGTGGAGGTGAAGGGAAAAAAACTTGGGACAAATTCCTCCTACGATTGCCTGTCATTGGAACCTTACTTCGTAAAATTTTGGTTTCGAATTTTGCTAGAAATCTATCCATTTTGCTCCTGAACCGGGTGCCTCTCATTGTTTCATTGAACATTGTCTCTGATGTCGTAGGACATACAGTTTTTAAAGAAGAAATTGAATCTGCCATAGTCAAAATCAAGGAAGGGGGAAAACTTTCTGATTCTTTGCAAGGGTCGCAAGTCCTCCCACAAATGGTTCTTGGGATGCTGAGCGCTGGGGAAGCCTCTGATAAAGTTCCCGAAATGATGAATAAACTCTCGGAAATCTATGAATCCGAGGTGGACACGGCAATAAAATCTTTGACCCAATCATTAGAACCAATGATGATCATTGTAATGGGTGGAATTATTTTTACGATTATGGCGGCCATTATGACGCCAATGTACAAACTAACGCAAGAAATCCAGGGGATGTAGGGTTTATGAAAACTAAAGGGAAAAACAGAAAGATACGTGAGGGACTGACACTAATTGAGATTACCGTGGTAATGCTCATTTTGGGATCTCTTATGGCGATTCTTTACTCCAGTATCGGAAACCGGGGTGAAGGCGAAAAAAAACTGAAACTGAAAAATGATAGTGCTGTACTAAAAACAGCCCTTGAACGTTATTTAGAAGTGTATGATAAATACCCTTCAGAAGAGCAAGGGTTACAGGCGTTAATCGAAAAACCAGATGACGATAAAGTTGGTGATGATTACGAGCCAATCATTCGTGAAAAAGCAGTTTTAAAAGATCCATGGAAAACAGCATATGTTTTGAAATTTGAAGGTGCCATCCCTCAAGTTTTTACATTGGGTGAAGATAAAAAAGAAGGTGGAGAAGGTAAAAATAAAGATTTTAATATCCTTTCCCCGGATGATTACCCGGCCGCTTTCCGATAAAAAGTCGGTTTTGAAAGCCAAACGGAAATTACGTGGTGGTCTCACTCTCATTGAGATCGCCGTTGTTATTTCCATTCTTGGATTGATTATGGTGATTGTGGGAGGGACTCTTCGTAACCTCATCATTCCTTCTACGGAAGATATTGCTGTTAAATTACAAGAATCTTTTAAATTCGGATACAACAAAGCACAACTCACTAACCAAGCTGTTTTATTCCAGTATGAGTTCGAAACTAGAGAATACCAGTTTTTCCTTTTAAAAAGAGAAGAGGGTGGGCTCGAAGAAGAACCAATTTTAAAAAAAGTAACACTTCCCTTCTATTCGAAAATTGTCAGCGTACGTGACTTAGGTGGTAAACCGAAAACAGAAGGTAAAATTCGAATTGTTTTTACTCCACAAGGAACCACAACGGATTTACTATTATATGTTGGCTCTGATTCCGAAATCAAACGTACCATTCAAATTTACAGGTATGGCGGAAAAATCAAAATTCATAAAACAGAGTATTTTCCTGAACCAGATTCGGGGCCAATTCAAAAAGTGTCATATGGTTTAGATGAAAGAGATGAACAGGTGGACTCCAATGCAAAAACTCCACCAAAATAACCGTTTTCGATCTGCCTTCACACTCTTTGAAGTGACGATTGCTATGGCTATGGCTGCCATGGTGATGACCTATACTTACTCTTTGATTGCAGAAGGAATCTCTTACCAAAAAAAAGCAGTGTTGCTTGCTAATGCTGTTCATTTAGCAAAAATCAAAATGGCACAAGTGGATTCTTCCACCACCATGCAAACAGATACCTCCCGCGGATCCATCGAAGCCTTCCCTGGATACACATTCGAAACAGAAATCAAAGAAGAAGAAATGGATCTGCTGAAATTAGCAGGTGGACCCAATGCGGAAGCCCTTCGTAACAAAGCACCAAAAGATATGTTAGGTGATAAGGATTTGGGTTTTAGTGATCTCATGAAAAAAAGGGGGCAGAAAAAAAGTTTTGAAACAGGAGGGGTTTTAAAAGTATTTCGAGTGAAGGTTTCTATTTTTTATATGGATGGGAACAAAAAAGAAACCTATAGCGTAGAAACATTCAGGAGTACAAAATACTAATGTTTGTTTATCGTCATAAACGTGGGTTCACACTGGTGGAGATATCCATCGTTGTGATGATTATGGCGGTAATATTCACAGGAATTTTTTCTGTATTTTACACAGCAAATAAAATCTCAAGAAAAGGGGCTTCAAACAAAGGTGCAAACCGTAAAGACATCCTTTATGCAATGGAGAACATTCGGGGAACTCTGACTCGAACTTATTTTATCGATAACCAAAAACGTATTTTATTTGTGGGCAAACAGGAAGGAGTGACTGGAGCTAGGAATGACCGTGTTGTCTTTGCCACAGCCAATCCCAATTCCGAAGAAGAAGGCCAAGCATCTGTCAGAGAAGTTTCTTTTTATTTACGTAAGATGCCCAATCCAAAAATGGAAGGATTGTCTTATCTCATTCGACGAGAAGATGAAATGATTGATACCTTTCCTACCCAAGGCGGAGTCGAACATGTATTACTTGAAAATGTTAAAAGTTTCCAAATGAAGTTTTCGGAACGTGGAGACAAATGGGTTGATGATTGGAATTCCCGTACGACAAAAAAAATTCCAAGACTGATTCGGTTTGAAATTATATCACTTGTGGGGAATGCATTTGTTAAATATGAATCGCTGGCGCATCCAGTTATCCTCTACAAATAAAAAAGCAAAACAAGGATTTATGGTCTATCTTCTTGTGATGGCCATAGGTACGGCATCTTTGTTTACGGCTTCCAAATTCTTTGAAGACGCAGCTACTGAATACCGAGTGGCTCGTTCCCAGGCAGATGGATTTCGTGCTCATATGCTCGCCAAAGCAGGGTTTATGGGGGCAGTCGGAGCACTCAAAAAAATTCCAGAGGAGGTTTTATACCAGTCTGGCCTTGCGATGGATCCACCACCCATCCCCCTCGGTGGAGGTGTCATCTATTACACCATGAGTCCTGAAGATGGAAAGATTAATATTAACTCTCTCGTGAAGATATATGATGACCAGCCCAACCAAAGAACGATTGAGATGGTGACTCGACTTTTTTACCAATTTGGTTTAAAACGAGAAATGATTTCCCCCATTTTGGACTGGATTGATGAGAACCACCAGGAAACGGGGGGTGGCGCCGAACAGTATTACTATAACAGGCTCACTCCACCGAGGAAAATCAAAAATGCCCCATTTTATTCCCTTTCAGAGCTTTTGAATGTCAAAGGATTCGACCGTTCCGTGGTTTACGAAAGTTTAAAACCCAAAGATTATGATAAAAATAACGCCAAAGATTTTATGACTGAGGAGGAAAGAGCCCTTCGTTCCGATAAAGATTATGTGCTCTCTAATAATGTGACTGCCTATTTGCCTGCGGGTGATTCTTATGATGACCGGATCAATATCAATACGGCTCCCTATTTTGTCCTCATTTCCCTTTCCGACTTTATGACCAAACAAGCCGCCATGAAAATTTTGAAACTCAAGTTGCAGAAAGGAGGCTATATTAAAGAATTGAAAGATCTGGAGACTGAACCAGAATTCCAAGTCAAAACAACAGGGGATCTCACTCTGTATAAGGAACTTGCGGGAGAGGGAACGGATGTCTCTGGTGGGCGAATCAAAACCAAAGGCGAAGTTTATAAAATCACAGGGGTTGGGATTATAAAGGATAAAGTGGTTCGTAAGGTATCTGGTCTTTTTGACCTTACCAACAACCAAATGTTATACTATACTGAAGATTAATTATGTTATCATTTGACCAATACCTAGCTATCGATTATGGTTCTACGTTTCTAAAGGGAGTCCTTTTTAAAAAGGTTCTGGGGAAAGTTGTCATCCTACGAACAGAAAGTCTTCCTGTTGTGGAACTAGATGATTCCGAGGGAGACCCATTCGAATACAATATCATCCGTTTCATTCAAAGTTTTTTTCCCGAAGAAAATAGGTTTTTATTAAATTTAGGAATCCATAATTTATTTGTTCGAGACCTTACCGTTCCTCTCGTTTCGGAAAAAGCCATTCAGGAAGTTTTGCCCTTTGAAGTAGAAAACTTAGTTCCTTATCCCATGGAGGAACTGGAAGTCATCGGTAAAACTTGGAGAGCAAACAAAGAAAACTCAGAAGTAATATCGTTTAATGTCCATCACTCGGAATTACTACGTGCCCTAAAACCTTTTGCAAAGGGTGATCTCTCCTTATCTTGTTTGTCTCTCGATTCCTTTGCATTATCTTCTTTAGTGACAAAAAACTATCCCTTGTTACTTGCAGATCAAACCATCTTGCAACTTGATTTGGGTGGAAGGTATAGTATTTTAAATGTTCTTTTTGAAGGAAAACTTCGCCATACCCGCCAAATTTATATCGGTGGCGAAGAGGTAAGTTCCGAAATAGCAAACCTACTTAAGATTGAATTAGAAGATGCACGCGTAATAAAGGAATCTTTACCAGTTGGTTTTCTTTTTGATACGATGGAAAAATCGGAAGAGTCCAGTTTTCTTTCGAAATTTCACATGAATTCCACGCAGTGGAAATCCCTTCGAAAGTTTATTTTGGCGAAATTAGACCAACTCATCCATGAAGTGGAAAATAGTATTTTTTCTCTTCCTGAAACAGAAAGGCCGAACCTTATTTTATTATCTGGTGGGGCAAGTTTGTATCCTGGCCTGACTGCTTATTTAGAAGAAAAACTTGGAATTAGAACCGGACGTTATGAATTTTTAGGAATCAATGACCCTAGTTTTGTGACTGCTGTGGCAACTGGCACTCATTTTGAGTCGCGTAACCGAGTCAACTTTCTAGAAACTGGATTTGCGAAACGAATTCATACCAATCGGTTTAAGATAGCTGCTTTTAAACCTCATCTAATTCTTGTTAGTATTTCCTTGGTGCTTTTGTTCGGTGTATTTTTGATTGGAATTGTTTTGGATAAACGCAAAATTTCTGCCAATAAACGTGTGTTAATGGAGAAATATAAAAACGGAATTGGTGGGGAGCTTGGGGAAGAAGAAGATCCTCTGGCTGCAGCTAATAAAAAATTAAAGGCAGAACGGAAAAAAACAGAAATTTACCGTTTGTTTTTATCACAAGAAAGTGTTCTGGATGTTTTGAACGAAGCCACAGAACAATTCCCTTCTCCAGAAGTTTTACCATTTATTTTAGACCAGTTTAATTTTGAGGAAAAGGAAATCCAAATTTACGGACGGGTGAATGAATTTGGTGAAATTGGAACCATCCAGTCCGCACTAGAAAAATCTGAAAAATTTACCAATATACAAATTCAGAACAAAAGACTCATCACTGGGGTCAACAAATTCAAAGTCAGTTTTAAAATCAAAATGGATGTTGTGACTCCTAAGGATGAACCATAATGTTTGATCGTTTGAATGATAGAGAACGTGTTTTAGTCACTGGACTCATCAGTTTTGTGGCACTTCTTGGAATTTATACAATCATCACCCTGTTTTCTGATTTGAGAAATAGTCTTACCGAAGAAATTTTTGAAACCAGATCCCAAGCTACAGAACTTGACCGAGTGATCCGAGAATACAATTATTTACGTGGATTACAGTCCGGTGGAAGCGAAGAAGATGTAAGTGTGATGTATTCGAAACTGGATCAAATTCTAGTTCGTTACAACTTAAAAGACAAAGTCCAAACCATGAAGGATACAAGTAATGTCATCCAAAAGGACTATAATAAAATTACGATTGATGTATCTTTTCGTTCCGTCCTTTTGCAAGATATCATCAAACTTGTTTATGATATAGAAAAAAATAAACAAATTCAAGCCAAAGTGGATTTACTTAGTTTTCGAAAGCCATTTGCAGAAAAAGAAATCTACGACGTGAACTTAAAAGTTTCTTCCTACAGTCGATTGTCCAAAGGGAAATAATATGCCTAAAGAAAATGAATTGGAAGAAGATTTCCTTAACGAAGAAGACCAAGAGATTCAAGAAAGTCTTTTAGAAGACGATGGTGATTTGTTTGATGAAGATGGGGATGAAGAACATTCCAAAGTAAACCGCAAACAGATTTTTACTTTAGTTGCCATTGCTGTTGTTTCTTTTCTAGTTTTTACTCTATTTATTTTTCCACTCAACGAAATTGTGCGTTCTGTTCTTATTAAATCCGGAAAAGAAACTGGGATTTTTATGGATGCGAAAGAAATCCATTTCCCTATGATCGGGAGAAAATCTTTTGATAGTTTTGTTGCCAGTTTCCCAACAGGAACTTCGATCAAAGCAGAAGAGATTAGTTTAGGTGTTTCTCTCCTTGGACTTTTGCAGTCCAGATTAGATGGTGATGCCAATATTGGTTATTTTAATTTAGAAGGAAGCGAATGGGCGATGAGCATTCAGTCTTTGGACATCCCCCTTCGCCTTTCTCCACTCGATGATAAAATTACAAAATGGAATGGAGAAGGGGAAATTGAACTATCCGGTGGAAAAATCAAAGAATCTGCTGAAATTCCATTTTTAGGTAGCCTTAAAGGAACTGACATTCGTAAGGCGAATATTGTTTTCAAAATTCGTTCTGGTAAGTTACTATTGGAACGGGGAAGTTTAGAGTCTTCTCTTGCCAAATTTCAATTCCAAGGTGTGATTCGTTTATCGGATACTACCTCGTTTTCCCAGTTGGATCTTAAGGTTTGTTTTACATTGAATGAAAAATTTGCTCAGGAACGCCAGGATCTTGTTGGAATGGTGGCACTTCTTCCTCAAGAAGGCGGAAAAACCTGTATTCCGATTCGTGGTACTTTTTCTGCTCCTAAGGTGGATCTCCCCAACTTGAATCAGTTAGGTGGTGGTTCTCCTAAAGCAGAAGATACTTCTATCGAACCGGCTCCAGTTCCTTAAATCCCAATGCTTCAAAATTCATCTTCCATTACCAACAACAGCTAAGATCGAACTAGACTAACCGACATAGGCTGGTCCTGAGTCCCAACGGGACGTTATGGACTGGCACGACGCTTGCGAATGCAAACGAGTGACAGAAGCCTATGTGTCGCAGACCGAACGAGGCCGCAAGTGTCGAAGCGAAGCAGTTAGTCTCTGTTATATGACGTTTTTTGCGTAGAAAATTTTTAATTTTTCCAATGTTTTGATGTTTAGTTTTAGAAGCAGAAATAAAGTAAATTTATGTATATATTTATAGAAAAAAGGATAAGTAAGATAATAGAAAAATCCAATTTTTCCAAAAATAAATGAGCAAGGTATTATAATGATAGAGAAAATTATTAGATATATAAAGCAAATAATTAGAGAGGCCAGAGTATCTTGAACAGTATTGTGAATAATAAATCCGTAGATAGTAATTAGTATTGCGATTACAATAAAGAATATTTCGAAAGTGCCAGCAGAAAGTCTTTTGTAAAAATTAAATTTCCAATCGGAAAGCTCCTGACTTTCTTCAAATATGTTTCTTTTATTGTTAAGTTTCCAGATTCTGTTGTTGTTGATAATTTCTAATTGAGAATCTTCATCTAAATCTCTATAATTGATAGGGGAAAAACTTTCCTGAGTTTCTGGCCCAAAAATTTTGTTTAATTTGGAATCAAAGATATAAACGATACTTATTTCTTCTAATAAATCGAATGTTTTGCTTGTGACAATGTATGTTTCCTTATTCTTATCCAAAGTTAAAAAAACGTTCTTGTAGTAAGCATTTTCCGGAATGCATTTATCATCTTTCAATTTAGTAGCTATGAAGGCTTTTAGAATCAACTTATTTTCTTTTATTCTTATGTTTCTAGCTTTTTGTATATTTTCTTGGTTGTGATTGTTGCAAGTAAAGGGTGTAATAAAGAATACGATTGGAATTAGAATTAAAAATCCAATATTATTTAGTAAGAACAAATATATATTTTTAAACTTCCTGATCATATAGATGTAATTTTGAAAAATGTCGCATAACTCCAGGTAACGGAAATTCAATGTGAACTGTAGTTGAATTAGGAGATAAAAAAAGATCTCAAGGATGATTCCGAGAGATCTTTTTTCTAATTAATTCTAAACTCTAAACTCTAACATTAAAGATTAGAGTTTAGTGATGTTTGTTGTGTTTTTACGAACAACCAGTCGTGGATCCACAAGAGATACACTTCAGGCAAGCTCCGTTACGAACCATTTGGAAGGAACCACATTCCGTACAGGAATCTCCTGTATAACCTTTGGTTCTTGCTTCCCCAATGATTTTGAGAGTTGCCGCTGCCGACTGCGCTGCTGTTGGTTGTGTTCCAGTAGCCACTGCCACAACTTCCGGTTTTTCTTCCAAAACAGATTTCATGGAAATGGGAGAAACTTGTAGCGGAACACGGAGTCCGCTACTTTCCTGCTTTCCCACCAGATCCTTTGTCGGATCTGCTTTTCTGCCTACTTCATCTGTTCTTAAGTCTTCGGGAGATACTTGTGCCAAGTCGTATCTTCCTAGGTAAGTAATGGCAAGTTCCCTAAAGATGTAATCGATCACAGAAGTTGACATCTTAATGTGAGGGTTGCCAGAAACCATACCGTTTGGTTCAAACTTGAAGAAAGTGAATGCTTCGACAAATTCCTCTAACGGAACTCCATGTTGGAGGCCAAGAGAAACTGCAATCGCAAACGCGTTCGTAAGGGAACGGAAAGCTGCTCCTTCTTTATGCATATCGATAAAGATTTCACCGAGTTGGCCATCTTCGTATTCTCCTGTGCGGAGATATACTTTGTGACCACCGACCATTGCTTTTTGTGTATAACCTGCACGGCGGTGAGGAAGTTTTCTTCTTTCCGCAATGTATTTATAAACAAGTTTTTCCGCCACTTCCGTTACCGTTTTTGGAGCAGAAGAAGTTTGAAGTTCTTCCTCTTCTTCACCCACAGCACTTAACAATTGGAATACAGAGTTAAGAGGTTGTGAAAGTTTGGATCCGTCACGGTAAAGTGCGTTAGCTTTGATCATTACCTTCCAGGACATGAGGTATGCATTTTTAACATCCTCGATGGTTGCCTCCTCAGGAAGGTTGATCGTTTTGGAGATCGCACCCGAAATGAATGGTTGTGCCGCAGCCATAATTCGGATATGTGATTGATAAGATAAGAAACGTTTTCCGTATTTTCCGCATTTGTTTGCACAATCAAAAACTGCTAGATCCTTCTCTTTGATGAAAGGTGCGTTTTCGATGGTCATGGTTCCACAAACATAATCATTCGCTTGTGTGATTTCATCTGCAGAAAACCCAAGTGTTTCCAAAAGATTAAAACTCATTGAGTTGTAAACGTTTGCCTCAATTCCTAATGTTTTGGAAAGGAAATCTTCGCCTAGCGTAAATTTGTTGAAAGCAAATTGGATATCAAAAACAAATGGAAGTTGTTTTTCGAGTTTTTCCAATACATCTTCTGTAAAACCTTTTTCTTTCAAACGAGCCGTGTTGACACCAGGAGCACCGTTGAAAGTAGCATGGCCTTTACAGTAGTTCACAATGGCATCTTGTTCTGCTTGGCTATAACCAAGTTTTTTTAAAGCAGCCGGAACAGATTGGTTGATGATTTTGAAATATCCACCACCAGCCAATTTTTTGTATTTCACGAGAGCAAAGTCTGGTTCGATTCCTGTGGTGTCGCAGTCCATGACAAGACCAATGGTTCCCGTTGGCGCAATCACAGTTACTTGTGCGTTGCGATACCCATACAATTCACCAAGTTCCAAAGCTCTGTCGGAATCTTCTTTCGCTGCTTCGAGTAAGTAGGAAGGAAGAAAAGATGGATTGATTCCCACTGGAGTGATAGTAAGGCCTTCGTATTCTTCTTTCGGTGCATTGTAAGCGGCACGTCTATGGTTACGAATGACACGAAGCATATGGTCTTTGTTTTTTTCGTATCCGGCAAATGGTCCGAGTTCTTTTGCCATCTCTGCTGAGGTTGCATAAGAAGTCATATGCATGATGGAAGAAATCGCACCAGTCACAGCCATCGCTTCTTGTGAATCATAAGGAATTCCCATGACCATAAGAAGAGAACCAAGGTTGGCATACCCGAGTCCTAGGGTTCTAAACTTGTAGGAAAGTTCGGCAATTTCTTTGGAAGGGAACTGTGCCATAAGGACAGATACTTCTAAGATGATGGTCCAAATTTTGTTTAAATAACGGTATCCCGCAACATCAAAACTTCCGTCTTCTTTTAAGAACTTAACAAGATTCGCAGAAGCCAAGTTACATGCAGTATTGTCGAGGAACATATACTCCGAACATGGGTTCGATGCATTGATCGCACCATCTTCTGGGCAAGTATGCCATTCGTTGATTGTACTGTGATACTGTGTTCCTGGATCTGCAGAGTTCCAAGCAGCATTGGCAATTCTTTCCCAAAGATCACGCGCACGTAAAGTTTTAGAAGGTTTTGCTTCTCTGTTTGCGGCCTTTGCTTTTTCTTTTTCGGTTCTGTTATAAAGGTGGAAGGGGAGGTCTTTTTCGACTGCTTCCATAAACTCATTTGTGATTCGCACAGAGTTATTGGAATTTTGTCCAGAAACCGTGTTGTAGGCTTCGGATTGCCAGTCAGTGGTTAATTCTTCAAAAAGTAAGTCTTTGTAACCTTGTTTGGAAAGGTCGATGACTCGTTTGATGTAGTTGTCCGGAACAAATGCCTTTCTTGCCTTTTGGATCGCTTTTTTTAGATCTAAATTGGCAGTAGGGTTGTAGGCTTCTTCGCCAAGTGTTTGTTTGGCGGAAGTACAAGCACTCATAATATCATTGAGGAGGCGGTTATTGAGAATGGAACCTGTAACAAGGGAAGCCACTTTTTTCTCTTCTTGCACTTTCCAATCGATGAATTCTTCGATGTCCGGGTGGTCCATATCAAGACAAACCATCTTTGCCGCACGACGAGTGGTTCCTCCCGATTTGATAGCTCCCGCAGCTCTGTCCCCAATTTTAAGGAAAGACATTAGCCCGGAACTTTTTCCACCACCAGAAAGAGATTCATTGGCAGCACGTAAGTTTGAGAAGTTTGTTCCCGTTCCTGAACCGTATTTGAAAAGACGAGCTTCACGAACCCAAAGATCCATGATTCCACCCTCATTGACTAAGTCATCATCCACAGATTGGATGAAACAAGCATGAGGTTGTGGGTGTTCGTAAGAAGAGGCTGATCTTACAAGTTTTCCCGATTTTGGATCCACATAGTAGTGGCCTTGCGATTTTCCATCAATTCCATAAGCCCAGTGGAGTCCTGTATTGAACCACTGTGGGGAATTGGGTGCAGCCATTTGGCTTGCGAGCATAAAAATAACTTCTTCATAGAAGACTCGAGCGCTATCTTCATCTGTAAAATAACCGTATTTATAACCCCAATAAGTCCAACATCCCGCAAGGCGTTGGAATACTTGTTTGGAATCCGATTCTCCTACAAATCTGTCTTCTGGATTGAGAGCGGAAAGTTTTTCATCATCAGGAACAGAACGTTGCAACCATTCTGGAATTCCTTTTTCCGCCACTTTCTTTAAATATTTGGGAACACCTTTCCGACGAAAGTATTTCTGCGCGAGGATATCTGTTGCTACCTGTGACCAAAAATCCGGAACTTCCACTCCGTTGGCCTCAAATACAACTGACCCGTCAGTATTCGTAATTTTAGAATCCTTACGGACCCAAGTTAAATTCGGGTAAAGACCCTTATTCCCTTTGGTAAAATGCCTCTCAATTTTCATGCAGACCCCATCTACAACAACATATACAATTTCTATTTTTTTCCCCTACCAGGAGCGGAGAGGATTATGTCACAATGAAGGTATCTTTAGTTGGAAACATCTATTTTTTCTATTAAGGTTCCCTCGATTCTTAGAATTTTTTCAAAATTTCTTTTGAGTCATAATATTTTTTTTCATTGACCTAGCGACCTTCCTACGTAGCATGGTCAGAGATTCGAGATTCCCCTTTAGCTCAGTCGGTAGAGCAAATGACTGTTAATCATTGGGTCGCTGGTTCGAGCCCAGCAGGGGGAGCCATCGGATGTTTTTTGCGTTTTGAAATCCTTCAATCCACAAAATCTTCCCCCAAAAATCCCTGAAATCTTAGTTATATCCCTTAGAATTTCACCAATTTCCCGCATTTCAATCTGTTTTTTTATCATTTTCTATAGTTTTACCTCAATTTTAAAAGCCGCTCCCGTTGCTTTCGCCAGTACATCAAATCCCAAAACTCATCTTACCGACTCCGAACAAATCCTCTTCATCACCGCAAGTGCTGGAGAAACTCAGGGAAATTTACATTTTTACAGTGTCGAGGAAGGGGAATGGAAGGTTGTTTTCGAAAATCTCCCTGTGCGACTAGGCAAAAAGGGAATGGTAATGGGAGAAGAGAAACGAGAAGGGGATGGGCACACACCAACAGGTGTTTTTCCAATCCAAAGAATCTTTGGTAAAAGAAACAAGGAAGTTCGAAGTTTAGAATATACAAAAATTCTTAAAAATCACTATTGGACGGATCTCTCTACTTCCAAAAACTATAATCAATTCCTAAAACAGAAAGAAAAGGGTGCTGTTTCTCTTTGGGATTCTAGTATTTATGAATTGTTTATTGTGATCGAACACAATACAAATCCGCCGATCCCTGGTTTAGGAAGTATGATTTTTTTACATCCATGGAATGAAGAAAAACCAACTTCTGGATGTGTAGGAGTTTCTAAAGAAATATTAGAAACCATTGTATCCAAGTTAGATGGGAATAAACACCCAAGTTTTGTAATCCAAATTTTGGAATGAGGATGGAATTTTACGCCACCGATCGCAGTGGAAATCCTTTGCGAAAGCAAAGATTGGAACGGAGAGCGGGACCTGCGGAAAGAATCCAGTGCAGTGATTCAATGGAATGGCAGGGGCACATGGAAATAAAAAGTATTTCTTAAAACAAAAGATATTGGATGAGTATAAAAAAAAGCCGGTAGCAGAATCTGCGATACCGGCAAAAAATGTTGTTTAGGATTCTAAAAAAGTTAGAAAGAATTCAATTCAAAGTCTTTGTAATCAGGAGTTTTCATTTCCTTTTCCCAACGACTCCAGGTGTAAGGCCACATGGCAGGGTCACCATCTGGATCCAAATACCAACTCTGACACCCACCGAGCCAGACGGTATTTCCCATTCCTTTTTTAAGGTAAGCAGCAAATTGTTTCAGAGCATCTTCTGTGGTTTCAATGGAATCAAATTTCTTTTTTCGCCAATCTTGGATGATCTTCAAAACGTATTTGGTTTGGACTTCACTCATCGCAATGACCGAAAAGTTTCCAATTGGAGTGTTTGGCCCAAGCATGAGCACAAAGTTTGGAAAATGCGGAATGAAGAGAGACCTGTAGGCTTGGACTTTTTTCTTCCAAACAGTTTCAATGGAGACACCATCTTTTCCGGTTAGGTTCATTGGACGCATAAAGTTAAAAGGATGAAATCCTGTCGCAAGGATGAGAACATCTAGTTCATGTAATTTTCCATCTTTAGTAACCACTCCTTTTTCCGTGATTTTTTCGATTCCCTCTGTGACTAAGTCAGCATTTGGTTTTTGGATGGCCTCATAGAAGGTTCCATTCACTATGACACGTTTGCATCCCACTCGGTAGTTAGGTGTTAGTTTGGCACGAAGGACTGGATCTTTGATGGAGTTTTTTAAATTTCTTTTACATAGAAAACTCATGAGTAAGTGGGGAATTTTTTTTCCGATGACCGCTTTTGAAAATGTTTGTTCTACAGCAAAAGTGTACCACTTGTGAAATTTTTTGAGAATATTACTATCTTTTCTCCAACGTTCTTTGTCCTTTTCTGTATAATTGGTATCAGGAACTTTCACAATCCACTGTGGAGTTCTTTGGAAAACCGAAACTTTTTTACCTACTTTGATCATCTCGGGGATGACTTGGGCGGCAGTGGATCCCGTTCCAATGATTCCAATTCGTTTTCCTTTTAATTCAACTGAATGATCCCATTCGGCAGTATGAAAACAATTCCCTTGAAAGGAATCGAGTCCTGGTATGTTTGGGCGTGCTGGGTGGTGCAAAATCCCTGTGGCAGAAATCAGAAAATCGGATAAGTAAGTTTTTCCCTGGTTTGTTTTTGTTGTCCACTTTCCATTGTTATACGATGCTTCCGAAACGGCTTCATTAAAATGAATTTTGGGTGTGACCTTGTATTTTTCACTCACATGTTTGAAGTAGGCTTGGATTTCATCTCCATGGGCAAAACGATGGCTCCATTCTGGGTTAGGCTCAAAACTATAAGTGTACATATGAGCAGGGATGTCGCAGGCCACACCAGGGTAGGTGTTTTCTCTCCAAGTCCCTCCAAGATCATTTTTTTTCTCTAAAATCGTAATGTCTGTGATCCCTGCTTTTTCCAATTCAATGGCAAGAAGGATACCAGTCATCCCAGCACCGATCACCACAACGGACGGATTTCTAAGTATTGCTGTTGTCATCTGTTTCCTCATTCGTGAAATTCTAGAAACTTTCTATTAAGAACATTGTTCCGAATTCCCTCAATGGAGAGAATGACACCGGATTAAAAAACGTTTGCAATAAAAAAAACATAAATGTGATAAAAAAGGAAACCGTGTTTTTTAATTAGAATCATATCAAATCATTAATTAAGTATTGACTTAATTAAGCATATTCTTAGTTATTCTCATATGAATGCTTTTGCTGTTTTGGCAGATGATACAAGAAGGGACATTGTCAGGCTTGTGGCAAAAAATGGGGAATTAACCTCCACTGAAATCAGCCAAAATTTTCAGATGAGTCCACCCGCCATTTCGCAACACCTAAAGTTGTTAAAAGAAGCAAATATCCTCCAGATGAAAAAGGATGCACAACGACGCATTTATAGCCTCGACCAAAAAGGGATAAAGGAAATGGAAGATTGGATATTAGAAATCAAAAACCTTTGGGTGAAACGTTTGGATCATTTAGACAGATATGTAATGAAATTAAAAACGGAGAGATCAAATGATCAATAAAAATACAGAGACAATCATCGAGAATAATAAAGTTACTTATAAACGATACTTTGATGTAGATGCCAATTTGCTTTTCGAAGTTTGGTCAAAACCTGAACACCTTTCTGAATGGTGGGGACCGGATGGATTTACCTTAACGATTAAAAGTTTAGATTTTTCCGACGGTGGAATTTGGGAATTTGTTATGCACGGCCCAGACGGTCATGATTACAAAAACAAAATCCAGTTTATTGAAATCAAAAAACCGAAACTCATTTCTTACAAACATATTGGGGATGGCGAAGGAGATGAAGACGTAAATTTCCAATCCAGAATTATTTTTGAGTCTTCGGGTGAAGGAACTAATCTCATCATGGAACAGATTTTTTCCAGCAAACAAGAGTTAGAAAGAGTTAATGCCAAATATGGTGCTATTGAAGGTGGAAAACAACATGTCGGAAATTTAGCTAAGTATTTGGATAGAATTCGGTAGGAAATTGTATTCTTCGATTTCCGTGTTAAATTTGATTCTTCTATCTATCAGTTTTTCTGCAGCCATTTATAGGATGTTTCATCGAGAATCGTTATCTGGATGTCTTAGTGCTGCTGCCATTCTAAGTCTTCTTCTTGCAATCAATGGGAAAGTTACTTTTGACCTTTGGAAGAAAAATGTTTACTCATTTAATTCGGAAGTATAAGAAGAACAGCTCACCGGACCAAATCAATATGCAACGACTCGTGTTTCTTTGTAGATAATTACGTGATGCATTGAGTTACTTCCCATAATTAGTATTATGTCGCATTAGGTATGGGGGTTTTTTGAGTGTACTCGTACATCCTTTACAGTTTTGTTTCTATATAGGTCTGTCAGAGATTTTTATGACTTCGATAAACCGATTGAAAATCTTTCAAAGAAACAATTTGAATCAATCCTTCTTCGATGGCAGATTGGATGCTCGTTGCGATCTTTTCCTTTGACTCGGTATCTTCTGCACTGAAAGGAATGGTTCTTGATATGATTTGTTCCGAGTGGCCTAAAATTCGCTTTTGATTTCCCTCCGGATCGACCACCAAAAATTCGACGATAGAGGCAAAGGTGGCTTGGCGAAATTTTGTGGTTCCTTCTTCAAATTCTAAAGCTCTATCAACTTGTACTTTTCGTAGAACAATCACTCCCGGTTCGATCGGATCATTGGTTTTTAGCGGTGAAAGTGAATTGATTGAAAAAAGTTTAGAACTTGTATTCGAGAAAGATTTGAGTGCTAATTGTCCGATCGTAATTTCTTGTGTGGGACCCACTTTGAGGACTTTGGTTTCCAGTTCTTCCGCATATTGAAGTTGTAGTGATTTTTCTGAATTCTCTTTTTCAGGATTTCTTGCTTGTTGGGAGGATGCCAAACAATTGGAAAACAAAATGGCAAAACTAAATATTGAGATGATGAAGAATTTCATAAGTGCGACCTATTGATTAATGCCACCAAACAATAAGTTTATTGCAAATGGGTTCGGTAAAAATCCTAGATTTATGACCAATTTGTACTTTCAATCAGAATCATTTTTCTGAAAACGAAGTGACTTTCTAGTTACCAGCTATATAATTCTCGAAATCTGGGATGGTTCTTAAGAAAATTCTAGATCGGAAATACGCGTATTTTAAGGAAAATGGTATGAAAATTGCTTATTTAATTGTTAGGATTTTGCTTGGTGCATTATTCCTATTTTCTTCGGTTGTAGTCCTCTTTAACTTGGTTCCGCAGCCAGAAACTACCGGAGATTTAAAGATATTTAATGACGGGATCAAAGCTTCAGGTTACTTAATGACTCTCATTAAAGTGACTGAACTTGTGGTTGCGATTGCATTCCTTTCGGGAAGATTTGTCCCACTGGCTTCGATTGTCATTGCTCCCATTGCCATTAATATTTTGTTTGTCCACCTAACCATTGCTCCAGAAGGAATTCCTGTGGGGATTTTTGTAGTTGTGGCAAATGCTTTTCTTGCTTATGTGAATTGGAATGTCTACAAACCACTGTTTGTTCCTGTAAATAAATAGGCAAATAACTGCTTACCAATAAAGGCTTTAGAATCTTTTGAGACACTTTAGCCTTTATTCTCACGGTTTAGACAAGATGGTTTCTGCTATTTTTTTTTAAGTTTCGAAAAACTGAACTTCTCCTAAAGATGTATCATAAAATCCGGCAACAATTTTGATTTCTTTCGTTTTTACTTTTTCAGAAAGGTAAGGACTTTTTGCCAAAATTTCTTCAATGGAATTTTTCACATTGGCTTTCACTACATGATTGAAAATATGTTCATTTTCTTTTTGGATGGGTTGAATGATTTTTTCAGACTCATCGATGGCTTTTTGGATTTTTTTAGTCACACTTGCAATGTTACCTTCGCGAAGTGCATAGATGGCACTAGATACAGCACCACAGTTGGAATGACCGAGAACCACAACCAGTTTGGTTCCAATTTTATCACAAGATAATTCTAAACTTCCTAAAATTTCATCATTTACAATATTTCCCGCGATACGAATGGAAATGATGTCCCCAAGCCCTGCATCAAAAATAATCTCAGGACTGGTTCTGGAATCAATACAAGATAATACAACTGCGATCGGATTTTGTCCAAAGGCAGTAGCATTGACTTGGTGTTTGAAATATTTTTCAGACCATTTTCCTTTTACGAATCGTTCATTTCCTCTTTTTAGAAAATCTAAGATTTCATCTGGTGTGAGTTTTTGTTGGGCTTCTTTATCTAAGATATTCACAAATTGAACTTGATCGCTGAGTTCATAAGAATCTTTTAGCCCGATTAAATTCAGTTGGATTTTTTTCTCTACAGAAACGACAGTTTTAAATTCTTCCAAAACTTCTAAAATATCGTGGTCAATGAAATTACAATTGGAAGCGTCCACAATCAGTTTTGAGTTTTCTGGCAATGCCCAAAGTGTATCTTTGATTGAGGCTTTGTTCAAAAAGGAAACTTGGTTCGGAAGTTCGATACGAACTGTTTCGCCAATGTTTAAAGTTTCGGTTTCCACCATAAACGGGTTTTTGTAGTTATTTTTAAGGATAAAAATAAAACTAATGGATAAACCAATTAGGACTCCTGTTAGAAGATCTGTAAAAATGATGGCAACGATAGTCGCAATAAAAGGAAGGAATTGATAAAATCCTTTTTTATAAATTGAAAGGTAGAGATTGAGGTTGGTGAGTTTAAATCCTGTGACAATCAGAATGACTGCCAAAGACGAAAGTGGAATTAAGTTTAAAAAAGAACCAAAAAATACGACACTCAGTGAAAGTAATATTCCGTGAAAAATTGTCGATAGTTTGGTTTCTGCTCCCGCATAAATATTTACGGAACTTCTGACAATCACTGAGGTGATCGGTAAACCACCAATCAAACCAGATATAGAATTCCCTACTCCTTGTGCCACCAGTTCTCTGTTTGGCGATGCAAGCCGTTTGTGGGGATCAATCCTTTCTACTGCATCTAAGTTTAATAAAGTTTCCAAAGTGGCAAAAGCAGCAATGGTAAATGCAAAATACCAAACCTTGGTTTCAGCAATTGCAGAAAAGTTAGGAAAGAAAAATACAGATTCCCAGTTTTTTATATTAGGTATTGATACTAAATGTTTTTCGGAAAGATAAAGTCCAGGATAGAAGGTTTGAAAGATTCCATTAATCAAAACTCCAAGAAGGATGACAAGCACTGGTGATGGTAAAAACTTTAAAGGTTTCCATTTGGATTTGTCGTAACCAATCATTAAAATAAGAGAAGATATGGCAATGGCGACGGCACCCCATGAGAAAAAGTTTATAATATTAAAAAGTTCTGAGAAAGTGTTCTCACCATCTTTTTGGAAAAAAATAAAGTCTTCTTCCGGATCCACATCAAATCCTACTGCATGGGGAATTTGTTTGAGGATGAGGATGATTCCTATGGATGCGAGTAAACCCTGGATTACGTTGGAAGGAATGTAATTGGCGATAAATCCACCGCGTAAAAATCCGATTGCGATTTGGATGAACCCCGCAAGAAAAACAGCAAGGAGAAAGGTTCGGTAATCCCCGAGTCCTGCAATGGCAGCTAAAACCAAAGTGACAAGACCAGCAGCCGGGCCACTAACACTTGTATTCGAGTGGCTTAAGAATCCAACAATGACCCCACCGATCACTCCTGAAATCACCCCAGAAAGTAGCGGTGCCCCACTTGCTAAAGCCACCCCCAAACAGAGAGGAAGTGCGACTAAAAAGACAACTAGGCTTGCGGGAAGATCATTTTTGAGTTTGGAAAACATAATGGTCTTGGAAGGTTAAAATTCTATTTCATGGGTGTCAACCCATTGGATTTTAGTTCAGTGGGAATTTTAAAATTACAGATTTTTTTTTGCAATTAAATGACTAAAACTTATAACCAAATGGTCACATCGTCCAAGTCTTCCTCACTAATGACATGGCGAATTTGGTTCTCTGTCGTAAAAGAAATGGATTGGATTTGGATGGATGACCAAAGATTTGGATAAACATAAGGACCAACATGGCATTTGATGGTCACGTTAGGTTGGATGTTTTTTTCGATCGAACAAATTAACTCGGGTGTTTTTTTATCTTCTGGAATTAAAATCTGGTTCTCTTTGTCTCTGGCAAAAAATAAAATTTGAAATTTCGAAATACTATCTTTCGTTAGGTTCTCTGTTTTGATAAATAATTGTAATTCTTTCGCGTTCATTTTGTGTCTGGGATGAATTGTAACTAAGATGGGTAGTCCCACTTCTTTTAAATAGGTTCTGCGGTTTTCAGCAAAACTACCACTTGGTTTGGCACAAAACAATAGCGGGAACCAAAAAAGAACCAAAACGGGAGCCCACACCAGGTGGGCTCGAAATCGAACATTCCCTTTTTGTTTTCGCTGCAAGATTTTCCAAGAATTGCTAGCTTCGGATTCACCCTCAACCCCTTTTCCAAGATATGAGGTTCGAATGGACTTTTATTGAGAAACAAACTCAAATTCTTAAGTTTGGCTTGGATAAGATTTATGAATTTACGAGAACTGGAATCTGTCTGAAACTGGACGTAATAGAAAAATTTACACCTATAATCTATCAGGAGCTCTTCCATGACGTTGAGTCTAGACTTCTTTCGATCCTCAATTGGAAAGAAGATCATAATGGCCATTACCGGATTTATCTGGTTTGGATTCGTGATCGTTCATATGGTCGGAAACCTTCAAGTTTTCCAAGGACCAGAAAAATTAAACACCTATGCAAAGTTTCTCAAGGATTTAGGACCCCTACTGTGGGTAGCAAGGATTGGACTGATTGTGGCTTTTTTTGGCCATGTTTGTACAGCTATCCTTCTAAAATTTGAGAACTCTAGTGCAAGGCCTGTATCTTATGCTAAGGGTTCTACCATCCAAGCATCTGTTGCTTCTCGCACAATGGCTTATAGTGGGCTTCTTTTACTCACGTTTCTTGTTTACCACCTTGCACATTTTACTTTAGGAATCACTAACCCAGAACATTACAGTTTTGAATACATTCTTAAAAACGGCGATGTGGTGCATGATGTTTATGCGATGGTGATATTAGGATTTCAAGATCCGATCATT
Organism: Leptospira noumeaensis; assembly: GCF_004770765.1. Taxonomy (NCBI): domain Bacteria; kingdom Pseudomonadati; phylum Spirochaetota; class Leptospiria; order Leptospirales; family Leptospiraceae; genus Leptospira; species Leptospira noumeaensis. Next base: position 90,233 of record NZ_RQFK01000011.1, on the reverse strand, counting down.
TCAGGAACATACATTGTTTTTATGGTTTTCCTTGCTCTTCATTTTTCCCATGCTTTGGGATCAATGTTTCAGACTTTGGGAATCCTTTCACCAAAACACAACCCTACCATTCAGAAAATTTCTACAGGACTTGGTCTTCTTGTTTTCCTTGGAAATTGTTCCATGCCAATCTCGATTTTACTCGGGTATGTTCGTTAAGGGTTTTTAGGAGAAGTTATGAAATTAGACGCAAAAATTCCATCGGGCCCATTGGAACAAAAATGGGACAAACACAAACAAGACATCAAACTTGTAAACCCGGCTAACAAACGTAAATACAAAGTCATCATAGTGGGAACAGGACTTGCTGGAGCTTCTGCTGCTGCCACACTCTCAGAACTTGGATACCAAGTATCTGTTTTTTGTTTCCAAGACAGTCCAAGACGAGCGCACTCCATTGCTGCCCAAGGTGGTATCAATGCGGCAAAAAACTACCAAAACGACGGTGACTCCGTTTATCGTTTGTTTTACGATACTGTAAAAGGTGGGGATTTTCGTGCGAGAGAAGCTAACGTATACCGTTTGGCTCATGAATCCACAAACATCATTGACCAGTGTGTGGCACAAGGAGTTCCTTTTGCTCGTGAGTATGGTGGAACCCTATCCAACCGTTCTTTTGGTGGAGCGCAAGTATCCCGTACTTTTTACGCAAAAGGACAAACCGGGCAACAGTTGTTACTTGGTGCCTACTCGGCTCTAGAAAAACAAATCTCTCGTGGTGCAGTCAAAATGTATCCAAGAACAGAGATGTTAGAACTGGTTCTAGTAGATGGACATGCCAAAGGAATCGTGGTTCGTGATCTAGTGACTGGAGAGATTTCTTCTCATTCCGGTGACGCGGTCATTTTAGCATCTGGTGGATACGGAAACGTATTTTACCTTTCTACCAATGCAAAAGGATCAAACGTAACTGCTACTTACCGAGCTTACAAAAAAGGTGCTGGTTTTGCAAACCCTTGTTATACGCAAATCCACCCTACTTGTATCCCTCAAGCTGGTGATTACCAATCCAAACTTACTCTTATGTCTGAATCTCTCCGTAACGACGGACGGGTTTGGGTACCTAAGAAAAAAGATGACCTTCGTGCTCCTCATGAAATTCCAGAAGACGAAAGAGATTATTACCTCGAAAGAAAATACCCTTCTTACGGAAACTTAGCTCCTCGCGACATCTCTTCCCGTTCTGCAAAGGAAGCTTGTGACAATGGTCTTGGTGTGGGTCCAAAAGTCGGTGACAAACGACTTGGTGTTTACCTAGATTTTTCTGATTCCATCAAACGATTGGGTGAACCTGTGGTGGCTGACCGTTATGACAACCTCTTCCAAATGTATGAACGCATTACGGGAGAAAACCCATACAAAGTGCCAATGCGGATTTACCCTGCGGTTCACTACACTATGGGTGGGCTTTGGGTGGATTACAATTTAATGTCTAACATTCCTGGCCTTCACGTTCTAGGAGAAGCAAACTTCTCTGACCACGGTGCCAACAGACTTGGAGCATCCGCTCTTATGCAAGGTCTCGCTGATGGATACTTTGTGATACCTTATACCATTGGTGATTATTTTGCCAAAGAAGGTCATAAAAATATCTCTACAGACAGACCGGAATTCAAAGAAGCAGAAGCCCGCGTTCGTGAGATGACTAATAAATTATTAGCAATCAACGGTAAAAAAACTCCAGACGATTTCCATAGAGCTCTTGGTAAAATCATGTGGGATCAGTGTGGTATGGCTCGTAATGAAAAAGGCCTAAAAGACGCACTCCAAAGAATCCCTGAACTCCGTGAGGAATTCTGGAAAAACGTAAAAGTCTCTGGTTCTGGTTCGGAACTCAATCAAGAGTTGGAAAAAGCCGGTCGCGTAGCCGACTTCTTAGAGTTTGGCGAGTTAATGTGTTTAGATGCACTCAAACGCGAAGAATCTTGCGGCGGTCACTTCCGCGAGGAACACCAAACAGAAGATGGCGAAGCAAAACGTAATGATGAAAAATTCTGTCACGTAACTGCTTGGGAATATAAGGGTGAAGGAAAAGCTCCAGAAGAACACCGCGAAAAACTCGAGTATGAAAACATCCACCTAGCCGTAAGGAGCTACAAATAATGGATACTATGAAGTTACACCTTAAAGTTTGGCGACAAAAAGATAAAAACGATAAAGGTCGCATGGTGAGTTATGAAGCAAACAATATCAGCGAACATATGTCTTTCCTTGAGATGTTGGATGTTGTTAACGATGGCTTAATCAAAAAAGGTGATGATCCAATTGCCTTTGACCATGACTGTCGCGAGGGAATTTGTGGGTCTTGTTCTATGGTGATCAACGGGGTTCCTCATGGTCCAGAAAAAGGAACTACCACTTGCCAATTGCATATGCGTAAGTTCAAAGATGGAGACACAGTTTACATTGAACCTTGGAGAGCCAAAGCTTTCCCTGTGACAAAAGATTTAATTGTGGATCGTTCTGCTTTTGATCGTATCATCCAAGCTGGTGGGTATGTATCCGTCAATACAGGGGGAGCTCCCGATGGAAATGCACTCCCGATTCCAAAGGTAGATGCTGACCTAGCGATGGATGCAGCAACTTGTATTGGATGCGGGGCTTGTGTGGCTGCATGTAAAAATGCATCGGCAATGCTTTTTGTTTCTGCAAAAGTTTCTCACTTAGCCCTCCTTCCACAAGGTGTGGTCGAAAAGAAAGAACGTGTTCGTAAAATGGTAAGTGCAATGGACAAAGAAGGATTTGGAAATTGTACAAACCAATACGAATGTGAAGCAGCTTGCCCGAAAGAAATTTCGGTAAACTTCATCACAAGATTAAATAGAGAGTATATCTCTAGCTAAGTAAATAAACTTTAGGTAGAAACCTCTGTGAAAAGAATTGCCGCAAGATTCCTGTTTTGCGGCAAACGACGAGAAAACCCGATTGGAAACAGTCGGGTTTTTATGTTTTCAAAGGGTCAGTTCCTTTATTTTCGAAAATTTTCATCCATTCCAATTCTTTTGAATAGAGTTTTAAGATGAATTCTGCTTTTTCTTTATCTTCTGCTTTGATTTTCTGAATCCTTAAAAGAGATTTGGATTTGATTTCTTCTGCTAAATTTAGATTTTTTTGGATGAGGGCTAGTTGCCCTTTTGTTAAAAAAGCAAAAAATTTCTCTAATTCGTTTCTATTTTGATCGGCTAGGATGGATTCCAAGATTGGATTCACCAAACTATCATTATCAGGATCTTCATCCATAAGATAATGATTGGCAAGACTTAAAAGATTTCCCGATTCTTTGTATTCTGCAATTTTTTTCTCAGAATTCAGATCTTCAAAATATACAAACCGATTCGATTTAACCTGACAGATGGTCGCAAGTTGTTTTTGAAGATCACTTGTATCGATACTTTCTGTTTCTATATTGTAATTGGTAACAACAAGAAATAAAGTGTCCCCTGCTTTTTCAATATAACGAAACCCAATGACAAGTTCTAAATTCTTTTCGTATCCAGGAATGACAATTTGGTTTGGATTCTCCTTGGAAGCATGGGTCAAAATAAAATTGACTAAGGTCACAATTTCCTCAGGTGAAAAATCTAATTTCAAAACTTGGAAGATTCTCGATTCTAGGATATGGCTGAGATAATATGGATTGGTTTCTGTTTTAAAGGGAACGTTATTTTTTGCGATCCGAAAGCGAATTTCATTAGGTGACGTACCTTCTGAATGGACGAGTGAAAAACTATAAACTGTTAGTAGAAGGAAAATCAAAGATCGGAATCGGAACATAGATCCCAAGTTTTTTTAGATTAAAATAGAGAGTCAACTAACAAAGAGGATAAATCCTTTTTTGGAATTGGTTTTTCTGATAAAAAATCGGTAAGTAAATTCTCGATCCATTCTGAATCTTTTCCGCGTTTGATACGACCTTTGAGGATCGTATCCAGACGAGACTTGATGGCAGTTTGAAAAAGAGATTTTGTTAGTGGTTCTAACAAATCCCATTTCCCATTTTCACGCAATTCTTCTTTCGTTAATAAAAGAGAATACAATCGAAATCTCTCTAAAGCAAGATATTGGTTTGAGAGTTGGTCTTCATGACCTCCGTAACGAACCATAAGATTTTCTTCGAGTAACCCTATGGGATATCCAGCTAAAAGGATTCGGTTCCATAAATCATAATCTTCGCATATGGGTAGTTCGGTGCGAAATCCCCCAATAGTTTCCAATGTTGGTTTATGCGCCAAAAAACTGGAAGAGGTCACCATACAAAGTTCTAAGGATTCTTTTAAAAACCATCCAGAACGTTTCCTGTATTTTCCTTTTGGTTCCATTAAATTCCCTTTTTTGTTCCAGACCTCTCTCGTTTGAGAAAAGAAAAATTCAGGATTTGATTTATGAAATTCTATTTGTTTGGAAAGTTTCTCTGGATACCATTCGTCATCCGAATCTAAAAAGGCAATCCACTCTGCATTTGTTTTTTGAATTCCAAAGTTTCTTGCCTCACTCACTCCTCTATGTTCTGTTTGGTGGACTTGGATGGATTTCTGATTTCTACCAAAGGAAGATAGTTTCCCTTTCCACCGAGGTAATTTGGAAAGTAGATCCTTCCATGTATCATCTGTAGATCCATCATCTACGATATGCAGTTCCCAATGGGGATAGGTTTGGTTGATTACGGATTGTATTGCCCTGTCTACAATTGCCTTTCGGTTATAGGTTGGGATAATGATGGAAACAAGCGGTGTTTCAAGGGAGATCATTTCGATTCTTTTTCCAAAATCAAGTCTAGATGTTGGATTTGGCCCCCTTGGTGGAGATAAAAAATTGGAGATGTTTGCATTACAGAAGACGGAGATAATTGCATTTCGTATATTTCCCGTAGTAAGGGTTTCATCGTCATTCCACTATATATGGGTTCTAGGAGAATATCTGTATTTCGATAGAAATCGTAAATCCACTGTTTTTGGACTTGGGTTTGTTTTCCAAAGGATACTGTCTTTGTGATTTTATTCTTTTCAGATTCTATTTGAGATTTGTTTTCTCTCACGATTTCCAAAATCTGTCCTTCTCTTGCGGCAATGGTTCTGAGGCCTAATTGTTTTTGTAAATTCTCCTTGTGGGATATCCAAGTTTCTTTTTTTTCTCCTACCATCACTCCTTGGACAAGGATGGATGTTTCATTAAAATAATCTAAGGCAGAAAGAAAGGTCGCTCCAGATCCGATTTCCATTCGTAGGATGGCTTTGTTTTTTTGATTGGTAGGTGAATTTGGATCCTTCTGATCTAGAGAGGTATTTAGAGACTGAAAGATTTTTTTCTCCAGTTTCTGCCAGAAAGAACGGAGCCCCAGATTTTGTCCAACGTGGATTCCAAATTCCGGTAAAGATAGACCTGGGTAATTTTGTTTCTTTTCTAGCCAAACCGCATGAGCTTCCTTTCGATTCGCATAACAGCTTAAAGTATGAGAATGACCTCGAACCAATCTTTCATTATACGACCGAAGATGGGAATCCCTGGTATAGGCAATCGAATCTACGATGATTCCGCTGCGACGAAGAATATAAGTAAAACTTGCCAAATAATTTCCGTGGATGGCACCCCAAAGGAGTACTTTGCGAATCTGATTTTTTTGCAAATACTGGAAAATACCAAAAGCCTTTCTCCACTTGGTTCCAAAACCAAGGGGAAGTAAATCATCCCGAATGAAATGGAGTGCCGTAAGGGAGGGCGTAGTGTGCGGGTCTGTGGTTAACTTACTTTCTTTTTGTATAAAATCAAATGCGAGAAATGGGATTTCTGAAATTCGGATCGGGAGTTCAGGAAAAAAATGGGAACGATCGGAAATATCAGAAGGAACAAGATTCATTTTGTATTAACCTTGTTTGCTTGGATATATGGACTTGGTGCGGGTTGACACGAACCTATTTTGTGCCAAGGGAATGCTTGGCACAATTTTAGAATCTAGTCCCCAGTTTTCAAAATGGATAGGAAGGCTTCCTGCGGAATTTCAACATTTCCAATTTGTTTCATCCGTTTTTTTCCTTCTTTTTGTTTCTCTAGGAGTTTTTTCTTACGTGAAATGTCTCCACCGTAACATTTTGCTGTTACGTTTTTACGAAGGGCAGAAATACTTTCCCGAGCCACCACCTTGGAACCGATGGCTGCTTGGAGTGGAATCATAAATTGATGGCGAGGGATCAGGTCTTTTAATTTTTCAATGATGACCCGTCCCCGCTCTTCCGCTTTGGATTTGTGAACAATTGAGGAGAGTGCATCCACCGGTTCCCCATTCACAAGGATGTCCATTCGAACCAGTTTGGAATCTCTATAACCCACTTCTTCGTAATCCAAGGAAGCATACCCTTTGGTATAGGATTTGAGTTTGTCATAAAACTCGAAAATTAGCTCAGCTAACGGAAGTTCGTATGTGAGTTGGAGTTTGTCTTTGGAGAGATAAACCGTATCCATATGGATCCCTCGTTTTTCAATCACAAGGGACATGATATTTCCGACGTACGATTCAGGAGCAATGATGGTTGCTTTGACAAAAGGTTCTTCTGATTTCCCAATTAGTATGGGATCTGGCCATTTGCTAGGGTTATCCACTTCGATCACATCGTCTTTCGTTGTTGTGATTCGAAATTTAACGGACGGAGCCGTTGTGATCAGGGCTAAATTAAATTCTCTTTCCAAACGTTCTTGGACAATCTCCATATGAAGAAGTCCGAGATACCCTACTCGAAATCCAAATCCTAAGGCAGCAGAATTTTCTCTTTCAAAGGTAAGGGCAGAATCGTTTAACTTTAGTTTTTCGATGGCATCCACAAGGGCATCAAAGTCTTCCCCGTTAATCGGGAAAAGTCCAGCAAATACCATTGGTTTTGCATCTTTAAATCCTTTTACATCTTCTGCAGTTTGTCTATTGGCATGGGTGATGGTGTCCCCTGTTTTGGCATCTCCCATCTTTTTCATCCCAGCGACCACATAACCTACGTCACCCGCTTGGAGTTCTTCACAAGATACCATGGAGAGACGATTGATCCCGACTTCGGTCACCGTAAATTGGCGCCCAATGTTCATCATATGGATCATTTCGCCTTTGCGAAGTTTACCGTCATACAAACGCACTTTGGCAACCACACCCATATACGTATCAAAGAAGGAATCGTAAATCAGTGCTTTGAGAGGAGCATCCACATCCCCAACCGGTGGTGGAAGCAAATAACAAATAGCCTCTAAAACATCTTGTACATTGAGCCCGGTTTTGGCTGAAATCGGAATGGCTTCATCAGGATTTAATCCTAATGATTCTTCAATCATCAATTTACATTTGTCAATATCAGCAGAAGGAAGATCGATTTTGTTAATAACGGGAATTATGCGAAGATCAAGATCCATTGCCAAATACAAATTGGCCAAAGTTTGGGCTTCCACCCCTTGGCTTGCATCCACAATGAGAAGAACCCCTTCGCAGGCAGCAAGGGAACGAGACACTTCGTACGTAAAGTCCACGTGGCCCGGGGTATCAATTAAATTTAAATGATAAATATTTCCATCTTTGGCATGGTAATCGAAGGACGCATTGTTCGCCTTGATGGTGATCCCACGTTCTCTTTCGATGTCCATGGAATCGAGGATTTGGTCTTTTTTTGTCCTTTGGTCTGTGACAAGGCCAATCTCAAGCAAACGATCCGCCAGAGTGGATTTTCCATGGTCGACATGGGCGATGATGGAAAAATTGCGGGTGAATTTTTGGCGTTCGTTCACGGTTCCCTCTTCTTTTTAAGTCATTTTCCTGGAACTAGGCTCTTTGTCGAAAAAGTTTATTGTCAGAGGCTTAAAATTCCTAACACTGGGAGGAAATTATCCCTTAGGAGAAACAATTCCCGATGTCCCAAAAAGATAGCATTCGTTCCGTCAAAGCCCGTGAAATCATGGATTCCAGAGGAAATCCAACCGTTGAAGTGGATGTCACACTAGAAGACGGTTCCTTTGGTCGTGCGGCGGTTCCCTCTGGTGCGTCAACTGGTGAACACGAAGCCGTAGAACTTCGTGACGGTGATAAAAAAAGATACTCCGGAAAAGGTGTACTCAAAGCCGTAGAAAATGTAAATTCTAAAATCTCTAAATCCATCTTAGGCCTTTCGGCAACCAACCAACTCCTCATTGACGGAACTATGATTTCCCTAGATGGAACAGCCAATAAATCTAAGTTAGGCGCCAATGCACTTCTTGGGGTTTCTATGGCTGTGGCAAAAGCGGCCGCTGCACATACAGGCCTTCCATTATACCGTTATATCGGTGGAACCTTTGCTCGTGAACTTCCGGTGCCTATGATGAATATCATCAATGGTGGTGCGCACGCAGATAACAATATCGACTTCCAAGAATTTATGATCCTTCCTGTATCGGCTCCCAACTTCCGCGAAGCCCTTCGTATGGGTGCAGAAGTATTCCATAGTTTGAAGTCCGTTCTGAAAGGGAAAGGTCTGAATACTGCTGTGGGTGACGAAGGTGGATTTGCACCAAACCTAACAAGTAATAGCGAAGCCATTGAGGTGATCCTCACTGCCATTGAAAAGGCTGGATACAAACCAGACCTGGACATCAAAATTGGTTTGGACTGTGCCGCTTCTGAGTTCTACGATGAGAAGAAAAAGAAATACGTTCTCAAAGCAGAGAAAAAACCTGAAAAGACTGCGGAAGAACTAGTAGAATACTACTCAAATTTAGTGTCCAAGTATCCGATCATTACCATGGAAGACGGCCTAGATGAAAACGATTGGACAGGCTGGAAAAAACTTTCCGAAAAACTGGGGAAAAAGATCCAACTTGTGGGGGATGATTTGTTCGTAACCAATATCAAAAAACTCGCACAAGGGATCGAAAAAGGAATTGGTAATTCCATTCTCATCAAAGTAAACCAAATCGGAACTCTTACGGAAACCCTCAGTGCCATTGAAATGGCCAAAAAAGCTCAGTACACTGCCGTTGTGTCTCATAGATCTGGGGAAACGGAAGATGCGACCATTTCCCATATTGCTGTGGCAACAAACTCCGGTCAGATCAAAACAGGATCACTCAGCCGAACGGACCGAATTGCAAAATACAACGAACTCCTTCGTATCGAAGAAGAACTCGGTAAAAATGCCACTTATAGCGGAGTAAATACTTTTTACAACCTAAGGTAATATGACACCAACCAAAGCCTCCCTACTCGTAACATATATTTGTGCTGGTCTCTACCTCGGACTTTTGTCCGAGTCTGGGATTGCAGAACGTATGCGCCTCGAGAAAGAGTTACAAAATCTCAATGCGGAAGTAGAGAGGCTTGTGGTCGAAAACCAAGGGTTGGAAGAAAAAGAACGCCGCCTTAAAAATGATGCTTATGCCTTAGAACAGGAAGCAAGGAAGTACTACCTACTTTCTGAAACCGCACATGTATTGAAATTTGAAGAATCAATCTCGCAAACACCGGAAAAACCAAAGGTGCTTCCCGCCGCGCTACGCACAGCGGGTTTGAGTGCGGATTGGAAAGAACCACCGCTCTTTTTATTACGTTTCTTTTTTATTTCTTTCAGTGTTTTCCTGATTCTAGGCGTTTACTTCAAGCTGAAACGCTTGCAACCTATGTCTAATCACAAAAGACTGAATTAATATGCCAGAAGAAGAAACACCAGAAAAAGAAATCACCGAAACCATCCAAGATCTCATTAGCGACAAAAACATGGGTAAGAAATTCCTGGAAAAACGGAAAATCTTTCTCTGGGGTCCTGTGACTGACGAATCCTCTAAGGAACTCACAGCCAAACTTATGTATTTGGAAATGGTAGATCCTGGAAAACCAATTACGTTTTATATCAATAGCCCCGGTGGTGTTGTCACCTCTGGACTTGTCGTTTATGACACCATGCAGATGATTTCCTCACCGGTGCATACAGTATGTATGGGAATGGCAGCCTCTATGGGTTCGATTCTTCTCATTGGAGGGAAAAAAGGGAATCGTTATATTTGGCCGAATGGTCGAGTGATGATCCACCAACCTTCCATTGGAGGACAAATCCAAGCTCCTGCTACGGATTTACTCATCCATGCGCAAGACATTGTCAAAACCAAAGAAAAACTCAATCAAATGTTAGCTGAGGCTTGTGGCAAAACCTACGAACAATTGGTGGAAGACACTGATCGCGATTATTATATGGATGCCGACCAAGCTCTAGCTTACGGGATTGTAGATAAGATCGTAAACAAAATTGACGTCGTCTAACAGAGAATTCAAACCAAGAAGATTTTTAGAAGGTAGACATTTACAAACTGTCTACAACGTACTTTTTCCTCCAGACAATTCGCTTGAGGATGAGTATTATTCCGAGAGTATCCTCATTCCCACAAACGATGGGTCTGGGGATCTCCTTTGGTTAGAACACAATCCTCCTCTCTCCCAAGTGCGAAAAAATGCCTCCAAGTGGAACGGACATTATTTATTTCTCATTCATGGAATGGAAGGCAGTTCGGAATCCCACTATATGGTCAGTGTGGGCAAAGAAGCACTAAACCGTGGTTATGGTGTAATTCGAATGAATTTGCGCAATTGTGGTCGAGGCCTTGGAATTGCCAAAAAACCCTATAATGCCGGCCAATCGGAAGATTTGGATGTTGTCTTAAAATACATATATAAACACTTTTCGAGATCCATATTTGTTTCTGGATTTTCATTGTCTGCCAATATGGTGATCAAATTTTTTGGAGAAAAAAGGGAACATTATTCAAAAGCTTTTTCGGCAACATCCCCTCCTTTGGATTTAAAACGAAGTTGTGACTTTATTGATTCTCGTGCTGGAAATTTTTACCGGGATCATTTTTTGGATACCATGAAAGAAAAGGTAACCTCAGGGGTTTATGAAATCTCTGATAAAATGAAAGAAAGAGTTTTACGTAGTAAATCTTTTTTTGATTTCGATGATTTTTTTACCGCACCAATCTCTGGTTATGCGAATGTGTTGGAATACTATAACATTTGTTCGAGTGTTAAATATTTAGGTGGGATCAAGGTTCCAGGCCTAATTGTACATGCAGAAGATGATCCAGTGGTTCCTTCCGAAGTTTGGCACGAAATTCGTTGGAAGTCCTATCCCCTATTACAAACCGTTCTTACGGAAAAAGGGGGACATGTAGGATTTATCAGTGATCCCTCTCCAGACAATCCAGAAGGAAGATGGCTTCCTCGTATCCTTCTGGATTTTTTTGATTCTCAGATCAAATCGTAATCATCATAATCATTAAAATATAAGGCAGGTACGTATGCGGAACCTATTAAAAGAATGTTTGGCCGAAGAGTCCGGATTTGTCGAACTAAGATACCATCATAAAGAAAGTCGTTCCTTTCATGCAGAAAGAGGCAGAGTAGAATCCACTGCCTTACGCAAAAGAACCGGTGTAGGTGTTCGTGTTTTAGAAGCGGGAACTTGGGGTTTTGCCTCCACAAGCGAAATCTCAAAATCCTCCATCCAAAATGCCATCCAGGTAGCAAAAAAAGCCGCTCGCCTATCCTCTGCTTTGCGAAAAGATAAAATCCCCCATTTGCCCAAGGCCAATTTTGCCGTTGGTGATTTTATAGGAAAAGGTATCGAAGACTTTCGTAACCGAACCGTTGAAGAAAAATTAAAACTCGTCCTCGACATCCAAAATGCTGCCACCAAACAATCCACAAAACTCCAATCCGTGGGTTGCGGGTATTCTGAAATTTATGAAGAGAAAGCCATTGTGACTACAGATGGAGCCGACAGCTTTTTTAGTATGGTAAGGCCCGAATTTCGAGTGTCTGCCGTTGCCAAAGAAGATGGAAAAATGGAATCGGGTTCTCATTCGATTGGTGTGACTGGCGGTTGGGACTGCCTCTTTCGTTCCCAATCTCCTACAGAAATTTCTGACGAAGCCTGTAAAACTGCTGTGGATCTACTTTCCAGTTCTCTCCCCGACGGCGGCCTCTCCACTGTGATTTTATCCCCGTCGATTGTGGGCCTTCTCGTTCACGAAGCCATTGGTCATACCGTAGAGGCAGACTTTGTTCTCTCAGGTTCTGTGGCTCAAGGAAAAATTGGACATAGGGTTGGTTCCGACTTAGTTACGTTATGTGACTCTGGGTATTCTGAATATTACGAAGGAGCCGGTGGTTCCATCCCTGTGGATGATGAAGGAGTGATTCCTACAAACACTATGATCATTAAAAATGGAATTTTATCCTCTTACCTCCACAACCGCGAAACTGCAGAACGATTTGGTGTGGCACCTACGGGTTCGGCAAGGGCTTGGGAATATGGTGATGTTCCACTAATTCGTATGCGAAATACATTTCTTGTGCCAGGGGAATCTAGTTTGGATGAAATGATTGCTAACACCAAAGACGGATACTATTTGGATGGTGCCAAAAACGGCCAAGCAGATGCGACTGGTGAATTTATGTTTGCCGTTCAAAAAGCCTACCGCATCCAAAATGGAAAAATCACAGAACTTCTGAAAGGTGTGACTGTGTCTGGCCTTGCCTTTGATGTATTACAAAATGTAGATATGGTTTCCAAAGAATTCAAATGGGATTTGGGTTCAGGGCATTGTGGGAAAGGGCAACCAGCCAAAGTAGATGCCGGTGGCCCGTATGTTCGCACAAAAGTATTGTTAGGTGGTAAATAATGGATCGTACTTCGATTGAAAAACGTTTGAACGACCAAAAAGATTTACTTTCTAATTTAGTCAAAAAAGCAAAAACCAATGGGATCGACCAAGTAGAAATTTATTCTAGTTACGGTTACTCGGAAGATGTGAGTTTAGAAAAAAATGACTTAAACAACTGCACAGCGACCGAAGAAAATATGTTTGGGATTCGTGTGATCGCTGAGGGAAACCAAGGTTTTATCATCTCCAATCATATCCCTAGTCTTTACGAGTCCATTGAAGAAGCCTATAGTTTAGCAAAAAGCCAATCCACTCCCGATTTTGATTTAGGACTTCCAGAACCAGAACCCATCCAAAATCATTTCAACCAGTATGATCCTTCTTTAGATACAATGGGAATTGAGGATTTGGTCAATTCTGCGAAAGAAGCCCTCGGTTGGAGAAATGATTTGTATTCCAAGGTCAATATTGACTCGGGAGATTTTTCGCTTAGCAAAGGTTATAAACTCATTGTGTCTTCCAAGGGTGTGATGGCCCATGAACTTGGTGCAGAACTATCAGCGTCTGTGATGGGAATGGGTGTGGACGGGGATCTCGTCGGAAGTTTTGATTATGATTCTGCGAGTGGGTTTGATAAAAACCAGTTCCAAACTCTATGGAAAAGAGCTTTTATGAATTTTGGAGACAAATGTATGGGCGCACTTTATGCCAAACCCATCTCTGGATTCCAAGGTAAGGTTTTACTTCCTCCCGAAGCTGTGTATTCCTTTTTTCTTGGTCTTTTTATTGGCTCTTTAAATGGAACAAGCCTAAGGAAAGGCAAATCCAAAATGGCGGGAAAGTTAGGCGAAAAAGTGGCCTCCCCTCTTTTGTCCATTTGGGATTATCCAACAAACAATAGTTTGATGGGTTCCACTGGGTTTGACCGCGAAGGCCTACCTACTTCTAAAAAATCAGTGCTGACGAATGGAGTTTTAGAAACCTTTTTTTATAATACCTATGAAGCCAAAAAAGCAGGTCTTAAAAAATCCAATGGATCGGCCACTGGTGGTGCTCAAAGCCTTCCAGGATGCGGCCCCAAACAATTACAAATTGCCCCAGGAACTTCCGCAAAAGACGATTTTTTGAAACTCCCTGGAAAAACTCTATTTGTGAACCGAATTTCAGGTACTAAAGATGGAGCTTCGGGTGATTTTTCGGGAGTGATCAAGGGCGGATACCTTTTAGAAAATGGCGAAAAAATCCCCGTCAGAGAGGTTCAAATTGTGGGAAATGCATTTGATGCACTAGGTCAAATCGAAGCCATCTCCAAAGAAGGTGAGCTTTTGGGTGAGTCTTCTTTTGTTCCTTATATGCTACTAGATGGATTTACCATTACAGGGGTTACGGAAGAGTAAACTTTATGCCTCAAGAGATTTTAGAAAGACCACCGGGAGCTTCGTTTTTTGTCATTCTTTCCTACCAAGAGGAAGGAATCCTTTTTGAACTGAAGGCTCTAGCGGAAAAACGGTTTTCTAAAATCCTCTATGAATCCATCCAACTCACCAAGTGGACACCAGATGAAACGGAAAGAGAATTTGCTTACCCGGGAAGGTTTACAAAAGTTCTCTCTTTCAAACAAAGAATTCATAGGGAAGAACTGGTAGAAAAAAAGAAGGATTGTTTAGAGTTTCAATCTCTCCTGCAAAAAAAAGACCAAAGTGTGCTTCTTATCCCCGGTTACGTCACTTCGCATAACATTGTGATTGCGAAATCTAAGGATGATTTCCACCGCACGTATTTGTTCCAAGGTGTTTACGGAGAAACAATTTACTTTTTTTCGGGAAACCAGCTTGTGATTACAGAATCTGCACAAAATTATTTTAGAGAAAGAGATGTAAGTTATTTTTTTAATACCCTCAGAGAATCGTATGAGTTTAATAAATTCAAATCGTAACTTGACTGTTAATGTAACCAAAAAGTTTTTTTTATTTAGTTTAGTCATAGGTATGGGCCTAACATCTCTCAATTGTTCAGGGACAATTACGAATTCTTTTCAGTTCTGTGATAATTTCAATGAACCATTAGATTGTACAGAACCAAAAACAGAAAAAGATACTGTTTATCTGGAAAAAAAATCCTTTAAAAAAGAAAATCCTAGTTACGAAGATTTTGGTAATTTTTTATATTTTACCGCGAGAGAAACACCTGGGTTTCGAATGTTACTTTCTAAACCTTACAATGGGTTAGGAAAAGAGGCCTTTCGTTCGGGGTATGTAGCCTATTTAAAGTATGGGAATTCCTCGGAACGAATGGAAGGGAATTTATTCCAAAACAACATTGTGGTTTCGTTTCATTATTTAGGCGCCCTTTTGAAAGAAGAGTTCCGCCGTAAAGGAATGGAGAAGTCCCCTTTTCGACTGGAGGATCTAGGATCTATATCTTTAGAATATACGGTGATGGTTCCGGGAATGGAACCAATCACCAAACATAGAGTCGTCGAGCTACGCTGGAAATAAGTTAGTAAATCTATTTTTGAATGTAAAGCGCTTTTGGATCAAAGAAAAAATCCATTGGAGTATAATCCAAATAGAGTAAAGATAAAACCGATAAAACAACTGCACCTACGATCGGGATCAGAAGGTTGTCATCCACAAGTCCTTTGGCCGTAGTACTTGCAAAAAACTCTGTCACACAAGCAGAAACCACAGAAAAGAAAACTAGGTAGATGGGTGTCCAAAGAATGGCTCCTTGGTTGTCCAAGATCGCAAGAAAACTTCCTGGTTGGGATTTAGTAATGAGAAAGAGTGCAAGGATTGAAAAGATAAATGCGGGCACTAAAAAACCAATGATTCCCTCGCGTGATTTTCCATTATAAAATCGATGTTTTCCATACTTACTTCCAACGTAAGCTGCAAAGGGATCACCAACTACTAAAAACAAAATGGAAAGAATGGCAACTTCGGCGGGAAAAAACAAAACAACAAGGAAGTTTGCAAAAAAATAAGGAACGGTTCCATTGAATCTTTTTCTTTCTGATTCTTTCATTAGGAACCCAAAATACTGATAAAAGAAATTTTCGAATCCTGAATGGTTTAGCCGAACAAATTCTAAGATTAACAAACTGATCAGTAAGATTCCAAGTGCGGTCACCAAAATTGCCCGAGTGGCAAAAACAAGTCCGAAGGCGTCCTTAAAGGGATCAAAAAAAAGAGTCACGGGAATGATAAGCCCGAGTACATGCCAAATTTTACGAAAAAAATTAAATCCTGAATTCACGGTTTACCTACTGGGCCTTGAGGCCATTTTGAATGCTGCCTCTTCATTATTAGCGATGGGAAATAAATTACGAACCCCTGCCATTAAAAATGCTTGTCTAACACTTAACGGCAGATTGATTAAGATGATTTTATGTTTGTGCAGAAATGCTTCTTCGCTGAGAGTTTTGAAAGCGATGATCCCTTGAGTGGTTACCATATTCAATTCCTCTAGATCTAAAATGACAGATCCATGTTTTAAGGAATTGAGCACAGATTTGATGCACTTCTCGGAAGTGAAGTTATTTAGGTTTCCCTGCAATTTGGTCACATACACAGTGTCTATTTTTTCCGTGGAAACTACTAAATCGTCTAGGCTCATAAAAATTGCTATTTTTCTTATTTCATTCTTGCACTCTATTGCAAGTAAATAAAACTTTTGGAAGGAGCGGTGTTTGAAGGTAACAGTTGCCCATTTATACAAAAAACTAGAAGAGCTGGATCGGGACGTCGTAGAACTGAAAAAATTGACCGACCGCCTCGCTTCTGATCGGGAATATTCTCCCATTCTCAAAGAAACGTTTTTATCGGAAATGAACAAATTGGAAGATCAAAAATCAGAGATCCTCAAATTAAATGTTTCTAGATCGGAACCTTTGGCCAAAAAATCTCACATTGTTTCTGAGAAACCGGTACAAACAGTGCCAGAAATTCCAGAACCTAAAAAGCCTGAAAAGCCAGTCCGCAAATATTAAAACAATACTTAAACATAGACAAGGAAATCCAATGAATCTAAACAAACTTCTGACTCGAGTATGTATGCTCGGTTTGATACTCGTGCCACTTCTCAATTGCTCTAAGGATTCTGAAATCCTTGCTACCTTTGATGGTGGAACTGTGACTCGCAAAGAAATGAACTTTGTGATTGAGGCTTCCAAACGAGGCAATACAGAACCGCAACCGATTAGTGCTGATATCCAAGCAAAAATTTTAGAAAGTATCGCTTTAGAAAAAATCTTACTAAAAGATGCAATTTCTTCCAAAAAGGTTGCCGAAGCGGATGTTCAAAAAATTGAATCTTTAGTAAATCAGTTTCTAAAACTAAACGTATACATGCGAGAGTATGTGAAAAATGGTTTAAAAGAAAAACCTTTAGAATTTGTAAATTTACAATTAGCTCTAGTTCGTGGAGAAGATGAAGCCACCAATTTAAAAAATGCAGAAGCATTAGCGGCAAAACTCAATACTCTTTCGAATAAAGAAATTGCGGAAGAAATTTCTAAAGTCACAGAAGACATTACAAGAAGACCGATTGCAGGAAAATTAGAACCTTTTTGCACAAACTGTGCAGAAACTCCTTTGGAAGATATCTTAACCGAAGTCAAAAAAGCAAAAAAAGGAACTTTTATATCTTACGCGAAAGCTGGTGAAGGAAGGATTGCTTATGTAGTTCGTTCTACTGGTTCAGAAAAAGTCCATCCAGAAAGACTAAAAAAATATTTCACATCCATTTTTGATGAGTTTAAAGCGGAAGCTGCTGAATACGCCAAAACTCACGAAGATGCAGATACAAAAGCATCTGTTGCTTATTTTACAGAAGGTGAATCCGCAGACAAAGCAAATCAGTTTGCTTCTCATACAATGAAAGAGTATGAACAAGGATTGTATCAAAAAGAACTGAAACGAATTACAGAAGAAAGTGGAATCACAGTTGCTAACTTACCACGTTTCACTGGTCCAACGGATATCGATCCAAAAATTTTTACTCCAGATTATGTTTTATATTCTACTCGTGATGGAAAAAACTACACTTGGAAAGATTTGTCAGCCGATTTTGAAGCCATTCCGAATATTCTAAAACAAGAATACAAAGATGAAAAATCTAAAACTTGGGATATGGTTAATTTGTTTCAATCGACGATCCTCCAAGGAAAAATTGCAGCAACTTCTGGTGATGTACAAGATGTAGGATCCGAAATTGGTTATCTCATGCAAATGGATAAGATGAAAGTTTCTTTGGCGTTAAAATCGCTACAAGATGAAATCAAAGCCATCCCTGTAACCGTAACAGAAACTCAAATGAGAGATGCTTACGAAGCAGGAAAATTGTATGCTTATGCAGACCAAGACCCCAAAAACCCACAGAATCGTATTCCTAAGCCATATGCAGCAGTAAGGGAAAGAATCAAATCAGAAATGGAAGGTGCTCAAAGGAATTCGTTTATTGAGCAAAAAGTTTCTGGTTTAAAGACCACTTACAACTTGGTCATTGCCGCTGATCGTTTAAAAGAAGTTACATTATAGTCCTTACAAGATTTACAGGTTGGCAAAATTTTTTTATTGAATTTTGCCATATTTGACATATTTTGACTGTTAGGGGGGATAAATGAACAATCACATTTACATGCTTCGAAAGAAGAGAGGTATCAAACAGTACGATATGGCGAGGGCACTAGGAGTTTCTCCGAGTTACCTATCCAAAATTGAGACTGGAGCCCAAGATCCGACTGAAAAATTCAAGTCATCTTGTGCAAAATATCTCAAAACCTCTGTCGATAAGCTTTTTAACGAAAGCGCAGTGGAAGACATCTATCCTGAGTTTTCCAATGGATTGAAAAACAAACTTTGGGCAGTCAGACGTGAGTTAGGAATCAAACAATACGATTTCGCTAAGAAATTAAAGGTTTCCACTCCGTTTTTGTCAAAAGTAGAACTAGGACTTTTGGAACCGCCGGAAGATTTTAAGAATCTGGTCTCCAAAGTTCTGAAAATGGAAAAAAACGAGCTATTTCTCGGCTAATTTGAAAAATACCAAAGCTGGGCTCAAAGACGGGCCCTAGCTTTTTCTCCCTCTCAGACAAAAAGATTTTGTCACATAATTCCTCCTACATTCAATAGTCCCTGATGGAAAAGAGACAAGCGGAACACCACCAAGAAGGTTGGGCCAGTCGTATCGGATTGATTTTGGCTGTAGCAAGTGGTGCGATTGGACTTGGAAATTTTTTAAGATTCCCCGGGCAAGCTGCACAAAATGGTGGTGGCGCCTTTATGGTTCCCTATATCATCAGCTTCCTCATTCTTGGAATCCCTGTTTGTTTGGCTGAGTGGACCATGGGTCGTATGGGTGGCAAACATGGACATAGCACTCCCTTTATCTTTCGTGAATACTTAAAAGGATTCCCTCTCAAACTTGCGGGAACCATTGGTGTCATGATTCCTGTGATGATTTATGTGTACTATGTATTCATTGAATCCTGGTGTTTGGCTTATGCTTACTATTTTCTTACGGGACAGATGTCACTTGATGGATCCACTCAAGATGCGATGACAAAACAAGCCTCCACTTTCTTTATGCATTTAACCGGTGCCGAAGCCAATGGATCCAGTTTCCAATCTCCTATCATTGTATTCTTTTTGCTTTGTGTATTGTTTAATTTTTTACTCGTTTATCGTGGTCTATCCAAAGGACTTGAAGCCTTTGCTAAAATTGCCATGCCACTCATGGGAATTTGTGCTACGATCATCCTTGTTCGAGTGTTAACCATTCCAGGAATTGAATCGGGTCTTGCTGTTATGTGGAACCCGGAGTGGTCAAAACTGACCCAACCAAAAGTATGGATCAGTGCCGCAGGACAAATTTTCTTTTCCTTATCCACTGGTTTTGGGATTGCTCTTGTGTTTTCTAGTTTTTTAAAGAAAAAGGACGATGTTGTTTTATCTAGCCTTTCCTCTGCTTCTTTGAATGAGTTCGCAGAAGTTGTGTTTGGTGGTATGATCACAATTCCTGTTGCCTTTTTATTTTTAGGAATGCAGGCCACTTCATTTGGAACCTTTGGAATGGGTTTTATCGCCCTTCCTTCTGTTTTTGGAATGATGCCTGGTGGGGCTTTTTTTGGTGGACTCTGGTTTCTTGTATTGTTCCTTGCTGCGATCACCTCTTCAGTTACCATGTTACAACCTGGAATTTTATTTTTAGAAGAGGGATTTCATGTAGGTAGACGGAAATCATCCTTACTACTATTTCTTTTTACGTTTTTTCTTTGCCTACCCATCATCTACTTCAACAAAGACTTTGCAGCACTTGACATTGCCGATTTTTATATCGGAACCATTATGATTTATATTTTGGCATCCATCCAAATTTTTATTTTTGTTTTTAAGATTGGTGTGGATCGGGGTGTGAAGGACGCAAACGAAGGGAGTCTCATTCCTTTTCCTCGGTCTATTCGATTTGTTTTAAAATACATCACTCCTTGGTTTTTACTTTTTATCTTCGTTTCTTTTTGTTATATGAACCTACCCGAATATTTGGATAAAATGAATCCAGAGGTCATGGGACTCCTTGCAGAAAATAAAGGGGAAAATGTAGAAGATGCCAAAACAAAGGCTGTTGTGGCCCGTTCGGTTGTAATTAGCCTTTTTGTCATTTACGGATTTATCTATTTTTTAGTTTCCAAGGCCCTAAACCATTCCAAAGAAAAGGTAACCACATGAATGTATCTGGGGAACTCAATTGGCAGGGAATACTCATTATGACAGTGTCTCTTGTTTCTGTGATTAGTTTGACTGTTGTATGTATTGTTCTTCTTTTCCGTAACAGGCATTAACGATTGGACGTACAAACAGTATTTACAACCAAACTTCCAAAACTTTGGAAGGATTATGAAGTTAGAAAAGAACAAATGGATATGTCAACGTCCATCGAATCGGCTTTTAATACAGGATCCAATTGGGTGATTGAAGCCGGAACGGGTGTCGGAAAGTCGTTAGCCTATTTGATTCCCAGTGCTCTATTCTCTTTAGAAAATGAATGTACGGTTGTGGTTTCTACAGAGACCAAAGCACTGCAAGACCAATTACTTTATAAAGACATTCCTCTTGTTTCTGAAGCTTTGGGAGTGCCAGTGAACGCCATGGTGGCGCTTGGTGCGAGTAACTATCTTTGTAAACGTAAGTATGGTCGTGTGATGGAACGCGGCGATTTTGGCCCGGAGATGGAATCCTCTTTGCCATATTTTGTGAATTGGGAAAAACAAACCACAGCAGGAATCCGTGCCGAATTTGATGGATTTTTATCCAATTCATTTTGGAATTCTGTCTCTAGGGAGTCTGACAACTGTTTGGGGAGAAATTGTCCCAACTTTAGTTCCTCCTATTACTTTTTAGAAAAAGAAAAATGGAAAAAAGCCAATATCCTGATTGTGAACCACCATCTTTTGGCAAGCCATCTCGCTGGTGATTTTAAACTCCTTCCACCATTTTCACAACTCGTCATTGATGAAGCACATGCATTTCCTGAAATTGTAGGAAAGGCTTTTGGATCAGAAATTCGTTATGACTTGTTGATGAATTTGCTCCACTATCTTTATTTCCCTGAAAAACGGACAGGTCTTGTTTTAAAACTGAAAAACGGCGAAAAAATAATGAAGTCGGTAGAGGCTTCTATTGGTTATGCGAATGATTTTTTTCGGATGTTGCTTTCAGCCATCCCTCTCCAATTCAATCAGTTTTCCACACGCCATACAGAACGAATTAAACTTGATAATGGTGCCTTAGAAGATACCTTATCTGATTTAGCTTCACAACTAGAAGGTTTGTTATCCAAGTATAAAAAAGATAGTGAGGATATGGAAGAAAAGGAAATGGCTCTCGGGTTAGAAATGGTTTCCGGAAATCTAAAGAAGGCTTCCTCCTTTTTAAATGACTTTCGATTGAAAACCAATCCTAACTTGGTGTTTTGGATTGAACCCCCTCCACAGTCTGCAAAAGATCCGTTTTATTATTTATTCTCCCAACCAAAAAACACGGATGAAATTCTAGCCAATACACTGTTTCCCAATATGGATTCTGTGGTGATGACTTCGGCCACACTTTCACCTACCGCTGGAAATTTTCAGTATTTTTTGAAGGAAGTGGGAACATCGGAAGTCAAAACCAAAACACTTGCCTCTCCTTTTGCTTACAACACTCATTCTCTACTTTTTGTTCCCAAACAAGTGGCCGATCCGGTGCAAGACCCTAGAAAAAATAAATCAGATCTATCCTATTGGATCGCGCGCCTTCTCAAACTTTCGGAAGGGGATGCCTTTGTTCTTTTTACTTCCAACAAACTATTGTCAGAACTCTATGAAGAGTTAAGGCATCAGGTTCCTTATCCTATTTTTTCCCAAACAGAAATGGGCCCAATCGCCGCCAAACGAGAGTTTCTTGCCAATGATAAAAGTGTACTTTTTGGAGTGTCTAGTTTTTGGCAAGGTGTGGACATTAAGGGTGATAAACTCAGGAACGTAATTGTGACCAAACTTCCTTTCCAGGTGCCAACGGAACCTGTTTTGCAAGCAAAGATGGAAGATATGGAACGAAAGGGAAAAAGTCCCTTTTGGGAAATGCAAGTTCCAAAAACCTGTTTGTTACTTAGGCAAGGGTTTGGACGGCTCATTCGTTCGCAGTCAGATACGGGAATGGTGAGTATCCTCGACCCCCGAGTGCATACCAAGTCCTATGGAAAAAACGTCTTGCAAAGTCTTCCTAAGGGAGTTCCCCTCATAACGGAATTTAATGAATTGGAAAGAAAATTCCAACTTTTGCCGAAGTTTTAACTATGAAACGAATTTATCTCCTTTTGGCTTTTCTCTTAAGCGTATCTCTGGGTTCCAAACCGATCGAGGATAAGGATATTTATTCATCTGTTGTCAATTGGACTGAACTTTCCGTATCTTCTTCTGTGAAGGAGACCATTCCTAAAATTGTATTTGATGAAGAAGACCCTGAGTTTTCGGGAAAAAACACTGCCACAAGCCA
This sequence comes from Leptospira noumeaensis, assembly GCF_004770765.1. Lineage (NCBI taxonomy): Bacteria > Pseudomonadati > Spirochaetota > Leptospiria > Leptospirales > Leptospiraceae > Leptospira > Leptospira noumeaensis. The sequence continues at coordinate 67,500 of NZ_RQFK01000011.1, read as the reverse complement.
AGGGAAAGCTCACTCCATGGCTCGTAAAAAAGCTCGGGAAAAACTTCGGGTTCGCCTCAGCCAAAGGTTAGAGTCTATTTTATTTAATGCAGATTATACGGTTTATGAATACACTCAAGTGAACCAACAAGCAAGGCTTCGACTCAATTCCTATATTGGTTCCGAAAAAGAAGAATACGATTTTCAATTTGTTAAAAATGTTTTGGAAGCGAAAGCAAGTTTGCCCCTCAAAGGGAAAGACGGGATTCTTGCTCATATTCCTTTTGAATATGGAACGGAATCTGTTCCTGAATTTAGTGAAGAAGTAGTTCCAGTAGAATTTTCTGGCCTGATTGTAGATGCCCGCCACTTGAATTTCAAAAGAGCTTTGTTTCCAAAAATTCAAACCGATCGTGGGTTAGATATTTATTCCCCTGTTTACGTAAAAGAAGCTTACGCCATTGAAACTGGGTACATTGTGTACAGAGAAGAACAAACAGGAAAGGGAATTGAAGCCAAAGTAGGAAAGAACCCCTACTTTGTTTTGGCACTTGGAACTGCGGGAAAAAACCAAACGGATCTCATCATTCCTACAGACGAGGCGGCCAAATTTCTTAGCCACCCCGAAACAAGAAAGAATCTTACACGTTGCAGAGTTTTGATTTTAGTTTCTCGGTAAGAGATAAAAACATTTTTTCTGCTTTTGCATAATCACCGTGAAAGAGATAAGCAAAACCCATATCTTCTAAATCTTTATGAGCAAGAGAGTTTGATTTAGCTTCTAACTCAGCAATTTTGTTATAAACGGAATCATACATTTTGCGTTTTTCTTCAAAACTTGGAAGATTCAATTTATTAGGAATGTTTTCAAAAATGAGATTGGCTTCTTTGTGACGATCCAAAAAGAGAAGTGCCATACCCACAAGTTTATGGATATCGGAATCGTTTAACAATTTCATATTGTCACGGAAAACTTTGATCACTTCATCATATCGTTTCAAATAATATGTACAAATGAGTTCCTCTTTTACAAAAGAATTGTCGTTCCATTGTTTTTTAAACTTAGTTATGACTGATTTTGCTTCTTCGTAAGCTTCCGCTCTAAAATAGATTTTAATCGCAGTTTGAACGATGGAAAAACAAAGAGGATTGGTTTGTGTATTGAAATATAAATTTAAACTATTACATGCTTCATCACTTTTACCAATTTCATGGTTTTGGATGGCCTCCACAAGAGGAGCTAGGCTCGAAATCCCTTTAGGAGCTGTGATTGTTGCTCTGCCAGTTAGTTCATACAACGCTAGATAACTTAAGTGTTGGATATAAAAATTCTCTGGATGACGTTTGGCTAGAACCACAACATCTTCGTTTGATCCTACCTCATAAAGATCCCAAGCTTCTTGTTCTATAGATGTGTTTAAGACTTGGGTTGCTTGCTGTGCCATAAGGTGCCTCTCTTTCCTTAAAAAGATCGGCCTTAGTGCAAAATTTCCTTTAAGAAAAATTAAGGGCTTAGCCTATAAATCATCCTTGGATAAGGGATACATTCACGAATATGGGACAACCCACAAATCCACGCGATGACTCGCTCTAGACCCATACCAAAGCCTGCATGAGGAACAGAGCCATACTTACGAAGGTCCAAATACCAAGAATAGTCTTCGGGAGGAAGTCCTTCTTCTTTTAACCTTTCCACAATTTTATCATAGGATTCTTCCCTTTCCGACCCGCCGATGATCTCCCCAATCCCATCGGGAGCAATGAGATCCGCAGAAAGGACGGTATTTGGGTCATTGGGATTTTGTTTCATATAGAAGGCTTTGATGGCCCTTGGGAAGTTTTGGATAAAGATAGCAGTTCCGAAATGGGTGGTGAGGATTTGTTCGCGATCAGAATTGATGTCCTCTCCCCAAGTGATTTCTTCCCCTGCGGTTTGCAGAATTTTGATGGCTTCGCCGTAATCCACTCTTGGGAAGGGTTTGGCCAGTTGTTCCAGAAGCCGCGCTGGATCTCGATCGAGGACTTTTAGGTCTTCGGCGGTTCTTTCGATAGTGGTGCGAAGGACAGTTTTAACAAAACGTTCTTGTAAGTCCAAATTTCCGTCTTGGCCAAGAAAGGCAGTTTCGGCCTCGAGCATCCAAAATTCAGTTAAGTGTCTCCTAGTTTTGCTTTTTTCAGCTCGGAAAGTCGGTCCAAAACAATACACTTTGGAATGGGCAAAAGCAGCTGTTTCTAAATAAAGCTGGCCAGTTTGGGCTAAATATGCCTGGCCTAAATCGAAATATTCGGTGGAAAAAAGGGTTCCTGCTGATTCTCCGATGGAACCGGTGAGGATGGGTGTGTCGATCAGGGTGTAGCCATCGTTACGAAAGAACTCTCGTATGGCGAAAGATAACTCAGAACGAACCCTTTGGATGGCCAGTTGCCTTTTGGAGCGTAACCACAAATGTCTGTGGTTGTGTAAAAAATCGGGGCCATGTTCTTTGGGAGTGATCGGATAGTTTGCCGACTCTCCTACAAGGGTAAAGGAATGTAGGAATAATTCCTGACCACCCGGTGCCTTTTCGTTTTCCTGTGCAACTCCCCGAACAATTAGGGAAGTTTCTTGAGGAAGTCCTTTGATTTGTTTGAAGGTTTCTTCACCTAAAAATTCTTTTTCGGCGACCACTTGGTAGATTTTTCCCTCGGTGCGAAGTTGGAGGAATTGGACGTGGTTATTGCCTCTGAGTCCTTGTACCCAGCCTTGTAAACTATGAGTGGATGTGGAATTTTGGGAAAGGGATTGTGTTGGATCTAAACTTGGAATCATGGATGGTTTTTTCTGTTTGCCAGTTCAATTTTCTTTGAAATTTTGAACTTACAGAATGAAATCTAGCATCCTATTAGACGGTAAAGCGATTTCCGAAAAAATTCGAAATCGAATCGCAGAAACATTAGCAAAAGCTAAATCCGAAGGTAAGGGAGTTCCTACCCTTGCTACCATCCTTGTTGGGGATAACCCTGCATCCGAAACTTATGTAAATATGAAAGTGAAGGCTTGCGAAAAAGTGGGAATGGGATCACGATATGTGCGCCTAAAAGAAGAAACTACCACCGAAGAATTGTTAGCTGAAATTCGCAAACTCAATGCAGATTCTTCTGTAAATGGAATTCTTTTACAACACCCAGTCCCACACCAAATTGATGAACGTTTGTGTTTTGATGAAATTGCCCTTGAGAAAGATGTGGACGGAGTCACTACTGTTTCTTTTGGAAAATTATCTATGAATAGTGAAGCCTATTATCCGTGCACTCCGTACGGGATGGTACTTTTGCTTCAAGAGTATGGAATTGATGTTTCGGGAAAACATGCAGTGGTTGTGGGAAGATCCCCCATTCTTGGAAAACCAATGGCGATTATGCTGACAAACCTAAATGCCACAGTGACCCTTTGTCATTCTAAAACTAAGAACCTTCCAGACCTTGTGAAACAAGCGGACATTGTGGTTGGTGCTGTGGGCAAACCAGAGTTCATCCAAGCAGATTGGATCAAAGAAGGTGCTGTGGTTTTGGATGCTGGTTATAATGTTGGGAATGTGGGAGACATTGAAATTTCGAAAGTTAAGGACAAAACATCTTACTACACACCCGTTCCTGGAGGAGTTGGTCCAATGACAATTTCTGTACTTTTACTCCAAACCATGTATAGTTTTTTAAATCAATTTTCACCTAAGTTGGATTCCCATGCCTCAAACCGTTAGTTTTGATGAATGTTTCCAAACCGTTCCGAAACTGGATCCGCCATCGGATTTAGATAGTTTTTGGAAAGAAGGGATTTCTGGATTAAAAAAAGTTCCTGTAAAAGCCGCTTACAAAACAGTTCTGAAAGGATCTTTTATTTGGGAATCACTCAATGATATTAGTTTTCAAAGTATCGACAATCATGTGTTACATGGGAAACTCGCGATTCCTAGAAAAAGAGGAAATCGGCCTGTTGTTGTTTATTTTCATGATTATTTAGCGGTTCCGGAAGAGATCCAGAAAGGATATTCGGATTTGGGTGTGGCCCAACTTCATATCACTCTTCGGGGTCATGGGGAAGAAATGATCCATGCACCAGTAGATCCAGTGACAGGAAAGGCACCGATTGGTTGGACACCCAATTATTTTGCACACGGACTCGACCAAAAAGAAGATTTCTATATGCGAAAACTATATTTGGATGTGATTCGAACCATTGAGTTCCTACGTTTGACCGATGGGATTGATGGTGACCAAATCATTCTCCATGGTAAGTCCATTGGTTCTGCTCTTTCCGTATTTGGTGCGGCTTATTCCGATCGAATCAAAGGACTTATCTTAGAAACACCTTCGTTTTGTTATATTGATAAAGACCAAATTTCTTTAAAAGGAAATCCATGGGTGAGAGAACTCACTCCTTTTTTAGAAAAAAGAGCCACTAAAAAAATCGATTATAAAAAGGAACTGGCTTATTTTGATGCACTAAACTTTGCCAAAAAAATAAAAATCCCAGCTCTTTTTTCTTGTGGGATGGAAGATGTGATCTCACATCCAAAATCCACCTTTGCTTTGTTCAACCATATGAACTGTGATAAACGGATGCAGTTGTATCCAACCGAAGGAAACGAAGCAGGAAAAGACAAACAACCACAAGCAAACTTAGAATTTGTAAAAGAAATTTTTGCCTTATGAGTTTAGTTTCCTTTGTCTTCCAAAATTCGAAATCGGGTAAAAAGGAAACATTTGTTCCCAAAGATCCTTCAAACGTATCCATTTATTCCTGTGGGCCAACGGTTTATAATTTTGCACATATTGGGAACATCCGTTCGTTTTTATTTGTAGATGTACTTCGCCGTTCGTTACTGCTAGGTGGGTATAAACTCAACCAAGCCATGAACATCACAGACATTGATGACAAAATCATCAATGAATCGATCAAACAAAAAAAGAGTGTAGAAGAATTTACAAAACCTTGGACAGAAGCTTTTTTTAAAGACTTGGAAACTCTCCATGTTCAGAAGTTAGAACATTATCCAAAAGCCACTGAATCCATTGAAGATATGGTCGGACTTGTGGAAACACTCCAGAAGAACGGCCTTGTCTATGAAAAAGATGGGAACCTATATTTTTCCATCCAAAAGTTTTCTCGTTATGGTGAACTTTCGAAGATTGATGTTTCGGGAATGAAGTCTGGAGTTCGTTATGATGCCGATGAATACGAAAAAGATGATGTAAGAGATTTTGTTCTTTGGAAAAACCAAAAGACAAATGAAGAAAAATGTTGGCATACAAAAATCGGAACGGGACGACCAGGTTGGCATTTAGAATGTTCGGCGATGATTCGAAAAGTTTACGGATCAGGTGTAGACATCCATACAGGTGGGATTGACCTCCTCTTCCCTCACCATGAAAACGAAGCTGCACAAAGTTACGGTGCCTATCCAGAGGAAGAATTTGTAGGAACTTGGCTTCACTGCGAACACCTCCTTGTGGACGGAGAAAAAATGTCCAAAAGTAAGGGAAATTTTTATACCTTACGCGATATTTTAGAAAAAGGATATGATCCGAACGCAATTCGTTATCATTTGATTTCTGCACATTACAGAAGTAAGTTGAATTTCTCTCTAAACAAATTGGAAGAATCCAAAACGGCAATGGAGAGAATCCAAAATACCATCTACCGAGTGTTAGAAACTGGTAAGTTATGGGATAAAGTTCCCAAATCGTTTGATAATTTTGAATTTTCTAATCCAGAATTACAAAAACTCAATTTGGATTTTATGAATTCTTTGGCTGATGATTTGAATGTTCCCAAAGCTCTGGCTTCTGTTTTTGAACTGGTTCGAGTTGTGAACCAGTTTTTGGATTCAAATACAGAGTTTTCGGATTCTGTATTTTTAAAAGAATCCCTGGCATTGTTTTTTAAAACTAATGAACTATTTGCTGTTTTTTCATTTGAAAAACAAATCCAAACTTTGGATGGAATTTCAGAAGATTGGATTCTTGGCCAAATCGAAGCCCGAAAGACCGCCAAACAAAACAAAGATTTCGTAAACGCCGACAAAATTCGTAAAGAGTTGGAAGAAAAAGGAATCCTTCTCGCTGATACAAAAGAAGGAAATACCACATGGAAAAAAGCCCCGTAGAAATACTTTTTGGAAAACGTAATTTTTATGAATTTTTAGAATCCTTGGAGCAGATGGCTCCGGAACGTGGGATCAAAACCATCCGAGAAGTCATCGTCAAAGACTCCATGGGAACGGAAGAAAAACAAAGGATCCGGGGATACATTCCTAATTCCGTAAAATTCACAACAGTTTCCACAAGGGAACTTGATCGTATCGCTTCTGATAAAAACCACCAAGGTTATGTCATCATTCGTACCAAACAAAAGTCATTTTCCTCACTTGGTTTCGAACAGTTCAAACAAAATATAGAAGCAGGTGCAGGACCCGTTCTAATTCTGGATCGAATTCAAGATCCAGGAAATTTAGGGAATATTTTACGAACTGCTGAATGTATGGGTGTCAAACATGTGTTAATGTCTGACCGTGATACCTCCCCCATCACACCTGTTGTAGAGAAAGTTTCTGCAGGTGCAGTCCACCATTTACAAATCTATCGAGTGGCAAACCTGATGCATGGGATGGAATATCTCAAAAAAAATGAATATTGGATACTTGCAACTGATGAAGAAGGTGAAGAATCCATTTGGGAAACTTTACCAGACGCAACGCAGATGGCAATCATCATGGGAAACGAAGGAGAAGGCGTCAAACGTCTGTTATTGGAGGAAGCTGATTACGTGGCAAGAATCCCTCTGTTTGGATCGGTGACATCTCTTAATGTGGTAGTTGCTTGCGGAATCACTTTAGATAGGGTGCAAAATGTTTCGCGTTAGGCGAAATATATTGCCATATCTTATTTTTCTAATCATCGGGGGTTTTGTATTCCAATCCTGTGTTTATGATTTTTATAGAAAGGAGTTTGTATCGGAAGAACGGGTGAACAATGCTGCCTTGTTATTTGCTTGGTTAGGGCTTCTTCCTAATCCCAATCAAAAGTTATTCGGTTTTTCTCCTGGATATTCTCGTAATCTTTCTAATTTACAATTTATTGGTTCTGAGTTTTTTCCAAAATCTTCAAAAAAGAAAATAGTTCTCATTCATGGTTGGAATCCAGCAGAAAGAGATGCGGATCCCATTACGGGTGATGAGAAAAAGATTCAGAATATAAAAAATACTTTTTCCAATGGTCTCATTCATTTTCAGGAAGGACGCGATTCAGCGAATTCAGAATTCGATTTTTATCTTTATACCTATCGCACCTCGAATAGTATTCTTGTCAACGGACGTCAGTTTCATTCTACTTTACGTGGTTATTTTGCTGATTCTGATCAAGTATATATCGTAGCTCATTCGATGGGAGGTCTTGTCACAAGAGTTGCTTTGTCAAAAGATGTTGGAGTCCTTCCCTTCGTTCGGCTGGTTGTAACTTTAGGAAGTCCCCAGTATGGTTCTCCTTTTGCTACTTCTAGTTTTTTAGGGAGTAATCCCTTCTTAAATGATTTGGGCAATTATCTTGTGGGAACTCAGGGTGGTTCAGAATTGGGTTATACCAACAATGGTACTGGACAAATGCCATTGGCTGGCGCAGAAAATTTAGTGTTGGATACACTGAACCAGTCTTTTCTAGACACAAACTTAAATAGTAAGTTTATTAGTTTTGCTGGAGTGATGAGCAATTGTACAGTTGCTGAAACCTTTTATTATAATTCCGGTTGTAATATCTTATCAAATGCAGGGTTTACTCAATCGGATGGAATTGTTCCGGCTAATAGTGCCAGACTGGGAAACCTAACTTACAAACAAATCAATGTAGCTGATTGTGATCATTCGATGATGGCTTTTCAAACTACGAATATTGATGATACTAAAAGCCGTAATCTGTTTACACAGGTAATTACGGAAATTCGAAATTCACCTTACTAAGTAGAATTTACATTTCAGATCTATTTTGTAAGGAACGAAGTGATAGGTAAAGTCCAAGAAGTCCTAATAGAAAAAAGAGAAGTCCAATCAAAATTTCTCCATCCTTCCACATGAAACATTGGATAAAATACAATCCACCAAACACAAACGACAATCCGGAAAGAGTACCAAGTAAAGATACATTCAACCTGTTGGGATATATGATTTGTGTTTGATTCTCTTTTTGAAAGAGTCCTTTCCAGAAAAAAAATGGCGGTTTGGTTTTAGCGTAAAATTGAAGTAAGATTTCACTACTTGTATTTGGAAATATATAGGTGGAAAGGATGAGTAAAACAGCCGAAGAAACCGCTGTATAAAGAATCGAATAAGGAAATTCTATCTTTAAGTAAATAGAGAAAAGTAAATACAACAAAGGTGAAAGTATAAAAGCTAAAATTTCAGTCCAAGCAGAGATCCTCCAAAAAAACCACCTTGCAATTAAGATAAATCCAATCCCAGAGGATGCTTCGAGTAAAAATACCCAAGCCCCTTTGATGGTTTCCATTCCAAAAACGGCAAGAAAAAAGGAACAAACGGCTGTTATGATTTGAACTGTATACGATACTTTTAAATAATAGGAGTCAGGTTTTCCTGGTTGTACCATTGGTTTCCAAAGGTCGTTGACTAAATAAGAAGCACCCCAATTTAAATGAGTGGCTAGAGTGGAAAGATAGGCTGCCAGAAAGGCACTGAGCATGAGTCCAAACATTCCTTTAGGCATTCCCTCTTGTAAAACCATAAGGAACCCTTTGCCACTTTCTTTATCCGACAAATTTGGATAAAGAATTACGGAAACAAGGGCGACTAGAATCCAAGGCCAAGGACGAACAAAATAATGAGCTATCACAAACCAAAGAGAACCTTTGAGCGCAGCATTTTCATTTTTAGTGGCAAGGATTCTTTGAGCAATATATCCCCCACCGCCTGGTTCAGATCCAGGATACCAGCTCGACCACCAAAGGACTGTTAGTAAGATTAAAAAATGATCCCAAGGGAGTGTTCCGGAACTTCCGTTGGGAAAAAATAAAATTTTACTACTGTCAAGTTTGGATCTTAGACCATCGAGTCCGCCAATGGATGGTAAGTTGACTGCAAAATAAGCAAAGAGGATACAACCAATCCATGCTAAAAAAAATTGGAAAACATCAATGTAAGAAATCCCACGAAGTCCTGCGATCGATGTATAAAAAACACCAAATAACAATAAGTAGATGAGTATATGAGATGGAGTCCATTCTGGAAAAAATACAGGAATTATTTTTAACATCGCAAGGTTGACCCAACCCAGGATGACTAGATTTAGTAAAAAACCAATGACAAAGGCTTTGATTCCGCGTAGGAAATTGGCTTCTTTTCCACTGTATCTAAGGCCTATGAGTTCTAAATCTGTAGAAGCACCCGAACGTTTCCAAAGTTTGGAAAAGAAAAATACGGTAACAAATCCACCCACTGCCATATACCACCAGATCCAGTTTCCAGCAATTCCTTGACCTCTTATGATCTCTGTTACAGCAAGAGGTGTATCAGCAGCAAATGTTGTGGCCACCATCGCAGTTCCTGCGACGAACCAAGACAAACTCCCTTCGGCCTGGAAATATTCTTTTGTGGATTTTTGTTTTGAACGAAAACGAAGGAGAAGGAATAAAATGACTACAAAGGGGAATAAAAATAGTAAGGTATCAAAAATGTGGAAAGGAATCATAGTCTCACTTTGATTCCCATCTCTTTCATGGTTTGTTTGGTCTCTTGGATGGAAAATTCTCCAAAGTGAAAAATGGACGCTGCAAGCACAGCATCTGCCCCACCACGTAAAATGACTTCCGCCATATGTTCAGGATTTCCTGCACCACCAGAGGCAATGATGGGAATGGAAAGATTGGAGGTAAAGGATTTCATGAGTGTGATATCAAATCCGTCTTTGGTTCCATCTTTGTCCATAGATGTTAATAGGATTTCGCCTGCTCCCATCTCAAAGGCTTCTTTTCCCCAATCGAGTGCATCTCTTCCTGTTTCCAACCGACCACCATTTAAGTACACTTCGTACCTTTTTCTTTCTGGATGGAATTTAACATCGATCGCACAAACAATACATTGTGATCCATAAATTTCACTGGAATCTTTGAGTAGTTTCGGATTTTGAAAGGCACTGGTATTGATAGAAACTTTATCTGCACCTTTGTTTAATACTGCTTTTACATCTTCTATGGTACGAATCCCTCCACCAACTGTAAAAGGGATAAAGAGTTTATTGGCAACTTGTTCTACTAAATTTAAAAGAATGTCCCTTTTGTCGGAAGAAGCTGTGATATCTAAGAAACAAAGTTCATCGGCTTTGTTTTCTTCATAGGCAACAGCACAAGAGACAGGATCTCCAGCATCAATTAAATTTACAAATTGAACACCTTTGACTACCCTTCCTCCTTTGATATCCAAACAAGGAATGACTCTTTTAGTTAGTTCATCCATTTTAAGTGATCTCGTTTGGAAGTGGCAATTTTGTAATTTCTAATTCAGAAACAGATTTTGCATAACTTAAAAGTTTTGATTCATCAAAGTGTGAGGAAGTGATTTGTAATCCAATCGGAAGTCCAGCAGAATCCAGACCAGCAGGACAACTGATAGCAGGAACTCCTGCTAAATTGACAGAAGTGGTTAGGATATCTGCTTGGTACATTTGGATTGGATCTTTAGTTTTTTCACCTACCTTGAATGCTGTTGTAGGTGATGTAGGTTGGAAAATGATATCAACCGACTTAAAAAATTCTGCATATTGTTTGCGGATGAGAACTCGTGCTTTCTGGGCTTTTCCGTAATAAGCATCGTAATAACCTGAACTTAATGAAAAAGTTCCGAGTAAAATTCGGCGTTTGACTTCAGGGCCAAAACCTTGGGTTCTGGATTCAGAATACAGATCATCCAATTTTCCACTTCCTTCCTTACGTAATCCGTAACGAATTCCATCAAACCGGCTGAGGTTCGAAGAACATTCCGCAGTAGCAATTAAATAATAAACGGGAATTGCATATTTTAGGAGTGAAAAATCAAGGGGAACTAAGGTGGCTCCTTTGGATTCTAATTCTTTTAAAAGATCCGTATAACGTTTGTTTACATCTGGTGAGAAATTAAACTCTTCTGATTTCATCACACCGATTCGTTTGCCTTTCCAATCAACAGTGGAAACCGAATTGGCTTCAAATGGATTGACTTTGGCTGTGGTTTGGTCTTTCTGATCAAGACCTGAAATGATTTCTAATAAATCAGCAATCCCTTGTAAATCATTGGAAAAAGGACCAATTTGGTCAAGGCTTGATGCATACGCAATGAGTCCATACCGAGACACACGTCCGTAAGTAGGTTTTAAACCCCAAATTCCGCAAAGAGAAGCCGGTTGGCGAATGGATCCCCCAGTATCAGAACCTAGAGAAACTGGTAACATCGATGCTGCTACTGCCGCCGCCGAACCACCGCTAGATCCTCCAGGAATGCGAGTTGTATCAAATGGATTTTTGGTAGTTTGGAATGCACTATTTTCTGTTGAAGACCCCATGGCAAATTCATCCATATTGAGTCTTGGAAATAAAACAAAACCTTTGTTTTTTAGTTTTTGGATTACGGATGCATCATAGGGGGAACGAAAATTTTCTAAAATTTTTGATGAACAAGATGTAATTTCGCCTGTGATACAAATATTGTCTTTAATTCCAATGGGAATTCCATCAAATTCAGAAAGTAATTTTCCAGACTTTCTTCTACTATCACTTTCTTCAGCTTGTTTTAGGATGTGATCTTTGTTTACTTCCAGGAATGCTTTTACTTTTGAATCAACACCTTCGATTCGTTTGAGATAAGCAGAAACCAAATCTTTTGATTTTAAAGAACCATCATTAAGTTGGGATTTGATTTCGGAATAAGTTAGAAATATTAAATCTTTCATGTTTCAATTACCTTGGGAACCACAACATATCCATTTTCATAGGATGGTGCAATTTTTGCTAAATCATCTCTTTTTAAACCGTTTTCAGCTAAGTCTTTTCTTAGTTCATAAAAGATTTGTTCATAAATTTCATCATCACCTACACTAGACGTATCAAGGTTTTTGATTTCGTCCACGTATTGTACAATCCGAGAAAAATCACCTAACATAGAGGAAACTTCCTTTTCTTCAATGTTCAGTTTTGCCAAGTGGGCAATGTTTTTTAATTCTTTTTCATCCATAAGTTTTCCTCAGTATGCGTTCCTATCTATAATTGTTTTTAGGGGTGTGAGTAAAATGATTTTGATATCCAGAAGGAGTGACCAGTTTTCGATATAAAAAATATCTGCTTCGATGCGTTTTTCGATGGAAGTGTCTCCACGAAAACCTTGCACCTGTGCCCAACCTGTAATTCCCGCTTTTGCTGCATGGCGTCTCATATATTGTTGGTGTTCGTTTCTAAATTTTTCTACATAAAAAGGACGTTCTGGTCTTGGCCCCACAACAGACATGTCCCCGAGTAATACATTAAAAAACTGTGGTGTTTCATCTAAAGATAACTTTCGTAATACGGCCCCAACGGCAGTGACACGTGGGTCATCTTTTACAGTCCAAAGTGTATCTGATTTTTCTTTAGCCTGAACAACCATGGATCGAAATTTAATCATTCCAAATACTTTGTTGTCTAAACCCACACGTTCTTGTTTGTAAAAAACAGGCCCCTTACTTGTTAATTTTACAAGTAAGGCAATCAAAAGATAAAAGGGGCTAAAAAGCAGGATAAAAAATAGAGAAAATAGAATATCAAAACTTCTTTTGAGAACTAAATTATATCCCAATCGTAGCGGGATGTTGCGAATGGAAATGATTGGGATTCCATCTAATACTTCCACTCTTCCCTTGGCAGTGACGATTTCTTCGTAACTAGGAATTACCTTTAAATCGATTCCATGAAAGTCAGCAATGTCTATAACTTCTTTTAAGGAATCTCCTTCTTCGTGGGAAAGTGCATAAACAATTAGATCGATATTGTTTTCTTCTACATAAGACTCCAATTTTCCTGTCGTGGTGACAGTATGAAGTTTTTTAGAAGATAAATTCTTTTTCCCAGCAACAAATCCTTTGACCGTATAGCCGTAAATGGAATGTCTCCTAAGAGTTTCTGAGAAGTTACTAGCAGACTTACCTGTTCCAATAATGAGAACCGATTTTAGATTGAACCCTTTGCTTCGTAAATACTGCATCAAAGATCGTAATACAAAGTGAGAAAAAGAAGTAAGAATTACTGTACAAACTGCAAAGTAACCAATCACAAGCCTGGAAAAACTTTCCCCTCGAAAGAAGAATAATAGAGATAACACTACAAGTAAGTTTAAGATGACTCCAGTGATGATGGCAAAGAGTTCATCTGAAAATGATAAACCCCTTCTTGGATGGTATAAATCAATCGATAGAAATGCCAAAACTTGTGAAAAACCAAGCACAACCCCTAAAATCAAATAGTTAAAAGGTTCGATTGTTTGGATTTGAAATGTAGAATCAGGAGATAGATAATAACGAATCACATAGGCTATGACAAAACTTGTAAGCGCAATGAAAAAGTCTGTCACTAGGAAAAGCAGTTTGAAGGATTGGCTTCTTTCTTTTAACATTTTAAGCTCTAAAGTTATTCCGTTAAGTCAGTGGACGTTCCATCAAGAGGACGTTTTCGGAATCTATACAATCGAACACGAGTCGCCTGTGCCGAAGCAGAATCTCCAAAACTGAAGTTGGTTAAGTTTACTGAAAAGTATACTGATTGGTCGTAAAAAGTCAATTGGTTGTTCAAAGTAAGACCTCCTGGTAGCGCTCGTAAGTTCATACTGTAACCTAAACGATATTCCCAGTTATGGAGATCTAATTTTAAAGTCATCATAAAGCGGTTGATATTAAAAACAGTTTTTTGTCTTTGTGTTTGACCTTGAGCCCCAGTTCCCGCTGCTAAATCTTCCCAAATAGTCGTTTGGTCATAGTTAGTTCCTGTTTGTGAAGTATACAATTCGGGACTTGTATTCATTGCATAAAATTGCCCTTGTGCCAGGGCAGTCAAACGCCAAGGTTCTGTGACTCGGGAGTCGAGTTCTAATTCCAGTCCAGAATACCTTGTGACTTTTACATCTGTTTTAAAGAAAAATCGATAACTGTCTAAATACGTATCTTTGTAAACATGATACCAAGTAGATCCAATTTCTAAACTACGAAAGGCTCGAATGATAGGCCAAGAAAATCCACCCATTTTATACGAAACTGTTAAGTTATTGGAAAGCGAGCGGTTTTGCGGAGTGTGGTGGACGTAATCATTGTTAATAAATACACCAGAATAAAAATTTCGTTTTCTCTCTAGAAGACTTGGTCTTCGCGTTGTAAATCCGTCTACAAAATCAAAAAATCCACCTATTCTCACAACAGTATAATACCATCTCTGCATATTGGTAAGTCCAGGATTGTAAGCAGAAGAAAATTGTCGTAAATCACGGATGGTTCTTACAGAAACATCCCAATCATTCAGAGCATAACTTTCTAAGGCAAATTCAGCTTCATGTTGACGCAAATTCCCAAGGATTGGATCTTTTGCCTCTGCTTTGTCGGCATCTAAACGACGGTATGTTGTGGATAAAAATATTTCCGGAATTCCCATTCTTACAGTGTGTGCCTGACGGACATACTGGTAGGATTGTTGTTTTAACATGGTTGCATAAGCCTTGTTAATGTCCCGATCCGGACTATTTAATTCATTTCCAGAACCGGGGTATTCCACAGTTTGTTTGGTGGCACCTACATAAACCGAAGGTGTAAAGGACATATAAGCACCCATAGCAATGGGAGAACGAAATCCCGTTTCCCCAATTACGTTGGTTTGTGAGCGTAAAACAAAATCTTGGTATTGGCTTCTTGGATCCACCACCCCTGTTGTTGGATTGGTTTTTTGTTGGGGAACGCCGTAAATACGATTGATATTGGTTTGAAAAAGTAAGTCCCAATAGATTGGACTACTAGTTCCAGGAACAAGTCCGATATTACTTGAGTTTCTAATGGTTACCGCAGGTAATGTATCTTGCGCCGCAAAGTACTGGTTAGCTTGGATTTGATAAACCAGAGTTCTGCTCATTGCAAATCCAACACTCAAATCTCCTCGGTTTTCTGTATAACTTAAGTTCCAGTTCAGTAAATTACGGATGAGTCCAAACCTTACATCTCGGTATGTGTAAAGTGACTGTAATGAATTGGATGGTTGGTATCTGTTTCCAAATTCATAATCAAAATTTCGATTACTATAGTTTTCGTATTGTAACTGCACGTTTCTTGTATAGTCTTTTGCAAAGTCGTTGAATTTAGCATTCAAACGAATGTCGGTTTTCCACCATGGGTCATAGTTAACGCCCGTATTGCGGTATGGTAAGTTTGTATTAGGAAACAACTCTCCGCGATCTACATTATTTGTGGTGGCTACATTCCCAATTCCATAATCTTTAAAACGATCTTCGTAAACAGGTGTGATTGCGTTATTTTTATAATTTGCATAACCAAGATTAATATTGTAATTTAAAAATGGGGATAATTTCCACATTTCTAACTGAGCCGCTTGTCCCGTTTTTTCATACATATCAAATCTAAATTTATAACCGTTTGCTAGAAAGATACTATTGGGATAAGAATCAGACCATTGGTATGAGTTTTGCCAAAACCAACCTTGGGTATTGTTTTTACCTATTTGTGTTGTGACTCCATTCCCTGATTCGGAATTATATAAAAATGGAAGCCAAGCCATATAAGTTCCACCTACTTTGTAGGAAACACTGTAGGCTACGACTGACTTATCATCATGAATGAAAATTTTCGAGGCTTGAAAGGATTCATGGGGTAGTTCCGCATTACAAGCAGTAAAGTATCCCATCTCTAAAAGGTATCTTTTTTCATCCAAACGTTTTAATTTTTGCCCAATAAAGTGAGATGGGAACATGCTGAGTTTGGAATTATAAACTACGCCTTGATTGATTTTTAAATCATAAATCATTCGGTCGCCATTGACTTTGGCATTACCGTCTTTGTATTCCACTCCACCCTCTGCATAAATTTCTTGTCTAGTCGCATCAATGGAAACGGAGTCTGCAACCAGTTCACCCGATTTGATTTTTAAACGAACTTTTCCCCGAAGAACAAGAACACCACCTTTGGTTTTATCGATATTTAATAATTGGCCTTCTGCTGCATTTTGAATTTGGATGGGAGGCCCTTTTTTGGGTTGCGAATTGAGTAATGATTCGGGTGTTAACGTTTGTTCCTCTTCGGGAACAAGAGCTTCTCTCAGTCTTTCTCGTTTTGTATAAATAGTTCCAGAAGGACTCAGTCCTAAATTACGAAGGTTGTCTTCCACCTCGCGATCCGACATGGCATCCACTGATTTGCGAACCAGTCCTCTTTGGACTTGGGCGGTTGTTTGTTTTTTTTCTTCGTCTTGTGAATTTTTCCCAGATCCTTGGGCCTCGGGAAATAGGAGTTTGATCCCATTGATATCCTGCGCCAGAATTTCCATTCCGAAGAGAAAACCATAAAATAATATAAGGAAACGAATGGATTTTTGCACAGCGGGCTTTGAAAGTATAGAACGAGAGTTTTACACCGGTCGAAAAAATCAATGGAAAACCAGGACGAATTTCGATCCAGAATCTTGTATTTTACCCGAAAAAGAGGTTGCTTAACTATTCCTGTAATGGACATAATCAAATGGCTCAAACTTTGGGCATCAGGGAGTTTTGAATGGCAAAAACCTACTCTGGGGAACGTGTTCCTGGCACTTTGCGTTACAATCTCAAAGTCAAAGAGGGAAACATCGAACATAACTTCCTGGTTCCTGAACCTTCGATTCAAATTCCTATGGAAGGGTTTGGCCCAGACGAAAGTGCCAATCGTTTGGCCTTGGCCATCCTTCTTGACTTCACAAAAAATCCGCAGACTTCGTTTTCATATTATAAAGATTTTAATTTTTTTCTCGCTGGCCTATTTTTGGAAGACAATTGGATGTTACACTCCAGTCGGATCGATTTATTTTTTAAATTACTAGAAGAGGCACCCCGTTTTTCCAAACCACTAGTTTTGGGAAAACATTAAACCACTGTTATAGTGGCTTGATGATGGGTAAGGTAAAAAACCAAGACGATAGACTTTCGTCTCGGTACATTTTTCCTTTATGTTCTGTGATGATACTTTTTGTGACTTCGAGAGAGTTCATTTGTGAAATTCCCTTCATCAAATCCTCCGACCCATTGTCTTTGATTTGAATCAGGATGTGGCTAGTTCCCTCTTCTTCCGCTTGTTTTAAAATGACAGTTATTTTTCTACCAATTGTATCTTCTCTGGTATTGACTCGAACCCTAGCATCTTGTATTAGATTCAATAGGACTTGTTTGATTTTCTGAGGTTGGCAATAGGCTAAAGGAACATCCCCTAGTTCAATTTCACACTGGATTCCTTCTTTTAAAAAGTATTGGTGGAGGAAAGAACGAGTGTCATTCGCGATACTTCCCAAGTTGGAATAGTTCCATTGTGAGGAAGTGGATTGGGAATAGGAAACTAGGTTTTTTATGATTTTAGCAATTCGATCCGATTCTTCTGCAATTTTAGCGGATTTGTCTTGTAAAGACTGGTTTCCTAATTTTTTTGCTTCCAGTGCAATTAAGTCTGCTAAATTCAAAATGGATGTGAGTGGGTTATTCACTTCATGTGAAATTCCTGAAGCTACAAGAGCAATGGTTTCCCATTTTTGATTTTCCGCAAGCCTACTCTCCACATTGCGAATGTGTTTTTGGACTTGTGATTTATAAATAGCCATCTCCACAGAAATATACAAATCACGGCTGTTAAACGGTTTAATTAAATATCCAAATGGCTCTGTGGCTTTGGCCCTATTGATTGTTGCTTCATCCGAATAAGCAGTTAAGTAGATAACAGGTATTTCTTTTGTTTTTTTAATAATGGCAGCAATTTCGATTCCATCCATGGGACCGTTTAACATAATATCCATAAGAACCAAATCAAAATGTTCATTTTCGATATGTTCGATGGCATCGTTTGCATCTGAAACATAAGTGGCATTATATCCATATTGTTTCAGAGTGGAACAAATATTGATAGCAATGATCCTCTCATCCTCAACGACAAGGATTCTTTTAACGTCTGTTTCTTTATCTGATCCCACAACTGCTGTCATATTTTCTAAAACCGGGTTCCTCTATCAAATAGAATAATTAGAGTTTGTCAACAGAATCCATACAACAAATCTCTGTATTGTGAGTGAGGATTTAAACGAGGCCCAAAAGGCAGTCATTCTGTCCCCTCCTGGCCCCATCTTAGTGGTCGCTGGAGCTGGAACCGGAAAAACAAACACAATTGTTCATAAATTGGCAGCTCTCGTTCAGGCGGGAGTCGATCCTAGTTCCCTCCTCCTTCTTACCTTTACGAGAAGGGCTGCAAAAGAAATGATCAGTCGTGCGAGTGGCCTTCTTGATTCGAGAATGTTTTCCGTACAAGGTGGTACATTCCATTCCTTTTGCCACAAATTCCTTCGTAAATATTCCCTAGCTGTTTCCCTGAATGCCAATTTTACCATTTTGGATGAAGATGATTCCGTAAGTTTTGTGGGAATGGCAAGGGATCAAATTGTCTCCAAGGATTCAAAAGTCAGATTTCCCAAAAAGGAAACTTTAGCAGAAATGTTTTCTGCCTGTTTTAACTTACAAATTTCTTTAGAAAAGGTAATTCAAAAAGATTATCCTATGTTTCTTGGGCTGATAAAAGAAATCCAGGAAATCAAAAACAAATTTACAGAACTTAAACTAAAACATAACTCTTTAGACTTTGATGATTTATTAGACTTCACAAGAAAGATTTTGATGGAACAAGAATCCATTCGCGAACGAATCGGATTGCAGTATCAATATATTTTAGTAGATGAATACCAGGATACAAATCGTATCCAAGCACATATTGCTTGTTTACTTGCGAGCAAACACCGAAACATCTTAGTCGTTGGCGATGACGCTCAGTGTATTTATGGTTTTCGTGGTGCCAATGTGAATAATATGTTGGATTTTCCTAAAATTTTCCCAAACACAAAAACAATCCATCTAACCAAGAATTATCGAAGTACACAAACTATTTTGGATTTGGCAAATGCCGTTTTAGAACAGAGTAAAGAAAACTATAAAAAACAATTGGTTGCCGAAACTAAACAGACCCAAGTCAAAATGATTCCAATAAAACCCCAACTCATAAAGTTTGAATCATCTGAGGAAGAAGCAAATTGGATTTGTGATCAAATTTTAGAGTTGTATGAAAAAGATATTCCTTTATCTAAAATGTCTGTCCTTTTTCGTGCGGGATATATTTCTAATCTTCTTGAAGTCAAACTAAGTGCCAAAAACATACCCTTTCGTAAATTTGGAGGAAAACGTTTTTTAGATTTAGCACATGTAAAAGATATGCTTGCTTACCTCCGTATCATAGAAAACCCAAGGGATATACTTTCTTGGAATCGAGTTTTATTACTCGAAAAAAATATTGGTAAAAAATATGCGCAAGTTCTTTATAAAAATTTGGAATCAGGGCACTTCCAGTATGAATCAATTGAATCCTCATCTTCATTTTTTTTGGGAATTCCAGATTCTCCCAAAGTATCGTTTCAAAATTTAATCAAAAATCTAAAGGTTTGTTTAAAATTTGGAAATAGTATGGCCATCGTAGAACATGTGCTTTCTTATTATTTTCCTATTTTAGAACAGGAGTATGATGATTTTGATAGAAGAAAACAGGATTTGGAGTCTTTTAAAATTTTAAGTAAAACTTCTCCTATTTTGTCTGATTATTTAGCAAACTTAACCCTTGATCCAACAGAAAAAATGGATACAAATGTTCCAGAAAAAGAGGAAGACGAGTTTTTAACACTGTCTACCATTCATTCCGCCAAAGGTCTGGAATGGGAATATGTTTTTACTATGCAGGTGGTTGAAGGAAGTTTGCCTAGTTCTCGTGTAAAAACCACCCAAGACTTAGAAGAAGAAAGAAGATTGTTTTATGTTGCGATTACAAGGGCCAAACAAGGGTTATTTTTGACTTCTCCCGTTTTTTCTGATAAAAATAAATTAACAACCGTAAGTCGATTTTTGTCGGATTTATCTAATCTCAGTGAATTGGTTGATGAAGATTCCCCTCAAAATAAAGAAGAAACACCGCGAGAGATAAATCCGAAACCAGAAAACGACCACTTCCAGGACATCCAACGATACTTTTTGAATTGATTTCTAAAAAACGATTCCCTATCATAGATTCATATTTGGAGGACGTATGAAATTATCCTTTCGCCTTTTGGTTTGTAATCTTTTTCTTTTGTCACTACTTGTGGCTTGTGCTTCGCAAGACACAAAAGAGGTTGCCGACCAAACAAACGCGGATACAAAATCAAATTCACGAAATGCCAACTTAGAAGATCCTGAAAAAGGTGGAAAAAAGTTTGGTTGTATTGAAGGGGATTGTGTCAACGGAATCGGTAAATATGTCTACGATAACGGTGATATCTATACCGGATCTTTTAAAAACGACCTCCGTGAAGGGGCCGGAAATTTTGTCTATTCTGATGGTGAGAAGTTCAATGGAACTTACTCGGAAGATAAAAAGCAGGGTTCCGGTGAGTATAATTTCAAAAACGGAGATAAATACGTAGGGGAATTCCAAAACGGACAAATCAATGGAAAAGGAACTTATAGTTTCAAAGACGGTAAGTCTGTTTCCGGTGATTTTACCTCTGATGGCCAAGAAGGAATCGGTGTTCTCACAGATGATGGAAAGGCAAGAAATTGTAAAATCGCAGGAAGAAAACTTCTCTGCGAATAAAACTCACCTTACAAGTGGCAGTTGGGACGTTTTCCTTCTGCCTTTGCTTTTTCCCATAAAACCATTGCATTTGACATAGCAGAATTTAAATTTTTCATTCTTGTTGCATCCGATGGATGCGTTGACAAAAGTTCGTTTGGTTTGGAACCACCAAGAGCACTCATATTTTTCCAAAGGTTGACGCTCTCCCTAGGATCAAATCCAGACTTCGCCATAAGTTCCAGACCAATCAAATCCGCTTCCGATTCGTGTTCTCTTGAAAATGGCAATAAAACACCAAATTTTGCTCCCATACCTAAAGCCCCGGCAACCGTAGGTTTACCCAAACTTTCCAAAATTTTCACAGATCCACCTGCCAATTGGTTTTGGGATACTCGTTCATTTCCATGCCTTGCAATGACGTGACCTATTTCATGCCCAATCACAGCTGCTAGCTGGTCTTTGTTTTTAGCGACAGAGAACATTCCGGTATGGACTCCAATTTTTCCACCAGGAAGTGCAAAGGCATTTGGTGTGTTATCCTTAAAAACCACAACTTCCCAGGATTCCACACCGGTTGTATCGGTGGTGACGGCTAACTGTGCAGATACGATACAGTTTACATAAGAATTGGCAGAAACACTCGAATCAATCGGTGTTTTAGTTTTCAACTCTGAAAAGGCATCCGTCCCCATTTCATTCATTTCACCATCTTTTACGAGGATGATTTGCCTTCTACCAGTGGGTGAAGTGCTACAGTGGATTAGAAAAGTTACCGCTAACAAAAGATAAAAGTTTCGAATCATTTTTTTTCCTGTTTTGATTTAAAGTCAATAATAAATGGAATGATATCTTCGCTACCAATTGGTTTTGATAACCAATACCCTTGGATTTTATCACATTGAAACGATTTGAGAAGTTCTAATTGTTCCAACTCCTCTACTCCCTCAGCAACAACGGAATAACCTAGGTCATGTGCCATATTGATAATGGATACGAGTAAAAAACTTTCTTTCGAACCTTCTTCCACATTGTTTAAAAAAGATTTATCAATCTTTAAAATGGAAAGTGGTAACTTTTCTAAGTAAGATAGGGAAGAAAAACCAGTCCCAAAATCATCCAACGCTACCTTCACTCCAATATCAATTAAGTTGGAAAGGATTGGAACCGTTTCTGACAAATTTTTCATGGCCAAACTTTCAGTAATTTCTACTTGTAAAGAAGTATAAGGAATGTTTCTTCGATTGTGTAAATCAACAATCCAATGAAAAATATTTTGATCAAAAAACACTTGTGGACTTAAGTTCACTGCAATGGAGATGTGGTGACCTTGTTTTAATTGAACTTCCTCGATGATATCTGCGGCTCTTTCTAAAACAAATTTGGTAATGGGTACAATGAGACCAGAGTCTTCTGCTAGAGGAATAAATTCTCCTGGGGAAACCATTCCTCTTTGGGGATGGCGCCACCTAACAAGTGCCTCCCAGTGTCCTATTTTATTTTCTTTAATGTCTAAAATAGGTTGGTAATAAACAAAAATTTCATTTTGTGTTAACGCTTTTTTTAAATCATTTTGGATTTCCAATTGGAAGTGGATTTTTTCCTGCATCGCTTGGTTAAAAACGGAAACAGTTCCCACTTTTTGTGACTTCGCATGAAACATTGCGATTTCTGCATTTCTAAGAAGTACGTCTGCTTCTTTTCCTCCCAGTCCAAACCCAGAAATTCCTGAAGAAGCTGTTAAATAAATGGAATAACCACCGATAGGAATCGGATCTCCCAATCGTTCTAGTAGTCTCTGTGCAAAATTAACACCTTCATCAATGGATAGGATATGAGTGAGTAAAATGGCAAAATTATCAGCTCCCATCCTTGTGATGATGGCATCAGAATCAGAAAATTGTTTGAGTCGTTTTGCAAAAATTTGAAGTACTTGGTCACCTGCTTCGTTTCCTAATGAATGGTTGATCCGTTTGAAGTTATCAATATTGATACAGAATAAAATTGGGTATCCCGTATCTTTCATATTATAAGCAAAGATTTTTTGTTCAATCCTTGCTAGAAACAGAGCTCTATTTGGTAATCCTGTTAGGTTATCATAGAATGCATCATGTGTTAGTTGTTGTTCTGCGAGTTTTCTATCAGTAATGTCATGATGAATGGCAATGTATTGGAATACGGATTTGTCTTGTCCGGTGAAAGGAACGATGGTTGTATCTGCCCAGTAGTCACCACCGTCTTTTTTGATATTCCTAATTTCTCCTCGCCAAACATTTCCTTTTTGAATGATCTCCCAGATTTTTGTCCAATCCTCTTTTGTTTTATCTGGTGACTTCAGGATTCTGTGATTTTGGCCAATGAGTTCCGGGGCACTAAAACCTGTTACCTTAGTAAAGGCTTCATTCACATAAGTTATGATGCCATTGGCATCTGTGATGGAGACAATATTGGCTTGGTCTAACGCAAATTTTTGGAGTTGGATTTCTTTTAAGGACTGGTATAGGAAAGTTTCTGTAGTGTTTTTTTCTTTTCTGTAGACAAGTTCCCTTCTTTCTCTTTCTAGAACCTCTGTTAAACGAAGAAGGTTTTTGCGATCAATGATATCATTAACCCCTGACTTCATATAACTTAGGTTCTTCGTAAATTCATCAGAATCACTCAGTAGAATCACCGGGATATCTAACTTTTTGTCATTTAGATATTGTAAATATATAGGAATTTCAGAATGAAAAGGTTTTCTTGTGCTACAGATGATGGCATCCCAATCTTCTTCATGGACTGTAGTTTCCCATGATGGGAAGGATTCCACAACTCTATATAGTGGGCTTAGGCCGCCCGCCTTCATTTCTCTTACGAGATCAAATACACTATTAGAATCGTTTTCGAGTATTAGAACGCTGATTGGACTGCCCATTATTTTTGCCGGTGTGGCTTATCTCTCCCACTAAGAATTCGTATTTTTCCTAAAATCTCAACCTAAAAATGATTCAAAATTCATTAGAAAATTCGTCGGATATAGAGCATGCATCCTAAAACATTCGAAACTTGCTATATCAGAAAAGAATATTTAGAGCATGAGTTACGTAAATTACTCTTGGATATGAGCGATTTGGATTATAAAGGACTGAATGACTACGACAAAGGTGGTTATGATGGATTCAACCAAGCCATCACCTTAGTTTTAAAAAAGCTTCAAAACTAGGGTTTTTTCTAATCAAAATGGCAAAACATTCGAAAGAATTAGTTTCTACAAAAATTCTTTACAAAATTGGCAAGTAAACAGATTGTATACGTGCCAGTAGGAAGTTCAATGAATTTCACAACAAAACAAGTTAAAAATCATACAGTTGTTACTCTAGAGGGTTCCCTCGATATTTATTCTGCACCCGCATTAAAAAAAGAACTCCACAAAATCATCGATGACGGTGCAGAATCGGTAGCGATTGACATGGTCAACATCAAACTATTGGATTCTTCCGGAATTGCGCTGCTTGCGAACCTCCAAAAGAAACTCAAATCAGAGGAAGGTCAGTTTTTCCTCTTAAATGTGAGCCAAGATGTGATGGTCATTTTGAAATTATCCAGTTTGGACAAATTTTTTACAATTCTTGGCGGAGAAGCGGAACTTCCGTAATCCCTCTTTCTCTCTCCTTAAAGCCGGAAGGATTTCACTTCCGTGCGCACTACTGGCGCGTCCATTGATTTAGGTTTTGTCCAGTCTCCGTTTTCGTTTTGGATCCATTGCCCAGCTTCCAGTTTTTCTCCTGATCCAGTGACGAGTTTAATCTGACTCGGACCTCCGGAAACTTTTACAGAAACCACCAAATCGTAAGGTAAATTCAGACCAAAGGAACCTAGTTGTAAGATGGCCAGGTTTCCTTCGATTTTAACTTCATCACATACCACTTCTCGACCGTCTCGCAGTTTGACTTTGAGTTTCGCGGGAGTTTTTGGGACTTGTTTTTTTACGGCTACGTTTTCTGGGATGAGTGTTTTTTTAGGCTCTGGTTCTGATAGATTTTCTGGAACCAGAGGGATTTTTTCTTCTGATACAACGAGGGCAAGTTTTTTAGTTTCCCCTGTGGAATCTTCTAGTGATTCTCTGATGTTCTCTTTGATTTGGTTTAGTTCTTTGGTTTCTTCGGCAGAGAGATTGGTTGGAGTTTCTGCTTTTAATACCTTTTCAATGATGACAGGTTTTAAAACTAAACTTTTTCCTTCTTCAATATTTTCGGCAGCTTTTGTATCACCTAACTTGGTTGCCTCTTCTTTCGAAAAAGCAACAAGGGATTTGTTTTCTTGGTAAAAATTTCCAATCAGTAACAGCCGTCTGTTGGCCCGGATTGCCACTTCTTTATTATCTTTCTGTTTTACTAGTTGGATGTATTCTTTTACAGCACTGGAAGTTTTTCCAAGTTCTTCCATGGCACGTGCTTTGACATAGGACTGGTCTTTTGTGAGAATAGGGATATTTTCTAAAGTTTTTAGAGTTTCTTCATAATCTCCACTTTGGAAAAGAGAATAAGCCAACTCTTCCGGAGATTTTTTTTTGTTTTTTAATTCTTCTTTTTTCTTTTCCCCTTCTTCTAAAAAACTAATGAGAAGGCTGGCATTTTCTGCGTAGTGAGTCCCCGGAAACAAATCAATGGTTTTGGTAAGTTTGACAAAGGCCTTTTCTCTTTCCCCCATCATCACCAAACAGTATCCATGGTGAAGGAGGGTAAATGCCATTTCATCTGATAAAGCTGAGGTGATCGAATCTTCTAACTCTTGGTATTTTTTTGAAGCAATAGGATATTTTCTTGTCCTTTCCATATAAAAGGCAAATTGCAAACGGATGATTGTATTTTGTTGTTCTTCCAGTTCGAGTGCTGGTTTAAAATTTAAAAACCGGACGGAGTTAATGACATATAAACCAAACCGGTCGAGTGTTGCCATTTTTAAATCCAAACCTTCTGTTTCGGAATTCATAATTCCTGATTCCAAAATATTCACTTTTACTTCAGACATATAATCGTCTTTGGAAAGGAACATTTGTTTCAAACGCTCTCTTAAGGTTTTAGAAGAGAGTTGGTAGTTCATTAGTTGGTCTCTTAAAATACCAAACCTAAGTTCTTGCAATTTAACACTGACGATGGCTTGAGAAGCCACTGCGAAGAAAAAAAACAGAATGAAAAAAAGAGAAAAAAAGAAAAACTTTCTCATTCCGGTACATCAAGAATGATCATTGTTACATCATCCTTATATTCCTCATGTTTTTCTTCGAGTAATTCCATTGCTTTTTCTACTATTTCTGAATTGGGAAGATGGATGTTTTCTAGAACGATTTCAGTGAATCTTTCTAATCCAAATAGTCCCCCTTCTTTGATGGGAGTTTCAACCACTCCATCAGTATAAAGGACAATTTTATCTCCAGGAAGAACCGGGAACGAATCGAGCGAATATTGGATGTCATCTCCCATTCCAAGTGGTGGACCCGAACTATCAATGTATGTGATTTCTTTTGTGGATGGACGTACAATAAAAGGAGCGTTGTGTCCTGCATTCACAAACTTAACCACACCAGGTTCTTCGAAAACTACAAAAACTCCAGTGGCAAAAAAGGAGGCTTGTA
Organism: Leptospira noumeaensis; assembly: GCF_004770765.1. Lineage (NCBI taxonomy): Bacteria > Pseudomonadati > Spirochaetota > Leptospiria > Leptospirales > Leptospiraceae > Leptospira > Leptospira noumeaensis. The sequence continues at coordinate 41,000 of NZ_RQFK01000011.1, read as the reverse complement.
ATCTGTTAGCAATGACTTCACCCAGTTGGTTTATGGCTTGGATGGCAGAATGATTGTCTTTCATGATGGCTTGTAGAGACATAGCCATAACAACCGTTACAAGAGCGGCTGATACACCATGACCTGACGCATCTGCTAAAAAGAATCCATAAAAATCTTTTTCTGGAACTTGGAAGTATTGGTATAAATCACCAGAAACTTCTCTCATTGGTCTATATAATTTTCCGATGTTAAATTTTTTGAATTTTTTAACAGAAGGTAAAAACAGTTCCTGCACTTCTTTTCCGATTTGGAGTTCTTGGTTGATTTCTTCGTTTAATCGCGTAATGGTTGTTACTTTGTTTTGGATTTCATCTGCCATTAAATTAAATGACTTTCCTAAACTATCCAACTCATCGTTACTTTTAAAATTCCAATCCACTCTAGATTGCAAATTTCCAGTAGCCATACCTTTGGATGCAACTTCCAAAGACCCAACTCTTTTGAAAATGGCACGATACACTAAAATTGCAAAAATGATATGAAACACAACCCCCCAAAGGACGGCGTATCCAACTTGGATGTAAAGTTGTTTCAATCGATCTTGGATAGACGAAATATTAAAATGAGTATAAAGGAAAACCTCTCTGGAATCAGAAAGTTTGACTGGTAATAAAAAATCTACGGTAAAGTCAGATTCATTCAGTTCTAAACTATAACGAGCCTTAAACAGGTTTCCTTCTTTGTCGGAGGAAACTTCTTTAGTTTTTTTCAAAACAGATTCTTTGATTGTGACTTCGGCTGTGGCAGACTCTGGTTCCGACAAAATGACCTTCCCATCCGCTTCGAAAATGGAAAATTTGCCGATTTCGTATAACTTCAAAGTTTTGCGAAAAACATCATAGGTTTCATCCCTTTCTCCCGAAAGACCAATGGTTTGGATGTCTGCAAGGATGGTGTTGGCAAGGTTTTCTGACTGAAACTGGAAGTTTTTGAGAAGTAAGTCAGATTGATTTTCGAAGATCATCACCGTAAAAAAGATAATATTGAGTAAGGCAAGAAGGGAATAAAAGAGTCCAATCTTAAAGCGTAAGGAATTCGTCGTTTTGATTTTGCTTTTGTTCACGGCAATTACTAGTATTGTCGATAATTAAGTGATAGAAATCTATCACAAAATTGAGAATTTCCCATTGGTTTTAGGCAGTTACATATCCTTTCTCACCCGATTTCGGGTCATTCTAACCCTACTCATCGTTGGTTTTAGTTGGTCTTCTGTTTTGGCAGATAAGATCCGGCTAAAATCAGGGGAAGTACTGAATGGAAAGGTCGTGAACGTGACGGCAACTCATGTGGAGTGGCAAGACCAAGGAAAACGTTATAAATTTTTAAATGCAGATGTTCTAGGGATTGATGTGGGATACGACGGCCTCCCGGTCTGTGCCGATTATAAAACCTTTGGGGTGGAAGACTGCGACCTTGTCCTTACCAAATTAAATAAAACAAGCGCTAGTTTTTCCAAAAAAAGTAGTCCCTTAGAATTAGAAGTCATTCCAATCAAAAAAATCTCTACTTTAAGAGTCAGTGCGGAATCCGGATTCCCAATGGAAAGATACATCGAACCAGGAGTTAAAGGTAAATGGGTATTTGGAGATAAGGAACTGGTTGGAAATTTCAAAACCTTGGAACGCGGAAGAATCATCATCGAAACGGAAGCGAAAACATTGGAATCTGTAGATATTTTGGACTTTAAATCTTTTGAAATCCAAAACAAATCAGTCATTGTCAAAGTGATCAAAGAAGAAACTCCCAAGGTCATTCCCGGTTACTCACCCATAACCGAAAAAAAATATGGTAAGGCTGCTTTTATTTTTAGCGGTGCCCTCCTTTCCGGCTTAGGAATGTTATACGAATACAATGCCTCTGTAAATGCAATCAACAATGATATGGAATACATTCCTACTTCCGATGGCAGGGTTTTTATTTTTGCCAACACTCTAAATACAGATCGTTATGATTTCCATAGACAAAGGTTTCTTATGTATTCTGTCGCGTTTACTTCCATCATCACATATAGTTTGATTGATAGTTTTTATTTGGGAACCATGGAAACTAAAAAGGAAAATGCACATACAAATGCAAATGGAGTGTATCTAAAACCATTTTTAGACATGAAACCGAATACAAATGTTTTTGGAGCCGCTAACACTAACCAGTTCCAGAAACCAAATGAAAGTTTGTTTTATGGATTTAGTTTTGAATCAAAATTTTAAATTTTGATCAAACCAATGCTCGACGTAAAAATAAATTTTTAAAGTTTTGTTTGAATCTTAGGAAATGCCATTTGAAAAGAAATTGAAATGGGATTTCATCCAATTGACACATAGCCCCACAATTTCCTTCTTCGTTTTCCTTACACCAAAGGATGGTTCCAGATAGGCCAACAAAACAATCCAAACCAATCCAAAGATCAAATTTCACTTTTGTGTTTTCGGGATACATTTGCGAAGTTGGAAGATAAAACATATTGGCCTGGATATGAAAAATTGCTGAATTTTCTTCTGAATCCTTTGTATGTAAATCTACAGAACTAAAGAGAGGAACTGCAAGCATTCGGTCCCTAAAAAAATAAGGGTTCAAAACACCTGCAAAGAAAAACATAAAAGATAAAACGATAGGGTAAATGAAAAAAAGTGCAAAATAATTTTCGATGGCTAGATCGGGAAATTTTTGTGAAATCAGATGGGGAGAATCATATAGAAAATAAACGGAAAAGATTCCTGGTACCAAAAAAAATACAGTGAGAATGGTGTGTCGAAGGTTTGGGTATTGTAAAAGTCGAATTCCGTCTGTAGAGATATGTTTTTGAATGTTTTGAATCCAACCTTCATGACGGTTGTGGCGGCTTAGAATTTCATATTGTTCCATAGTCATATTCATTAATTTTAAAATATGTCCCGGAACAAGAATCCTTGACTTAGCAATGGTAAGTTCAAGTAAAAAGAAAAGCGAAAGGATACAAATCGGAAGCGCAAAAAGTAAATTAATTTCTTGAGAGAGAGAGAGATTATAAAATCCATGGATTGCCACACAGACAGAAAATCCGAAGGTCAATTTCCCCCATTTAAAAACAGGATTTTTATGAAATAAAAACATCATTAAGTAAGCGCCGATAATTCCTCCATTCATCATATGGATGGGAAGTGCCGTGATGGAACGAAGGACTTGAGACCAAAGACCTGTGTTAATAAAATATAAAATATTTTCGACAAAACCAAAGCCACCACCTAACACGAGGCCGTAAAAAATTCCGTCTGTAACTGTAAACTCATCTTGATTCTTTCTGAAAAATAAATAGATCCCTAGTAGTTTGGCAAACTCTTCCACAAAAGAAGATAAAAAAAAGGCAGTCCAAATTGGTCCACCACTCGGAACGAGTTGTAATAATCCCGCTTGTAACCCAATGGCAACACCGGCGCTAAAAAAAGAAAAGGCGAAGGCAGTGTATTGCAAAAAGGATTCGGTATATCTGTAAAAATGAAACCGGTAAAAGGAATAATAAAAACCTAAGGTTAAAAAATTGATGAGAAAAATGACCAAGCTGGATAGCGAAATTTGACTGATCATTTAATATGATTAACGGCTAAAAAACCCTGAAAATCAATGAGAATTGCTGACGAATCGGCAATTAAGTCAGACTTTTTACTGCCTTTCTAAGCCCTTCAATGGTGAGTGGAAACATGGAGATCACATCTTCAATGGCCTCTATCGTTGGCGCCCCCCAAAAATGTTTTGGTTCGGGATTTAACCAAACTGATTCAGGAAAGTATCCGACTAGTTCTTTGAGAGATTCGAGTCCACTTTTTGCCTTTCTTTCTTTTTCATTGGGATTGGCGCGGTTGTAGGCATAAGGATTGTAAGGTGTTCCCATCAGTTCATAGGGTGCCATATAAGCATCACCAACAAAGATCAGTTTTGTGTTCTTTCGAAATTTTTCTTCAAATTGTTTGAGAGAGATTCGGGTTTGAAATTCGTGATCCGCATAGAGATACTCATGAAAGATATTATGGAAAAAATAATTATGAACTTCTTTGAAATGATAAAGACCACGACTGGCACTAAATAGTTTGCTCACCCGATCGGAATGAGGGGTCATACTCCCTCCAATGTCCATAATGAGAACGAGACGAAGGGAGTTTTTACGTTCTCTTTCTTCGATGAGTTCTATTTCGCCTCCATTTTCACAAGTCCGATCAATGGTTTTGTCCACATGGAGTTCCCTTCTTCCTTCCTTTTTTAAAAACCGAAGTTCTTTTAAAGCAAGTTGGATGGATCTTGTATCGAGAATTTGGTCTTCACGGTACGCTTTGTACTTTCTTTCGTTCCAAAGACTAACCCCCGAACGACTCCCTTCTCCTTCCGTATTCCCACCAAGAGAAATTCCATTCGGATTGAATCCTGAATTTCCAAAGGGTGAGGTGCCAGAAGTTCCCACCCATTTGTTCCCTCCGTCATGGCGTTCTTTTTGTTCAGCCAATCGTTTTTTTAATTCTTCAATCACCTCTTCCATACTCAAATGGGGAGCATTGGCTTTTTCAGAATCGCTTAAGTGTTTGGGAATGTTTTTCTCTAACCATTGGAATAGTGTGTCTCTAAATTGGATTCTTTCTTCTTTCCAACTTCCAAAGGTTCTAGTAAAGGCAATGTCATAACTATCATAAAACTTTAGGTCTTTTGCAAAATTGAGTCTTCCCACGCGGTACAGTTGATCCAAATTCATATACCCGGAAGGATCTGTGAGTTTTCTTACGCTGGCTAAGAACGCAATGAGTTCTCCCGTAGAACAAGGAACAGTCTCTCGGCGCAGATTGTAAAAAAAATCTAAAAACATATTAGTTCAAATGGACTCGGTAATCTTCTTCTGATTTAAATAAAGAACCTGCAAAAGGAATTTTACTGGAATCCAAAGTTTCTCCAGAAACGAGTAATACTTGGATCCAATCTAGAAGTTCGCTTGTGGAAGGTTTTTTCCTTAAACTTTCGATCCGACGAATGGAATAAAACATAGCGAGAGCCTTTTCCATAAATTCAGTTTCAATCGAAGGATAATGGGCTTTAATGATTTCTTTCATTGCTTCCCTTTTCGGAAATTCAATGTAATGGAAGATACATCGTCTGAGGAATGCATCGGGGAGTTCTTTTTCGTTATTTGATGTGATGATGACGATGGGTCTTTCTTTAGCGATGATATGTTCTTTGGTTTCTGGAATGAAAAATTCCATTTTGTCTAATTCTAAAAGTAAGTCGTTTGGAAATTCAATGTCTGCCTTATCAATTTCATCGATTAAAACTACAGCCTTTTCATTTTGAGAAAATGCTTCCCCGAGAGCACCCAACCGAATGTAGTTTTTTACATCTCTCACTCGGTGCATTGCTTCCTCTTCTGGAAAACGGGAGTCGTTCAAACGAGAGACAGCATCATAAAAATAGAGCCCCTCTTTGGCAAGACTTGTGGATTTGATATGCCATCTGTAAAACGGAAGTTTTTTCGTTTCCGCAAGGTAACTCGCGAGGAGAGTTTTTCCCGTTCCTGGTTCTCCTTTGAGGAGGAGCGGTCGTTTTGTAATTTCTGCCACTTGGACCGCTTCTTTCAGATCTTCGGACAGGATGTAATCAGCCATGGTTTCTACCTTTTGGACTCCAATCTTTTCGGAAAAACAGGGGAATCCACTAAAAATTGCTTTTTGTAAGAAATTGAATTCCCATATTGAGGAATTGGAACGATAGTAAATTATGGGCGATTTTGATAATACGAAACGGGCGATTGGCGTAGGGAAACTGGACGATTCCGCAAGAAAGGATATGTTCAACAAGTTTGTCAGTGCCGGAGGTGAGGTTGTAAAAGAAAAACAACCCCAAAGGGAAGAGGACAAAAAGAACCGTCCGGAACCCAAGGTGCGAACGAGTACGGTCTCTCGAGGTAACGACGAGGGTCGTTCAGGCAGTCGGGGAGGAAACCAAAACAAATCCGATTCCAATCCTTCAAAATCTCAAATTGATTCCAAGGCCCAATACGAAAAAGAGATCAGTAGTTTCTCCGCTAGGTTCGCAGTCAAACTCAAATGTTGGCTTGCTCGGGTCACACCTTTCGGAACCAGTGACCTCACGCCGAAATTTATGCATGACTTTAGCATTCGCGCTAAACAAGCATTAATCGAATTGCAATACAGTGGGAATGAACTTTTAGCCAACCAACAATACTCACCACAACTCAGTAAAGCACTTGACCGAATCAATCCTCTCCTTGTGGAACTTCTTGCTATGGGACAAAAATTGTATAATGGTCCTGAGTTAACAGATATTACAGATCCGATAATGGTGGCTCCAGAATCACCTGTTGCCATTGAACGAGTGAAAGGTCCTATTTATGCACTTTTTAAAAGGATGTACATCCTTTATCCTTACCAAGAAACTTTAAAAAAATCATTTGTCCAAGCTTATGATGAATTACAAAAATTAGAAGGAAAACCTTCTCTCATTTATGCGAATAAAAAAAGAAAGGTCACCCAAGAAATTGACACTCTTTTTGAAGGATTTTTTGACAGATTGTATCTCGTGGTTCTAAGAGGGGAAAATAAAAACATTCCGCTAATCTCTCGTTATATGGAAAATCTTCTAGGAATTAACCCAGAAGATAGACCGGGACAAAGAAAATCGGGAGAAAATGTTCCTGGTGGAAAACCATTAGAAACAAAAGAAGATAAAAACGAAGAAACGAAGGAAGAGGATAAAAAAGAGGAAGAGGTTACCTTATCCAAGGAACAAGCATATGGTTTGCGTTTAATGCAAATGTATTCCATTCCAAAACTTCGTAAAAAATTTGATCCCAAAAATGAATTTGCTCATATTCCTGATTCGGACAAAGCCTTACTCGCCCTATTCTATTTTTACGAATTTGATGATGAATATTCTTTTGTCATGACCACCAAAAAAATTGATATCAAACCCGGTTCGGTTAACGGGGTTAAGGTGGATTACCGTCAAAAAATGTTGGATATTTATGAGGGAACACGAACCATCATTGACCAGTTCCGCATTTACAACGATATCATTAGAGAATTAGATAAACACAAAGCAAATCCCGGTGCCAATTATATTGAAGCCTCAAAAAAACTAACAGGGATTGAACAAAAACGCACAGGCCAGTCAAGAACAGTGCGAATGGCCATCAAAGAATTCAGTTTAAAGTCCAGGGATTCCCTTCTAGTTCTTATCAAAGATATGAAAGGCAAAAAGGAAATCGTAGCAAATATGAATGATGTTTTGACCTTGGATTCGATGGAGTCGCGCAAAAGGTTAAATAAAAAACCAGTCAAACAGTGCATTATGGAATCCTACTGTTATTTGATGGCTCTTTATGATCGCATCGAAACGGGAGATCTTTTTGGAGGTCTTGTGGAACTCACACCGGAACAAATGAAATCATCATTCGGTGTTGAATTGAATACAACGGCAGAAGCCAATGATTCAGAACTTGCCAATTTAGAAAAGGATGCTCTAGAACCTAAAGCTTCCAAGTTAGAGGAAGATTTGGATAGTGTCGATTCTTCTGATTCGTCCCTTTCTAGTGAAAAAAATGACAGTTCGGATGACCCTTTGGATGATGACATAATACCAACCGGGGATCCCTTTTAATGGCAGTCATCAAAATCGCAATTTACCAAAAGAACCTTCACAAACGCATTGGCTCGGAAGAAATTTCTAAAATCCAACAAACAAAGGCCCATTTTTTACTTTTGCCAGAAGGTTTTCCTCATTTTTTTCAAGGAGAAACTCCAGAAATTGCCTCCAAACATGAAAAGGAATACCAAGACCAATTACTTGAAATTTCTGAAAGTTTTTCTGGTGTTATTTTAGGTGGAACTCACTACCGAAAAAATGAGGAAGGAAATTTGGTTTCAGCCCTTCCCATTGTCCAATCCCTAGTGCTCGTTGATTTTTATGAAAAAAAATCGCCCTCGCAAAGTAAAGAACCAGGTGTAGTGAAAGGAAAAACGGAATCCATTTTTATCATGGGAGGATTACGATTTGGACTACTTGTGGGTGAAGATTTAGAAAACGAATCCATTTGGGATGAATTTAAAAAAGAAGATATTGAAATCGTATTTTATCTCTCAAATGCTGAAGAAAAACGATCTTATGAAGAAGACCTAACCTTCTTTGAATCACTCGCAAAACAAAAATCCATCCATTTAATTCGTGTTTGTGGCCCCACAGAAGGGAAACCAGCAAGAAGTCTTTATGCCTCTCCCTCTGGAATCAATTGGAAAGTGGGAAAATTAGAGGAAGATAAAGATGTATTAAAAACTTTATCAGTCAATGTGATGAGAAGTTATTTATTATAAACTACTGGAAAGGAAAATCAAACCACTTAAAATTTCTGTTTTTTCGTTTTAAGTGGTCTGTCGTAAACAAGAGGAAGGAATTATTTTTTATCTAGTTCTTTCCAATCCATAGTCAATAGTAGAATCACAATTCCTATGGAAACACAAGAGTCTGCCACGTTAAAGGCAGGCCAACGGTCAAAAAGTAAAAAATCAGGCCATTCAAAGTCTAAAAAATCCACAACTCCAATGAATTCGATTCCAGGTTTTTCCGGAGTGAATCCAAATCGAAACCCAACTCCTGGGATTTTAACAAAAAATTTATCTAAAAAGTTTCCAAACGCACCAGCCATTACAAAATTCCAACCCCAGGCGTTTCCTAAATCAGCATTTTGCCAACGGTAGAATATTAAAAAAATGATGGCAAACCCTGTTGCAAAAAGAGAAGGAAGTGCATTGTTTTGAAAAAGACCAAATACAAAACCAGTGTTAAAAGTTAATGAGAGTCTAAAAAAATCACCTAACACGGGAATGCTTTCATGAGCTAACATTTTTGTTATGATGACGTATTTGGAAGTTAAATCCAAAAAAAGTCCAAATGCTACAAAAGCAAGGTATCCTGGTTTAAATACTGAAAAAAATGGGGTTTTAGGTAGATTCATAAATTAGAGAGAGTCCGTTTATTTTTGTTTCCAATACTGCAAACTTGATTTGGCAAGTGACCAAAAACTAAGTCCTGATAGTATATAAAATAATATGCTTGGTTCTTTCCAGAATTTTTCCGAATAATACATTCCGAAAAAGAAAAATATCGAACCCAAGGCACCAAAGGTAAATATTTCTTTTAAGCGAAGTTCTTCCTTTTTGGTTGCGTCGGGAGCTTGGAACTCACCGCGGTTCCATTTGTATAAAAATTCATTAAATTCCTTGGGTAAAGAAAATAGACTGGTGATAAATTCCTCTCCTTCATCTTTCCAAAGTTTTTTTAAGGAACTGCCTTTTAAAACTATTTGTGAAAATGGTTTTTCAGCATAATCAATCATAGACCGAGTGGGATCCAAATACGAGAAATTTCCGAGTAACAAAGCGAGTACGCGGTGTAAACTTAAAAAATTTGGCGGAAGTTTTAAGCTAGAAAGAAGCCGTTTCAAGCTCACTTGGATTTCCTTTAAAAAACGAAGGTCTTCTGTGGGACGAAGTGTATCAAAACCAATGTTTCGAAAGTGATCCGTAGAATCCAAAATTCGATTTAGTTTTTCTAGGGAATATTTAACTATTTGAATCAGTTCCTCTTTGGACAATGAATCGGTAACAGCACCCAAATCAAATAAGGATTCTGTAATCGAGTGGTAATCTTTTCGCATAGCACCGATTAGTATTCTTTCTAAAATTCGAGTTTCTTCTTCTGAGATGGATTGAACCGCACCAAAATCAATAAAACAAAGTTCTCCCGTTTCCATAAAAATAAGATTCCCTGGGTGAGGATCTGCATGAAAGAACCGGTAATCAAAGATCATTAAAATATAGGCTCTGATGAGTTTTTCTAAATGGGGATTCTTTTTTGTGTGAGATTCGGATAAATTCAATTCATATATTTTTTTTCCCTCTACAAACTCTGTGACTAATGTATGTTTGTTACAAAGTTCCTCGATGGGATTTGGAAAAAAGAAGTCTTTTTCTAATGCAAATAATTGTTTGGTGTATTTGAGGTTTTTTAGTTCGCTACGAAGGTCAAGTTCGGAACGAATCATTATGGTGAGTTGTTCGCTAACTTCTTTGGCTGAGATTTTAAATACAAACTGATCAATGAGCCATAAAACGCGAGACAATGTTTTTAAATCTCTAATGGCATCTTCTTCGATTCCGGGATACAATGTTTTGATGGCTACTTTTTTGCCGTTGTAAAAACCAATATGGACCTGGGCGGTTGACGCACTTGCATAAGAGATTCTGTCTAAATCGGTAAAAATTTCAGACATGGATTTTTTATAATCAAGAATCCAACGTTTGTCGATATCTGCGAAATCCCTAGGTGGAATTTTGTCTTGTAAGTCTTGGAGTTCCCACAAAAATTCTTCCGGTAAAATATGGAATAAATTACTAACAAACTGGCCAATTTTGATGTAAACGCCACCTAACTGAAAGAAAAGATTTTTTGTTTCTTGCCCCTTTCTTTTTAAAAATTGAATCCTAAGTGATTCATAATTTGTTTTACTTCGAAGTTTTTTTTTGATTTTTGTTAGAACTAGGTATTCAAACCAAGTGCGAAGTACAAAAGAATAAATAGAGATAGACCTGTTTTTTTTCGAGTTCATCGTTTTCGCCTATAAATGGATTCTATTAAATTTAGAATCTCAACATTGTCAGAGATTGTTCCTTCCATCGTTTGTTTTTTGCCACGGATAACTTGGAAGATTTCATCATAAATTCCTATAAATGCATTGGAAGTTTCTGGATTTGGAAATTGTTTTGGCGCGTAAGGAACCAAACTGCGAAACCCTTTGTATAATTTAGAAGGTTCGGACTTGTAAAATTCAAATCCGTCATTCGAACAGATGATCCGGTGCGTGTCTGTATGCAAATCCAGTTCAAATTGAAAATAGTCCCTTTCTCCAGAAACATCTAAAAACACTTCTACACCCGTTTTAGTTTCAAACCAGGCGACGGCTCGTGATTCAATACTTCCCTTTTTAGGAATTTCTAATTTAGCATCTACTAATTTGGGTTTTCCTAAAATCCAATGGATGAGATCCACTGCATGTGTTCCATCATGTAGGAGTGGCCCTCCTCCTAATTGGGAAAAAGCAAGGCCAGGGTTTTTTGCCGATGTAAAGACTGAAGCACGAATGGATTTTAGATTTCCAAAAGTACCTTTTGTTAGGTGGTCTTTCACAAATCTGTAACTTGGGTGGTAACGCCTTTCATGGTTGATCCAAATTTTTGTTTTGTGTTTTTTTGCCGCTGTTTGGATTCGTTTGGCTCCCGATTCCGATAAAGCCACTGGTTTTTCAATGAGTAAATTGGGGATCCCAGAATGGATGCAGTGAAGGGCCCAGTCTTCATGGTATACACTGGGAGTGGATATGACAGCTAGTTCGATCCCGTCCGGCAATTTTGTGTTTTTTGGAACAGACGGAATGGTTTCTGTTTTGGCATTCCAAAGGGAATGAAAACGATCGGATTGATTTTCTTTGCTGTCGAGGCCTAGTACAAACTCAAACCGCATCCTGCCCCATTCCGACTGTAAAACCCCCATGTGTGTGCAGGGTTTTTTTCGAAAAGGATCCGCTTCCAATCCGGAACAAATCCGTCCTAGACCGATCAGGATGGTTTTGATTTTGGATCTTTTCATTTATCTTTTTCTTCCAAATCTTTCTTTCTGAAAGAAACTGGCGTAGAAGCTATGATCGCACCATTTGAATATTCCCTGTCAACTATTCTAAGTTTGTTTTCTAAAGACTTACATTGGGAACGGAAAGAGAATCCAAGATTTGATTGGATCACAACCTCCTCAGGGGAATCAAAACCCAGGACTTTGTTTGTACCTTTACAAGGGACAAGAGATGGGCATGAATTTATTCTTGATGCCCTCTCGAAAGGTGCTTCCGGATTCCTTTGCGAAAAGAATCATCCCATCTTAAAGGAACTTTCCACTTCCGAACGTGCAAAGGCCATTATCGTTCCAGACACATTGCAGGCATTAGGAATTCTTGCCAATTACCATAGGAAACGGTTTCAACCGATTGTTCTTGCTGTCACTGGGTCTTCGGGTAAAACCACAACAAAAGATTTGTTAGGTGGACTTTTCGGTTTTTTAAATTCTAAATCTCTGGTGGTTACGGAAAAAAACTACAATAATGAAATTGGGCTCCCTTTTACCCTCTTTCGAATCAAAGAAGAAACAAGAGTTGCGATTTGTGAACTGGGTATGAACCACCGGGGGGAAATCGACCGACTTTCAAAAATTGCCGAACCCACTCATGCTCTCATTACAAATATTGGATCTGCCCATATTGAAAATTTAAAATCCAGGGAAGCCATTGCAGAAGAAAAAATTGATATCATCAATGGAATGTCAAAATCTTCGGTACTATTTGTTCCTGATGATTTAGATTTTTTAAATCGGGCCAAACTCCGAACCAAAAAACAAAACATAAAATTAGTAATTTGGAATCATAAAAAAAATCCCGACCTAAAAGTGAAAAAAAAGGAAACGAATGGGTTTCTTTTGGAATGGAAGGAAAAAACAATCCAATGGAAACTTCCAGGTGAAAAACTTCTGAGTAATGTGCGCGGAATGTTTGCTGTTGGCCTCCATTTTCGAATTGATGTAGACCAAATCTTAAACACCATTCAAAAATACAAAAGCCCTGACAAACGGTTGAATATCAATCGAGGGTATTATACCATCATTGATGATTGTTATAATGCCAATCCAGAATCTATGTTATCCAGTATTGGAGCCGCTGACCAATTTGCAAAGAATCAAAATATTGTTTGGATCCTTGGATCCATGAAGGAACTAGGGAAATTTTCCAAGTACTACCATGAACAGGTAGGAAAAGAAATTCATTCTTTAAAAAAGGGAATCTTACTTGGGTTTGGCGAAGAAACAAAAGCTATGGTAAAAAAAGTTCCGGGCGCTTTGAATTTTACGGATGTAGAGGAACTCATTTTATTTATCAAATCAAACATTCCCAAAAAATCGGTAATTCTTGTGAAAGGTTCTAGATCGATGAAAATGGAAAGAATTGTCGCAGCCTTAGAAAGATTTAAGGGTTGATGAAGAAATGCCTTTTCCTAAATTACACGTATGCCTACAAATCTACCAAAAGTAGCTGTCATTATGGGATCTCATTCCGATTGGGAAACCATGAAAGAAACCTGTGATATTTTGACAGAGTTTGGAATTCCATTTGAAAAAGAAATTGTTTCTGCACACCGCTCGCCAGAACGAATGGTAGAGTTTGCAAAACAAGCAAAACAAAATGGATTTGGTGTGATCATTGCTGGTGCTGGTGGTGCTGCCCACCTTCCTGGAATGACAGCGTCATTAACCACATTGCCCGTATTAGGTGTTCCTGTTCAATCCAAGGCTTTGAATGGAATGGATAGCCTACTTTCCATTGTCCAAATGCCAAAGGGAGTTCCCGTGGCAACACTTGCTATTGGAACGAGTGGTGCAGCAAACGCAGGTTTACTTGCGGTTCGTATTCTTTCTGTATTGGATTCTTCTTTACATGAAAAATTGGAATCTTATGCAATCAAAAATCGAAACCTGGCTCTTTCAAAAAATAGCGAACTCATTTAAAGAGAAAAAATATGAAAATTGGTGTTTTGGGATCTGGACAACTTGGCCAAATGATGTGTTTGGAAGCCCTTCCTCTGGGTTATGATTTTCATTGTTACTCCCCAGACAAAGAATCTCCTTCCGCGAAAGCTGGTGCGATTGCGACTGTGGCCTCTTACGAATCATTATCTGAAATCAAAGAATTTCTTTCCAAAGTGAATGTTTTAAGTTTTGAATTTGAAAACATTCCCAAGTCCACATTAGAATTTTTAGAAACTGAATCCAAACAAACTCCAATTTTCCCACCTCCAAAAGCTCTTATCATCGCCCAAGATAGGTCTCTGGAAAAAACGCATTTCCGAAAATTAGGATTTCGAACTGCTGAATTTTTTCACCTAACAAAGGATACGTCAAATTTTGAAATCGCTATTCCCTATCCATGGATCATCAAAACTCTAAGGTTTGGTTATGATGGGAAAGGTCAGGTAAAAATTGCCGATCAAACAAAATACAAAGAATTTTTAGCATCCGCTTTTCCAAGGGGAGAAGAAGAATATCTTGTTGAGGAAGTCATCTCTTTTCAAAAAGAAATTAGTATCATCCTCACACGTTTTCAAAATGGAGAGATTGTTTGTTATGGTGCTGTGGAAAATGAACATAAAAACCATATTCTAGATCTTTCAATTTATCCTGCGAGAATTCCCACGGCTTTAAATTTGGAAGCAATTGAAATGGCCTCCAAACTTGCAGATTCTTTGGATTATGTGGGAACTTTAGGAGTAGAATTCTTTTTAAAAGACAATCACTTGTATCTAAATGAATTTGCTCCTAGACCACACAATACGGGGCATTTCACTCAAGATTGCCAGAGTCTTTCTCAATTTAACTTGCATGTATCCGCCATTACAGGAAATCTTCCCCCAACAGACGTTAGACCAAAGCCAACTCTAATGAAAAATATTCTTGGAAATGATTATGAGGAAAGTTTGGTTATTGCAAGAACTCTCTTAAAAGATGATAGATACCAATTACATCTTTATGGTAAAAAAGATGCTAAAATCGGAAGAAAGATGGGACATATGAATTTTAAGGGAAGTTTAGAGGAAGTAAATCCCCTCTTCCATGATTTATAATTTAGGGTTTTCTTTTAATAAGTGAAGGCCCCAGTCTCTTACATTACCGGCACCTAAACAAAGTAATAGATCATCTTTTTTCAATTTGGATTGGATGATGGAAAGATCCAAATCCATCTCCCCTTTTAGAAATTCAGTATGTTCTTTATCTAAAAAAGGAATAAAAGACTCATGTGTGATTCCTGGAATTGGAGTTTCGCCTGCCGAATAAATCGGTAAAAGAAAAAGAAGGTCGGCATTTTCCAAAGACTTGGCTAGTTCCTTAAGTAACAACTCTGTACGGGTATAACGATGTGGTTGGAAAAGTACAACGAGCCTTCCCTTAGAATTTAATTTATTCTTAAGAGAACGAATCACCATTTCAATTTCTGTGGGATGGTGACCGTAATCGTCCATTACTGTAATCCCCTTCCATTCCCCAAGTGTTTCTTGTCTACGTTTCACTCCAATATACCGAGAAAGAATCTCTGCTGATACTTTGGGAGACACTCCTGCATTGTATGCACCTACGATTGCCACAAGGCCATTGGTGAGATAATGGACTCCAGGGTATGGTAAGTGGAGCGAAATTTTTCCATCTCCCGGAAATTCAAATTCCAAGCGATCCTCTTCGATTTGATAAATAACAGACGTAAGTTTATCCAGTAAGTTTGTTTTTAAGTTTAGGAACCAATCTGATTTTGTATCTTCTAAATCTAAACAAAGGTAAAGTCTGAAATTAGGATGGATGGCAGTATTTTTTGTTTTGTGAAGGAGCACATCCCGAATTCCTGGATCTGATGCATAAAGCACAGTGGTTCCTTCCACTCCAAAACCCATGTAATCAAAAAAAGCATCTTCTAAACGTTCGCGAGTTTTATAATAATCTAAATGGTCGTTATCGATATTAGTAAGAAGGCGAACTTGTGCTTTATGTTTTAAAAAAGTACCATCGGATTCATCAGATTCATAAACAGCAAACTTCCCCTCTCCCATTTTTCCCCCACGTTTTTCTAGGAGGCTTGTATCGCCACCAATCATAATGGTGGGGTCATACCCTTGTTCCGAAAGGATTTGGGAAACCATGGTTGTTGTGGAAGTTTTGCCATGGCTACCGGCAACAGAAATTGACTTCTGATTGGATACCAAAAGGTGCATAAATTCAGATCTATGTTTGAGGAGGATATTTTTTTCTTTAATTTCATCAAACACTTGTTTGTGTTTGTCATTAATGGCAGAACTGTATACAACCATCTCCATTCCCTCAAAGGAAATTTCTGAAATTTCGTTTTTAATGATGGCTCCGCGTTCTTCTAAATACTTAGTTGTATCTGAATTTTTTTGATCATAACCAAAAACAGAAAGTTTTAAGTCGAGAGCCATATGGGCAAGGCTCGACATCCCACTACCACCAATTCCTAAAAATAAAATCGGACCTTTCATCGAGGGATCACTTTAATCTTTATCAGTAAAAAAATACGAAACGGTTTGGTAAGCTGCATTCACATTCGAAAGAGCTAAGGATGTATGACCCATCTCTCTTAAAATTTCAGAATGGTCTTTCCACCCGAGTAAAATTTGTACAAGTCTTGTTGGATCTTCCGATGTGGAATGAATGGTAACCGCAGCACCTTGTGATTCGATATAATTGGCATTTTCTTTTTGATGATTGTCTGCAGCAAATGGATAAGGAATGAGAATCATAGGAAGACCAAATACCAAACATTCCGCAAGAACTCCCGCTCCAGACCTTGCTACCACAATATTGGCCCATTCATAATTGGGTTTCATATCATTGGCATAAGAAATGATTTCTGCATTCCCGGAAGATTTAGATTTTGTTTCTTCATACAAAGAAGTTCCAGTGAGCAATCGAAACTTGTATTTCGATGCAATCTCTGAATTCTCCATAGTTTTTAGAATCATTTGGTTGAGTTGTCTCGCCCCTTGAGAACCGCCCAGAACAAGTACATTCACTGTATTCTTTTTGCCCTCATGTAAGTTTTCGTTTTGGCGGATATTTAAGTGTTCAGGGATCACACGTTTCCGTATGGGATTTCCGATTGTTTTTCCTTCAATCGCATAACCAGCACTCAATGGAAAACTAAAGGCAATTTTTTTAGAAAAACGAGAGAAGATACGAGTGATTTTTCCTGGAACACAATTTTGTTCACAAAGATACAATTGTTTGCGAAAAAGAATGGCATAGAGGATCGAAGGAAGACTGGAATACCCTCCCATCCCAATCACCGCCCTTACTTTTAACCTGTGAAAAAGAAGGATGGTTTTAATAAAAGGAAAAAGAAACAAAAGTGGATAAACTAGCGTTTTTAGACCACCTAACTGAGGCACATTATGCCAAATTACTTCGCATGGAGGATTCAAAAGATCCGGATTGTCTTTGTTACGAACTAGAGAATGTAGATAAACTGCATCAAATCCAAAGGAAGAAATTTTCTCTGCCAAAACTTCGGCAAGTGCAACACCAGGAGATATATGCCCACCGGTTCCCCCGGCTGCAATCAATAAAGAACCACTCATAATACCAAATTCTCTTTACTTGTGATGTTGGCAAGAATTCCGAATAGGATAAAAATTGTGATGAGTGATGATCCCCCATAACTTAAAAACGGAAGGGAAATTCCAGTCACAGGTACAATCCCAGTGATGACAAATAAATTCAATATGGTTTGGAATCCAAAAAGGATCAGAATCCCCGATCCGAGAAAGAACCCGAGTTTGTCTTTTGTGCGTAGGAGTAAAAAATAAATCCTAAGGAATAGAAAAACTACGGCGGTTAAAAATACAAAAAACCCTAAAAAACCAAAATCTTCAACAAAGGAAGCCATCACAAAGTCAGTGTGGCTATAGGCCAAATAACGATGCGCATAACCGGAGCCGACGGGACGACCAAAACTTCCCCCATCAAAAAATGCACGAAAACTAGTCACAAGTTGGTGGCCTTCATCAAATCGAAATTTATAAGGATCAAGCCAAATCTCTAAACGTTTTTTCCTGTATCCCACTTGAGTGACAAGAACGACAAGTAGAGGCAATACGGAGGCACCTAAAATAAAGAGTCGTTTCATGGGAAACCCAGCAAGTAACACAAAGAAAAATAAAACAAGCAGGAGTTCGATTGTCGTCCCAAAGGCAGGTTCTATCACAATCAAAACTAAGGTGGCAAAAATTAAAAGAACGGAGACAATTTTTTTCCGATCCCATTTTACTTTTTTGAAATCAAAATTATAAAAAAAATAAGAAGAAAAAAGCAAAATACTAATTTTTGAAAATTCGGATGGTTGGATTTGAATCCCACCAATTTGGATCCAACGATTGAAACTCCTTCCATAACTAGTTCCCACCGATTTTCCAAGTCCGGGGATAAAAACAGAAATTAGAAGTAACAAACTAAAAACAGAAAATAGGAAAGACCACCTAACTAAAAATTGGTATGGGATTTGGCTAAAAACTAAAAAACTAAAAATGCCAATCATTCCCCATAACAATTGTTTGTTTAGATAATAATTGGAATCAGAAAACTCTCTTTCCGCCGGAATGACAGAGGCGCTGTACATCACGACAACACCCATTCCAAAAAGAAAAAAAATTCCATACAGAGCTGGCCCATCAAACCTCGAAGTTCCAAATCGAAAGAGGTTTTGAATCGACCTATAAATTTCCATTCTTTCTGTTTGACCTTGGTCGACTATTGTATCTTCAGAGTGGATAAAGTGATGATGGCAAGGATAATTCCAATGATCCAAAATCGAATCACAACCTTTTCTTCGGACCAGCCAGACAATTCAAAATGGTGGTGTAAGGGAGCCATCTTAAAGATTCGTTTGCCGGTGAGTTTGAATGATCCCACTTGCAAAATCACACTGACTGCTTCTGCTACAAAAATCCCCCCAAGGATCACAAGGAGGATTTCTTTTTTTAACATAATGGCAACAAGACCGAGTGTGGATCCAAGAAACAAAGAACCGGTATCACCCATAAATACTTGGGCTGGATGGCAATTGAACCATAAAAATCCAAGTAAGGCACCAGAAAGTCCCGCAAGGAAAACTGAATACTCATGGGAACCCGGTAGATAAGGAATGTGTAAATAGTTTGCCGCTGATGGAGTACCTGATACATAAGAAATGAGAGCAAAAGTTGCAGTCGCAATTACAACCGTACCTGAAGCCAGTCCATCAAGTCCATCGGTAAGATTGACTGCATGAGAACTACCAATGAGTACGATGATGGCAAAAGGAACTGCGAGTAGTCCCAAATTCCAAACTGGACCTTTGACAAAAGGTAAAAACAAATCGGTGATTGTAAAAACAACACCTTTAGTCGCAATTGTATTGGATTTCCCAGTAAAATAGAAATAGAGAGTGGTGATGGAAACCGCAAAGAAGATGGTCACAAGAAATTTGGTTCTTGCTCTCATCCCTCCCTTGATTTTTTTTACGGACTTCATATAGTCATCAGTAAATCCAAGGCCTGCAAATAAAATGGCTGAAATTAGTAATAACAAAACATTTAAGTTAGAAAGATTTCCCCATAACAAAGTAGAGACGGTCAGAGAAAGAATCATGATGAGTCCACCCATCGTTGGAGTCCCCGATTTTGCTGCGTGGGACTGAGGACCGTCGTTACGAACAGACTCTCGAAATTTTAAAGAGAGAAGAAAAGAAATCAATGCCTTTCCAAAAAGAAAGGTGATGAACATAGAAGTAAGGCCCGCCATCATTGCCCTTAGCGTAACATAACTAAATACTCTTAAAAAACCGTAATCGTTTCCAAACGATTCATAAATCCACTGGAACATTCTATTTCCCCTATCGACTAAATCCTAAATTTTGAAAAGCATTCTCTATTTCTTCGAAGTCTACAAATTTTGTTTTTTCTTTTCCGATGATTTGGTAGGTTTCGTGCCCTTTTCCAGCTACTACCAAAATCCCATCTCGTTCCAAAAGCGAAACTGCCCTTTGGATTGCTACTCTGCGATCAGTGATTTTTTCATATCGTTTGAAACCACGCGAAAAACCGGCTTCTATTTCATCTAAAATGGATTCTGGATTTTCTGTTCTAGGATTATCAGAAGTAAGAATGACAAAATCGGCTAATTTTTCTGCAATTTTTGCCATTTGCGGACGTTTGGTGCGGTCTCTATCCCCTCCACAACCAAAAAGGCAAATGATTTGTTTGGGAGAGATTTCCACACAACTTTTTAAGATATTTTCTAAGGCATCAGGAGTGTGAGCATAATCCACAACTGCAATTCTTGATTTGTCCGGATACGGAACCACATGAAACCTACCGGGAACTGTGGGAATGTTCTCCAAACAAGAAATTACTTCTTCCCAAGGGAATCCAAGTTCATAAGCAATCGCAAGTGCGAAAGAAGTATTAAAAACGTTAAAATTTCCAAGGAGATTGGTTCGGATCGAACGAACTTCTACAAAGGGTAAGTTTTTAGATTTTTTATGAAACCTATATTCACTATGTAATAACGAAAGTTTAGTGTTTGAGAAATTGAATTCACCTGCTTTTCCAAAGATATAAATCGGAGATTTTAATTTTGCCTTTTCGATTCTTTGGATCATCTCGGATCCAAAAGGAACATCACCTGCAACCAGACCAAATTTGTTTTTTATTGAAGATTGTTCTAATAATTGAAAAATTTTAAACTTACTTTCAAAATAATCTTCCATATTGGAATGAAAATCCAAATGGTCTTGGGTGAGGTTCGTAAATCCAGCACAAGTAATTTCTAATCCAGCAACTCTACCGAGTTTTAGTCCATGGCTACTCATTTCCATAAACACATATTCGATTCCTTCTTCTAACATTTGTTTGAGGAGAAGGTTGAGAGAGGAAGCATCGGGAGTTGTATATCCTGATTCTAAAACTCTATCCATAATTTGGATTTGTACGGTTCCGATAAGAGCCGCATTTTTTCCGACTTTTCTTGCTAGGTGGAAAAGGATAAAGGTTAACGAGGTTTTTCCGTTGGTGCCTGTGATCGCCACAATCTTCAGTTTTTTGGCGGGATTTCCTGCAAGTAAGCAGGCTATTTTCCCATGTGCTTCTCCCGCTGGATCTTCTGTTTCAAGGATCACTGGAAAGGATTCCAATCCTTTTAATTTCAAATGGCGTTTGGATACCAGGACAACCTTCACACCAATTTCTTTGGCCATCACCAAAAAGGATTCTTGTCTTTCTATGGAATCTTCTGGTAAAACAAAAATATCCTTTGGTTTTAGTTTGCGACTGTCTCCCCAAATATAATCCACTTCCAGAGAGTTATCCCCTTGGATGAGTTTGATTTCGGGGATTCGTTTGATGATTTCAGATAATTTCATTATTTGTTTTTGGGATCCAAGTTGGGGATGGGCGGGAGTTCGATAGTTACCGTTCGGTTTCCTAAACTAATGGGTAAAAATTGGTAGGTTCGACGATAGAGAGTTTCGATTCGTTCGGCGGAGGTATAAGCCACGATTCCAATTTTTAGTTCATCGTTTTTACGTTTTAGTTCTTCTTTTGTGGAAGTTCGTTCGTGGATTTGTCTAGCGAGTTTTGCTTTGGTTAGGCCTTGCCAGACAACAAAATAAAAGAAGATAAGAAAGGGAAACAAAACCAAAGCAGGTTTTAGCGGAGAAAAAAAATCCAGAATTTGCCCCGGAATGTTCCCTATTTTTCCTTTCACTTTTCCCATCTCTTTTTCAATATCGGTTCGATTTTTTGAATGCCTCTTAATTTTGCAGACCGAGAGGCACGGTTTTCTCTGATTTCTGTGTCTGTTGGGAGGATCGGTTTTTTTGTCAAAATTTCAAACTGGTCGTTTGCTTTTAGGTCTCGAAAGGTCCATTTCACAATTCGGTCTTCTAAAGAGTGAAAGGAAATGCATGCAAAAACTCCTCCCATTTTTAAACAAGAAGCAATCGTTCGAATTCCTTTTTCAGCGTGTAACAGCTCTTCGTTGACTTCAATTCGAAGTGCTTGGAAGATCCTTGTGGCGGGGTGTGATTCCTTAGGCCAAAACTTTCTAGGAATGGATGCCTCAACTAGTTTGACAAGATCCGTGTTGGTTTCAAATTTCTTCTTATGCCTCGACTGTACAATGTTATTTGCAACTTTTAAGGCCCAACGTTCCTCTCCATATTCCCAAAACACTTTTTTTAAATGGAGGACTGTGCTGTAATTAACTACATCAGCGGCAGTTTTCATTCCCACCTGGGGTTCCAGTCTCATATCTAGGGGTTCCTCATTTTTAAAAGTAAACCCACGACCCGAATGTAAAAAATGAAAAAGTGAAACACCTAAGTCAACGAGGGCACCGTCAAGTCCAGGGCAACCCAAAGATTCCAAAAGTTCATTGTCTACTTCTGAAAAATTCATTTGGAAAGGATACACCCGGTCAAGGGAACCCACCACAGATAAAATTTCTTTTTTAGCTCGTTCCAACATGACAGAGTCACGATCAATCAAAATGAGTTTGGCATTAGGAAAGGTCTGTAAGATGAGTTTGGAATGCCCACCTTCACCGGCAGTTCCGTCAAGGAACCACAACGGTTCAGGGTTTTCCGTTTTTTGTAGCAAATCGATGACTTCTCTGGGAAGTACGGGAATATGAGGTGATTCTGACACTGTTACTTTCTTACTGTATACCTGTCAAAATCCTTGCAATCCTTTAATCCTTTAGGGAGATTGAAAGTATCAATGAGCTCCTATGAAGAACACTCCATTAGAAAAAACCTCTTCAGTATAGGAAAATTGGGTTATGCCAAAGGAGATAGACCCAATGTGGACTGTATTCTCTGTGGAGTTCGCGATAAAAACGAAATTGTTCCCAATCTGACCATTGCAGAAACAGAACTTTCGATTGTCTCCGTCAATCTTTTCCCTTACAACCCGGGACATATCATCATCTTTCCCAAACGCCATATCATCCATTACCTAGAGTTAACAGAAGATGAGGCTTTAGACATTCATAAACTCACACAAAAAGCGATGAGAATTTTAGAGAAACAATGGCGGGTGCAGGGCTTTAATATTGGTTTTAATCTCGGGAAAAATAGTGGAGGCTCCATCCCCCATATCCATGAACATATTGTTCCCCGGTTTCCCAATGAGGCAGGATTTTTAGATGTAATTTCCAATACGAGAATTGTTATCTATGAGCCCTACCAAATGTGGGATGACTTAAAAAAACTTTGGTCGGAAGAAGTTACCGATTAATCTTTTTTCTGATAAATGGTATGACCCAAAAATTTAAAACTATCGGAAATTCCAAACATAGTTTCTGAGTGACCTAAAATCAAATATCCTTTGGGTTTCAAACTCGACTCAAAATTTTGAAATAATGTTTTCTGGGTTGGTTTATCAAAATAAATCACAACATTCCTACAAAAAATTAAATCCAATTTTTCAGAGATAGGAAATGGAAATTGTAAGAGGTTGATTTGTTTGAAATCGATGAGTGCTTTCAAATGAGGTTTGGCTTCATAAAACACATGGTCTTTATCCGTAGTTTTGATGAAATGTTTGGATTTCATTGCGTCAGAAACTGGTTCTAACCTTTCATCTCGATACAGTCCTTTTTTCGCAGTGGCTATCACTTGTGTATCGATGTCTGAGGCATAAATTTTACAATTCCAACCTGGTTTGGTATTAAAATATTCATAAACGGTAATGGCAATGGAATAAGGTTCTTCCCCAGTGGAGGAAGCAGAACACCAAATCCGCAAAGTTTTGGGGCCACCGGCAGCCGCAGCTTGTTCTAAAGCAGGGAAGTATTGTGTTTTTAAAAATTCAAAATGATGGTTCTCACGAAAAAAATCAGTTTTGTTTGTTGTTATACGATTGATGAGCTCTTGCATTTCATCCGTTGCAAACTTCGGATCTAGTTTGAGTTTAGCAACATAGTTTTCAAAACTAACAATTCCCAATGTGCGAAGTCGTGCATTGAGTCTAGACTGCACCATAATTTTTTTATGGGGTGCTAAAAAGATACCTGCTTGTTTGTACACTAAATTTTTGATGAATTCAAATTCAGCATCACCGATTGTGTTTAAAGATGTTCGAAAGTCCAATTTGCCCTCGTAAGTGATTCGACACGTTTTTCTCGTTCTGACAAGTTGTTTTTTAGAAGGGATACTAGATAATGAAAATTGGCATCGTAAAACACCTGAATGCCCGCCCCCTCACCCTCTATTTTGAGAGAACTTCCGGATATATACCAGTTTACGAGAATCCAAGTGTCCTGATTGAACTCTTAAAACAAGGAGAGTTAGATTGTGCTCTGGTATCATCCATTGAATGTGAAAGAAATCGTGAGACTTTGGACTACACGAAAATTGTGGGAGTTTGCGCAAAAGATGTAGTTCGTTCTGTTCTCTTTTTCCGTCACGAATCTGAGTCTGGTTTGCCAAAGGTTGTTTATACCGACAAAGGTTCTCGTTCGAGTGTCGCCCTCCTCCAATGCCTACTTTTCAGAGAATTTGGAAAGTTAGTGGAGGTAGTTCCGACCCCTGCTTCAGAGATTTCAGAAATGATGAAAGAAGGAAAAGGATCCCACTTACTTTTTGGTGACCATGCTCTTTTACAAACACCAGTTCCTGGATACCAAGTGGTAGACCTTGCGGAATGGTGGAATCATTCTACTGGACTTTATTTTAGTTTTGCTTTTTGGGCCTTTCCCAAAGGAAAAGTTTGGGACGACCGCCTTTTTTTAACTGCTTTGGAATACGGATTGAAAGAACTCGACTCGATCATCAAAGAAGAAAAGAGACTTCCCATTGCCGTGACCGACAGGTATCTCAAACAGGAGTTACATTACATTCCGGAACAGAAAAACTTAGATGGGTTTGATTTATTTATCAAAACAGCAAAAGAATTAAATCTGATCTAAAAAAAACGAATTTTATATTCCCAGGTTTTGGATTCCGGATTTTCCAATGTTTCTTGGAGGGGGATTTGGTAAGTTAAATTTCCGAGTCCAATGAATCCTCTGTTGGAGCTACATTCCGAATCTTTAGGGAATAAAACTTTGAACTGAATTCGTCCTTCTCTAAGTAGTCTTGAAGTTTCTGAAATGATTTTTTTTTCACCCGCACCCGATTCGATAACAGAACTATCTGTTAGGTTTGGAAAATCTCTTTTGATGAGAAGGGTTCTTGGTTTGGATTTGATAGAAAAAGTTCCTACAAGAACTCCTTCCAAATGTAAGGGATCTTCAAAATCTAATTTATAGGATACTTTCCCCTTTCGTTTGAAATACATATCTGTTGTTTCAGATTTTTCAAGTTCTCGAAAAGTAAAATCTCTCACCTGTAGGTTGTTATTCGATTTTTTTTTGATAGAACCTATAATTTCTTCCTTGGAAGTCGGTAAGAATTTTATGAGTGAGTCGTTTGAGTCCTTTTTTAAAGGTACAGTATAGGAAATCTCCACCGTTCCCGAACTTTGTTTTCGAAAGAGAATGGTTTCTTCGTATTCAAAACAGCCAAAAAGGAAAAACAAAATGAGGGTAAACGGAAGGAAACGAAACACACCCTAGGCTTCCCATGTGGAAAGCCTAGGGTCAAGGACTATTTAGAAACGGGGTAAGCCTCGTTTCCGTGTTCCAAAATATCCAGTCCGAGTAATTCCTCTTCCTCCGAAACTCGAAGTCCCATAGTTTTTTTGATTACATAAAACATAAGGAAACTCGTCGGAAAGGCCCATAAGAAAGCAGTCACCACACCGATGGCTTGGGCAGCAAACTGAGCAAAACCTGCTCCCGCAAAAAGCCCTGTTTCTAAACTGAAAAGCCCCACAGAGAGTGTCCCCCAAGCGCCACAGACACCATGAACGGAAACCGCACCCACAGGATCATCAATTTTGATTTTGTCCAGAAAAAGGACTGATACAATCACAAGAACACCCGCTACCGATCCGATCACCACAGCACCAGTAATGCTTACGACATCACAGGGCGCAGTGATGGCAACAAGACCGGCAAGTCCCCCGTTGAGAGTGAGGCCAATTTCTGGTTTTTTGAACAAAAGCCATGTGAGGATCATCGCAGAAATGGCACCCGCACAAGCAGACATGTGAGTGACAACGGCAATCCTTGCAAAACTTCCACCTTCGATAGAAGTCGTCGAACCAGGGTTAAACCCAAACCAACCAAACCAAAGGATAAAGACACCAAGAGCTGCCATCGACATATTGTGTCCCAAAATCGGATAGACCCGTCCGTCGGTTTGGAATTTTCCCATACGCGGTCCAACCACTATGGCACCAGCAAGACCTGCCCAAGCACCCACACTATGAACCACAGTCGATCCGGCGAAATCATGAAACCCAACACCTTCACCGCCGCCAAGTCCAAGGGATTCTAAAAATCCCGTAGAGACCCCGAGTAAACTACCCCAAGCGAAAGATCCAAAGATAGGGTAAATGAAGGCGGTGATGATAATGGAAAATACCAAATAGGCAGAGAACTTTGTCCTCTCGGCCATAGCCCCTGATACAATCGTTGCTGCCGTTGCTGCAAAAACGATTTGGAAGATGAAGAAAGTATACTTAGCTGGATCCATACTTCCATCCTCTGCATTGATCAGACTTTCAGCAAAAGCAGGAACTCCAACTCCAAATCCTGTTAGGACTTGTGGCCCAAACATTATCGAAAAACCAACCACCCAATAGGCAATGGCACCGACGGTTAAGTCAGAAAAGTTTTTCATAAGGATGTTCACTGCATTTTTAGCCCTAGTGAATCCCGCCTCCACGTAAGCGAACCCCGCTTGCATAAAAAATACAAGAAAGGCTGCGATACAGGTCCAAACCCAGTTTGACTCCTGTTTGGTGGTTTCTAAAGCAAGTTTAGTCTCTGCTAATGAAACTTTGATACCTGCCATTTCTTTTGCCAATGTTTCTAGACTCTCTTTGTTACCTTCCGATTCTTCCGCTCCTAAGCTGGAAGCAATCAGAAGGATACTTAAACTAAATAATATTCCAAACTGTTTCATATATTTTCCTTAACTGACTTTCTGCGAATGTGATTCTAACCTTAAAAGTGAAGTTTTTAATTCCATACTTTGAGGTGTGTTCTTTACGCCTTGTTGCAATACTTTGATCGCTTTTGGTTTCGCATTTTCTTTCAAATAACATTGCGCAAGTAAGATACTTGCCTTAGCAAAACTATGGTCACTAGAAAGTGCCATCTTTAACGCTCGTTTTGCTTCTGAAATCATTCCGGCTTTATAATAAGCTCGTCCCATCATAAAATGAGATGCCGCTGTATTGTCCCCGGATGTTCGTAGATACTCTTCTAAATACCGAATGGCTTCGTTGTATTTTCCGTCTCGGTAATACATTTTCCCCAAAAATACCAAAATTTCCTTTAAAGATGAATCAATGCTAAAGGCTTTCAATGCTTGTGCATAAGCCTCTTCCATTTTCATTTTAGAATTGGATTGTTTCGCCATTTGAATGTAATGCGAAGCTTCTGGAATAGAATCCCCACAATAGAGGAATAAAAAGCTCAAATCATCTCCATTGGGAACGTCACCTTGGTAAGCACGAAACCGATTCACAAAGGCAGCTGACAATTTTTTTAAATCAACTTTTCCACGACCTTCCATAACAAGTTTTTCTCTTTCGTCTTGTAACCATGTGAGAATTCGATCCACTCCCACTTCATCTTTCATATGATTTCTTTGTTCACTAAACCCATCTGAAATTAAGAGTAAAAAATCACCAGGTTCTAGTTTGCCTTGTTTTTCTTCGTAATCAATTTTTCTTACAGGAAGAATTCCCAGTGGAACACCTTTCGTATCATACTGAATGAAAGTATCATCAGCAGCTTTGTAATGTAACATACGTTGGTGGCCTGCATTTACATAACCAAAAGTGTAATCGCTAAAAATACGAACCATAAAGGCAGTGAAGTAAGTAGACTCCGGAAGTTGTTCCCTTAGTTTTTCACCAAGTTCTTCCATAATTTCCGTGAGTCCAAGTCCCGCCATTACCGATCTACGAAACTGGTGGTGGATGGCCATGGTGACAAGGGCCGCTGGAATTCCATGTCCCGACACATCGATGTTAATTGCCGTGAGGGAATGGCCTTGTCTCACTATGTCAACCAAGTCTCCGCTGACTTCTGCCATCGGTTCATAGTGGCTTGCAAAATAAATTCCGTTCCAAGCGCTTAAATCTTGAGGGAGAATTTGGCTTTGGACATTTCGTCCCATCTTCAAATCCCATTCTAACTGATTTAGGATGGCAGCTTCTCTGGCTCTTGCTGTCACAAGACCTTCAATCAGTCGAACTCCATAGAGAGCCAGTGCTAACTGTGATGTTAATGCTTCGAGAATTTCCAAGTCATCAGTGATATAAAAATTTTCCCTTTCACTTTCTACAGCCAGTGTCCCAAGAATTTCTTCTTTTTGCATGATGGGAACACACATAACCGATTTAGTGGTTTCTCCTTCATCAAAGAAGTGAGCAGAACGAGTGAGGTCATTGACTAGAACCGGTTCTCTTGTGGCAAAGACGGAACCAGAATAACCTTCTCCTGAAACTAAATTACGACGAGGAGGTTCTGTTTCTTTGACAAACTTAACGGGGACGAGAAACTCTCCGTCCCAAAGTCGGAGTGTTGTGTTGTCCGACTCAAAAATTTCCTGACAGATCAGGATGACTTTCGAAAAGAGTTGGTCTTCTCTATCTAAATTAGCAAATTCTTTGGAAATGTAGAGAAGGATCGCGATTTTATCTTTATCTGTTAATCCTCCCACGACTTTGTTTTGTCCGCGGAAGTTGACGAGCATTCGTTTGGAAACTTTGAAATCAACCATATAGGATACCTTTCTGATTTAGATGCAAGTATCGTACCGACAGTGCATCTCGCCTAAAGAAGTCAGAATATCATATATTTCTCTACATTATGTGCGATATTTGAGCGGAAGGGCTATTAGGTATTTATGGAAAACATCCAATTTGCTTATATTTTAAGCAAATGCTGTTCGTCATTGGAACTGAATCTGGATTTGTGCTGCTGCTCTGGTTTCTGCCCCTTCTCTTTCGGGAACGCTGAGGCCCGCTCTTTGAACAGAAACCGAATACAAATACCCTGGCCCTAACTCAGATGGAAAAATAGAACCAGCAATTCCTAAAGAGGCAGTATAAAATCCCCTCAAACTGGAGTCAGCCCGGAATTCCCGACCGAGTCCTGTAAGAACTTGGAAGGATTCTATTTTCCCAATCGCTAAACCAATGTTACCTGCATACATAGTGCGAATCGGATAATTTGAATCATTGTTTGCCCCATTTAAAGAAATATGGGAACGTTCATAAAAAGTTCGATTTCCTTCCATTTGAAGGTCTATCGTTTCTGTGATTTTATACCCTATACCAACTAACAAACGTTCAGAAAGTTTTTCCTTTAATCTTTCCGATCCTAAATACTTATCAAACCTATAACTTCCTGGAGACTCCAAGATAACACCAAGTCGAAAATTGCCGTATTGGAAAGCTGTGGATGCCGATACGTTCCAAGAATAAGAACTATACCCTCCAAGCCTTCCAGAAACTCCTGGACCTAGGTGAAAGGCAAATGATAAATATTCATTTAATTTCCAACTGACAAATCCTTGGAAAGCATAATTGGAAAACCTTTCATCTACAGGAAAGGAACGAAGGAAAACAGGTTTTCCGCGAAATCCAAATCCCAAGGAATCAGAATAAGAAAAATATAAAGCCCCGGCAAGATATAGGGGAGAAATTTTTGAATTCGCATAACTCGCGTTTACTCCCGCATCGACTAAATGTTTTCCAGTATCTGCGAGAAATGCTGTATTTCCATAGAGACTTCCCATTGAGTTTTTTGTAACCACACCGGAGGACGAAAGACCAAGCAAATAGGCGGAAGGGTATGCGGATTCATTACCAGAAATTTGTGCAAAGATACTTCCAGGTAGAAAGACAAAGAGATAGAAACTAAGGGAGAGGAAATACCATTTTCTTTTGAAAATCATTTACTGCCATTACTCCAAAGATTTATTGGAAAGAAAAGGGATTTCTAATGACAAAACCTATGTACAAACAATTTCAATCTCCCCAAGGTTGGTATTCCTTTCTTTTCCCAGCCAATTGGGAACATATGGTCGTGGAAGAAATTCCTGCCTTTTTCCATCCAGATGGCGGTGGGGCCTTACAGGTGTATGCCTTCGAATCCAAACAAGAAGATTTTAACGTAGACTACGAGTTAGAAAACTATTTAAAAATCCATGAAATTGACTACGATGCCGAAAACGTAGCGGTTTTTGAAAATAATGAAGGTTCCTCCATTCGTGCCTGTGAATTTCTAAAAGAAGACCGAGTGTGGATGGTGTATATGGTGGCCAACCATACAAGAATGCTCCTCGTCACTTACAACTCCGATGAAGAAGTGGGAGATGAACTCTTCCAACAGCTAACCAATATCATAAGTTCGGTTCGGTTTTTGAATTAATTTCTTTCCCTTTTTTACTTTACAGAAACAAAATTGAACTTAGTCTCTATTCCACTCATAAGTGCCGAAATTAGGAGACAATATGAAAAAAATAGGGTATGGAATTGGGGCTTTTTTTGCTGCCATTCTTCTCATCGTAATCATCGCGTTAGTTTTTGCTGGGAGTTTCATCACCCCTAGTTTTCTTGTCAAACAAATCGAATCAGCAATCAATGTGCGAGCTCATGTCGAATCAGTCAATATCAGTTTGTTCAATGTTCTTTCTGGAATCGAGATCGAAGGTATCATTCTTGCTCCCCGCGATGAAGTGGCAAACAAAGGCATTCCGCTCGACCAAAGAAAATCCAAACCAAAAGGCCTCATCCAACTTGGAAAAGCGGAAGTTAAAATTTCTTTTTTAGCCCTTCTGACCAAAACCTTAAAGGTAAACAAAATTGTTCTAAAAAAACCAGAAATCTCTCTGACTATGAATGAGGATGGAGGAAATAATCTAACTTCCCTTTTCAAAACACCTAAAATTGTAGATGGAGAAAAGAACCCAGCACTTTCCCAAGAAGCGTTAGCGGAAAAAAAAGCAGCAGAGGAAGAAGAAGCAAAAGAAAAAGCGAGTGCCCCGCCATCTGGCCCATTTTCGATCAAAGACATTCCAATCGCCATAAAGATGGGACTTGTTGGGATCCAAGAAGGAACGATCCAAGTGTTTATGCGTAAAACAGGCCAACAAATTCAAATTCAAAAATTGGACTTAGAATTAAAAGACATTGACATTGACGGAAGTGATCTTAATTCGCATAACAATGTAAATGTGAATTTTGATGCCGATGTCACTATCATTGGCAGAAATAAAAAAGAAGCTGCTAAGTTTATATTAGAAACCGAAGGAAAAGTAACTCCCTTTGTTGTCAAAACTGGACTAGTGAATCCTAAAGTCATTTATGAAGTTACCATGAAAGAAGATTCCTTCGTTTCTGGATTTGCTGCTTTTGATGCCATCGCAGGGGAATTACCAGCTCTGAACCAAGCGGGATTAAAACTAGATAAACTAAAAGAAAAAGCGGAACTAAAAAAAGACGTATCCTTCCAAGTAGAATATAGCAATGGAAAAGTCACATTTCTCGATGAACCTACTTTCCCAACCAAAAACTATGACTTACAAATCACCAAAGGATCCTACATCATCACCACTACGAACTACCATGAAATGAAAATGGGAATGTTATATGATGAAGATGAATCCAAAAAGTCACTCGCTTCTGTGGATGAAAAAATCAAACAAGCCACCAAAGGCCAAGGAGATCCCAAAGCACTCCGCAATAAAATTGTTGGGAACTTAGTCAAAGACGAAAGGTTATTCATTCCCTTTCGAACTTATGGTGACATTCGGAATCCAAGTGTGGAACTGGGCGTTGGCCTCGGAACCTTAACCGATTTAATTGGTGGAGCTGTCAAAGAAGTGATCAAAGGAAAAGCAGGAGACGCGTTGAAAAAAATTCCAGGTGCTGGAGATGCTCTCAAAGGATTGGGATTTTAATCTAAAGAAACATTACTTCACTTTTCTCCTTTCGTATAAAAAAAGGGACTAAATCATTAGTCCCTTTTTTGTTTGGTTTTAGAAATCAGTTAGAGTTTTAAATTCTACTTATCTTCCGCCACCAGATCTTTTTCTCATACTCGCATCCAAAACTTTTTTACGAAGACGCAAACTTTGTGGAGTCACTTCCAAAAGTTCATCATCATCCAAAAATTCAATGGATTGTTCCAAAGTGAGTTTCTTTGGTGGAACCAAACGAATCGCTTCATCCGATCCAGAAGCACGAACGTTTGTGAGTTTTTTCTCACGCACTGGGTTCACTTCTAAGTCAGAATCCCTGCTATTCATTCCAAGGATCATACCAGGATAAACTGCTACTTGTGGTTCAATGAAAAGATCCCCACGTTCTTGCACTTTCCATAGAGCATAAGCTGTTGATTCCCCTGAGTCCATAGAAATAAGGGCTCCGTTTTTACGACCAGGAATTTCACCTTTGTATTTATCAAAACGTAGGAAACGGCTAGACATAACCCCTTCACCACGAGTTTCAGAAATAAAATGACCTCTAAATCCAATTAGGCCTCTTGTCGGAATGGTGTATTCCACACGAGTGATTCCAGAAGTGTGAGCGTCCATTCCTGTTAACTCACCTTTACGGCGGTTCAGTTCTTGGATACAAGCACCAGAATACTGGTCAGGAAGATCCATCACAAGGGTTTCATAAGGTTCGATTTTTTCACCCAGTTCGTTTTGTTTGATGATTACTTCTGGGCGAGAAACTTGGAGTTCGTATCCTTCTCTACGCATGTTTTCAATGAGGATGGATAAGTGGAGTTCCCCACGTCCTAAAATTTTAAAACGATCTTTGTCTTCTGTTTCTTCCAAACGAAGTGCCACGTTGGTTTCCAATTCTCGGTCAAGTCGTTCTCTTAGGTTACGTGTCGTAACAAATTTACCTTCTTTCCCAGCAAACGGAGAGTTGTTGACCATAAAGAACATGGAAACAGTTGGCTCTTCTACTTGGATGGCAGGAAGAGGGAGTGGATTTCCTAAATCACAAACTGTATCCCCGATGAACACATCTGGAATCCCAGCCATAGCCACGATATCTCCGGATCCAGCTTCGTCGATTTCGTAACGAGTGAGTCCTTCGTAACCATAAAGTTTTGTAATTTTATAATTAGCAGTGGTTCCATTTGTTTTTGCGAGTGTTACATCCGCACCTTTTCTCATGGTTCCTTGGTAGATTTTACCAATGGCAATACGACCAACGTATTCGTTGTAATCAAGTGCAGTGACTTGGAATTGGAGGGCTTTGTCACTTTCGTTTTTTACGGCAGCCACATGTTCCAAAACTTTATCCAGAAGTGGTTCAATGTTTACACCCGGTACTTCGGAAAGTTGGTTTACTGCCCAACCTTGTTTCGCTGATGCATAGATGATAGGAAAGTCTAACTGTTCTTCAGTGGCACCAAGGTCACTAAACAAATCAAATACTTTGTCCACTGAATATCCTGGTCTTGCACCTTCACGGTCTACTTTGTTCACAACAACAATTGGTTTGTGGCCAAGTTGGAGTGATTTTCCAAGCACAAATCGAGTTTGTGGCATCGGACCGTCGAAAGCATCGACTAGTAAAAGTGTACAGTCTGTCATGGACAGAACTCGTTCCACTTCCCCTCCGAAGTCCGCGTGACCTGGAGTGTCTACGATATTAATGCGGGTGCCTTTGTATTTTACCGAAGTGTTCTTGGCAAGGATGGTGATCCCTTTTTCCTGTTCCAAAGTGTTGGAATCCATGATTCTTTCTCGGTCTTCTTTTGCAGTTACGGCGCCCGTATGGCGAAGGATACAATCTGTTAGTGTCGTCTTACCGTGGTCGACGTGTGCGATGATGGCGATGTTGCGAATTTCCATTGTTTTTACCAGAAATTCTAATCCGGTTAGGCTGTAAATGGGGATTTCAGTTTGACAAGAGGTGCCCATCAGAAATCCTGGTAAGAACTACATTCGAGAAAGAGATTAGGATAGTTATATGTTCGCCATCATTGAACTTGGAGCCAAACAATTTAAAGTGTCTCCTGACCAGGTATTCGTCGCAGAAAAAACAGGAAACTCGGTTGGAAGCACAGTAGAAACGAAAGTCCTACTCCTTTCCGATAACAACAAAGTGAACATTGGTTCCCCAGCATTGTCTGGTGCAAAAGTCACTTTGAAAGTATTAGAAGACTGTAAGGGTGAAAAAATCCACGGCTTTAAATACAAAAAAAGAAAAAACTACAAGAAGTCTTGGGGTCATAGACAACAACTTCAAAAACTCCAAGTAGTTTCCATCAACGGATAATTGATTTATAGTAAGATTTTTAAAGATTTAGGAGGGAAAATCGCAGGAATCCAACTGGAAGGACATTCTCCCAAGGACTTAGGTTCGAAAGGCGAAAATCTTTTGTGTGCAGGGGTCTCCACTCTGGTTCAGAGTGCTCACTCATATTTGGCATCACAAAACAGTTTGAAAACGGAAGAAAAACGAGACGGATACTTGAGGTTTTTAGTAAAACCGACCCAAAGAGATGGCTACCAAAGCCTACTTTCCATGGTCGAGTTTGGATTAAAATCTTTAGGACACTCTCATTCCCAAGCGATTTCCATCCAAGACGAAATAATAAAGGGGTAAACAATGGCTACAAAGAAAGGTGGTGGATCCACAAAGAACGGTCGTGATTCGGTATCGAAAAGACTTGGTGTAAAAGTTTATGGTGGTCAACTAGCAATTGCTGGAAACATTATCGTTCGCCAAAGAGGAACTGAATACAAACCCGGAAAAAATGTAGGGATTGGTCGTGACCATACTCTTTACGCACTTGTGGACGGTGTTGTGACTTTCGAACATGTAACTAAAGAAAGACAACAAATCTCCGTTTACCCGAAAGTGTAATCCTCTCATACATTTGAGAGGCAAAACCCGTTTTAGGATCTCCCTTAAACGGGTTTTTTTTTGACCAAAGGAAATTATGAGCGGATTTATCGACGAAGTACCCATTCAAATTCGAGCCGGACACGGAGGGGCAGGTTCTGTCCATTTCCATAAAGAGAAATTTGTAGAATTTGGTGGACCGGATGGTGGTGACGGTGGCAAAGGTGGTGATGTCATCTTTCTTGCCGAAGGTAGGATGATGACTTTAGAAAACTACCTCCCTGACCGTATGTATGCAGCCCAAAACGGAGAACCAGGACTTGGTCAAAACCGAAATGGAAAAAACGGAGAAGATTTGATTCTCAAAGTTCCTGTAGGAACTCAAATCATTGATTCTGTGACAATGGAACTCATCTATGATTTCAACCACGACGGCGAAAGTTTTACCATAGCGACCGGCGGACGTGGTGGAAAAGGAAATACATTTTTTAAAACATCAGTCCAACAAGCACCTAGATACAGCCAACCCGGTGAAGAAGGTGGAGAGTTTTCTCTAATTTTAGAATTAAAGTTACTGGCAGACATTGGTATTGTTGGTTTACCGAATGCTGGTAAGTCGACCCTACTCGCAAAAATCACCCACGCCCATCCAAAAATTGCGGGATATGCTTTTACTACCCTATCACCTAATCTTGGTGTGGTGCATAGACATGAAGATTTGTTTCGTTATACAGTAGCGGACATTCCTGGAATCATTGAGGGTGCTTCTCGGGGTGTAGGCCTTGGGATTAGTTTTTTAAAACATATCGAACGAGTCCAAGGGATTCTTTTTCTTTTTGATGGTGGAAATTTACAACTCGAGGAAGAATTGGAAATGTTAAGAAGTGAACTTGGGAACTACAACCAGTCGCTTTTGAATAAAAAATTCTTAATTGTCATTAACAAAATGGATATTTGGGATAACGATCCTACTTTTACCGAAGAGATCAAAAAGAATTATTCGAAGTTAGGGGAAATCATTTGTATTTCTGCCGACAAGGAATCCAATTTAGATTACTTACTGGAACGAATCGACAAAGTATTTTTTGAAGACAAAGCAAAGTTAGTTTATGAAAACACGTAAGGATTTTTTAGACTCCATAAAGAAGGCCAAACTCATTGTGATCAAAATCGGAAGTGCTCGTGTTTCCGGTGAAGAATCTAAAATTAATGATTTTTTATATGATTTAGTCGGTGACATTCGTACACTCCGTGACCAAGGAAAGGAAGTAATCCTTGTTTCTTCTGGTGCTATTGCCCAAGGAAAAAAACTTCTGGTGGACCAAAGTGGGCCTATCTCTCTGCCTAACGGAAAAACCACATTGGCCGAAAAACAAGCGTTTGCTGCCATGGGCCAAAATAAACTCCTGAATCTTTACGAAAGTTTTTTTAGTCGAGTCAATGTCCCAATTGCCCAAATTTTATTTGGAAGAAAAGATTTAAATGAGGAAAAGAGTTTTACCAATTTAAAACAAACCTTTCGTCAACTTCTGGATTGGGGAATTTTGCCCATAGTAAATGAAAACGATTCTGTCTCTACAGAAGAAATCAATTTGGGTGATAACGACATTCTGTCTGCGATTGTTGCCTCCATTGTAGGAGCTGACCTACTCCTCATTCTCACTGGTGTGGATGGATTTTTAAAAGACCAATCTAAAATTGATTTATTCACAGAAATCACCAAAGAAACAGAAAAATTGGCAACAGGACCATCAGGACCTGGAACTGGTGGGATGTTTACTAAAATCAATGCCGCAAAACTTTTGTTACCATATGGAATCAAAACTGGGATTGTGAACGGTGAAAAAAAACATGCAATCGCTAAGTTTTTTGAAGTTGAAAACTTTGGAACTTTGGTTGCTGATTCTTCTTTGTCACACCGAGTACCCAATGCATCCGAAATCCAAACTCATTTTTTTTCCTTTCAAGCGGAGTGAACTATGGCAGATGAATTAACAAGTTACGCGAAAGACTTAGCAACGAAAGCCAAACTGGCAAGTAGAGCCCTAAAAGGTCTTACCACTTTAGAAAAAAATTCCGTATTGGGCCGGGTGGAAGAACTCCTCATCCAAAATGAATCGGTTATCATCGAAAAAAATAAACTCGATATGCAGAATGGAAAAGAAAAAGGTTTGTCCTCTGCCATGATGGATCGCCTTCTACTGGATTCAAAACGAATTAAGTCGATGGCAAAAAGTATCGAAGAAATTCGTAATTTGCCAGATCCAGTGGGTGAAGTGGTTCGTGGCACCATCCTCCCCAATGGACTAGAACTTCTCACGAAACGTGTTCCTATTGGTGTGGTGATGACAATTTTTGAATCAAGACCCAATGTGATCATCGATATTGCTTCATTATCTTTCAAATCAGGGAATGCTTGTATCTTACGTGGTGGATCTGAGGCTTATCATTCGAATTTAATCCTTTCTTCTTTATTCCACCAAGCGATTGAAGAAAAAAAACTACCTGGTGTGACAAAAGACGTTGTGACTTTTGTAGAGAATACAAATCGAGAGGCTATGGTTCCTTTTTTCCAATTGGATGATCTCATTGATGTGATTGTCCCTCGCGGTGGAGAGGCCCTCATTCGTTTTGTTTCAGAAAATAGTAAAATCCCTGTCATCAAACATGACAAAGGTGTGACCAATCTTTATCTTTCAAATCAGGCAAATCCAGAGATAGTCCTTCCCATTTTAATCAACTCAAAAGTCCAACGTCCTGGGGTTTGTAATGCTTTGGAAAACCTACTCATTCATAAAGACTATCCCAATCTAAGGAAATTATTGGAAGATTTAGAATCTGCGGGAATCCAAATTCTCGGAGATGAATCAGTTACAAAACTTTTGCCAGCCGCTAAACCAGCGTCAGAGGATGATTTTTATACAGAATTTTTAGATACTAGACTCAGCGTAAAAATAGTTAATTCTCTTTCAGAAGCCATGGAAAACATTCGAAAATACAGTTCAGGTCATACAGAATGTATTTTGTCCGAAGATGTAACGGAAATCCAAACCTTCCAAAAAGAACTAGATAGTGCTGCCATTTTTGTCAACTGTTCCACTCGGTTTCATGATGGTGGTGAATATGGACTTGGGGCTGAGGTGGGAATATCCACTGGAAAACTCCATGTGCGCGGTCCAATGGGTCTCATCCACCTAACAACTACGACAACTTATGTAACAGGAAGTGGACAAGTCCGCGGTTAAAAATGGAAGTATTGTTTTTTGGAGGAAGTTTCAATCCACCCCATTTGGGCCATAGACACGTGATTGAAACCGTTTCCAAATCCTATCCAAAGGCTCTTCTTTATATTTGCCCTAATTTTGTTTCGCCCTTTAAGGAAGGTGGAAAGGAGTTTAGTGCGAGCGAAATTTGGGAACTTTGTCTTACTGAATTTGAAGGTTTACTCTCAAAGAATGTGATTCTTTGGGACGAAGAGATCAAAAAACCAAATACAAGTTTTACAATTGATAGTTTACAAACGCTTCGAAATCTCCATCCAAAATCAGAGATTTCCCTCGTGATGGGTGAAGACAATTTAGATTCTTTTGGCAAATGGAAATCCTATTTGGAAATTCTAGATTTGATTAAACAAATCATTGTTGTGCGTAGAGTTACTTCCTATCCTAAAGAAATTTTCATTCCTAGTTTGATTCCCAAAACAAAGGTAAACATATTATCAAATCCAGTTTTACCCATTAGTAGCACGGAGATTCGAAGGATTTTTTACGGAAACTTGGTGAACGAATTTCTTCTTCCCCAAACCAAGGAACGGCTTCTGAGATTTTTAGAATTAAAGGAAAGCGGTAATTCAAAATGAACAAAACCCTAGAGGGAAATCTTTCATTGGAAGATTGGATTTCGTTTTTTAAAGAAGAAGTGCCGAACCATGTGACAGAGACTCGCCTCCAACATATCTTTCGAGTTGCCGATTACGCAGAATCGCTAGCAAAAATTCATGGGTATCCCAATCCAAAGAAAGCCTATCTCGCGGGACTTTGCCATGACATCACCAAACAGAAAAAACAGGAAATCCATACAGGACTTTTCACAGAATTTTCGTTGGATGTGACGGGAATTCCTTCCCAGGCCCTCCATGCCTTTTCTGCGCCTTTATGGTTAGAGAAAGAATATGGTTTTTCGGATCCAGAAATAACAAAGGCAATCTCATCTCATACTTTAGGGAATCGTTCTCCCGAACTTTTGGACAAAATTCTCTATGCGGCGGATTTTTTAGGATCTGACTTTGCTTTCCGTAACCAAGAGCTTCCGCATTGGGTAGAGAAAACGATGGAAAATCTAAATTATGGCGTTTTTATGAAAGCCTTTCAGACCATTTCCTTTCTTATGGAAAAAAAGGAAGTCATCCATCCTTTTACGTTTCAAACGTACAACCAATCTGCAAATTTGCTTAAGGAAACCAAATAGATGTTACGTGAAGCTCCCAAAAAACAACCGATTCCTGCCAAAACTTTACTCATTACAGCTGGTTCCTTCTTTTTGATTGCCCTTCTTTTTTTAGTTTTCAAGTCCAAAGGTGGATTTTCTTTAGACCAAAAATTGTCTCAAAGCAAACGTCTTCCCATCCTCTTCTCCGTCTTAGGTGATAAGGATGAATATTTGTTTTCTTTGTATGCGGAATTTTATCCCAATGAAAAGAAAGCTGCCCTTTTCTTTGTAAATCCTAAAACCAGCTTCGATGATGGAGATAAATCACTCAAAGAAAAAGGAAGTTCTGCTCCTTCTTATGTGGAATCTGTTTTAGAGGACACTTTAGATTCCAACATTCCTTTTAAAATTGTTTGGACCAAAACACAATTTCAAAATTGGATTAATTTACTGGGTGGGTTAGGTTTTTTCTTTGAACCAAAGTCACTCCATATAACAAAAAACTACGCTAGGAACAAACAAACTTATGTTTTAGATGGTGATGATTGTTTTGATTGGATGAGTTCCCTTTCGGATGAATCAATGCTTTCTTATATCCGTAGGCTTGAAATTCAAGAAACAGTATTTTTAACTCTTCTCGAAGCCATTCACGAAAAAAGAGACTTACTAGGAAAACAAAGAGTTGCCTACCTCCACTCTCAAATGACAACCAATCTATCAGCTAAGGAATGGGAAACTTTGATTGATTTCTTGAAAAAAGAAAAAATCCATTTTGGAGTTTCCGAAGTTCCGGGCGAACCAACAGGAAGACCCAAACAAAAAGATGAAATTCTAAAAGCCAATGAAGA
Organism: Leptospira noumeaensis; assembly: GCF_004770765.1. Lineage (NCBI taxonomy): Bacteria > Pseudomonadati > Spirochaetota > Leptospiria > Leptospirales > Leptospiraceae > Leptospira > Leptospira noumeaensis. The sequence continues at coordinate 1,021 of NZ_RQFK01000011.1, read as the reverse complement.
AACGGTAAAGGTAGCCTTTCATAAATTTACAAGCGAACTTAGATCCCTTTCTTTTAGCGAAGGGGAAAGAGCTAGGATTGAAGTCCTGAACGGAACCCCGAAAAATGGGCTTGCCAGATACGGTAAGGTGCTTCTGAATGATAAGGGTCTGAAAGTCCTCTCCGTTGACAATGCCTGGGATTCTAGTTTTAAATCCAGTATCATCCTTAACCGCTCCGGAAACACACAGTACACAGATATTATCTCAGATACTTTCCAAGGACGAAGGGTTTACTTCGCACTCCGAAAGGATTTGGGGCTTGATGCCACTGTGATTCTTGGGGAAGATTTTCAAAATTCCAAGGACTAAAATGCCGAATATCAGCACCGAGACATTAGAACATCTCAAAAAAATCAAACAGACGTTAATTGACAAAAAATGTGAAAATATCCAATTTTTGGATCTAAAAGATGTCCATAGTTATTTATCTTTATTTGTACTCGCCACTGTCAAAACCGAAACCCAAGGCCGGTCTTGTGCAAAAGACATCGATAAATACATGAAACCATTAAAACTCGCAGTCAAAAGACAAAACCTCGCCGACCTTCCGAAAGATGCCACAGGTTGGATCCTTCTCGATTACGGTGAAATTTGTGTTCATATCATGACAGACGAAATGAGAACCTACTATTCGCTCGATCGTCTCTGGGGCGACGCCACTCCTATTGTTGTATAAGAGTGAGTGTTTCTTCCCAATTGTCCTTTGGCAATTCACAAGAAAAATTGCGACATACATAATATAAAATTCCAGAACCAGCTCCTCTTCCCGTAAGGAGTTCTAGTGGTGTATAGAGACAAAGACCCTAAGGAAGTTGGATCCATTCGAAAAAAATTGGCAGCTTTAAAGGATCCTAATTTGGTTTGGCTTGTGATTGAAGAATCGAAAGCGAAATCACTCGAAGAAGAACTAGAACTCCTTACGGGAAGAGGAGCTGGTTCTGGAATTTTATATTATGTATGTCGCAATTTTTCTTGTGAATT